>NZ_JBGGWE010000001.1:0-668463 GCF_041321095.1 Fibrella arboris | reverse complement strand
CGCTTGCCTGTGGCGAGTGACCCTTATCAATAGGGCCTCCGGCCCGGGCGTTCCGTAATACTGTTGTTTAGCTAACCATCCGTTTCACTAGTTACCATCGGGCCAGAGGCCCTACGGTTAAGGGTCACTCGCCACAGGCAAGCGACAACGGGGTAGGGAAAGCAAAGCGCTTAATAACAATCCAGTACCTTCAGTGGCGATTCCGGACAGGCGCTACTGAACAGATACTGTTGAGGCTCCAAGACAATGCCTGCTTTGACAGGGTTATTGTGGATGTAATCACGTTTTTGGTCGATCATTTTGTTGGACCACAGCTCAACCGGATGGCTTGTTTTCTGCCAGAACATCAGTTCTTTATGCTGGTTCGCCTGTTTGGCATAGTAAGCGAATAGATACAACAGCCAGGTACTTCGGCTTTCCTCTGCGTTGCTGTTAATCAACTGAATAATCTTCTTGGCCGTTACGCTTTTGAAATCACGGAGCAAATCGCTGAGTAACCCGGCCTGGGCTCGTCGTCGCACGATTAAATGCAGGTGGTTCGACATGATCACGTAGGCGTAAATCTCAAGCCCGCGCTCACGCTGACAATATTGCAGATTGTTGATCAGCTCCCGGCAATAGTCCTGGCGCGTGAACACATCGATCCAACCAACGGTAGTCAACGTGATGAAGTAAGGTGCGTCTGGTACATTGGCTTTTAAGAACTCAGACATAATATGGTGCATTACGGTGGTGTACAAAGAAAGGGCTTTTGCTGAAGTGTCGCGTATAGCTCAGGCCAGGTACGTTACTTACTCTGTAGTCTGTTGTCGCTTGCCTGTGGCGAGTGACCGTTAACCGTAGGGCCTCCGGCCCGATGGTAACTAGTGAAACGGCTGTTTAGCTAAACAACCGTAATACGGAACGCGCGGGCCGAAGGCCCTATCAATAATCGTCACTCGCCACAGGCAAGTGACAACGAAAGATGCTCAACCAAAAACAACGTACCTGCAACCCAACGGCTGTGTCGCGCGTTTTTAGCTAAAAATCCCCTTCGTCATGTCACGCTTTCTACAAATCGCAGGTCTATCGCTCACATTGCTAGCCTGCAATCCTGATCGAATTCAGTATACCGATAAGCTGAAGCAGGAAATGGCCGACAAGAAAGTGAAGCGGCTTACCAACGCTGACCTGACTGAAGCCGTAGATAGCTGGGGGCAACAGATCGTAGCCATTGCTGAACAGGAAGCTGTTGCTAAACTGGCAAAAGGCGCCGCGCCGACTGGAATATGCACGATGGAAGATTTGCCTAAGACGCGGGCATTGGCCGAGCGCTATGGCATGACAATCAGTTTGTTGGGTGCCGCTGATGTGCAAAATCAGACTCTGGCGCAGAAAGAGCGCGAGGTACTGGACGCGTATGTGTATAACGCGGAGAAAAAGCTGCCTCAATCGAGCAACATTCAGCGAATTGGTGATACGCTTTTTGTGTATAACGCCGCTGTTCCGGCTGATAATGTACTGAGCCAGACGTGTTTTGGTCTGCAGAAACAGCCGTTGGCCGTTTGGCGGCTGGCTTTTCCCAAGCAGGAGGTGATCCGGCATATGAAGCCGAAGAAATAATGCGCGTAATTGTGTAGGTTTGGTAAACGCAGGAGCAAGATGGAAGCAACAACGATTCTGATACCGATGACCCTGGCCGAGCGCGGAGCGGCCCCGGACGAAGTACGTGTTTCCGCTACCTGGGATGAATACGTGGAGCTGTCTGAGGACATTCCCTACAATATCGAATTCCTAAACGGCGAGATTATTTCCATGAGCCAGGCCACCGACCTGCACGAACAACTTATTGCTCAGTTAATTACCATCTTTAACAACCTGCTCGACGAGCAACCTGACTACCGGGTACTGGGGAGCAGCGTGAAAATCTGTATTTCTGAAGGCGGGGCTGAATTCAATGCTGATTTGTCGGTGGTGCGCGGGCCATCGGACTACGTGACGTTGCCCAGCGGAAAGGTCTCTACGGCGCGGATCAAAAATCCGGAGATTGTGGTCGAGGTGCTGTCGAAAAGCACAAAGGCGTATGACCAGTCAGACAAGCTGGATCAGTACCGACTGATTCCGTCGCTGCGGCATATTCTGTTCGTCAGTCAGGATGCGGTGTTTGCCCGGGTGTATTCGCGCACCAACAAGCCCGACCAATGGGTGGATACCGATTACCGGTTACTGACCGACACGATTCTGGTCGGCGACATGGAGCTACCCATGCAGAAAATTTATCGCAAAACGCCTTTTTCAGCGTAAGCGTCAGCCCAAACGATCAGATCAGCGGCCGTTTTCGCCGGATTGTCCTCACTAATGGGCAAGTGGTTGACCAACTCGGCATGACGATTGGTAAGCCCGTTCAGATAAGCCTTGTCGTAGTAAACCAGCGTCAGTTCGGCAACGGTGGCATAATCCTGCTGCTCCAGAGCGGCCAGCGATTGTTTCGCCGCCAGTCCGCCCAACCGCCGTTCGATGCGTTTGGTCGCTTCGACCAGTAATTCATGATCGATACCCGTGTATTCCTGCACAAGGCGTTGCACCCGAACGGGCCTGGGTACGTCGATAAACGCCACGGGTGCGGTGCGCATCTGTTGCCAGAGGGGCAGGGCGATATGGCAGCGGCCTATGTTCTTGCTTTCGTCTTCCAGCCAGATTCGGCGCGTGGGATCGAGCTGTCGCCATTGCTCGTAAATCAGGTTTTCGAAGTGTTCGCTTGAGGGCTGCGGCAACTGGCCAATAGCTCCGTACGATGAGCCTTTGTGGTGCGCCAGCCCTTCCAGATCAATCACCTGTTCGCCCTGCGCGGCCAGTTGTTTCAGAATGTCCGTCTTGCCTGAGCCGGTTTTCCCGCCCAGAATAAGCAGATTTCGGGGTTCCGCGAACGAAGTCAACACGTCTGTGCGGTAGGCTTTGTAGCCGCCGGTTAGGGTGTCGGCTTGCAAGCCTGCCGTGTTGAACAGCCAGGCCATTGATCCCGACCGCATCCCACCACGCCAGCAATGCACCAACACCTGTTTCCCCGCTGGATTCAAGGCCTGTGCCTTCCGAACAAAGCGGGCCATTTTGGGGCCGACCATATCCAGCCCCTGCAACACGGCGGCGTCTTTCCCAACCTGCTTGTAGGTCGTACCAATCTGCGCCCGTTCGGCATTGTCGAACAGCGGCATATTCACCGCCCCCGGAATATGGGCATGCGCAAACTCCCCCGGCGACCGAACGTCGATGACGGGTAGCGTTTGGGCTTGCTGGAGAAAGTCGTGGAGGGGAAGTGGCATGGGGTTGGAGGAAGACAAAGACTTAGTTTACTCGAGTTGGTGTATTGCTTCGCTAGTCATGCCCTGAGCCTGTCGGGGATGCTTAGTCGAAGGGCACGGCTCGCGAAGCAACACACCAACTCGTTGTCACTCGCCACAGGCAAGTGACAACTATCTATAGGGCCTCAGGCCCGGACGTTAACCGTTCAAGATATTAGACGAGTGACCGTTTTATTAGCTACCACGGGCCAGAGGCCCTATCGATAGGGGTCACTCGCCACAGGCAAGCGACAACGAGGGTTGGTGTGTTGCTTCAACTACAAATTCGTTTTAAATCAACGAGTCCGCGTAAATCCCCTTAATCCGCGTACCACTATTTACGCCAGCTTACAAAACGCCGCTGGTTCGGTAATGAATTTCAGAAAGCTCTCTCCTATACAGTTGAATCGTATTCTCCAGACCAAAGTACAGCGCGTCGCAGATAAGGGCGTGGCCGATCGACACTTCCAGCAGGCCAGGTACGTGTTGGGCGAAGAAACGAAGATTGTCGAGGCTCAGGTCATGGCCGGCGTTGAGGCCCAGACCCATTTCCTGCGCTTTGCGGGCAGCCAGCACAAACGGCGCAACGGCTGCGTCTCGGTCGGTTGGGTACTGAGTGGCGTAGGGTTCGGTATACAACTCAATCCGGTCAGTGCCAACGGCCTTGGCACCTTCTACCATTCGTTCGTCGGCATCTACGAAGATGGACACCCGTATGCCATCTTCCTTAAACGTGTCGATCAACTTACGCAGGTGGTCGGCATGACGGATCGTATCCCAGCCCGCGTTCGACGTGATGGCGTCGGGCGCGTCGGGAACAAGCGTCACCTGGGCGGGCTTCACGCGCTTCACCAGCTCGATAAACCGCTCATCGGGGTTGCCCTCGATGTTGAACTCGGTCGTGACCACCTCGTGCAGATCCAGCACATCCTGATAACGAATGTGCCGCTCGTCGGGCCGGGGGTGAACGGTAATGCCCTGCGCGCCGAAGCGTTCGCAGTCGAGCGCGACCTGGACGAGGTTAGGGTTGTTGCCACCCCGCGCATTGCGGATCGTGGCTATTTTGTTGATGTTTACTGACAGACGGGTCATGGTCAATGAACAATGATCAGGTAACAGTGATCAAAGGTTAGTGCTGGTAGGGTAACCACGGCTGACCGGTTGCGGTTCGTCGTTATAACCCTGCTACCAGCGCCTGCATTTTCTGGTACGACGTTTTGGCCACCTGGTCGGCGGGCTGAGCGTAGTAGTTTTTGTTGAACACTTCGAGCGACAACACAACGGGCCGGTCGGGGTTTTGAATGATCTTCAGCATCTCGCGAATCGGCGCTACCCCGTCACCGGGATAAACGCGGTCGGCATCGGTGATCTGGGCGGGTGTCAGCGTGGCCGGATAGTCGTTGACGT
The DNA here is from genome assembly GCF_041321095.1 of Fibrella arboris. Classification (NCBI taxonomy): domain Bacteria; kingdom Pseudomonadati; phylum Bacteroidota; class Cytophagia; order Cytophagales; family Spirosomataceae; genus Fibrella; species Fibrella arboris. The sequence continues at coordinate 663,739 of NZ_JBGGWE010000001.1, read as the reverse complement.
GGAATACCTCGATGGCCGGTTTGCCCACCATGGGCAAGGCCGTGATGCCTGAGCCGCCTTTGTAGAGGTGATACACATCGAGTAACAGCCGGGCGTTGGGGTGATTGGCTTCGGCGGCCACATACATCACTTCGGAAAGCCGGTTCAAATTCTTCGAGAAACCCCAAAGCTCGAGCTGCGGATTCACGCCTGTCTGCTGGCCCAGTTCCAGTAGGGTGCGGTAGCGTTCGGCGGCCCGATGCAGGTCAACGATCGGCGAATCGGCAGTCTGCGCACCGATAGGCGGCGTGGCCACGCGTTTACAGCCAATTTGCGCCAGTTGGTCCATCTCCAGCTTCATCTGGTCGAGCCCTTTCTGGCGGGCTGCGGCATCGTCGACTATCCAGGGAGCGAACCCGATGGCGTTTTCGACCGTAATACCCAGATCCGACAGGCGGCGACGGGCTTCGGCGGGTGTATTCGTTTTCAGATAATCCTGCAACGTACCTACCCACACTTCCACCGACCGAAACCCGGCTTTCGACGCGGCCTCCAACTCACCAATAAAGCCCAGTTTCTGGCCTCTGATGGTGCTCATATTCAAACAGAGTGTAAACGGAGCGGCCTTCGGCTTGCTGAGTGAAGGTTGCAGTTTCAGGAAAGAGGTGGCGGGTAACGTACCCAGCGCAGCAAGCGTTTGGCGGCGAGAAAGACGGGACATTGGTTTGGAAGAGGATTTTAGCTTTATGTACTTATTGATTTTACCTGTGTGTTGCTTCGCGAGTTAAGCCCTTCGACTAGGCCGGTTCGCCGCTGCGATCCCCGACTAGGCCGGTGCGCCGCTGCGATCCCCGACAGGCTCAGGATGACACCGGGGTGGCGTCCCACTCCCACTCAAGTTTATTATGAACATCTGGATGTGTCTTGTCTTCCTTTGTTGTCGCTTGCCTGTGGCGAGTGACCTCTATCTATAGGGCCTCAGGCCCGAGCATAGCTAATGAAACAGACATTTAGCTAACGTCTCGACTAGTTAACGCCCGGGCCGGAGGCCCTGTAGATAGTTGTCACTCGCCACAGGCAAGCGACAACGAACGAGGAGCATACTGCTATCAGTGATGCGAAGCAAATGACAGCGAGTAATGACTAGTAATGACGCGAAGCATAATGACGATATAGAGTTCACTCGCTTTTCTACACAACTAGGCGATCACCAGTGTTACCCTAAAAAGCACGCACAACGATATGACTACTTTAACAAATGCGCTACTCAGCGGACTAGGTGGAGCCGTGGCCCTGAACGTATTGCACGAAACCGTTCGGCAGGTAGAGCCCGAAGCGCCGCGCGTTGATAAACTGGGGAAACGCGGTATCATCAAAATCACGAAAGCCACCGGCCTGCCTACCCCAACCGGCAATGCCTTGTACGCCACCACGCTGGCGGGCGATCTGACGTCCAATGCCCTGTATTATAGTCTGATCGGCCTGGCCAAGCCACAGGCGGTCTGGCCCGTAGGTGCTGTGCTAGGCGCGTTGGCGGGTGCCGGTGCCGTTACGCTGTCGGAGCCGATGGGCCTGGGTAGCGAACCGGTTCGTCGCACGGCCACAACGGCCTCGCTAACGGTGGCCTGGTACGTGGTTGGCGGGCTGGCTACGGCCGCTATCTTTAGCTGGCTAAACCGCCGCTCATGAACCCGCCCAACACCTTTCTGCTGTACGGAGCCAATGGCTACACCGCCCGACTGATGCTGGAAAAGGTAGCTCAGTTTGGACTGAACCCTATTCTCTGCGGTCGCGATGAGGGGAAACTCCGTCCGTTGGCTGAGCAATATGGCCTGGCCTACCGGGTGGCTGATCTGACCGACGAGATAGCCCTGAACAATGCCATGCGTGATGTATCGGTGGTGCTCCATTGCGCCGGTCCTTTTTCGAAAACGGCCCTCCCCATGCAACAGGCCTGCCTGCGCACCGGGGTGCATTACCTGGATATCACAGGCGAGATAGCGGTATTCGAGCAGGGAGCGGCGTTGGACCGGCAGGCGCGGGAAAAAGGGGTTATGATCCTGTCGGGCGTGGGGTTCGATGTGGTGCCGACGGATTGTCTGGCCCTGTACCTGCACAACAAACTGCCCGATGCCACGTACCTGCAACTGGCCTTTGCCAACGACGGTGGAGCCTTGTCGCACGGAACGGCGCAAACGGCGGTGGATAACCTGGGACAGGGCGGACTTGTGCGCGAGAACGGAAAATTAACCGTGGTGCCCTACGCACACAAAGTGCTGAACGTGACCTTTGCCAACGGCCAGACATTGCCCTGCATGAGCATCCCCTGGGGCGACGTGTCAACGGCCTATCACACCACGGGTATTCTGAACATCGAAACGTTTATCGGCAGCACATCGGCCAGCATTCGGATGGCGAAGCTGGGCAACTCGCTCAACTGGTTATTGCGTCGGAAAGGCGTGCAGAAATGGGTGAGCGGGCAGATCACAAAGCGCGTGACCGGCCCCGACGAAGCTACGCGGAACAGGGCGAAAACACAGGTATGGGGTCGCGTAGGCAATAAAAACGGCCAGACCGTCGAAGCCAGACTGACCGGTCCCGAAGGCTACAACCTAACTGCTCTCTCGGCCCTGATCATCACCCAAAAGGTGCTTCAGGGCAACGTTAAACCCGGTTTCCAAACCCCCGCCGGCCTCTACGGTGCCAACCTGATCCTGGAAGTTGAAGGCGTCATGCGGAAGGGGTGATGGGGTTGTAGCGCCGAAACGGTCCGCTGCTGCGGCTCCAGCTTCGGTAGTTAAAAACTGTCAATAACCACCGAAACTGGAGCCGCAGCGGCGGACCGTTTCGGTACTACATGCTCAACAACATGAACCCACTACACGAATGGCCCGATAGCCCGGAGGCGGCCATTGCCATACAACAGCAGCTACGCGGGCAGGTACGTATCCAGCCGCTGACCGGGCCGGTTGAAACCATTGCGGGCTGCGATATTTCGTTCAATAAGTTCGAGGAGACCGTTTATGCCGGCATTGTCGTCTTGCGGCTCGATACGCTTGAAACCATTGCCGAGGCCACGGCCATTACCACCACGTCGTTTCCCTACGTACCTGGCCTGTTATCGTTCCGCGAAATTCCGGCCCTGCTCGAGGCCTGGAACAACCTGACCATCATGCCCGATGTCGTTGTATTCGACGGGCACGGCATTGCGCATCCACGCCGGTTGGGTATTGCCGCCCACGCGGGCCTGTGGCTGAACCGGCCAACGCTGGGCTGTGGCAAATCAGTGCTGGTTGGGCGCTACGAAGAACCTGCGCTCGAACGGGGTTCCTGGTCGCCAATGCTGCATCGGGGCGAGGTCATCGGCGCGGCGCTGCGCACGAAGAACAAGGTGAATCCCGTTTACGTGTCGCCCGGTAACCTGATCGATCTGGAAACGTCGGTCTCGCTGATGCTGCAATGCGATGGCGGCTACCGCATTCCCGAACCCACCCGGCGCGCACACAACCTGGTGAACACCGTGCGGCGGGCCTATCTGAACCCGTAAATTATGATTGGTGCTGTAGTGAACTGCTTCGCGAACCGGCCTAGTCGAAGGGCACGACGCGCGAAGCAGTACACTACAGTGCAAAACCGTACCTTTGTCCATTCGCAACTCATTCATTCGCTAATTCGCAATCTACATATGTCGCTTAAGCAACAAATTGATACGGACGTTAAAGAGGCTATGAAAGCCAAAGATCAGGATCGCCTTCGGGCCTTACGGGCTATTAAGTCGATGATCCTGCTCGAAGAAACCAAAGAAGGGGCCGCTGGTGGCGATCTGAAACCGGAAGACGAGGTCAAGCTGCTCTCGAAAGCTGTTAAACAGCGCAAAGATTCGGCGGATATCTACCGGCAACAGGGTCGCGCCGATCTGCTGGCCACTGAAGAGGCCGAAATTGCCGTGATCGAGAAATACCTGCCCAAGCAACTGTCGGAAGGTGAACTACGGGCGCAGGTGCAGGCCGTTATCGCGCAGGTAGGTGCCACCGGCCCCGGCGATATGGGCAAAGTGATGGGCGCCGCCAACAAAGCCCTCGCGGGACAAGCCGACGGCAAGTCCATCGCCGCGATGGTGAAGAGCCTGTTGTAGGGCTTGGGGCAGGGGGCTCCCGCGAAAGCAATACCCTCTGCCCCAAGCCCCCCGCCCTAAGCTAAAAAATGCTATATTGAGGTACGTTAAAACAGATACGGATATGGTTGCTGAAAACCCTGTTTCTCCTACGCCGCATCAGGTGATACCCAGCGCGTTAGTTTTTGAAGTGCTCAACGGAAGGCCTCTCTATTACCGGGGCTACAAGGATGTATTAGCCGGAACCCGTAAAGTCGAAGACATCGTGGGAAGTAGTTCATTGCAAGCCATTCTGGTATCGCTCATTTATGGGTACGTACTTAATAACCGGGATAAGAAAAAGTATCTGCCCGTGACGAACGAAGCGGGGGTTCATCTCGATCTGAATGACAATCTATTGTGCGACGTCGCCATATTTGAAAAAGGCACGTTTGATATTACAACGAAGTATTTCGACACACCGCCTAAAATTGTGATTGAAGTCGACGTGAGAATTGATCTGGCTGATTTCGACGGGCTTGATGTCAATTACATCGCCGAGAAGACACAAAAACTCTTCGATTTTGGCGTTGAAAAGGTCTTTTGGGTACTCAGTAAACCCCGTCGGGTGTTTGTGGCCGTTCCCAATCAGGACTGGATTATCACTGAATGGAGTAACAACGTACCTGTCATGGATGGCTGCATCCTGAATGTGAAGAGCCTACTCGATGAAGAAGCGATTGAGTACTAACCTGCGCCTGTGGCTACCATCGATATTCTCATTCTGATCCCGCTGCTGTGGGGGGCGTATAACGGGTACCGGAAGGGATTGCTGGTCGAGATTGTGGCTATCATAGCCTTTGTGGTGGCGCTCATCATCGGCTTCAAATTCCTGCAATTCGGTATCGACCTGCTGGCGCCCTACATCAGCCGCGAACTGGCCCGGAAATTTCTGCCCTGGCTGGGCTTCTCCATTATCTTCTTCCCCGTCGTCTTCATGATCAACCGCATGGGCTATTCCCTGCGGCGATCGCTCCGGTACACCCTGCTAGGTACGTTCGACAGCCTGGCTGGTGCAGCCGTTGGCATATTCACCTGGGTTTTTGGAATTAGTGTGATTCTCTGGCTGTTCAGTTTTATGAACGTCCGCATGCCGCCCAACCAAACCCGCAACAGTTTTATGTATCCGTTGCTGCGCCCCGTTGCGCCGAAGGTCATGAACGTTGCCACGGTCTGGATGCCAAAAGGCCTGGAGGCAGGAAGGCGTTTAAAGAGTGAACGATTGAAAGAGCGAGAGAGCGACTAGTGCCCTCTGCGCTCGATCAGCCTTTGACTATGTACATAGTCACTCTTTCACTCTATAGCTCTTTCACTCTTTGAGAAATGAAACAGGATATTCGAAAATATACGCCCGCGCAACTCACCGACTGGTTTAAACAGAACGGTGAGCAGGCATTCCGGGCCAAGCAGGTACACGAGTGGTTGTGGAAGAAATCGGCGCGGTCGTTTGGCGAGATGAGCAATCTGGGCCTGGCCCTGCGCGAAAACCTCGACACCCACTTCGCCATTAACTCGCTATCGGTCGCTACCGAACAACGCAGCAACGACGGCACCATCAAATCGTCGTTCAGGCTGTATGACGGTAATCTGGTTGAAGGCGTGCTGATCCCGGCCCTGCGCACGGATGACCGTGGCGACGGACCGCAAGACAGAATGACGGCCTGTGTGTCGAGCCAGGTGGGTTGTTCGCTGACCTGTAAGTTCTGCGCAACTGGCTACATGGACCGAAAGCGCAACCTCGACGCCGCTGAGATCTACGATCAGGTGGTGGAGATTGACCGGCAGGCCAAAACTACGTTCAACGCGCCCCTGACCAACATCGTGTACATGGGCATGGGCGAGCCGCTGCTGAACTACAAGAACGTGATCGAATCGGTCGACCGTATTACCTCGCCCGACGGGCTGGGCATGTCGCCGAAGCGCCTGACGATCTCAACGGCGGGTATTGCCAAGATGATCAAACAACTGGGCGACGATCAGGTGAAAACCAATCTGGCCTTGTCGCTGCACGCGGCCAATGACCTGAAGCGCGACCAGATCATGCCCATCAACGAGAGTAATTCGTTGAACAACCTGGCCGATGCGCTTCAGTACTTCTATCGGAAGACCGGTACGCGGGTTACATTCGAGTATATCGTCTTTTACAACTTCAACGATACGCTGCAAGACGCGAAAGAATTATACGAGTTTACGAAGCGCGTACCGGCCAAGATCAACATCATCGAGTATAACCCGATTGCCGAAGCGAATTTCAAGAACACCGATCCGCAAACGCTCGATAAGTTTGCCGGTTTCCTGGATAGCCGGGGTATTACGGTCAACATTCGCCGCAGCCGGGGTAAAGATATCGACGCCGCCTGCGGGCAACTGGCCGGGAAAGAGACAGTGAAAGACGAGGCCGCTTTATAAATCAGAGCTTGCCGCAACGCACAATAGCGCCTATAAATACTGTTCAAAGAAAGGCTCCTAGTTAGACTACGGAGCCTTTTTTAGGCCTTATTCTTAATAACTACTATTTCTGTAGATATTATAGAACAACGAAGTCGCGGGTCGGTTAGGCGGGTAGTACTACAAGCAAAACCAACACACATTATGATCCTGAAAATGGACCGGCTGCCGATTGAGCTGCCAACACCAACAAATCCATCGGCCAATGATGCCGCGGCTGTTCAGGAACTTCTGGGCGGTAAGTTCGGGGAAATGTCGACCCTGATGAACTACACTTACCAGTCGTTCAATTTTCGGGGTCGGAAGAAACTACGGCCTTTCTACGATCTCATCTGTAGTATCGCTGGCGAAGAGTACGGGCATATCGAAGTGGTGTCGTATGCCATTAACCTCTTGTTGACGGGTGTGTCTAAACGCGGTATCGACCCAACCATTGCCCCCCTGGCCGACGGTGTCAATGCCCGCAACACGTACCACTTCAACAACAGTGGCCAAACCGCCTTGCCGATGGATTCGATGGGCAAGTTCTGGTCGGGCGACAACGTATTCAGCAGCGGTAACCTGAAACTCGATCTGCTCCACAACTTCTTCCTGGAATGTGGTGCCCGCGCCGGCAAGATGCGTACCTACGAAATGGTGTCTGACCCAACCGCCCGCGAAATGGTGGGTTACCTGCTGGTTCGTGGTGGCCTACACGTAGTAGCCTATGCCAAAGCGCTGGAGCTGTTGACGGGCGTTGAGGTCACGAAGTTGCTGCCGATCCCGGATCTGAGCAACGACAAATTCCCGGAGGCCAAGAAGCATATGGAAAATAAGCTGCACCTGAAATTGTATACGTTTAGCCAGGACGATTACACGCAGGTGGGCCAAATCTGGCATGGTAACCACCCGGAAGATGGTCAGCCGCTCGAAGTGATCCAGGGCGCTATCCCCGGCCATCCGGTGCCAGACCTCGATGAAGAGCCACAACTCAATGCCCCCGGCTCTGACGAATACGAATACGACCCACAGATGTTTGCCGATATGGCGAAGAAAATGGGCATTAAGCCGCAGTCTTGACGGTAACAGCTTGGTTGTCAACGCAAAGAGCGGCCCGTTTCATAAACAGGCCGCTCTTCGTGTTTATACCACAGGCAGGATAGCTACTGGTTGATCAGCTACGGTTGCGAACCCTGAGCAAGTCGCTTTTCGTAGCAGAGAAACCGCAGGCCAGGCCGAAAATCGAGGCCGATTTCACCGGCATATACGTACCCAAGTGCAGGAAATAGCTGTTGCGTAGCCTGATTTTGCGTGTTGGTGTCGATCCGCAAGATGGGAATATGGCGCTGCCGGGCTACCTCGTCGGCCTGTAAAAGAAGGGCTTTCGCTACCCCCTTTCCACGAAATGCCGGATCAACGGCCAGGCGATGGGTCACGATGGCTGGCTCACTGATGTCCCAGCCCACTTCGGCGTAGGTCGGCTCCTGATCGGTAGTAATGGCCGATACGCCAGCCAACTGTCCGTCGATGTCGGCTACCCATAGCTGCTGTTTAGCCAGATCGTCCTGAAAAACTGCCGCGTTCGGGTACGTTGCATCCCACTGAAAATTGCCTGATTCCTGCATCAGCGGGACAACCCGCTTTAGCAAGAGCAGAAGTCCAGGTACGTCGTCGGGAGTTGCTAATCGAATGGTCATTGAGGGGAAACAGTCATTGGTGATCATTCCTGGTTGTTGATCGTAACTAAACGAATAATCACCAGGAGAGGCCACCATGGCTTATTAATCAGTCTAGCCCCGGCCGTTTGAAGGCGCGGGCGTTGGGGAAAAGCGCTTCGAGCTGGCGGCTCAACTGGCTTAGTAATGAAAGTGCACCAAGCAGGTTATCTGTCGTTTCGGGGTAATAAGCCATCACCGTCTGCCAGGCAGCCATTGAACGGTCAATGCTAACCAGGACCAGTTTGGCCTTACCGTTGTAATAGGAAAGCAACAAGTCATCTTCCGTTTGCTCATCCAGCATTCTGAGTGCCGCTTTTGTTTTCACCGGGATCAGGGTGCGGTACCAGCGAATCTGCTCGTAGGCATCTTTGAGCGTATTCAACTGTACCATCGCCTCGTCTTCATTCCGAATTCCCAGTTGTACCTCCTGAAGCTGTTGTTTGCCAGCACGCGCCAGCAACCCCTTTTCAAGTACCAGCCATGAACCCGTCTGCCTCAGATACGACGTGGCTAATGTGGCAGCCTCATGGTCTTTTGTCTGATGCCAGCGACTCAGTGCGGCTTCTTCCAGGGTTAGCTGTTCGTCTGGCGACGGCGCAGCAGGCGGCAGGGCAGCTGTTTGTTTGACCAGCGTATCAAGATACTGTTTTGTTAGGGCTACAGCGTCGGTAAGCTGTTCGACCAACGAAGCGTTCGGATCCAGCTTGGCCAGACCACTATCCTGCTGTAACTGGTAGCTGCGGCAACGGCTGGTTAGCTCGCAACGTTCGCACCATGAATCGCAATAATTGTAGACGCCAGGAATCAGATCCGGCCGTGTTGGAAACTCAGCGTTGGCAATCATCTCAGAAATAAGTTTTCGTTACGGTAGTATTAATCTACCGTAAATATAGACAGTTGATTTGCACAGAGGTTTATCTTATATCAATAATATTTAGACTTAATTTTAGGTATTAAGTCTCAACATATAGACTGATTATTGTATCAGGGCACAAAACGTACCAACATGTATTCATTCGATAAACAAATTGTTCTTATCACCGGCGCAGGCTCGGGTATTGGTCGTTCGGCGGCGCTGGCATTTGCCGAAGCAGGTGCCCGGATCGTTGTTTCAGATATCAATGATGCCAACGGCCAGCAAACGCTCAGCCTGATTCGGGAGGCAGGTGGCGAAGCCGTTTATACCGCGTGTAACGTGGCTGATCCTGAGGCGCATACCGCTGCCGTGGCCTTCGCTGTAGGTACGTTCGGCCGATTAGACATTGCTGTGAATAACGCTGGTATTGGTGGCCGCTTTGCCCGGCTGATCGACCAGTCGATGAGTGACTGGGACCAAATGATGGCGGTTAATCTGGGCGGTGTTTTTTATGGTATGCAGGCTCAGATACGGCAGATGTTACAGCAACCGGAGGGTGGCCGGATCGTGAACGTGTCGAGTATAGCGGGCGTAAAGGGTATGGTAAACGGTGCGCCCTACAGTGCCGCTAAACACGGTGTTATTGGTCTCACAAAAACAGCCGCTCTTGAATACGTCAGGAAAAACATTCGGGTAAACGCCATTTGCCCGGTCTATACGCATTCGGCAATGGTGCAGGAGTTGATGGAAACAGCCCCGAACATGGAAGAACGGATGCGCCGTGTCATTCCGATGGGGCGTTTTGGGCAGCCCGAAGAGATAGCGCAGGCCATGATGTGGCTCTGTGCGCCAGAAAATTCATTTTGTACTGGCCAGGCTATTCACCTGGACGGCGGCATGACGGCGGGCTGAAAAAAGAGTTTACCGTTTGCTGTTGCGCTGCTAACTCAAGGATCCTGAATCAGCAGCGCAACAGCAAACGGTAAACAGCAAACTCGCTTTAGTAGCGTTTCTTCTTATCGCCGTTGTTTCCCGATTCGCGGGGCTTGTCGAACCGGTCGGGCGATGTCGAGAGTGAGGCGGTCCAGGGCTTCCAGCGGCTATCTTCGGCGCTGTTTGATGCGCTCTGGGTATGCCGGTTGTCGCGACGTGGATTGCGATTGCCGCCACCTCCGGGGCGATTATCGGGCCGTGGACTATTGGTGCGGTTGCCGCCACCCTGCTGACCGGCTGGTCGGGCAGGTTGTTCAGCGGGAGCCGATTCTGAACGGGGTTGACCCTGCGCCGGGCGGGCTCCGTTACGCTGACTGTCGTTGCTCCGACCTTGCGGCTGTCCGTTACGGCCGCCCCCCTGCTGACCGCGTCCGCCACGAGCCTGTCTTGGCTCTGGCTTCGGTGGTTTCGCCCATTCGAGCGGATCCAGGTTTTCAGACCGATACGGGTTGTTTTGCTCAACCGGGACGGCTTTGCCGATCAGTTTCTGAATGTCGCGCAGATAGGCCCGTTCGTCGGTTTCGCAGAACGAAATAGCAATGCCACTGGCACCGGCGCGACCTGTACGACCAATCCGGTGCACATAGCTTTCGGGAATGTTCGGAATCTCGAAATTGATAACGTGGGTTAGGTTATCCACGTCGATGCCGCGTGCGGCGATATCAGTAGCTACCAATACCCGTGTGGCGCCGTCTTTGAAATTACTCAGCGCTCGTTGGCGGGCATTCTGGGCTTTGTTACCATGAATAGCTTCGGTCTTCACACCGTGCTTATTCAAAAACTCAGCTACTTTGTCAGCGCCGTGTTTGGTCCGGGTAAATACCAGCGCCGATTTAATGGCCTTATCTTCCAACAGGTGCGAGAGCAGGCTGCGTTTATCGTCTCGCTCGACCATGTAGACCGACTGAACAACCGTATCGGCAGTTGACGACGCAGGCGTAACTTCCACCTTGGCAGGATTAGTCAGGATTGTATCGGCCAGCTTTACGATTTCGGGTGGCATTGTAGCCGAGAAAAACAGCGACTGCCGTTGGGCGGGCAGTTGAGCCAGTACCTTCCGAACGTCGTGGATAAAGCCCATATCGAGCATCCGGTCGGCTTCGTCGAGTACGAAGAACTCGATGCTTTTCAGGTTGATGAACCCCTGGTTCATCAAATCGAGCAGGCGACCAGGCGTAGCGGTCAGGATGTCGATCCCATTACGAAGCGCATCTGTCTGCGATTTCTGACCAACACCGCCGAAAATAACGGCATGGCGCAGGTCTAAATGACGACCATAGGCGGCCAGGCTTTCATCGATCTGGATGGCAAGCTCGCGCGTTGGCGTAAGAATCAGGGCTTTGATTTTGTTCGACCATTGACCTGACTGCTTCTTCGTATAGAGCCGTTGAAGGGTCGGGATCGAAAAGGCGGCGGTTTTTCCGGTGCCTGTCTGCGCGCATCCGAGCAGGTCGCGGCCTGCATTCACTAACGGGATGGCTTGTTCCTGAATCGGGGTTGGGGTAGTGTATCCTTCTTCGGCGAGCGCCTTAAGGATGGGCGAAATAATCGCTAATTCGTTGAAATTCATTAAGTTGGGGTGATGCTGAAAAGGAGGCTGCAAAAGCCGTGCCTAAACCCCACCACAGAGTGTATAACATCCTTACTACGAAGAACGCCAGTAGTTTAGTTCCGCCCGGCCTTTTGGGGTGTTTAAGCCGTCACAGCCAGGAAAAGTATTGTAGCCTGGTATATTGCCTCATTAACCCAGTTGACTAGACAGGTTTCGTACGTCCAGGTACGTTCTTCACCTTGCCAGGAACGTACCTGGACGTACGAAACCTGTCAACCCAGGCTGGCCAACCCGTTCATCGTAAAAGAGAGAGCCGCGCCGCTTTTCTAGTATAGGTCTAGGGGTTGGCCTTATAGAATAAAATCAAGGTAATTGTCTGGATTTACCACCGATAAAGAAGCGGTCGGATAAGCTGTTTGGAAGGCTTTAGGAAACCGAACTCGTTTTGTGTTCCACTTTATCTCAAATCCAGCCAATGCACCGTTGCTTTCTTCGAGCCAGTCTAGCTCCTGTTGGTCATACGTGCGCCAGAAATAAGGAATAGCCTGACTGCGCTGGTAGGCATTGCGCTTGAGCCGTTAATTCCGTGAGTCTATTCAACGCATTAACGTTAATTCGTTGAATAGACTCACGGAATTAATACGTTTACCCCAGGCTAACCAACTCTTTCAACTCATCATCGGAGAGGTCGCCGAGCCAGGTTTCGCCGGTTTTTACGCTGAGGTCGGCCAGTTCTTTTTTGCTGCGGATCATGGCGTCGATCTTCTCTTCCAGCGTACCCTGGTTCATGAGGCGATAGACCAGCACGTTTTTGGTCTGCCCGATCCGGAAGGCCCGGTCGGTAGCCTGATTCTCAACGGCGGGGTTCCACCACAGATCAAAATGCACGACGTGGTTGGCCTGGGTGAGGTTGAGGCCCGTACCGCCCGCTTTCAACGACAAAATGAACGTGTGGTCTGACCGGTTCTTCTGGAATTGCTCCACCATCTCGTCGCGGTCGGCGCGCGACGTACCTCCGTGCAGGAAGAGGGGTTCCTGCCCGAACGCCTGCTGAATGAACTGCTGCAACAACGTACCCATCTCTTTATACTGTGTGAAGATCAGCACTTTTTCGTGGCTGGCGTAGATCGTTTCCAGCAAATTCAGCAGGAGCGTCACCTTGCCCGAGAGCGCCGGGTTCTGATTGCCTTTTTTCAGGTATTGATGCGGGTGATTGCCAATCTGCTTCAGGGCCGTCATGAGCTTCAGTACCAGGCCACGCCGGGCAATGCCGTCTTTCTCTTCGATGGCCCGCATGCTCTCGGCCACCACGCTCTGGTACAGCGCGGCCTGTTCGGGCGTAAGGGTGCAAAACTGGTTGTTCTCGATCTTATCGGGCAGGTCGCTGATGATGCTTTTATCAGTCTTGACGCGCCGAAGCAAGAACGGGCTGGTCACGCGCCGGAACAAATCGAGCTTATGCTGGTCGCGTTCCTGTTGAATGGGTTTGCCAAACTCCTCGTTGAACTTGCTGGCCCCACCCAGGTAGCCTTTGTTCACAAAGTCCATGATGCTCCAGAACTCCGATAGCCGGTTTTCAACGGGTGTTCCGCTGAGGGCGATACGTACCTGCCCTTTCAGCGTTTTCACGGCTTTGGTTTGCTCGGTATCACTGTTCTTGATGTTCTGGGCCTCGTCGATGATCAGCACCGACCAGGTCGTTTTACGAAGCGTTTCCAAGTCGGAGCGCACCACGCCGTAGGTGGTCAGGATCAGATCCGGCCGGTCCGACGGTGCGGTGGATTCGCCATGCGTGGTAGCGGCTTTGCCTTCCGGCATTTTACGGTTGGGGCCGTGATACACGTGCGCTTTCAGATCGGGCGCAAATTTGGCGATCTCTTTCTGCCAGTTGGTCAGCAACGTGGTGGGTAGCACCACCAGCCCTTTCTGTTTCTGAAAACGACCTTCCTGCTTGAATTTGAGCAGTAACGAGATTACCTGGAGCGTTTTGCCGAGGCCCATATCGTCGGCCAGCAGGCTGCCCATACCGAGGGCCGTATTCTTCACCAGCCATTCGTAACCACGTTGCTGGTAAGGGCGTAACTGCGCGTTGAGCCGTTCGGGTAGGGGTTGCGCCTGGGTTTCGGTAAACTGTTTCAGAATGGCCTGTACATCGGGACTTATTCCCACCCGGTTGCCCTGATATTCTTCAGCCATCGCTGCTCGCAGCAGATCGGTGCCGGTCAGTTCGGCCGGGCGGGTAAGCTGCTTCTGTAGCCGGCCCAGGTCGGTGGGATCGACCAGCACGTACTGGTCTTTGATCTTCACCAGGCCAGTGCGGTTGTTTACCAATGACTCAAATTCCTGGTAATCGAGCATCTGATCGCCGATGGCTACCTGCCAGTCGAAGGTCAGCATGTCGTCGAGTTTCATGAAGGCGTTACTGGTCGTGGTCTTGGCTTTCAGTCGGCCACCCACCTGCGGACGTACCCAGTGTTGCAACGACCGGGGGAGCATGAGCGAAATGCCGAGTAACTGCATACGGGGCAGTTTTTCGAGCAGAATCTTTACGAAATCATCTGGCGCATAGCTCAGGTACGAGGGGCTGTTTTTCTTCGTCAGTTTGGCCAGATCGGGGAAATGCCTTGATAGAACCAGCAAGTCCTGCAAAACTGCCATACGGATGTGCTGATGAGGTTTCTCGTCCAGAATCTCGGTCAGCGGAATGGGGGTCGATAGCCCGTCGGCGGCTTCGCGGTCGCGGATGAGCAGGCTCAGTTTGAAGACCTCGCCAAACTCAGCTTCCTCGATGGCCAGGATAGGCACGAAGCGTTTCTGGGTCAGGAAGAAATCATTGAGCCATAGTTGCATGGCCAACGGTTTTTCGCGCTTGCCAAATCCTTCCAGCTTCAGCATTTCCTGACCAAAAAATAACCGGTCGGCATCTTCCAGCGGCCAGCGTTCCCACAGTTCAACGGTAGGCTGCTTCACTGGCTGGCGCAGCAGGAGCGAACAGAGCATCAGCACGTGCTCGGCTGGTGAACCCGGCGACATAATCTCTTTCTGCCAGCGAACGGTGAGCAGTTCGGGCGGTAGCTGGGTAGCCAGCGCGTCGGTCAGGCGGCGAATGGTTTCGTTGAGCGTAGCCGGTAGCCAACGTACCCGGTACTGATTGCCATCGGTGCCTACGCGCAGAATCTGCGGTACCACGGCTCCCCGGCGGAGCAAAGCGGCTGTGAACTGGCGCGTCAGGTAAAGCGCCCGCACCGAATCGCTCATGTCGGGCCAATCGGTTTCGGAGAGGTCACCTAGCCAGCCCATCAGGTCGGCAATGGCAAAGTGGGGTAATGGCCGTGCTTCGCCGTGTTCACTAAAGATATTGATCTTCCGCAGGTCGAGCAGCTCGTCGAGCTGTAGCTCAACACTATCGCTCGGTTCGGGGTGGTTCACCACCACCTTATCCACGACGGGCTTGCTGAAGAGCTTGTATGCTTTGCCGAGATCTTTATGAAAATTGCTTTTCGTGAACGTTACCTCGGGTTCGAGTAAGCCAAGCAGCGAGTCGGTCAGGGTTGGAATGGTGGCAAAATCAAGCTCAGCGCGGGCCGCTTCGCTGGGGGTCCAGTCTTCCTCATCGGGCAGGTCGTCGGTATAAAGGTCGGTAACGGTCAGCACCGTTTCCACGCCGCCTGCGCCAAAGTTTTCGGTGGCCAGTTCGGCCAGCAGATCAAGCCCTTTCAGCAGGAAAACGAGAAACGGATTCTGGTCTATTTCATTGGTGATGAGGTAGATAACGGCCGCCAGGTGCTTGCAGGGCATGGCGTAGTCGGGGCAGGAACAGCCTGCCTGCAGTTCCGCGAATGACCGCGGAAAGAGCCGAATACCGCGTTGGTCGGCAAACTGAATCAGATCGGGGGGGAGCTGCCGGTTCAGGAGCTGCGCCAGCAACGTTGGGTTCTGCCTGATCTCGGTCAGGAGCGCGTCTTTTTCTGCTTTTTCGAAAAGCCTGACTGTCAGCTTCGTCTTGTAGGGGCGGGGTTTGCTGCCCTGCACTTGCGCACTGATCTGGTTGGTCTCAATTTTCAGCCCCCTAACGGCTCCTTTGTTGGCGTATGTTTTACCCCGTGGCAGGCGGTTGCCTTCGTCGATACTGGTTAATGCCTGAAGCCATTGCTGGCCCCACCAGGTTTTACCATACGTAATGCGTTCGGCCATTGTGTACTCTTTCCCTTGATTTGCCGCAAAAATACGGGCTTGCTATAAAACGAACAGGTCAGGCAATAAAGTGGCTAACTCCCCTGAAAGATACGGCAGGTTCTGGCAGCCAACGTACCTGGCCTTACACCTCCCAGCTGTAATAATTGTGGTCTTCGTCGAGCGAAAAGCCGGCTCGGGGGTATAAACTGTTGCCAATCAGATTCGTTTTTGCCGTTTCCAGCATCAAGCCGTAGGCATTGGTGTGGTGGCAAAGCTGTTTGGCGGCGTTGAGCAAAGCGAGCGAATGGCCCTGTCCGCGATGATCGGCTTGAACAAACAGGTCGTTGAGCAGCCAGAGCCGTTTCAAGCGGGTCGACGAAAAAAGGGGATACAGTTGCACGAAGCCTACCAACGTACCTGGTTCTGGTTCGGCCACAAAAATTACCGATTCGTTACCCGCCATTCGGTCGGCCAGAAACTGACGCCCGTCGGCAACGGCCGTGGGCTTTTCATAAAAGACGCGGTATGCATCGAACAGTAAAGCCAACGAATCGAGGTCGGCGAAGGCAGCAGGGCGGATCATGGCGAAACGTAGACGTAGTGAACAGCGTGTAAGTTGGTTTACTTCCCGCTGAAAACCATACTGCATCAGGCCGTGACCCGGTAAACGGTTATTTGTTTTGTATTCCCATCTGCCTACATTTGGGCTGGTTTAAGGTGGAATAATTACTTAGGCCTCTTGCCCTGTCGGACCCGCCAGTCCGCAGGGCTTTTTTGTTGAAAATGTGCAATCAGCGCGTGTAGAGCCAGGTTGGCCATTCCGTAAGGTAACAATCAGGCCACCAGTCGGGCTTGTCAAGTTATAACGACCTGGTCCCTCGCTTTCACACCGTAGAGTTGCCATAACGATTCCGTGTATTTAGCCGTGATTCTTTCCCGATCTCGCTAAAATGCGCTATTTTGCAGCCACATAAAAGTAGGAATTTCTAGTGAAAAGCCAAAAATTATGTATACTAAAATACAATAGACTTTAATAAAAACTTGTAACTATTGGCTTTTGCCAATTGTTGTTCACTTTATTATTAGTCGATTACGTGTCTGTTCACGCCGCCACGCTCTCCTACAATTTGCGCAACTATGACCACCGCCGGATCAATCGACGTGTCACCAGGTGAAACAGCCCTGGGGCGGGCCATCAAACTCATTGGTATTGGAAAATACGGCAGTAAACCAATGCCGCCAGAATTAATAACTGAATGCCGGGAGAGCCTGCTGTCGGGCACGGCGCACCCGCTTCAGGTAGGGGCCTTCATTGGGGCGCTCCTGACAAAGGGCCTGACCGAAGCGGAACGAACGCTGGAAACCTGCTTCGGACGGGATGCCTTTTCACACCCCACGTTTCTGGTCAATAAACTGTGTCCCGAACTGCCCGTAAACCTCCTGCCGATTGCCACGAAGCTCGTGCGTGGGCAGCATCTGCAGATTAGCGAGGCCCGGCAACTGGGCGATTACCTGTTCGGTGATTTCCCGCCGGAGCAGGATTGCGAAACCTTTCGCGGGCTGGCAGCCAGTATCATGCGGGTCCGTCATGAAACCAATGATGAATACCAGGGCCTTTATCAGGCAGTGATGGAAACGCTGGCCCCCCGCTTTCATGATGATGAGCCCATCGGGCCAACGAGGCCTATTGTACAACTGGCCGAACCATTCGATGGGGCCGAGCACTCGTACCTGATCACGCCCATACTAGCTCATTTTTTTCAGCAGCGGGGCTACGGTTCCTTGTCGATGGTAGGGCGTACGCCGGGGCCTAAATACACGCTCAATGCGCATGACCTGTACATGCACATGAACTGCGAATTTGTCTTAAACCAGGCCGAATTCACAAAAGAACCGCCCCATGTCTACGGGTGGGTGCTGGATCAGAAAGCCTTGTCACCGGCCTTGAATCACTGGGTCGATCGGCGGCGGATACTACTCAAACGACCTTTTCTATCAACGCTCGAAAAAGTGTTGAACCCTGCCCGCGCCCGTATTCTGGTAACGTCGGTCTTTCATATCACGTACCAGATGAAAATGGCCGAACTGGCACTGATGGCGGGTTTCGATGCCGCCATTGTCTTGAAGCGCGGCCTGGAGGGTTCGTTGGCGCCATCGACCGCACGGGCTACGGGCGTGCTTTGCGCCGTACGTACGCCCGAGAATCACCTGTTCTACCAACATTTCGATGCCGACCGGCCCGTGTTCGCGCCGTATAAAACGGAGGCAGACCTGGACATTGCGAACCCGCAGGCAGCAGAAAATGCGCGGCTGGTGAAGACGTACCTGGCTCAGCAACAGACCGGTAACGATGACTTTGACAACCGTGTCCGTTTTGCCCTTGCCCTCTATGGCCGTGGTCTCGACTGGATAGAAGGGCAGCTAGGCTAAGTTGGCGGGCTGGTCAATGGGCAAGCAGCGATGAGGCGATACCATCTGTGCCCAATCAGCACGTACCCGGTAACTCATTTCCTGATCAGGATGCGCTGACCTACCTCTATGGTATAACTGGTCAGGTTGTTCCAGCGCATCACATCCTGCACACTGACTTTGTTGATCAGTGCTACCCGGTACACCGTCTGGCCGCGCTGAACAATGTGGTAATACGAAGTGCCATTAACCTTCGGGGTTTCGATACGCACCCGATTGATTAACCGTTCGGGCCGGGCTGGCGCCGGTGCCGGTGTGGTGACAGGCCGATCTACGTCAACCGCCGATTCTGTGTTTTCCCGCGATCTGACGGCTGGCGACGTTGCTTTAACAGGTGGCTTTGGCTTGCCGGCTACAGCTACAGTAGCAGAAGCTGCGGGGCTTGGTTTCGGTGCTTCTGCGTTGGTAACGCCGATGGGCTCGGTCAGGTCTGGCTGGTTCACAGCAGGGCGCGGCACATCGGCGGGTCTGACCGCTGTGGGTTTCCCTACCACCAAGCGTTGGCCCGCAACCAATGGCTTACGGTACGACAGATTATTCCAGGTCATCAGATCGGAAAGCAGCAGATTGAACCGCTGAGCTACTCCCGAATGCGTATCGCCTTCTCTGACGGTGTAGTAACGAAGCTCTGGCGCCGATGCCGATACGGCTGAACCGCTGACCGGGTCCCCTTCGGTCGCTGTCGTTGACAGTGGTCCAGCTGCCGTATTGGTAGAGTCAACGGCTGGCAGTCGCCAGTTTGGCGGACCGGGGCTATCAATTACAGACTCTTCGTTTTCGCGCGTCAGTTTGCGCTGCGCCACCGTGGGCTCCTGCTGCGAGGGTGTTTCAGGGAGTACCTGATACTCAGCCGGTACATTGTTGGGGCGTTTCTCCCGGAGCCATAAAATGCGCCCTGGTTGTAGCCGCTGGTTAGTCTCCAGATGATTGTATTTAAGCAGGTACTTCATCTGAATGCCATAGGTTGTGGCCACTTCGCGCAGGGTCTGGCCAGCCTGCATCACATGAAACGGAATTTTAGCTTTGCGGGCCTTGGCCTCCAGGTAGTAGATCTCGCCGGGGCGTACCATATCCCGGTCAGTCATGTCGTTAATGGCCAGAAACGATTTGACCGACACGTCGCCGTAATACGCCAGGGTGATCACGTTATCGCAGGGTTGGGCCTGAATACCTTTCCGGTCATTGATTTCGTAGAAAACGGCCGAGGCGCGGGTGATCGGGTCTTTCGAGGTGGCGGTTGGCAGCTTGCGCAATACCGGGAAACCCAGGTCGCGCCGGGCGCCCGGTTGCGAGGGCTGGCCAAGCTGCACCGTTGAGTTGACCTGTCCTTTCACGGTCAGGTACTCCGTTGAGGTTAGCCGGATCAGCACCGGATAGGCTTTATCGGTTGGGATTACCCGCACGCGTAACCACTCATTGAATGGCATAAAGCGTGGCTGGTCGATGCCCAGTTCACGGGCAATGGTGACCAGGGTTTTGCCTTTGCCCTGTCGGTAATCATACAGCAGAAAAGGGTTGGCATTGGGGCGCAATAAGGGAATTTCGTATTCAAAAACGACCTTTCGGGCCAGGGTAGCCCAAACCAGCGCCGGGCTGTCGGCGGTTAACTGCACCTGGTCGTTTGGCAGCGTTGGGTCGCCTGATTCGGTTGACCGTTGCCCGGCGGCAAAATTCAGCAGCACCCGCATCCAGTTTGGCGATTTGGTATGGAGGGCTGCCAGTTCGCCCAGAACGGCCTCTGAGGATGAAGCCACATTGAGACGCTCGTCGATGCTGTTATCGACCCGCAGGTTCAACCAGCTGGCTTTGCGGGCGTCTAATCCCCAATACGTGCCGTTCGACAGGTTAATGGGCAGGCAGGCGTACCGAAAATCGGCCGGCACCGCTCGTTCTTCGAGCATGGGGCCCAGCACCGACTCAATGTACTGCAATTGTTCTATAGCATTGCGTAGGGTCGACCGGTCGGCGTAGAGACTGGTGATCTCCTGCTGAAGCCGTTGTTGTCCCTGTGCATTGATATACACAGTTGTACCACCAAAGTTTATTTCTGTTGGAAGAGCAGGTAAACGTTGAGTGAATGCCAGCACGGGTAGCAGGCATAAAAAACTAAGTAGTGTATGACGGGCAATAGTTGGCAGCACAGAATTTCTTATTGAAACGGAGTAAGGAAATCAATCGAACTGTGAGCTGATGGGTTTCCTCAAAAAGTAAGCAATTTATACAAGGTTACCGACTAGTAACAAGACGCTACTGTTGCTAGGCGCTGCAACAGTCGTGCCTTTTCTATCTATAAATAGGGAATATACCTGATATATAGACGAAATGGGACATATGTTTATTTCGTGAACCGTTTTTACATCCATGGCAAATAGCTACCCGTAGGTAGTTTAGTTGAGGTTTTAACGAATCAACGAATGCTGGCCGTTTACCCGATCAGTATGCCAGCCGTTGGCCAGTCTGTACTATTGTATATTAAATCACGAACGCACTTATGCATTTAGACGAGCAAGACCCGATAGGGTTACAATCATATCTGGCCCGAAAAGGATGGATATGCGACGATGAGCCCATTCGTAGCCTAGGCAAGCCTGGCGAGGGTAATATGAACTATACACTTCGGGTACGTACCAACAGCCGGTCGCTCATTGTAAAGCAAGCCCGTGGATATGTCGAAAAATACCCATCTATTCCTGCACCTGCTGAACGGGCTGTTATGGAAGGGCTTTTTTACCGCGAAATCGCCGGCAATCCAGAATTAAGAGGCTATATGCCTGCTATTCTGGGCGTTGACGAAGATGAAAAACTGCTCGTTCTCGAAGACCTGGGCGAATCGTCCGACTTTTTGACCTGCTATCAGACTAGTCACTCGATAGAAGCAGAGGAAGTAATACCGCTAATTACGTACCTCGCTCTACTACACAATCAATTTCTTACTGACCGGCCAAATCCTGCGTTCGCCAACCAGGCCATGCGAGTATTGAATCACGAACATATTTTTATTTATCCATTTGTAGCTGATAATGGAGTAGACCTCGATACCATCCAGCCGGGTCTGCAAACGCTGGCGGCTCCGTATAAGCAGGCGGCCCTTGCCAACGCCGCCCATGCCCTGGGCGACCTGTATGTAGGTGATCAGCTTGGTAGACCGGTCACACTGCTGCACGGCGATTATTATCCGGGAAGCTGGCTGCGGACCAAAGCCGGGGTGAAAGTGATCGATCCCGAATTCTGTTTTTATGGTCCCGCCGAATTTGATCTGGGTGTTATGCTGGCGCACCTGCACCTGGCCCAACAGCCCCAGGCTATTCACCAGCAGGTTCAGGCTGGGTACGTTCGGCACGGCGCTTTTGATGAGCAGTTAGTACGGCAGTTTACAGGCATCGAAATACTGCGGCGGCTTATTGGGATTGCCCAGCTTCCACTGAGTCTGTCGCTTGAGGAAAAGGCCCAGTTGATGCAGCAGGCAGCGGCGATGGTCATGGGTAATTGACCAGGCACGTTGCATTGCCTATATAATCAGGGCCTTAAGGCCATACGATTGACTGAAATGATAGCAAATAAAGTTAAGCAGCTACTCCTCCTGGGTACGTTGCTGGCCCTCCCCTTTTGGGCGAACGGGCAGATTACCATCGGTACCAAGCAGAAGCCGGTACCACAATCAACCAGAAAACCAGTTACGAGACCCCGCCGAATCTGGCTCGATACCGATATCATGGTTGGCATGCCCGACAAGCAGGGCGCCCGCGAAGTTGACGATGCCCTTACGCTGATGATGGCCCTGCGCCATGCCGACAAAGTACAACTGGTGGGCATCAGCACGGTTACCTACGCAGACTATGGCTACAGCGTAACGCAGAAACTGCTGGGCTGGTACAACAAAACGGGCCGTGCAATTCCGGTATATCGGGGGTCCGACACGCTCCACGACATTGGCCGGGAAACAGACGCCAGCCGGGCTATGGCGGCGGCGCTTCGCAACGAACGGATGCCCATTCTGGCTATTGGCCCGATGACCAACGTGGCCACGGTACTAAAAAATCATCCTGAACTGGCCAGACAGATCGAAGAAGTGGTGGTCTGCGCGGGACGAACCCCCGGCTTGCCGTTTCGGCCCGGCCTGGAGCTGGTAACCGTGGGCGATTATAACTTCGAGATGGACCCGGAAGCCTTTCGGGTGCTGTTCGATGCCGGTGTGAAGGTGGTGCTGTCGGGCTATGAGTGTAGCGTTTACACGTTTCTGGGGCGCACGGACCTTGCTTTTCTGGCGCGTGGTTCTGAAGGCGACAAATGGCTGAGCAAAACGCTGCGGCCGTGGCAACTGCTGAACAAAAAGGTATTTGGCGTTGATGGCTTCGTACCGTGGGACACCACACCGCTTGGCTACCTGACACACCCGAACTATTTCAAGTACCACGAAGCTATTCCCGTACGCATCAACACCCGCGCCGATGATACCGGGGGTACCGGCCAAAAGCCGTTTCTGGAAGTCTCGTATGACTACAAAGACACACCCTGGCGCGCGACATACGCCTACAAGACGCTCCCCGGCTTCGAAGAGATCGTTATCGAGAGTTTGAAGAACTGAGCGCGGACCGGAAGCTGGCGCGAGGATACCCCGCAGCGCCAGCCTCCGGTCCGCGCTCAGTTCTCTATCTCGCTCCAGGTGGTTTGCCAGTATGAGCGGAAAAGGACAAAGGCTACACCCAGCATAAGAGGCAAGGCGATCCATTGACCGTAAGGAATGTAGGTAAGTCCCCAGTGTGCGACGCCAATGAGCCCAATGATGAACATGCTGAGGAAGCTGCGGGTAGTCGCGCTGTTCCGAACCACATCCTGCGCCATGGAGAAAGGTAAATGGCGCTTGCCCATAACGGCCGTGATCAGCAGCATAACCAGCGAATTAACGTAGGCCAGCAGGATGTCGGGGAGCACGGTTGGTCCTTTTAAATAAAGTACGTAGCCAGCCAGCAACATGAAATACGGCGTCATGAGTTTGACGGTCAGTGCTTTCAGGCCACCTGCCAACAACGGCCCTGGCTGAGTCATGGGCGACGATTCATAAATCCAGGCCGCTTTGTAGTTATCGGAGACGGAAATTTGCAGCAGCGCGGTCATGATGTAGATACCACCAAAGTAGAGAATAAACAGGAAAAAGCCGCCCGTTCCTTTCACGGTAGACTGGTAGTTCAGGCTCATGATCACGGCGTAGGCCAGCCCGAAACCCAGACCGGGATAGGTACGTAGCTTGAATTTCCGGTCCCGCCCTGAGATGAACCAGACAAAGGTGAAGCCGGCCCGTTCAAGCGGGTTGCTGGTAAACCAGTTGGCCATTCTGCTGGCCAATGAAAGCGGAGGAGTGCCGGTCGGCGACGCTGTTGTACTGCCCATTTCTGGCTGGGTACGTTCTTCCTGATCCAGACTGGCCAGTTTGCTGCTAAAAACAGTAGACAGCACATTGGTCATGATATAAAGGCCCAGAAAAGGCACTGTAAAAGCCAGCCCAAGTGCTACAAAATGATGGATATCGGCCTGGCGGTTAATGACCAAGTCGAGGCTGGCGGCGCTCCATAGGGGCGGAATCGCGTAATGCCACAGTTCCCAGACAAAAGGGCGAGCATCCATCATACCGTCGCTATTCAGCAGGCGGGGAAGTATCTGGTAGCCACCATAAAAGAAAATGCCCATCCCGATCTGCACGTAGTTGATCACCTCGCGTAGCCGTTCGCTGCTGACAAACTGCATCAGCAGCAGGTAAAGGACGTTGGTCAGGAAAACGGCCAGAATAGCCATCAGCAGGCATAACACGAGCGTCATAAACCCGATCGACGCGCCAAACCGGTAGCCAAGAATCAACGAACCAACCGATCCTACGGCCAGGGCAATCGTGAATAGATAGCTGATGATGTGCACGATCCGGGCAGTGAGCATGGTTCGGCTATCAATGGGCCGAAACAGCATGATCTGATTGTCGGACGAGTCGAGTACCACCGATGAGAAATCGCTGATGAGCGACATGGTACAGATGATCAGGACATAGCCGAAGAATAACGTGGCCGGTTTAATGATCATGCCTGCCGGGCTCATGCTCAGGAAAAGCGCGAATACGGAGCCAAACAGGGCGTAGACCGCCAGTGAGATCCAGTACGAGTTGTTGGTTTCGCTCGCCTTTTTCCACTGACTAAACGCGGCGGGGCGCCGGTTGTCGAGTTGCAGCTTAACAGACAGAATGGCCCGTAGCTGCGTATAATTCACGCCCAGCAACCGCCACAAAAACGGCAGCCGGTCGGTGATGAGTAACGTAGGTGATGTCATGGGCAAGCGGCTTGGGGCAGGGGGCTTAGGGCTAGGGGCTTGGGTGAGCCACCACAGGCCCCTCGCCCTAAGCTTACAAGTTCAGCGTTTGAATGAATTCTTCGGCAGTGGCGTCCTGCCCCCCGGTGCCGGTAAGTTGGCCGAACAGCTGCTCGAGCGAACCGCCCGTTTCGCGTTGGGCCTGCAACTCCGCAAAGGATCCGTCGGCAATGATTTCACCGGCGTTGATGATGATGATTCGATCCGAAATTTTCTCGACCACATCCATAATGTGTGAGCTGTAGAAGACTGTTTTGCCCGAGTCGGCCAGTTGGCGGATGATCTGCTTCACCAGTACGACCGCGTTGGCATCAAGGCCCGACAGGGGTTCGTCGAGGAAGATCAGGTCGGGGTTGTGCAGGAGCCCTGAAATGAGCAGCACTTTCTGGCGCATTCCTTTCGAGAAGGTCGTCATGCGGTCGTTGGCCTGGCTTTCCAGACTGAACAGGCGCAGGAGGTCAAGGGCCTTTTTATCGACGGTAACCTGATCCAGTTCGTACAGTTGCCCCACAAAGCGGAGGTATTCCATCGGCGTCAGCAGGTCGTAGAGGGCGGCGTTTTCAGGTACGTACCCAATGCGGCGTTTGATGTCCATCACCTGGGTACGCAGGTCGAACCCAAGTACAGACACGTCGCCTTTAAAATCGGGCAGGAGGCCAATCAGCGTTTTGATGGTCGTTGATTTGCCGGCGCCGTTGGGGCCGATATACCCCACTACCTGCCCCGGTGCCACAGAAAGATCAATACCTTTTAAAACCTGGGTGCTTCCGTAGTATTGCGTCAATCCACGGGTGTCGATGACTGGCATCATAGCGATAACGTCGTTTGTCAGTTAGTAAGGTCGGTAAGGAAAGATACGTCGGCAGGCTGGGGTACGTTGCCCACATTCGGACGACTGGTTATAGGAGGCGATGACAGGTTACTGGCTATTCGCTGACGGGTTATTGATCCGGTTATGCAGAAAGATACTATTCTTGTGCCCGAAACAACGAACCGGCCTCCGTATTCGTTAGTCAAAACATGATACCACACCGACTTTGCGTCAGCTTCTTTCTGGTGGCTACCGTCACGCTTGCCGCCTGCACATCGTCATCCGATCAGGCCAACTACGTGCCTAAGCCGAAAGGTTATCCCCGCATTGACCTGCCTGCCGCCGCCTATGTAGCCAGCCCGCCGGGTCATCCGTACCAGTTTGACGTGAATCGCATGGCCCGGGTGCTGCCCGACACGTTCAAAAACGCAGAGCCACACTGGATTTTCGTGTATTACCCAACGCTGAAAGCCACCGTGCAGATCACCTACAAACCGGTAATGAACGATGTGAACCGGCTACGTGGTCTGCTCGCCGACGCCTATAAGCTGACTGCCAAACACAACGTGAAAGCGTCGATGATTGAACAGAAGCAGGTACGCCTGAAAAACGGACTGGCCGCCAGCCTGATCACCCTCGAAGGCGAAGTGCCCAGCCAGTTTCAGTTTGTCACCACCGACAGTACGCGCCATTTTCTGCGGGGCGCCCTCTATTTCAACACCGCCACCGCCAACGATTCGCTGGCCCCGGTCATTCAGTACGTCCGTGCCGACATGATGCAGTTGCTGAACACGCTGAAGTGGAAGTAGCGTGCGTGAATAAGTGGATGTATGGTTTGTTCGCGCTTGTGTGTATTGCTTCGCGTGCGGGCTCAGGGTGACACTTACATCATAAAAAAAGCCGTGGGAGCTATTCTCCACGGCTTTTTTCAATCAAATGCGTGAAAGCACCTACTGCTCGTTCAAATCCCAGTTGTAGGTCTGATACGAGATTTTGGTCGCGTCGGTGATCTTGGTTTTCGAGAACTGGTTCACCACATCTTTCACCGACTGGCCTTTCATGCTCTTGAAATCACCGCCGTACCAATCCAGGATCTTCGACAGGCTGGCCTGCTTGGCTGTGATCGAATTCTTCGCCGGATTATTCAGGAAATCAACGCCCTGGTCTTCAAGTTGCGCATCCAGCTTTTTGCCGTCGAACGCTTCGTTCCGTAGTCGGGGGCACGATTTAGCCGCGCACACCAGCGCGAAGTGGATCCGTGGCTCCGAGAATTTCTTGCGGATGATGCCGTGTTCGATGTTATTCAGATCGTATGTCTCGCCGCCGATCTTAATGAATTTGATATCCCAGGGTGTGTTGACAAACGGAATCTTGATCTTCGAGCCAATGTCTTTGATGCTCTTCACGGGGTAATGATCCATGATGAGTTGGATCGTGAAGGCATTGTAGGCATTGATCCAGTAGGCCAGTTGGTCGTCTTTGCTCCAGCTATCAGACGGCGCGTTCTTGCCCAGCATGTCGGTATAGGCTTTCAGATCGGCCTTGTCTTTGATGAAGCCTTTATAGTCGACCATACCCGAACCGTTTACGCGGGCTTTCAACAGCTTATCGAAGGCGGCGTGGCTGGGTGCTGCGGCTACGGTTATAGCAGGAAGTTTAACGGCGTTATGATGCGCCAGGTAACTGCCCGATAAACTGATGGCCAGGCAAAGGCAGACGCTGAATACAAACAGAAGTTTCATGTTGTGTGATGGTTTTAGCTAGATATACGCTCAGGAGGACATAAAGGTTTTTCAGGTACGTGGCCGGGTACGTTAACTTTACCCGCATGAATCTAGACCTGACTCAAAAAACGGCCCTCGTGTGTGGTAGTTCGCAGGGCATTGGCCGCGCCACCGCCGTTGAACTGGCCCTGCTCGGTGCCAACGTTATACTGATGGCCCGCAACGCCGATACGTTGCAAACCGTGAAAAAGACGCTCGATACCCGCAAGGGCCAGCAACATCACATTGCCGTGGCTGATTTCGGTCGATCGGGGAGTGTAAAAGCCGCGCTGACGGAGTTGTTAACGACGCAGCCAGTTATCCACATACTTATCAACAACACAGGCGGCCCGGCGGGCGGTCCGTTGATTGAAGCGACTGACGAGGCGTTTGTGCAGACGTTTCATAATCACCTGATCAACAACCAGACGTTGGTACAACTATTGGCACCGGGCATGCGCGAGGCCGGTTACGGACGGATCGTCAATATCATCAGCACGTCGGTGAAACAGCCGATCGTGGGGCTGGGCGTGTCGAACACCATTCGCGGGGCAGTAGCGCAGTGGGCCAAAACGCTGTCGCTGGAGTTGGGCCCCTGGGGCATTACGGTCAACAACGTACTGCCCGGCTACACGCGCACCGCCCGTCTGGATGCTGTACTGGCCATGCGGGCAACCGCATCGGGCAAAACCACCGCCGAGGTAGCCGATCAGATGGAGCGCGAAATCCCGGTTGGCCGCTTCGCTACGGCCGAAGAGGTAGCCGCTGCTGCGGCCTTTCTATGCACCCCAGCTGCGGCCTCAATCTCGGGTATCAACGTACCTGTAGACGGCGGAAAGACAGGTAGTCTATGAAATATAATGATTTCGTCATGTTTTTGTATTGCGGAATTTTATATGCTATAATTTGTACTTAGGCATATATTATTTTAATTTGTAGGTTAACAAACAAATGTTCACCTATGCATAAGTACTACAAGAAACATTATTTCATTAACCTGGCGGTCTGTATTCTGCTGACAATCAGCGCTGCATTTGCGCAAACCGTGCGCGGTAAAGTAGTAGACGCGGGCTCTGGAAACGGCATTCCCGGCGCAAGTGTGGTGGCCCGGGGAACTCAGATTGGCACCAGCGCCGATGGCGACGGCAACTATGTGCTCAGGCTTACTCCGGGCAGCTACCAGCTCGTGATCAGCTTTGTGGGATACACGAGCACTACGGTTCCGGTAACGGTGCCCGCTACCGGCGAAGTGACCCTGACCACCAAACTACAGGAAAGCCAGTCGAGCCTGAGCGAGTTGGTCGTAATTGGCTCGCGGGCAGCTACGGCCCGGACCAATATTCAGAGTGCAGTGCCCGTCGATGTGATCACGACAAAAGAGATGCGGAGCTACGCGCAGGTCGACGTGAGTCAGATTCTGAACTTCGTGGCACCCTCATTCAACTCGAACCGGCAAACCGTTACCGACGGCACCGACCATATTGACCCGGCATCGCTGCGGGGGCTTGGCCCTGATCAGACGCTGGTGCTGGTAAACGGGAAGCGGCGGCACAACACGGCCCTGATCAACATCAATGGTTCGGTGGGCCGGGGCTCGGTGGGTACCGATATGAACGTAATTCCGGTGGCGGCCGTAGAGCGCGTTGAGGTACTGCGCGATGGCGCAGCGGCTCAATACGGCTCAGACGCCATTGCGGGCGTGATCAACGTAGTCTTGAAAAAGAACTACGAAGGGCTGACGGCTTCGCTGATGACCGGCGGCAGTTTCTCGACCATGAACTACAAAGCGCCCCTACTGGGCGGCGGCACCATTGACAAAAGCCAGACCCTCCGCGACGGAAAGACCTTCCAGTTCGATATTTCGAAAGGGTTCCGGCTGGGCCAGCGGGGTTCCATGACGATCTCGGGCCAGATTGTTGACCGCGAGCGGACCAACCGGTCGGCCGAAGACAATACGCCTACGATCTATCTGGGTGCGTCGGGTGGTTTCCCGGCCACAACGCTGGTGCCAGTGGCCAACCGCCCTGCGTTGCTGGCTGCCGACCAGACAGTGATCGACCAGCGCCGGTACAACCGCCAGAACATGGTGGTGGGTAACTCATCGGCGCGGAACTACGGCGTGTTTCTGAACGGATCACTACCGGTTAGCACAAAATCGGAAGTGTATTTCTCGGCGGGGGTGACACACCGGACGGGAACAGGCTACGGCAACAACCGGATTCCGGTATCGCGGAATCAGCAGCCGTTAGCCTCCGACGATGGCACGCTCCTGTATCCCGACGGCTTCCTGCCAGCCATCAGAGCGACGCTGGATGATCAGTCGCTGCTGGCTGGCTATAAGACCAAACTGCTCGGGTTCAACGTGGATTTGAGCAGTGTGTATGGCCGCAACACCATCCGGTTCGATGTCGAGAATTCGGGCAATGCCACCTTGCCAAGTAGCCCAACGCAGCAGACCAATTTCTACGCAGGTACGTTGAAATTCAACCAGAGCACGACCAACCTCGATTTCTCGCAGCTCTTCACGAAAGCCCTCGGGTTCAACTCCATCAACCTGGCGTTTGGGGCCGAATACCGCCGCGATGAATACCAGATTGTGGCTGGCGAAGCAACGTCTTATTCAGGCGCATCGAAGGCCCTGCCGCTGGCACCGATCGTCATTGGTGGCCCATCATCGGGTACAACCGCTGCCGCACCGGGTGCGCAGGTGTTTCCTGGTTACCAGCCTGATAACGAACTGGATAAGTCGCGACATAACATCAGCCTTTACGCCGACGTGGAATCGGAGATAACCAGCAAGTGGTTGGTCGACCTGGCGGGACGATATGAAAACTACTCTGATTTCGGATCGAAGGTGACGGGTAAACTGGCCACGCGGTATCAGTTTGCTGAGTTCTTCAGTCTGCGGGGGGCTATCAGCACGGGCTTCCGGGCGCCGAGCCTGCAACAGCGGTATTTCAACAACACCAGTACGCAGTTTATCAACGGATTGCCGAACAATACGCTGACGGTCAATAACGACAGCCCCATTGCCCGGACCGTGATCGGCGTCGACGCCTTGAAGCCCGAAACGTCGGTGAACTACACGTTAGGGGCTACAAGCCGTATTGGCCGTAATTTCACCATCACGGTTGATGCGTACCTGATCGATATCAAAGATCGCATTCTGTACTCGGGCCAGTTTAGCCGCACCTTACTGGGGTTTGCAACAACTGATTATCCGGGCGTGAACGGTGTTCGCTTCTTCGCCAATGCCGCTAACACGCAGACCAAAGGGCTTGATATTGTGGCCACGGAGCGGCTTAACCTGGGCAAAGGCCGGTTAACGTTATCAGGCGCGGTGAACTTCAACCAGACGAAGGTGACGTCAATCAACCCGTCGGCGTTTTTGAACAGTACGGCGAATAACGAAGCCCGTGGTGGTAACCCCGATAACTGGCCCCGCACGCTGTTTTTCGACCGGTCGCAGGTGGCGTTGCTGGAAACGGGTCTGCCCCGCAGCAAGTTCAACCTGAGCGCCGCCTACACCATCAACAAGTTCGACATCTCGTTCCGCACGGTTCGCTTCGGTGAAGTGACCAACCTGACCACGGCTGATCCGTACACGATCAACGCCGCCACAGGTACGTACTGGAACACGCAGTTTGCCCGCGACGCGGCTGGTCACGCCCTGCTCGACCAAACGTTCAGCCCCATCTGGATTTCCGACATCACCATCGGCTACAAACTGACCAAGCTGCTGAACCTGCAAGTGGGTGCCAATAACGTATTCGACGTGTACCCCGATCAGATTTACATCGACCCCCGCAACGCGGTCGGTTCACTCGACTACAACTCGGGTCGTGACCTCTCGAACCGGGGCCGTTTCCTGTACCCATCGAATCAGGGCGGCTATAACGGCCGTTTCCTCTTCGCCCGCCTGTCGGCAACGTTGTAGGGGTAACGTACCTAGCACAAAAGCCTTCCGACTACCGGGAGGCTTTTTTTGCAAACGAAACCTTAAACGAGTGGACCTTTAACTTAAGCGTTAGGATAAAATACCGCAATTTTAAAGTTTTAATTTAAATTTACGGTATTATGTTTAACCGCTCTATTACATCTGAATTGCTCGAGCTAATACAGGATAGGCCAGCGGTAGCGCTGGTTGGTCCGCGTCAGGTTGGTAAAACAACATTAGTCCAATCACTGGCGAATCAACTGCCTGCACCGCCAATCTATCTAGATCTCGAGTCGCATCAGGACCTTAATCGGCTGCAAGACCCTGAACTATACTTGTCTGAACGTCGAGATAAACTGATCATTCTTGATGAGATTCAGCGAATGCCTGAGTTGTTCCCGTTGTTACGATCGCTGATCGATCGACATCGGGTGCCGGGACGTTTCATGTTGCTGGGCTCGGCTTCGCCAAAACTTCTGCAACAAAGTTCAGAGTCGCTGGCTGGCCGTGTCGCTTATTTGGAACTTCAGCCATTAAGCTGGCAGGAGGTGAATCAGCAAGTGCCTTATCAGCAACACTGGCTACGTGGTGGTTACCCCGATATGCTGTTAGCGAGCAGCGACAGACAGGCTAATCGGCGGATGAATGATTTTATTCAAACCTATGTGGAGCGAGACCTGCCCGGTTTAGGCTTAGGTGCGCAACCTGCCCGGATACGTACCCTGATGTCGATGCTGGTGAGTGTTCATGCCAATCAGGTAAATGCCTCCGAATTGGCCCGTTCGCTCGGGTTGAGCGTGCCAACCATTCAGCATTATCTTGATTTTCTGGAAGATGCTTTTCTGATTCGGCGACTGGCTCCTTACTACGTGAACATTGGCAAGCGCCTGGTAAAATCGCCCAAACTGTACTTGCGGGATAGTGGGATGTTTCATGCGCTGGCCGCCATAGGCTCCACAGAGGTATTAACGGGGAGCCTGTACCTGGGTAGTTCGTGGGAGGGGTACGTCATCCAGCAATTGATCGCCGGGTTGAGGTATGATACACAGTTTTACTTTTATCGAACAGCCGACGGTTCAGAACTGGATTTAGTGCTGTTTCGGGGTAACAAACCGGTTGTTGGCCTTGAAATCAAGTACACCAATGCGCCAACCCTGAGCCGTGGTAACTACATCGCAAGCCGGGATCTGGGCGCCATTCCATTGCTAGTTATTACCCCTTCGGCCGGTGATTTTCGGATCGATGAGCAGGTTCAGGTTTGTAGCTTAGCCACGGTATGGCTGCACCTAAAGCCCTTCAATGTGCTGAATGACTGGATGGAAATGGAGTAACGTTCAAGGTGTAAAGTCCAAAGGGCTTCGCTCGTCCACCATTTGTGGGTAAGCGAAGCCCTTTGGACTTTACACCCTGAACGGTAAACTAAACCCTACGCGCTCGTGCCTTCTTTCAATCGTTCGGCGTTCTCGGCGATGCGGAGCTGCTCGATAAACTGACCGATGTCGCCTTCCATCACGGCGGGGAGGTTATAGACCGTCAGGCCGATGCGGTGATCAGTGACGCGGCTTTGGGGGTAGTTGTAGGTACGTATCTTATCCGACCGGTCGCCGCTGCCCACCATCGTTTTACGTTGCGAAGCAATGGCGTCGTTATGCGCCTGAAGTTTGATCTCGTACAGGCGTGAACGCAGTACGGTCAGCGCTTTGTCGAAGTTCTTCAGCTGCGAGCGTTCGTCCTGGCACTGCACCACGAGGCCCGTAGGAAGGTGAGTCAGCCGCACGGCCGAATACGTCGTGTTTACCGACTGACCACCCGCACCCGACGAACAGAACGTATCTTTCCGAATGTCGTTCATGTTGATCTCCACGTCGACCTCTTCGGCTTCGGGCAGTACGGCCACGCTGGCTGCCGAGGTGTGAATGCGGCCCTGCGTTTCGGTGGCGGGTACGCGCTGCACCCGGTGAACGCCCGACTCGAACTTCATCTTGCCATAAACGTCTTCCCCTTCAATCTCGGTAATAATCTCTTTGTAGCCGCCTGAGGAACCTTCGGTGAAGTCGACGAGAGTCATTTTCCAGCCCATTTTCTCGCAGAAGCGCTGATACATACGGAAGATATCGCCCGCAAAAATGGCCGCTTCGTCGCCACCGGTGCCGCCGCGTACCTCCAGAATGATGTTCCGGCTGTCGTTGGGGTCTTTCGGAATCAGCATTTCTTTTAGTAGTTCCTCCAGTTCCTCCCGGCGGGGCACGAGTTCGTCGAGTTCGGCTTTGGCCATATCGCGAAACTCTTCGTCTTTTTCAGTAGAAATGACTTCGCGCGCATTCTCGATCTCGGCCAGCGTTTGCTGGTAAATCCGGTACTGCTGCACGATTTTGTCAAGCTCCTTATATTCCTTGCTCAGCTTCATGAAGCGCTTGGGGTCCGCAGACACCTCAGGCTGCACAATTTGCTGGGCCACTTCGTTAAAGCGTTCGCTGATCGATTCAAGTTGTTCAAGCATACCGCAAAGGTACAAAAAACAGGGCGAAGGGCGGAAGGGTTGAGTCTTGTGACAGTAAACGGATTAAGGTTTGTTATTTTGTACACGAATCCAGAATCAACCATGAGTCAATCGCGAAGAACATTCATTAAAACCACGCTAAAAAGCAGTGTCGCTGTGGGCGTCGCTGCAAACCTGCCCATGAGCGCACCGAAAGAAACATTCGTCCATCACGTACTTTTCTACCTGAAAAACCCCGGTAACGCCGCCGACAAAGCCAAATTGCTGGAAGGGCTAAACATGCTGGCTAAGGTGCCGACCATCAAAATGGTGCACATTGGTGAGCCCGCCGCCACCAACCGGGCCGTGATCGAACGGAGCTATACCTATTCGTGGCTCTGCCTGTTCGACAGCGCCGCCGACGAGGAAGTGTACCAGAAACACCCGATCCACGACGATTTCCGGAACAACTATGCGCACCTCTGGGAAAAAGTCGTGATCTACGACGCAATCGGCCCGAAACGGTAAGGAAGCTGGGTACGTTGCTACGTCCCATCCCGTTGTCGCTTGCCTGTGGCGAGTGACGACTAGCCATAGGGCCTCTGGCCCGTTGGTAGCTAATGAAACCAATGTATAGCTAAACAACAGTAAAACGGAGCGCCCGGGCCAGAGGCTCTGTCGATAGTTGTCACTCGCCACAGGCAAGCGACAACGGAGCAATGCGCACTACGTACCTAACGCACTACAAAAAGGGCCTCTGCACTGCTGCAGAGGCCCTTTTTGCGTTTAGCTATACGCTGGTTTATCAATATCTGGTTTTCCACCCTCGTTGCGGTTGGGGTGTGTCATGGGTACGTTCTCGGCGGGTTCATCACCGTTCATATACGTATCCTCCATCTCGTTGGCAGGTAGCTCGGGGGCATCTATCTCAGCACCGACACCACTGTTGCCTTCGGCTGACTGATCGCCCAGACCGGCGGGACTGATAGCCTGCTTGGCCCGGATCTCATCCTGTTTATCCTGATTTTCCATAACGCTGTTAAGTTGTCTAGTTATTTACTAGGCTAAACCCCGCGTAGGCCACTTTGTTAGCCCGCCCCCAAATTTTTACGTAAATTTGATTGTTATCTATAGCTGGGTTTTGTGCTTTAGCGTATTGCGGTCGAAGGGCTCAGCGTCAGCAATACGCTAAAGCACAAAGCAGTTCAGCCAAAGAAGTGTAGTTGAAGTAGCCATGTCTAAACATGGCAATCCATCGTCTTTTCATGATTGACTATATAGCTGGTCTGAACGACCCGCAACGCGAAGCCGTAACCCACGGCGACGGCCCGATGATGATCATCGCCGGCGCCGGTTCGGGCAAAACGCGCGTGCTCACGTACCGCATTGCGCACCTGATCGACAAGGGCGTTGATCCATTCCGCATTCTGTCGCTGACCTTTACGAACAAGGCCGCCGGCGAAATGCGTCACCGGATCGAGAAAGTGATTGGTAACGAGGCGCGTAACATCTGGATGGGTACGTTCCACTCCGTGTTTGCCAAAATCCTGCGCATCGAAGCCAAAGCGCTGGGCTACACCAGTAACTTCTCGATCTACGACACCGACGATTCGAAATCGCTGCTCCGCTCTATTATTCGGGAACGGGGCCTCGACGATAAGCAGTACCGCGCCAATGCCGTGTTCAACCGCATATCGAGCGCGAAAAACCGCCTCGTTGGTGCCGACGAATACATGAACAACGCCATCATCCAGGCCGATGATGCCTCGGCGAAGATGCCGGAGGTAGGGGCGATCTACAAGGTCTACAGCACGCGCTGTTTCCAGGCCAACGCCATGGATTTCGACGATCTGCTGTTCAACACCAACGTCCTCTTCCGCGACCATCTGGACATTCTGCACAAGTACCAGCACAAGTTTCAGCACGTGCTGGTCGATGAGTTTCAGGATACCAACGTGTCGCAGTACCTCATCACGCGCAAGCTGGCAGCGGTGCATCAAAACATCTGCGTGGTAGGCGATGATGCGCAGAGTATCTACGCGTTCCGGGGGGCCAACATCGAAAACATCCTGAACTTCCAGAAGGATTACGGCAAAGACACGGTGAAAATCGTGAAGCTGGAGCAGAACTACCGCAGCACCAACACCATCGTGCAGGCGGCCAATTCAGTCATTGCCCGTAACCGGAATCAGCTGGAAAAGCGCGTCTTCACCGACAACGAAACCGGTCCGCTGATCGAGGTCATCAAAGCGTCGTCGGATAATGAGGAAGGTCGGCTGGTGGCGACGAACATTTTCGAAGCCAAAATGCGCGACGGCCTGCGGAACAACGATTTCGCTATTCTGTACCGCACCAACGCCCAGTCGCGGGCATTCGAGGAAGCCCTGCGCAAGCTGAGCATCAAGTACCGGATTATCGGTGGCCTCTCGTTCTACCAGCGGAAAGAGATCAAGGATCTGATCGCTTACCTGCGCTTCACCGTCAATCAGGCCGACGAGGAGGCGTTCAAGCGGATCATCAACCTGCCCAAACGCGGCATTGGCGACACCACGCTGGCCAAAATTTCGGTGCTGGCCTCGGAGAAGAACGTACCTATCTGGGAGATAGTCAGCAACATTACCTACCACATCACCGGGCGGGCGTCCATTGCCATTGAGGGCTTTGCGGAGCTGATCAAAAGCTATACGCTGCTGATCGACAAGAAGGATGCGTACGAAGTGGCGGCGCACGTGGCCAAAACGTCGGGGATTCTGAAGGAGCTGTACGAAGACAAGACCGTGGAAGGGCTGGCCCGTTACGAGAACGTCCAGGAGTTGCTGAACGCCATTAAAGAGTATGTCGATAATCCCGACAACGAGGAGAAGAACCTCAGCGCCTTCCTGCAAACGGTATCGCTGCTGACCACCGCCGACGAAAAAGAGGAAGACGGCGACAATGACCGGGTGACGATGATGACCATCCACGCCGCCAAAGGGCTGGAGTTCAAAAACGTACACATTGTCGGGTTGGAAGAAGACCTGTTTCCCAGCCAGATGATGCTCGAAAGCCGGGCCGATCTGGAAGAAGAACGCCGCCTGTTCTACGTAGCCATCACCCGTGCCGAAAAACGCCTGACGTTCTCCTTCGCCGAATCGCGCTACCACTACGGTCGATTGAAGATTTGCGAACCGAGCCGGTTCCTGATGGAGGTAGACCAGGGTTACCTGACGATGAGCAAGACCGTGACGCCGCCCAAACCCCGGTTCAAGGGCGACGATTCGTATGCCTCGCGTAGTAAAGACGAGATGCCCTCGGCCGGTTCGATGAACTTCGTGCGGTCGCTGGCCCAGAAAACGGCGCAACGGCAGGTTCCGCAGCCCACCGTCACCCACACGCCCTCCGCCGACTTCGCCCCCAGCAACACAGCCGAACTAGCCGAAGGGATGAAAGTAGAACACTCGAAATTCGGCTTTGGCGTCGTGAAATCCCTCGACGTGAACGGCACCGAACGCAAAGCCGTCATCCAGTTCGACGTAGTGGGCGAAAAAACACTGCTCTTAAGTTTCGCCAAGCTGCGGATTGTGTAGCTTTAGACCTTACCGGTTAGATAAACGATTCCTATGAAAACGCTCCAATATCGTGTCATTCTGGTACCCGAACCCGAGGGGGGATACACCGCCAAAGTACCCGCCATTCGAGGCTGCATTACCTACGGTGAAACCATTGAAGAGGCAATGGCGATGGCACGAGATGCCATAGAAGGATGTCTGGAAGTACTGGCCGAAGAAGGTCAGCCAATTCCCGCCGATGATAGCAACACGCTGGAATATTCGCTGAACCTAACGACCGAGTTGGTAAAAGCGTGAAAGCCCTTAATCAGATGATTACACTTGACAAGTTCCAACGTTTTACATCGATAGTATCAAACTGATCGAACCAAGCATCCGAAAAGCTGTTTGGTAGGGCGATAAGGAGAGCGTCTGTAAAGTCGGAGGGACGGTACATTTTTCCGAGCAGGGTTTTAAAATGCTGCGTAACAAAATCCTCTAATGTACCTGTCTGAGGCTTCACCTTATAAAATTTGTAATGTTCCTGTAAGTAGCTTGTCAACTTTGTCCTGAAAAGCTGACGGGTACGTTCCTGAAACTGCTGCTTCTCGGTACGGTTATCGGACACGTAGGTCGATAAGACATACAAGAAATTAATGTTGTAAGTCTGTAAAAGCAGGGTGTCTCGGTCGAACAGTCGATCGCTAAAATGTTGGTTGGGCGGCTCAATGCTTCCGTTGAAGGTCAAACCTGCTTGAGTCCATGTGAGCTGGTCGTCGACTACGGCGCTTATGAAAAAGTTGGGCGTCGGGTTATATCCTTCTGTTAGGTCATCGCGGTAACGTAATGGATGTGCTAGCTGATCTCTATTCAGTAAGTCGATATTGTACTGAATGACATTCTTGGCGTAGGTATACTGCTTATGAATCGACTCTCGGCCTAATTTCGTAGTGTCTTTGTAATACTTGCTGTCGCCGATATAATAAATGTGATCGGTTGCCAGAAGATCCTGATAATCGTAAATATGGTCAAGTTCTTTACCGTCTTTCTGTACCTTAAATCGGTCGAGGGCTGACCGCTCCGATAACAAACCATCAATCATATCCTCAAAGACCCGGTTGAAGTCTCGAGCAAGTGTCACCTCTGGCTGCTGCCGACCACTTGCTACGTGTTCCTGATACGAAAAGTAGCCCCAAAGCAAGTTCCAAAGTTGAAGCAACCGGTCAGAGAAGTATTTGTATCTAATTTGACGCAATCGGCGTAAGCCATTGTTAAGTAACGTACGGCGTTCAGGGCCAGTGGGTAACCGGTACACATCGGGTAAATTGATACGCAGGTAATACCGCTTCTGTAGCTCTTCCAGTACGACTAGAAACAACACAATCAATTCCTCATCAATATTGACTGCTTGCTGCTTAGTATCTGTACGTATATAAACAGGTCGTCCATTGGCGTCGATGATAGGTAACTGCCTCGACACGGTTCGGTTCCAATCGGTTTTGCCCCGCTGCGACATGCTACGCTTTTTCAGGAACGTAAGCAACGATTGGTTATCCCGGAAAAACCGGAGCAAACTCAATACCCAGTCTAGTTCAGTAGCTGCCTGTTGGTCGGTGGTACCAACGATGGTAGGCAGGCCGGTAGCTTCGGTAATATCATTGTCAGGGTGTAGCCGCTGAAACTGACGAATGGCTAAATACAACCATGTCGACATAGTAAACAGAAAGTCGAGCCGTTGTTCGGTCTTCAGCTTTTGCCTCAAATCTGGCCGCTCTGGTAGCTGACGCAGATCGTCAGGCGAATAATCGCCCAAAAAATGCCCTTGATGGAGAAATACTTTGGGTAAGATGACAACTGCCTGTTGTTGGGCATGGCAGTAGCCGACAAACGGAATTTTGCTATGGGTTGGCGAAATGGGCCAGTAGTACCGCTCAGGAAGCAGCGTAGCCAGGTACGTTGTTTCGTAGGGGTACTCCTCAAACAGGATTGTCATCTGAAGTAAATGCTATGCCATTAGCCGCCATAAACCGTTGTAGCCGTGCTGTTTGCTCTTCAGCTGTTCCCTGAAAAAGCGCGCCGTAGGTGTTGATGGGCATGACATCACCGGACTCCAGCATTTCGTGAAAGATGGTATTGCCCGACTCGTGCTCGTCGCGCCAGACGTCGTTCCAGAGGTAGAATAGCACTTTTGACCGGAACTGACTCTCCGAAATAATGCCATTGCCGGGGTTGACAAACCGGTTTCCTAGTTGCTTGTCTTCGCTACCTTTTAACTTATATATCAGTGGATTAATGGTTTCAAGGAACGTACCCCAATTGTACTTCCTGTCACCAATTTGAATATTGATGTTACCCGCGTCTGTGTAATTGATCGGAACGTACTCCCACTCCCAGCGCCGTTTAAAGGCACTGTCCATCGGAAACAGCGATTGATCCGACGTGTTCATGGTGGCGTATAGCAACATGTTAGGGGGGAGTTTCAGCTGATCGATCCCCCCCGTTTGTGCTATGTAAGCCTCCTTGTTAATAATCTTCTTAGCCAGATGCTCATATAAGTCAGTATCAGCAGTGAGTGGGTAAGTTGAATAGCCCGTAGTGCTGTCACGATCAAGTAATTGAAACAGATCACCAAAAATCTGGGCGCAGTTACCCCGGTTTATTTCATCGATGATGAGGCAAACAGGTACGTTAGGTTGATTCCAAGATTCAACGTATGCTCTGGTAAAAATCTGAGGTACAAAAGCGTAGGCTATCTGCCCTTTGGGATCGAGTGTTGGCTTGTACGTACCTACGAAGCTACCGTAGTCGGTATCCGGGTGAAACGTGGTACGAAAGACTATCATACCTGCCGTATCTTCCTTTGCCTTCCATGACTTTCCTGACCCAGGAGCGCCAAAATATATTTTTTGCGAAGGAATAGTCGAGAGGACTAAACTTTGGTGAGTCTTTATATTGAAGTTGTATTGTTGTACTGGTTCAATAAGTTCATCAGGAACATATTGTTGTATTGAAGTGCCCGATAGCTTCTCCTTCAATTCAGGATTGAATTGTTTAAATAATGAAAGAAGGTTTTTCACCTTCTCCTCATTTTCTTCTTCATCATTGTTTGAAAAAAGAGAACTTATATTGCCTGACGCAGATGTGGAGCTAATTCCTAGCATCGACTCTTGATACTTCAAACCACTTTTCTCATAGTAAACTGACTGTTTTAAAGTATCAGGCGTTATTAAAAAGCCTTTCGTTACAAAAAGTGTTTTGGCTCTAATAGAAACGCGTGTTTCTGTCCATGTCTTATGACTAACTCTACTTGGATTTACTATTTTATCTAATTGCTTATGCTCATAGAAATGAACATCTTCAACTTGTGCTAGCCCAATCAGCCCTCTACGAGCTTTGTCGCCATCTCCGCTAGGACTTCTAGAACCGTGAACTAGTACAAGAATATCACCTATAATAGGCTTGAGTTCATAAGCAGACCTGCCATTTTCAAGAAGATCCTCTAACGGTATTCTTGGAGGTTGACCAGTGTCTAAGACAAATTCATCCGGCAGGCTCTGAGCCCATACTGTTTCGTCGTAATACCGGCTCTGACTCTCTGAAATATTATACTCTCTAATATCAACAGTGGGTGGTATAAAGGTGCCTCTGAGGTTTGCACCATCACGCTTTCTTGGAATTAGCCGTACAATGTAAAAGCCAGGTAGTTTGGTGGACATGGATTTATTTATGCTAATGCTAAATCTGAATCGAGCTTAAGTTCTGAACTATGCTCAATAGGAGCAATATCCATTGTGTTAACTATTCTATGAGCGAGCCATTCGGTCACAGGAACAGAAACAGCATTTCCCAAAGCATGATATCGCAAACTGTCAATGTCATCTTTAGTTGTAAATAAGCCATCAGGCATTGTCCACCCTACAGGAAAACCTTGTAGTCCTTCACATTCTTCGGGCGTGAGACGACGTACACGATCTCTATAAGGGATATATGTTCTGCTCCAATCTGTACCCGTGTGACGACCACTCGTTGCCGCTAGACAGAATCCCATTTTAGGAGGAATAGGTGGGTCAGTTAACAATTCTACTCCCTCTCGGCTAGTAAGGTCAACGCTTTCCATAAAGGGGGAAAGAGTTTCCTTCCCTGGTTTTCGACTCTTCTCAAGATGCCTCGTGCCGCGTTCGGGCTCAAAAAGTATCTCAGCGGTACGTCTTGGATTACGATGACATCCAACAATGTAGACTCGCTGGCGCGACTGGGGGACTCCGAAATATCTGCTGTTAAGCACACGCCATCCCACACCATACCCGAGTTCGGCCAACGTTTGAATGACGACTCTAAAATCTCTTCCTCCGTTTGCAGTGAGTAGACCTGGTACGTTTTCGAGAACGACAACGGGAGGTACAGCTCGGCTAAGTAAGTCAGCGAATCGGTAAAAGAGTCCAGATCGCTTCCCATTAAGCCCATCGCGAGACCTTGCTCTCGCCAACGATAAGTCTTGGCATGGGAATCCTCCGCACCATATTTCAGCTCTAGGGACATCTGCATAGTCAATAGTGGTTATATCTGTACCTTTCTTTACGTTTGGCCAGTGGTGATGTAAGATATTGTTACAGAATTTGTCTATCTCGCACTGATAGACGGTTTCGATACCTGCTCGCTCAAATCCTAGGTCAAACCCTCCGATTCCAGCGAAAAAAGAGGCAAGTCTAAGTGTTTCGTTCATTAGTTTTCAGGTTTAATTTTTCAAAACTCCAACTCGCCCTGCTTAGCGTTTTTTGCCCGCAGGTACTTAATTTTTTCCTCAGCCGCCCGCAGGACGGCGTCGGAGCAGGCTTCGTCGGCTAGCTCATAAGCTACACGGTCTGAGAGGTAGAGCACTAGTACATCTTCAGATGGCTCACCAAACAATTCAGCTAGTTGCTCGGCCTGCTGTCGGGTGGCCCGGCGTTGCCCTTTTTCCAGTTTGGCCACAATGCTCGTATCAATGTCTAACTGAGCCGCCACCTTCCGCTGAGGCCAGCCAGCTTGTTCGCGACACTGTCGCATCCACTCCCCGAATGTGCTATGGCTAACGATTGTCTTGTCCATCTTGTTTGGACGCCTTTTTTTGGACAAATTATGTCAATAATATTTTGAACTCCAAATTACATGCATGAATTGAACTGCCATTGATTATCGTAGTTAACCCAAACAGAGTAATAAGATTAGTCAGGTACGTCACTGACTGGACTCGTTATTCTTACCTTACCTATGAGATAAGAAAAATAGCTACCTCCTGCTGCTCCTTAGTTGGTTAGGGTCATTTCAACTTCTTAGCTACAAATGAAATCCGAAATCCGCGTACTATTCGATAAGCCAACCACACGCCGGGTTTTCGTACCTTTGCAGATACTATGGCGCGAATCGTGGCGATTGATTACGGAAACAAGCGGACCGGGCTGGCTGTGACCGACCCGATGCAGATCATCGCAACGGCGCTGGAAACGGTGCCGACCCATACGCTGTTCGACCGGCTGAAAGCCTACGTAGCGGCCGAACCTGTCGAAGCCTTTGTGGTGGGCTGGCCAACGAATACCGACGGGACCGATACCGACACAACGGCACCGGTTCGCGGCCTGATTAAGAAATTGAAAGCGGTGTTTCCTGATCAGACTGTTTACCAGCACGATGAGCGGTTTACGTCGCGCATGGCCTTGCAGTCGATGATTGCGGGCGGCACCAGTAAGAAAGACCGACGGGTGAAAGGCAACATCGACATGGTGAGCGCCACGATCATCCTTCAGTCATTTATGGAAAGCAAAAATTAGTTTCAAGTTTCAGGTTTCAGGTTCCAGGTACTTTGCTGATCAACGATATGGTGAGTTAGCGAAGCACCTGAAACCTGAAACCTGAAACTTGAAACTTAGACAAACATGATTCTCCCAATTGTAGCTTACGGCGATCCGGTATTGCGGAAGAAGGCCAAAGACATTGAAAAAGGTACGCTCGACGTGAAAAAACTGAGCGACGACATGTTCGAAACCATGTATGCGGCGTCGGGTGTGGGGCTGGCGGCTCCGC
The DNA here is from genome assembly GCF_041321095.1 of Fibrella arboris. Classification (NCBI taxonomy): domain Bacteria; kingdom Pseudomonadati; phylum Bacteroidota; class Cytophagia; order Cytophagales; family Spirosomataceae; genus Fibrella; species Fibrella arboris. The sequence continues at coordinate 620,488 of NZ_JBGGWE010000001.1, read as the reverse complement.
AGATCGGGCAGAGCGTACGGATGTTCGTCGTGGATGGACAGCCGTTCAACGAAGGTGAGTCGGAAGAAGACATCGACCCGACGCTCGTTGGTTTCAAGAAGGTGTTTATCAACGCCGAAATACTGGAAGAAGATGGCGACGAATGGGCGTTTGAAGAAGGCTGCCTGAGTATTCCCGGCATCCGCAACGACGTGTACCGCCCCGAGTTCATCGTGATCCGCTATTTCGACGTCGACTGGAACGAGCACGAAGAAGAGTACGAAGGCACCGCCGCCCGGATCATTCAGCACGAATACGACCACATCGAAGGTAAACTCTTCACCGACTACATGTCGCCGCTGAAACGCCAGCTCCTTAAAAAACGCCTCGCCGACATCACGCGGGGTAATGTGGATGTGGAGTATAAAATGCGGTTCCCAAAATAAAGGAGGAAAGGGAGGAGGGAGAAAAGGAGGAAGGAAGTCGCTCACGCACGCGTAGCTACTCCTGCGTAAGCGACTTCCTTCCTCCTTTTCTCCCTCCTCCCTTTCCTCCTTATGAACATCACCCTCCTTCAAACTGACCTTCATTGGCAAGACCCCGTGGCCAACCGGGCTATGCTGGAGGAGAAGCTCTTTACCCTGCCCGAACCGACAGATCTGATTGTGCTGCCCGAGATGTTTACAACGGGCTTCACGATGGATGCTCGTGCCGTGGCCGAGCCGATGAACCTGACCACGTTCAAGTGGTTGAAACAGATGGCGGCGCAGACCAACGCGGTGGTAACGGGCAGCTATGTAGTGCAGGAAAACGGCGGTCCGACGGGTCGGGCGTTTTACAATCGCCTGATCTGGATGGAGCCCGATGGGCAGTTCGCCACCTACGATAAGCGGCATCTTTTTAGAATGGCAGGCGAAGACAAGACCTATTCGGCAGGTACGTTGCGGCTGGTGCGCGAGTGGCGCGGGTGGCGTATCTGTCCGCTGATCTGCTACGACCTGCGTTTCCCGGTCTGGAGCCGCAACCGCCAGATCGCCCCCGACCAGCTCGATTACGATCTGCTACTGTATGTAGCCAATTGGCCCGCTCCCCGGCAACAACCGTGGGATACGCTGCTACAGGCCCGTGCCATCGAGAACCTGAGCTACGTGGCGGGTGTCAACCGCGTGGGCACTGACGGAAATGGGCACCCATACCGCGGCGGATCAGCCTTGATCGACTTTAAAGGCGACGTTCTTTTCCGCCACTATGACTCCGAAGCCATCCACCAGCAAACCCTCTCGCTCGACGATCTGCAAGCCTTCCGCGCCAAGTTCCCGGCCTATCTGGATGCGGATGTTTAGCGAATGAGTGAAAGAGCGGTCTGCCGCACGGTGAAAGGTTGCTGATTGCCGTTGTCGCTCGCCTGTGGCGAGTGACGACTATCTGTAGGGCCTCCGGCCCGATGATTCCTATTTACTGGTTAGAAGTAATCATCAGGTTCACTACTACCACCGGGCCGGAGGCCCTGTAGATAGTCGTCACTCGCCACAGGCGAGCGATAACGGGGGGAAGGTTTTTAACACAGAGGAACAGAGGTTTCACAGAGAAACAGAGTTGGTATTTTCTACAAAAGAAATACTCTGTTTCTCTGTGAAACCTCTGTTCCTCTGTGTTAAACTCCCTTTTTTAGATACCCGCCACCTCAACGCTCGGCGCGATTTTCTTCACCAGGCCTTGCAGCACTTTGCCGGGGCCGCATTCGGTGAAGAGGGTAGCACCATCGGCAGTCATGGCTTCGACCGACTGTGTCCAGCGGACGGGGGCGGTGAGTTGCGCAATCAGGTTGGCCTTGATCGTGGGTACGTCGGTAGAGGGCTGCGCGTTCACGTTCTGGTAGATCGGGCAACGCGGTGTCTGGAAGGGTGTATTTTCAATCGCCTGCGCCAGGTCAGCACGGGCGGGTTCCATTAGCGGGGAGTGGAACGCGCCACCTACCGGCAGCGGTAATGCCCGTTTAGCGCCTAGTTCTTTCAGCCGTTCGCAGGCCACGCGAATGCCTTCGTTGCTGCCCGAGATAACCACCTGACCAGGGCAATTGTAGTTGGCTGGTACCACAATCTCGCCTGTTTCAGCACTCACTACTTCACAAACCTGCTCGATCACCGCGTCGGGAAGACCCAGAATGGCGGCCATCGTCGATGGGTTCAGTTCGCAGGCGCGTTGCATGGCGTCGGCGCGTTGCGCTACCAGCCGGAGTCCGTCTTCAAATGAAAGGGCGCCGGCCGCAACCAGGGCCGAGAATTCGCCGAGTGAGTGACCCGCTACCATGTCAGGGGCAAAGTTTTCGGCGGTAAGCGCTTTAACAACCGAGTGCAGGAAGATGGCTGGCTGCGTTACGTTGGTTTGCTTCAGCTCCTCGTCGGTTCCGGTAAACATCACGTTGGTCAGGCTGAAGCCCAGGATCTGATCGGCCTGATCCATCAACGATTTGGCCTGCTCTGACTGTTGATAGAGGTCGTGGCCCATTCCGGTAAACTGGGAACCCTGGCCGGGAAAGATGTATGCGTTCATATAAGAGTCAAAAATAGTCAATAGTCGGCAGTCGATGGTTGCGCTACCAAACAGCGGACCGGTTAACTAGCAGCGCGCCTACCGACTATTGACTATCGGCTTAGTTTTTAGCGTAGTTTCAACGTCGCCAGAGTCATGACAGCGAGCATGATACCGACGATCCAGAAGCGGGTAACGATCTTGGCTTCGTGATAGCCTTTCTTCTGGAAATGATGGTGGAGCGGCGACATCAGCAGTATTCGTCTGCCTTCGCCGTACTTCTTTTTCGTGTATTTGAAATAGCTCACCTGCGCAATGACCGACACCAGTTCAGCCAGGAAGATGCCGCACATGACCGGAATCAGCAGTTCTTTTCGGATCGTCAGCGCCAGCACCGCAATAACACCGCCGAGCATCAGGCTACCCGTATCGCCCATAAACACCTGGGCAGGGTACGAGTTGTACCAGAGAAAGCCCACGCAGGCCCCCACGAAGGCAGCGCAGAAAATTACCAGTTCACCCGAGTTGGGGATGTACATGATGTTCAGGTAATCGGCGAAACGAGCGTTACCCGATACGTAGGCCAGCACGCCGATGGTCAGGCCAATAATAACCGACGTACCTGCGGCCAGCCCGTCAATGCCGTCGGTGATGTTGGCACCGTTGGATACGGCCGTGATAATGAAGATGCAAACCAGTGTGTAAACGATCCATGTATAGTCGGTGGAGACCATGCCGAAGAGCAACGAACTGTAGTCGAACTCGTTGTTTTTTAGGAACGGAATCGTTGAAACGGTTGAGTGAATGTCCTGATAACGAGTTAGCTGTCGAACAATGGCCCCGGCGGCCGGCTTGTCATAAACCCGGATTTTCACGTATTGGTTGAAGGAGAGCGTCAGACCGACGATCAGGCCCAGGCCAATCTGCCCCACTACTTTGAATTTACCTTCCAGTCCTTCTTTGTTCTTCTTGAACACCTTGATGTAGTCGTCGATGAAGCCGATCAGGCAGGTCCAGATGGCCGACACCAGCAGCAGGATGATGTAGACGTTCGAGAGTTTGGCGAACAGCAGCACCGGAATAACCAGCGAGGCCATGATGATGAAACCACCCATGGTCGGCGTACCGCGCTTTTGCATCTGCCCTTCCAGCCCTAAATCCCGAATCGACTCGCCAATCTGTAACTTCCTGAGTTGATCAATGATCCGCCGTCCGAAAATGGCGGCGATCAACAGCGACGAGATCACCGTGCCAAGTGCGCGAAACGAAATGTACTGGAATACCCGCGCGCCGGGGAAATCAAAAGCACGGTCGAGGTACTGGAAGAGGTAATAAAGCATAGCGAAAGAGTGAAAGAGAGAAAGGGCGAAAGAGAGAATGACGGTCCGCCGTTGCGGTGAAAGAGCGAGTGTGGCTACGTACGGACATCTTCTGCAGCGGTGCTCACTCTTTCACCGCAACGGCGGACCGTCATTCTCTCTTTTACTCTTTGGCCCTAAAGTTAGCACTTTGAAATGCCTCGCGAAGCACCTGCCTGTCATCAAAATCGTGTTTTACGCCCTGAATATCCTGATAGGTCTCGTGACCTTTACCGGCCACCAGGATAATATCGTTGGGTTTGGCCAGCTTTACGGCCGTTTGAATAGCCTCCCTCCGGTCTTCGATGGTTTGCGCTTTCTTGTAATCAACGGGTGACAGGCCCGCCTGCATCTGCTCCAGAATAGCCATCGGGTCTTCAAAACGCGGATTGTCGGACGTCAAGATCACCTGATCGCTGAACTTGCCCGCAATCTGCGCCATAATGGGCCGCTTGGTTGCGTCACGGTTGCCGCCGCAACCAACTACGGTAATGATTTTTGGTAGCATACCCTGCCCATTGTCCTGCCGAAGGTTGGTGATCGTTTCCAGTACATTTTGCAGCGCATCAGGCGTATGGGCATAGTCGACGATACCCACGATCCGATTATCAGCGACTACCTGCTCGAAACGGCCCTGTGGTGGTAATGTCGCTGATAGCTCGGTTAGCACTTCTTCTTCATCTTCGCCCAGCAACACGGCTGCGCCGTAGACCGCCAGCAGGTTATAAGCGTTGAACCGGCCAATGAGCTTGAACCACACCTGCCGCTCGTCGACCAGCATTTCCAGGCCAAACAGGCCGTCGGCCAAAATCTTGCCTTTGAACGTACCCACAGTGGATGCTGCCAGCGTTTGCAGCGAGTAGCTCTCTTTCCGGGCCAGTGTGTTTTGCAGCATCACCAGTCCCCGTTTATCGTCGGCGTTGGTCAGCGCGAAGGCCGAGCGGGGCAGTTGATCAAAAAAGCCCTTTTTCGCCTTGATGTAGTTGTCAAACGTACCGTGAAAGTCGAGGTGGTCGTGGGTGATGTTGGTGAAAATGCCCCCAACGAAATGCAGTCCCGCAATGCGTTCCTGCACTACCGCGTGTGAACTTACTTCCATGAACACATGCGTACATCCCTGCGTCAGCATCTGCGTCAGCAGTTGGTTGATGGTGATGGAATCGGGCGTGGTGTGTGTCGCCGGAATAACCGTATCATCGATCTGGTTCTGCACCGTCGATAACAAACCGCAGCGATATCCCAGTGACCGGAACAACCGGAACAGCAACGTGGCCACCGACGTTTTGCCATTAGTGCCCGTTACGCCCACCAGCTTCACCTTCTTCGACGGATGTCCGTAGAAATTAGCCGCCGCTATACCCATTGCCTGCGGTGCATTGGCCACCTGGACATACGTCACCGAGTCGGCACGTTCGACGGGGAGCTCTTCGCATAAAATCGCCGTGGCACCCAGATCGACAGCTTTCGGAATGAACGTATGTCCGTCAGAAACGGTACCGCGCACGGCAATAAACAGGCTCCCGGAACGTACCTGACGCGAATCCATGGTCAGGTGCGTCACCTCGGCGTTCATATCGCCCGCCGTGGCAAAAAGCGAGACTTTATAAAGAAGGTTAGAAAGTTGCATAAGAGGGAGGAAAGGGAGGAGGGGTAGGAAAGGGAGGAGGGAGGAAAAAGTGGATGACGCGTTAGCCTCCTTCCTCCTTTCTTCCCTTCTCCCTTTCCTCCTTTATGTCTATTCCTCCGCTAATGTTCGTGAAATATTCATCCGGTATACGCCGATGGCGGGCAGGGCGGCGGCTACGAGGCCAATGCCAACGGCAACAGCCAGGAGCCACCATTCGTCAGGCAGAATACCAGCATCGCTGAAACTGTAGTGGTAATTGCCTTCCACAAATTGTGACAGTAACCAAAGTCCAAGGCGACTTAGGGCCAGACCCGCCACAAAACCGATCAGGGCCAATACCAGCCCTTCGAGCAACAGCATGCCGAAGAGTTGAGCGCGGGTGGCACCCATCGAGAGCATCAGGGCCATTTCGTAGCGTCGTTCTTTCAGCGAGTTATAGAGCGAAACGAAGACGCTGATGCCCGCCACGATGATGATCGCCAGCGCCAGACCGCGTAGGGTTTGTACGCCAACGCCGAGCAGATCGAACAGCCGGTTTACTTCAATGGCGGGAAGTGCGGCCTGTAGTTTCGAGTTGTTGTCGATACCGCGCTTGAGCATCATACCCATCGGATTCCGGAACTTCACAAGCATACTCGTAATCTCTGGTCCAGCCGCTTCCGGTCCGTGCTCATCTTCGTGTGCTTCATCACCGTCGTGATGCTCGTCTGCTGCTGTGGCGCCGCCCGGTCCCGTAGCTACTTCTTCATGGCCTTCGTCATGGTTATGCACCGCCCAGATGCTCGATACGTTGGTCAGAATCAGTTGATCGCAGACGCTGTTGCTAGGGGCCAACGTACCTACGACCTTGTATTTTTTATCGCCATGTTCTTCCCCATTGGCATCCAGCCCGTGCTGACTGGCGAAGCTATCGCCCACTTTGAGGCCGGTCGCCGCCGCCACGCGGGTACCGATCACTACATCGAGGTCGTCTTTGAACAGCTGTCCCTGCGCCACACTGGCCCCGAAATGATCGAGGTATTTTTTGTTCGTGCCTACGATCCGAAACGACTTGTAGCTATCGCCCATCGCCAGCGGAATCGCCGTTTTGATCATCGGATTACGCGTTAGTCGTTCAGCCTCGGCGAGCGGAATGTTGCCTACCGGCGAATCGATCTGGTAAATACTCGACAGAATCAGTTGCAGCGGTGACCCTTTGGCGCCGATCACCATATCGATACCCCGAATGTTACGGCTGAACTGATCCTGCAACTGCTTATTCAGGAGCAGCAACAGCGAGATGATGGCAATACCGAGCGTCATGAGCAGCCCGCTCAGGAAGCTGCTGAGTGGCTTGTCGACCAGGTTACTCCAACTTATTTTGGCGAGATTCATGGGAGTGGAAAGAGTGAAAGAGGGTTAACAGTTAGTTGGCGTGGTGTTGCTTTTGCACTTGTCTGGCGTCGCTAGGGAGGCCCTGAGCCTGTCGGGGATCGCAGCGGCGAACCGGCCTGGTCGAAGGGCCCAGCGTCAGCAACTTACAGCCCAAAGCAACACTACATCTAAAAAACTAATCTACTCTTTAAGTCAGGTTGAGCGAAAAATGATGACTGGTGATGTTAAATCGTTTATTCAGGTAAAGCCGGTGCGCATCGTAGCGGGTCGGATTCTGTCCCGAATCTAATGAAACGGTCTGGTAACCCATTTGCCGGGCCTGCTCAATCACAAAATCGACCAGTGCCCCGGCGTATCCTTTGCCCCGGCCTTCAGAAATCGTCGAGAGATCATCGATATAAATGGTCTTCCCCGAAACCAGCAGCGTCATCCGCCGGAAAGTGATTACGGCGGGCGCCGGTGCATCATCGCCGAGATCGATAAAAGCAACGCTGAACCGGTCATTAGCCAGTTGTTCATGCAGTAAAGCCAGCGCGGTTTCGTCGGTTAAATGCGGACGCAAGGTCAGCAAAGCCGGCAGGCAGCGGCGCAGATCGGCGTCAGTTTGGGCAAGTCTGATGGTCATGGGGAGGGAGTTTACTGTTTGCCGTTTACTGTTTTCCGTTGCGCTGCTAACCCGTAAATGACCTGTTAGCAGCGCAACGGAAAACAGTAAACGGCAAACAGTAAACTGAGTTATAACGCTGCTCGAATGTCTTGCAGGATCTCGTCGCCGCCACGGGTAAGCAGGGCTTCGGCGAGGTCGTGGCCTAGCTGTTCAGCCTGAGCGGGTGGTCCGGAAAAGGTCTCGCGGAGCATAGTGGCCCCATCAAGACTAATCAGGCCACCCGTCAGACTAATTTCATCGCCTGCCCAGGTGGCCAATGCGAACACAGGAATGCTGCACCCCCCTTCCAGTCGACGGAGAAAAGCCCGTTCGGCTTTCAGGCAGGCTTCCGTCGGCTCATGGTTTGTCAGGGAGCGTACCTGAGCGAGTTTATCGAGCGGCAGCGTATCGGCAGCTTCGATGGCCACACTGCCTTGCCCAACGGCAGGCGTGAAATCATTGATCGGCAGGTTCTCGGCAATCAGGTCGTCGTACTGCATGCGGTGAACACCGGCGTAGGCCAGCAGCAGCGCATCGCAGTGGCCCTCGTCGAGCTTGCGAAGGCGTGTTTGCAGGTTTCCCCGCATATCCACCACGTTAATGTGCGGGCAATAATGACGAAGCATCGCCACGCGCCGCGTCGACGACGTACCTATCGTGAATGCCTGACCGGATGTGAGCGATAGCGATCCGTTGCGGCTAACGAGCACGTCGTTCACGCGTTCGCGTTCGGTGAAAGCAATGATGCTCAGATCCGGGGGCAGGCTCGACTGTAAATCTTTGGCCGAATGAACGGCAATATCGATCGCGCCTGACCGAAGCTGATCTTCCAATTCTTGCGTGAAGACGCCCTTGCTGCCAATTTTCGAGAGCGATCGATCAAGAATCTGATCGCCTTTTGTCTCAATCAGGACAAGCTCTGAGGTGATGTCTCCGGCCTGTAGCAACTGCTGGATATATTCGGCTTGCCATAGGGCCAGTCGGCTGCTGCGGGTTCCAATTCGAATATGCATAGTGCAAAGGTACAACGTGCTGACCAGTTTAGTGGGTGTAGACCACGTTTCACGCTTCTGCACGTTGTGCGTAATTTTTGCTACAAATCAACTGCTTCTGCCAAAATTTGCCAGAAGGCCGTTCAAGATCTTTTAAGCGCCAAAACGTCTGAATAGCTGATGTTTTGGCCGTTTTTATCTGTCAGTCTGGCACATAAAAGCCGCTTTAAACCCCCAGGCACAGCTTTTGTCTATATAGCATTGAACAGTAAACAACACGTACTATGAGAACGGTAGATCATGTGTTTAAAGGAACAGGCGGACAAATCGATTTGCTCAATACGCTGTATGGCGGATCGAGCCTGACGGAAATGAAAGTAAAGCGCGAAGACGACCGGCTGGTCATTCGCTTGTTGGCCCCCGGCGTTAGCGCCAACTCATTCAACGTGTTGGTAGAGGGCAATAAACTGGTTCTGTACACGCTGCTGGTTCACGATAGCGAATCGGCGGGTCAACGGCTGGCAGTGCCTATGTTCCTGAAAGTGATTGACATTCCCGATTTTATCGACGCCGAACATATTGAGGCGGAGCATGAGTATGGTCGGGTAACGGTGAATCTGCCTTTCAACGACGAAGAGCACGAGTATCGCAACATCGACATTAAGAATTTATTCTAATGCTTCCTGTCCGGAGTTAATAGCCTCCGTTACATATAGATGCGTGCGGCCCGGTCTTACGAGACCGGGTTTCTTTTTTTATAGGTGTTTAGGCTCCTCGTTGTCGCTCTCGTTGTCACTCGCCACAGGCAAGCGACAACGAAGGACCGGGTTTCTTATTTTGTAGGTACGTTGCCGCCTACTTCAGTCGCGCCCGTACCACCGGCCCGAACGTTTTCCACTCCACCGCCACGATGCAGCCCAGAAACAGGCCAAACAGCGCCATGTGATAGGGGACAGATAACCAGAGGTTACTGATTTGGATAAACGACGCCAGATAAATCAGTAGCCCACCGCCGAAGATGTAGCCCGCCGCAGCAAGCAGATCGTAGGGAACCGGGTAATACTTCTCGCCCAGCACGTAGCACATCACCGTCATCACCACGCTGGAAATCAGGAATGCCCAGGCGCAACCCATGAAGCCTAGTATCGGAATCAGCAGCCAGTTGAGCCCGAAGGTAACTGCCAGCCCCACGGCTGTAATGATGGTGCCAAACTGCGTCTTGTCCGACAGCTTGAACCAGAACGAGATGTTATAATAGATCCCCAAGAAGAGGTTGCCCAGCATCAGCAGCGGCACAACGACCAACCCAGCCCGCCGTTCGGGGTTGATCACCAGCCCGATGAGGTCCATGTTAAGGCCAATGGCTACCCATAGCGCTACGCAGAAGATGATGAACCACTTCGTGACGCGGGCTAGCAGGTCGGGAGCGTCCTTGTCGTTGGCCTGCCCGAAGAAAAACGGCTCGGCAGCAAACTTGAACGACTGAATAGCCAGGCTGATAAGCACCGACAACTTGAAGCATTGTCCGTATACATCGAGTGCCCATTTAGACGAGTGGCCCGGATAGAAATTTTTGGGCAAAAACGCCTCCAGAAATAGCCGGTCGGTGAGGTTGTTGAGCACCGCCGCCAGCCCCGTCAGCATAATTGGGAAGGCATACACAACCAGCGTTTTGGCTTCGGGCCACTCAAACGTAAAGCGAAAACCCCGAAAGGCCTGCCGCAGAATCAGGAAATACAGGGCGTTGGCCAGCAGGTTGGCGAGCAGGATATAGCCGGGGCCTATGGAAGGGTTGTAGAAAAGTTCGGCGATCGGGCGTAGGCGAGGCAGGTAATCGCCCTCGGTGATGTCTTTGCAAACGACGATAAAAAACACGTTGAGCAGCACGTTGAGCCCAATATTGATGAGCTTGGCCACCACAAACTGCTTCGCTTTCCCCTCAACCCGCAGCCGCGCAAACGGAATAGCCATGATGGCGTCGATACCTACGAGCAGGGCCGTCCACTGAATAAACAGTACCTCGTCGGGGTAGCCGAGCGCCACCGAGATAGGGGTTGACAATACCAGAATCAACGCCGTACAGACTACGCTGATCGCGGCCACGATGGTGAGCGTCCGGCTAAAGACCTTTACCCGTTCGGCTTCGTTTTCCTTCCCTTTGTTGCGGGCGGCAAACCGAAAAAAGGCCGTTTCGAGCCCCAGCGTGTAGACCGTCAGTAGTACGCCGATCCAGGCGTAGAGCGTTACGTTGGAGGCCAGCGTACCGCCCTGCCTGAAGGCGTAGTTCTGAATGGGGGTTAACAAAAAATTCACCGACCGCGCCGCAATCGTGCTGATACCATACAGGGCGGTGTCGCTGGCTAATTTTTTAAAGGTGCTCAATGTGTACGTGGGTTACTGCAACGTACCTGGAGCCAGATGTCCCGTCAGGTACGTTGCGAAGATACGGCCTGCGGGTCTTCTGTTGGTGAAGAACATGCTACGCGTTAAGTTATCAACTGTTTCGGTTACCTTGTTTTAGCTCTTCCTCACCTACCCCGCATGTATGAAAATCGGCTTACTGATTCTATGTTCCCTGCTCGCCAACGTAGCGCTGGCCCAGGATTACCTCGAACCCGGTACAGGCTATTTCTCAGCAAATGGCTCTGAGCAGCATTACTATAAACTGGTGCGCGAGAACCTTTTTGTCGGCTTAGCTGACCATCCGACGACCAGAGTGATTGTCTTCCCTTCTTTCTCCCCTGAATATTTGGTAGCTCTGGAAAAAGATCACCTGGAGTATTACCTGATTTTCCGGACTTGCAACAAGCGTATCTGGAGTATTCGCGGTATGCCGGAACCGTTGACGTTAATAGAAAAGAAAATAGAAATCAGCCCGGAATTAGGGCAACGGTTAAACGAGTTTTTATTCGTAACGATCAGTCAGGCCCGGTACCCGCCCATCGAGTATATCACCTTTCAGGGGCAAAAATCAGTGATGGCTTTCCCTATGGGAGTTGACGGAATACATTATCGTTTTGTAGCGTCAGTGCCGGATTCTGACGTTCGAAGTGGTGAAACGTACTCACCCAAAGCAGACTCACCAATGGGTCGGTTAGTTAAGATGGTAGACCTGATGGCTTCGGTCGCCAAAGGTGTAGGGAAAGAGACAGATCTGGCCACTACCGTTGATAAGCTAAGTAAACAGATGACCGGGAGATAAAGCGTCATTGCTTGTGCCTACTCCGAACGAGTCTGATTTATACCCTGCTGCCAGCATTCGCATTTTGAATTGTACTTTTGAAGGCACTATTGCCGAGTGGTAACTGCGCTTGGCAGCCTTTACATCGTACATTATCAATGAAAATTTCTGCTGCGTTATTGTCGGTCTACTATAAAGACGGCCTCGAACCCATTGTCCGGTTGTTGCACCAACAGGGCGTTACGCTCTATTCAACGGGCGGTACCCAAACGTTTATCGAACAACTCGGCATTCCCGTTATTCCCGTTGAGTCGCTGACCGGCTATCCGTCGATCTTCGGTGGTCGGGTGAAAACCCTGCACCCAGCCGTATTCGGTGGCATTCTCTATCGCCGCGACAATGAAGGCGATGTAGCGCAGGCGCAGGAGCACAACATTCCCGCCATCGACCTGACGGTGGTTGATCTGTATCCGTTCGAAGAAACCGTAGCGTCGGGTGCCTCAGCCGAAGACATCATCGAAAAGATCGACATTGGTGGTATATCGCTGATTCGGGCCGGCGCCAAGAATTTCCAGGATGCGCTCATCGTTTCGTCACGAGATCAATACGCCGATCTATTGCAGGTGCTGACCGAAACCGATGGCCAGCCCGATCTGGAAACGCGTCGCCGCTATGCGATGGAAGCCTTTGCGACTACCTCGCATTACGATACGGCTATTCATCAGTATTTCGCCGGTGAAACGGCTCAGAAAAAAAGTGAACTACGTTACGGCGAAAACCCACACCAGAAAGCCACCTTCCACGGCGATCTCGACGCTATTTTCGACAAACTGCACGGTAAAGAATTGTCGTTCAATAACCTGGTCGATGTGGATGCCTGCGTTGGCCTGATCGATGAGTTTACGCCGGACGTACCTACGTATGCGATCATCAAGCATACCAACGCCTGCGGTATTGCGTCGGCGGCTACACCAGCCGAAGCCTACGCCAAAGCGCTGGCCTGTGATCCTATCTCGGCGTTTGGTGGGGTGGTGATCACCAACGTACCTGTCGATCTGGCAACGGCGGAGGAACTGAACAAGCTGTTCATGGAAATCCTGATCGCGCCCGACTACGCCCCCGACGCACTGGACCTGCTGAAATCGAAGAAAAACCGGATTCTGCTAAAGCGGAAACCCGTTGAACTGCCCACCACGCTCGTGAAAACCATTCTGAACGGCGTGTTGGAGCAGGATAAAGACAGCGTGACCGAAACGGCCGATCAGTTCACGACCGTGACCGACAAAGCCCCAACCGAGAGCGAGGTACGTGCGCTGGAGTTCGCCCTGAAAGTGTGCAAACACACCAAATCGAACACGATCATTCTGGCCAAAGAAGATGTGCTGCTGGCCAGCGGCGTAGGCCAAACCAGCCGGGTCGATGCGCTGAAACAGGCTATCGAAAAAGCGCATGCCTTCGGGTTTAGCCTCGATGGCGCCGTGATGGCGTCTGATGCCTTCTTCCCCTTCCCCGACTGCGTAGAAATTGCTGGTCAGGTGGGGATCACGGCGGTGGTGCAACCTGGCGGCTCCATTCGCGACAAAGACAGCATCGAGTACTGCAACCAGCACGGCATCGCGATGGTTACCACCGGCGTCCGGCATTTTAAACACTAATCCAAGTCGTTGCTTCGCGCATAGCAATGTACGCTATGCGCGAAGCCGCTTATTTAACAGTCCTTTATTTGATACCACTCGAAGGACATAGTGTAATTAGTAGGCTGATTTTAGTAATATTAGGTCTGTTACATCCCCTAACTCCCTCTAACTCGTGCTAAAATCCTGGTTTAGTTTGCTCTACACGGTTTGGTGTGTGTTGGCGTTTGTAGTCTTCTTTCTGCTGATGCTGCCGTTTATCCTGTTGGGGAGCTGGCTGGCGAGTAGCAAAAGCCAGTTTGGGCTGAAACTGGCGCATGGCGCTGTCAGAACGTGGGGGACATTGGCGTTTATCTTCATCGGCATGCCGATAAAGATTGATTGGCGATTTCGGCCCGAGCCGGGGAAAGCCTACGTGTACTGCGCCAATCACTTTTCGTATTTCGACATTGCCGTAACGGGCGTTGTAGTGCCGGGCCTGTACGCTTTTATCGGGAAGATCAGCGTCCGGAAAATACCCCTGTTTGGCTATATGTATGCTAAACTGCACGTCATGGTCGATCGGTCGAGTGCGCAGAGCCGGGCCTATTCGCTGGGCAAGTGCATGCGTACCCTGGCGCAGGGACGAAGCATCATCATTTTCCCGGAAGGAGGGATAAAAGCGCAGCAGCCACCTAAAATGGTGTACCCGTTTAAAGATGGTGCCTTCACGATGGCGATTCAGCAGCAGGTACCGATTGTTCCGTTGACGCTGGTGAATAATTACCGCATTCTGCCCGACGCCGGTCCGTTCCGGGTAAAGTGGGAGCCGGTCAGGATCATATTCCACGAGCCAATCGATACCACCGGGCTTACCCAGGCTGACGCCGACAAGCTCAGTGAACGTACCTACCAGGTGATTGATAATGAATTGAGTAAAGAAGTGGCCTATGTAGTTTGAAGGCGTTGCCTCAACCGTCAATTTGTTTTTTTATGAAAGTCGATACCGAAACGTTACACAAAATAGCGCATCTGGCCCGCCTGGACGTCAATGCAGACGAAGAGGCGGGGCTGCTCAACAGCCTGAACAGCGTGCTCGACTGGATGGAGCAACTCAACGAAGTGGATACGGCTGGCGTAGCGCCGCTTATGCACCTGTCGGAGGAGATTACTAATAAACTCCGCGACGACGTGGTGGCCAATCAACTCCCTCGCGATCAGGCCCTGACCAACGCACCCGACCATGATGACCAATTTATCAAGGTGCCCAATGTGATGGAATGACAATTTTTTTGCGATTTAACTTGATTTTAGATCGGCTGGGTACGTATCTTTGCACTCGCAATTGCAAAATAGCTCGATAGTATAAGGGTAGTACAACAGATTTTGGTTCTGTCTGTCTAGGTTCGAATCCTGGTCGAGCTACTAACGAAAAGCCGATTCTTCAACGAGTCGGCTTTTTTTGTTTCTACGAAAAAAAGGTTCAACACGGAGGCACAGAGGTTTCACGGAGAACACAGGGTTAGTAGTTAGCTCTAAATAAAATTTCTCCGTGTTCTCCGTGAAACCTCTGTGCCTCCGTGTTAAAATACTATATGAATTACCTATCAGCCGAAAACCTGGTCAAAGCCTATGGCGACCGGACGTTGTTCCGCAACATCAACTTCGGTATCAGCCGGGGCGATAAAATTGCCATTGTGGGTGCCAACGGGTCGGGAAAAACATCGCTGCTCGAAATTCTGGCCGGCGCCGCGCCGCCCGACGCCGGTCTGGTAAGCGTTCGGAAAGACATTACCGTGGGTTACCTGAACCAGCAGCCCGACCTGAATGAGGCGCTCACCATCCTGGAAGAAGTGCTGGCCGGCGAAAGTGCCCAGCTCGATGCCGTACGCGCTTACGAGAAAGCCCTTGCCAACGAAGGCGATCACGACGCGCTGGAAAAGGCCATGAACCAGATGGAAAAACTGGAGGCATGGGATTACGAGGCACAGATTCGGCAGATCCTGGGCGAGTTGGGCATTCAGGATGTCGAGCAGCGTGTAGGTACGTTGTCGGGCGGGCAGCGCAAGCGGGTGGCGCTGGCGCGGGTACTTATCCAGAACCCCGACCTGCTGATTCTCGACGAACCAACCAACCACCTCGATCTGGAGGCGATCGAATACCTCGAAAGCTTTCTGAATACCAACAACGGCACGCTGCTGATGGTATCGCACGACCGGTACTTCCTCGACCGGGTGTGTAACCAGATTGTGGAGATGGATGCGGGGCAGCTCTACAGCTATAAAGGCAACTACGCCTATTTCCTCGAGAAGAAAGCCGAACGGATTGCCATCGACGCCGCCGAATTCGAGAAAAACAAGAACACCTACCGCCGCGAACTGGAGTGGATGCGCCGCCAGCCGAAAGCGCGGGGGACCAAGGCCAAATACCGCGAAGATGCGTTTGACGACCTGGAAGGTAAAGTGAAGGGCCGCCGCACAGACGGTGAACTCGACCTGAACCTGCGGGTATCACGGCTGGGCAGTAAGATCCTGGAGGTGGAGAACCTGAGCAAACGCTTCGGCGACAAGATTTTGCTCGATCATTTCACCTACACCTTCAAACGGCAGGACCGCGTGGGGCTGATCGGCAAGAATGGCATGGGCAAGACGACGTTGCTCAACATGCTGATCGGCGAATTACGCCCCGACTCGGGCAAGATCACGGCCGGCGGAACGGTGAATTTCGGCTACTATACGCAGAGCGAACTGAATATTGCCGACAACCAGCGCGTGATCGACGTGGTGCAGGAGGTGGCCGAGGTCATGAAACTCGCCGATGGACAGACGATCACCGCCAGCCAACTACTTCACCATTTCCTGTTCGACCGGCAAAAGCAGTACGATTTTGTGGCTAAACTGAGCGGCGGCGAAAAGCGGCGGTTACAACTGCTGTTGGTGCTGGTGCAGAACCCCAACTTCCTGATTCTCGACGAGCCAACCAACGACCTCGACATCACGACGCTGAATGTGCTCGAAGAGTTTCTGCTCAATTTTCCCGGCTGCGTCATCATCGTTACCCACGACCGGTACTTCATGGACCGGCTGGTCGACCATGTGTTTGTGCTGGAAGGACAGGGCAAGGTGCGCGATTACCCCGGTAACTATACCGACTACCGCGAGTGGCGCGATGCCGGGCCGCGTTCGGCTCAGCCAAAGAAAAATACGGCCACGAAAGAATCGGCTTCAGCCAGCCACAAACTGGCCCCGGTTGACTTGTCTGCGGCAAACCCAGTAGCGCCCGCACAGAAAAAGAAGTTAAGTTTTAAAGAACAGCGTGAATATGAAACGCTGGAGTCCGAAATTGACGCCCTCGAACAGCGAAAGGCCGAGGTCATTGACGCGCTGAATGGCGGCGGTCACCACGAACAGCTAACGGCCTGGGCCAAAGAGATCGAGGAAATTGAGGCGCAGGTGGCCACTAAAACTGACCGCTGGCTCGAACTGGCAGAACACATGTAAAGAGTGAATGAACGAAAGAGTGAAAGAGTGGAAGGTGGCTCTGCCAACCAACATTGACTGTAACAGTAGGGCTGTCTTTCACTCGTTCGCTCATTGACAAATGGACGCTATTCTTGACTTCTTTCGCTACCTGCTCAACTCTGAAGAGATCATTCGGACTGGAGGGCTGGTTGTAGTGACGCTGATTGTGTTTGTCGAAAATGGCGTCATTTTCGGGTTCTTCCTGCCGGGAGACTACCTGCTTTTCCTGGCGGGTGTCTTTGCGGGCACAAAAGTCCTGCTTGTTTCATTGGGTTTACTCATCAGCTGCATTTTCGGGGCGGCCGTAGCCGGGGCGCTACTGGGCTATGGAATTGGTTATTTTTTCGGCGTCAAGCTACAAAATCGCCCCGATTCGCTGTTTTTTAAGCAGGAATACATCACCAACACCCGGAATACCTTTGACCGGTATGGGAATCAGGCGCTGATTGTTGCCCGGTTTTTGCCCGTCGTCCGCACGTTTGCGCCGCTGCTGGCGGGTATTATCCACATGAACATCGGTCGGTTTATGCTTTACAATGTGGTCGGTGGTGCGCTTTGGACATGTGTATTGGTAGGAGGTGGTTACTACTTTGGTGTACAATTCCCGTGGATTATAAACTACGTGCACTGGATCATACTCTTCTTCCTGGCTGTTACGACATTTACTGTTATTCGCGGTTACATCAGCGCTCGAAATAAGACCGATAAATAACAGATACACCGCTTTGTTCTTTGCAATACCAAAAAGCTGACTTTATTTGTCCCAAGTTTCACGAAAAAGAAAAGTCCACAATGAAAAAAATTTTCGCAATCATCGCTTTATTCAGCCTGTCGCTGGTAGCGACGAAGAGCTTCGCTCAGATGGAGATTGATAAAGGTACTAAGTTCGTTAACCTTGGTATTGGCCTGGGTGGCGGCGGATACCTAGGCACAACAGCCTTAGGGTTCAACGCCGCTGCTGATTTTGGCGTCGCCAAGAATATCACCGTTGGGGGCTCTGTTGGCTACCGGAGCTATGGTAGCAGCTTTGGCTATAGCCTTTCTGCATTTGATATTGGCGCACGTGGTTCATACCACTTCAATGAACTGTTGAGCACGCCTGAGAACGTTGATCTATATGCTGGTTTGGGCCTTACCTACTTTGGCTATTCTGGGTCTGGTTATGTAGGTAGCTCGTTCATATACGTACCCATCCATATTGGTGGCCGGTATATGTTTGCTGAGAAAACCGGTGTATTTGCTGAACTAGGATCGGCTGTATCAACGCTTAAAGTAGGCATTACCTTCAAGCTAGGTCAGTAGGCAGTTCTTTACAACGCAAAAGCGCCCCGGCCGTTTGGCCGGGGCGCTTTTGCGTTTACACCAATAACCATCGAAGTTGGTTTTACCTACTAGCCATCTCTTTCAACGTACCTACGCCCATATTCCAGAGGATGAACGAATAGATATCGGCGGTCTGCTCAATATTCTTCTTCGTGTTGCTGGCACCGTGGCCCGAGTTGGTGTCAATGCGGATCAGCATCGGATTTGGCCCTTTGTAGGCTTCCTGTAGCGTGGCCGCATACTTAAACGAATGCGCTGGCACGACGCGGTCGTCATGGTCGGCGGTGGTGATGAGCGTGGCGGGGTAGTTCAGGCCGGGTTTGATGTTATGGATCGGTGAGTAGGGGTAGAGGAACTTGAACTCATCGGCGTTGTCGGCGCTGCCATAGTCGGCAATCCAGTTCCAGCCGATGGTGAACTTATGGAACCGGAGCATATCCATCACACCCACCTGCGGAATGGCCACCCGGAACAGATCGGGCCGCTGATTCATCACCGCGCCAACGAGCAACCCGCCGTTTGAGCCGCCCCGGATCGCCAGCTTAGCCGACGACGTATATTTCTCCCTGATCAGGTACTCGCCAGCAGCAATGAAATCATCGAATACGTTCTGCTTCTTGGCCTTCATGCCCTGCTCATGCCACTTTTCGCCGTATTCGCTGCCACCCCGCAGGTTGGCCTGCGCGTAAACGCCGCCTTGCTCAAGAAACGGGATCAGTAACGAGGAGAAAGAAGGGGGCAGGCTGACATTGAAGCCACCATAACCGTACAGGATGGTCGGATTCGTGCCGTCGAGCTTTACGCCTTTCCGGTAGGTAATGAACATCGGGACTTTCGTACCGTCTTTGCTGGTATAAAAAGCCTGTTTTGTCTCGTAATCCGTTGGTTTGAAATCGACCTCTGGCTGGCGAAACACCGTGCTTTCCTTCGTGGCAATGTCGTAGCGGTAAATAGTGGGCGGGAAGGTGAACGACGTGAAGGTGTAGAAGACAAATTTGTCGTCGCGCTCGCCGCCGAACCCGCTGGCCGAGCCAATGCCTGGTAGCTGAATTTCGTTTTCCAGCTTACCGTTCATATCGCACACATATACGCGCGAGGTTACGTCTTTCGAGTACTGAACAAACAGCTTGCCACCCGCACTGCCACTGTTGGTCAATGGTTCGGGCTTCTCGGGAATAACTACAGTCCATTTCCTGGTGGCCGGGCTGAAGCGCATCACCTTGCTATTGGGAGCATCGGCGTTGGTTTCAATCAGTAAGTCGCCGCCAATATTATCGATCACACCATATTGTGAGTTGGTAATCTCTGACACAACCGGCTTGAAACCGGCTTCTTTTGCCGTAGCGTCCAGGTAATACAGCGCGTTACCATCTTTTCCTTTGCCGCGATCACTGACCGTCAGGAACGCAAACCGCTCGTCGTCGGACGTACCCAGCGTATGAAACCGCTGCGGATTTCTGGCGTCTTCAAACACCAGCCGATCGGCCGACTGAGGCGTGTTGAGCTGGTGGAAGAATACCTGGTGGTTCTCGTTCCTGGCCGCCAGCGCCGATCCTTCGGGCTTCGGGTAGCGGCTATAATAGAAGCCATTGCCCTGCCAGGCAGCGCCCGACACCTTTACCCATTCCAGCTTTTCGGGTAGGTACTGCTTCGTGGCCAGGTCCATAACCTGGTATTCCTGCCAGTCAGAACCGCCTTTCGACGTACCTACGACCGCATATTTCCCATCTTTCGAGAGCGAGAAAGCACCAAGCCGGGTAGTGCCGTCGGTCGAGAGTTTATTGGGGTCGATCACCACTTCGGGGGTACCGTCGAGGCCTTTTTGGCGATACAAGACTGACTGGTTTTGCAGGCCGTCGTTTTTCGAGAAGTAGAAATAGTCACCTTTCCGCGAAGGAGCCGAATATTTCGGGTAATTGTACACCTTCTCGAGCCGGTCCTGAAACTGCTTCCGATAGGGAATCTTCTCCAGAAAGGCGTTGGTGACTTCGTTCTCGGCCTTTACCCAGGCCGCCGTTTCGGCCGAGCGGTCATCTTCCAGCCAGCGGTACGGATCGGCTACGCTGGTGCCGTGGTAGTTGTCGACATGATCGACTTTGCGAGCGACTGGATACGTTAATGGCGGTTCGACGGATCGACCATTCTGGGCCAGAGCGGCGGTTGTGCCAAGCATAAGAGAAAGACCAATAAAGGATAGCTTGTCCATGTGTGTGATGACTAGTAAGAGAACAATCCCTAAAGTTCGCTTATGCAGGCCAAAAATGTGTGTTAATCAAGGTTAAAATGCGCCAGCCGTTTTCGATACCTTTGCGATTTGTTTTCTCCCAACCGCATGAGACTAGGTTTACTCATCAGTGCGTTTTGCCTTTTTAGCCTCACGGCCCGGCCACAATCCGCCACCGATACCACGGCTTACCCACGCAAAGAATGGTTTCCCAAAAACCATTTGTTCGCTCCTATCCTGCTCGATCCGCTCGAAGCGCAGGTATATGGAAGTGCACTGCCGTATTTCAACACCACTGGTGAGCGCAAAGTAGGATTCACCGAAACCGACACCCGTGACAAAGACCTGAACCAGGGCACCTTTGTTCCGTTTGCGTTTGGTTTTCACAAGCCGTTCTACCGCGTAACGACTGCCCCTGGGCAGGCGCACGAGTGGGGGCTCGATGTTGGTTCGTTCACGCAGTTTCAGGTTTTCAGCGATACAACCAAGTTTGCCAAAAAGCCGGGGCAGGTGGTTTATAAGATCATTAACAACGATTACAAGCTTAGTTTTTGGTATAACCTCCGGAAAGGCCGTACCAGCTATCGAATCAGGCTCTACCACATCTCATCGCACCTCGGCGACGATTATATTGTCCGCTACCAGCTAAGCTTTTATACGCCCAACTCGGTCAACTACGAGCTGCTCGATTTCACCGTCAGCCGCGACTTGCCCATCGGTTTACGCGTGTACGGCAATGCAGGCGTTTGTCTGCGTGGCCAAACAGAGCGCCAGCGGTTCAATATGGAAGTAGGCGCCTATTACCGCGAACCAGGCAATAAGCGCCAGCGCCTGGTGGGCGGTATCGATGCTAAATTCTGGCAGCAGACCAATTTCAGACCCGGCATCCACGCGGGCATCGGCTACGAACTGGGCCGATCTACCCAGAACCTGACGGCCATGCTCGATATGTATTACGGCTACCGGCCCTACGGCCAATACGAGTATCAAACTGTTTCATGGGCCGGCATTGGCCTTTACTTTAACCCGTTTTAAAAACAGTAAACAGCAAACTGTAAACAGTAAACATCTTTCGTTTATGTCCCTCACAGCAATCTCTCCTATTGATGGCCGCTACGCTAAACAGGTATCGGCGCTTGCCCCTTACTTCTCTGAACTTGGCCTGATTCGCTACCGGGTACGTATTGAAGTCGAGTATTTCATTGCACTTTGTGAATTGCCGTTGCCTCAGCTTGCGGAGGTCGATAAGGCAACGTACCCAGCCTTGCGCGCGTTGTACGAGCAGTTTTCGGACGAAGACGGTCAACGGGTAAAAACGATCGAGGCGACCACCAACCACGATGTAAAAGCGGTAGAGTACTTCATCAAGGAAAAGCTGAAAGGCCTCTCGGTCGAGCCGTTCCTGGAGTTTATTCACTTCGGCCTTACTTCGCAGGACGTTAACAACACGGCTATTCCGCTGTTGCTACAGGAAGCACTGGCCGCGCAGATTGAGCCAGCGTACCGGCAAATCTATATGCGCTTGCAGGAGCTGGCCCATCAATGGGCCGACGTACCTATGCTGGCACGTACCCACGGACAGCCCGCCTCGCCCACGCGACTCGGTAAAGAACTGATGGTGTTCTGCGAACGATTGGAAAAACAACTGCACATGCTGGGCGACGTACCTGCGGCCGCCAAATTTGGCGGAGCCACGGGTAATTTCAACGCGCACAATGTAGCGTACCCCGACATCGACTGGCAATCGTTTGGCAATGAGTTTGTGGGGAGTCTGGGGCTGGTGCGGAGCCAGTTTACCACGCAGATCGAGCATTACGACATGCTGGCGGCCCTCTTCGATACCTACAAACGCCTGAACACCATCCTGATCGATCTCGACCGCGATATCTGGACGTATGTGTCGATGAACTACTTCAAGCAGAAGATCAAAGAAGGTGAAGTAGGCTCATCGGCCATGCCGCACAAGGTGAATCCGATCGATTTCGAGAATTCGGAAGGAAACCTGGGGATTGCCAACGCCATTTTCGAGCACCTGTCGGCCAAATTGCCCGTTTCGCGCCTGCAACGCGACCTGACCGACTCAACCGTGCTGCGGAATATTGGTGTTCCCTTCGCTCATTCGGTGATTGCCCTGAATGCCACGCTGAAAGGCCTGAACAAGCTGGAGTTGAACCAGGCGGCGCTTAATGCTGACCTGGAAGCCAACTGGGCTGTCGTTGCCGAGGGAATACAGACCGTGTTGCGCCGCGAAGGCTACCCCCAGCCCTACGAAGCCCTGAAAGCCCTGACCCGCAAAAACGAAGCGATCACCGCCAGTACCATCAGCGAGTTTATCGACGGCCTGAACGTGTCAGATGCAATCAAAGCCGAGTTGCGAACCATCACGCCGTTTACCTATACAGGCGTGTAGAGACGCATACTTGCGTCTGTCAACTGGCGTCAGCTTCTACAAACAAAGCCCACCATGAACCATTTCTTCGACATTCTGAAAGCCCGAAATGAGGTGTTGTATTATTTAGGACTAGGCTGCCTGGTAGCTGCGCTGTTGTGTGTTGTGCTGATCAGAGTGACCAACACCAATGTCCTGGGCATCAATGCGTGGTACAAACCATTGAAATTCTTTCTGTCGACTACCCTTTTCGTCTGGTCAATGGCCTGGTACACGGGCTATCTGGGTACGTCGGGCGCGGTGGTTTGGTATTCGTGGGGAATGGTGGCGCTGTTTGTTTTTGAAGATGGCTACGTCGCTTTTCAGGCGGCACGAGGGCAGTTATCGCACTTCAACGTGAGTTCGCCGCTCTATGCTGGCTTGTATGGCCTGATGGCCGTTGGTGCTGTTGGCATCTCGCTCTGGACCGCCTACATGGGGCTGCTCTTCTTTCGAACCGATTTCCCCGATCTGCCCATCGCCTATGTCTGGGGAATCCGGCTGGGGCTGGTCATCTTCGTGCTTTTCTCGATGCAGGGCATGGCCATGGGTGCCCGTATGACGCATACGGTCGGCGGCGCCAACGGCAGTGCAGGGCTACCGATCGTGAACTGGAGCAGCACCTACGGCGACCTGCGTATTGCTCATTTTATGGGGATGCATGCCCTTCAGGTGATCCCAATGCTGGCTTTTTATGTCGTGCAAAACGTAAGAGCCGTGATCGTAATCAGCATTTTATACGGATTACTAACCACGGCTATCTTTGTGCAGGCATTACAGGGAAAGCCCTTATTCGGGCAACGTACCCAGCCTACGACAAACGAAGGTCGGCCAGGATGAACGTTAAACCGGGCAACACGTCTTCGCCAGTCAATGAGTCGTTGAATGATCGGAGAATCTGGACAGACCCATCGGCCCGGTAGCGGCAGAAGCCTCTTCCGTTGTTAGTCGGTCAATGCTTCCTGCGTTTACTTGTCACAAACAAAGCACGAGCAGAATGAATGGCTGTTGATGTTGTTACAGCAATTAATTCTGTTTAGCAAGGTAACAACTTAACGCTGAAAGTTACCCCTTCGACAGCTCCGTAGCACGTACCTGCGCGGCGTGAATGCCGGCTTGCAGCGTTTCTGACAACGTACCTGCTTCAAAGGTGCGGAGGGCGGCCTCGGTGGTGCCGCCTTTGCTGGCCACGGCTTTTATCAGGTCGTCGAGCGATTTGTCGGCGTTGTTGATGAGGTGGTACGAACCGAGCATGGTTTGTTTCACCAGCAGTGCCGCCGTGCCTTCGTCGAAACCCATTTGCCTGCCAGCTTCTACCATCGCTTTCACCACGTAATAAAAATAGGCCGGGCCGCTACCACTGAGGGCCGTGACGGCATCGAGCATGGCTTCGTTCTCGAGGAAGATCGACCGGCCCGTGGCGTTGATCAGATTCTCGACTTTTCGCAGACTAGCGGCGTCTACTTCGGGCGAGGCTGTAAAGCCGGTAATGCCCATACCCAGCATGGCCGGTGTGTTGGGCATGGCCCGAATCACCATCCGGTGGCTTAGTCTTTCCTGGATCAGGCTGATTGGAATACCAGCCATAATGGACAGAACCACTTGTCGGGGCTGAATCACAGCCCGAAGCTCGTCTTGAGCCGACGCAAAATCCTGCGGTTTTACCGATAAAATAATCAGGTCGCTTTCGCCAACGCGCGGACCGATCGTATCGACAACCACGCCTGCTTTTTCGGCCCGTAAGGTTGCGGAACGCTCCGCGCTTTTTTCGATTAGCGTCAGGTTCTCTTTTTTTACGAGATCATACTGCAAAAAGGACTTGGCAAAGGCCATGCCCATATTACCACAGCCAAGGATAGCTATTTTCATAGGAGGAAGGGGAGGAAAGGAGGAAGGGGAGGAAAGGAGGAAGGGGAGGAAAGGAGGAAAGGGAGGAAAGGAGGAAGGAGGAAAGGGATTGCTGACGCTCGTGACAGGTTTTGCGTCAATAATCCCTTTCCTCCTTCCTCCCCTTCCTCCCTCTCTTCCCTTTCCTCCTTTTATTTCAACATTTCAGCCAGTTTGGCTTCCAGTGCGTCGCCGCGCAGGTTTTTAGCGATGATTTTGCCGCTTGGGTCCAGCAGGAACGTGGCCGGAATGGCGCTAACACCGTACTGCTGGGCGGCAAACGACTGCCAGCCTTTCAGGTCAGACACGTGCGTCCAGGTGAGGTTATCGTTGCGGATGGCACGTACCCAGGCTTCACGCTTGCCCGGATTATCGAGCGATACGCTGTAAATGGCAAAACCTTTGTCCTTGAACTTGTCGTACATCCGAACCACATTCGGGTTCTCGTTCCGACAAGGCCCACACCAGCTCGCCCAGAAGTCGATCAGCACGTACTTGCCGCGCAATGATGAAAGCGGTACGGTTGTGCCGTTCGTGTCGGCCAGCGCAATTTCAGGAGCCTCCGAACCAATGTTTACCCCGCGAATCCGGGCAATGTTGCCTATAAACGATTTAGCATGAACACTGTTGGGGTTCTCTTTCTCGAAACGACGGGCCAGTGTATCCAGCGTCGGAAAGTCGGTTTCGGTGCTCAGGAAATTGGTGGCGTACAGGGCTGCCAGCGACGTACCCAGCTCAGGCAGCATGGCCTTCACTTTCTGGGTGTTCTCCCGTGAAGCCTCATCAAACGTCTTCTCGATCTGGCTCATCGTTTTGGCATCATTGCGGGTCTGGGCCTCCTGGTACGATTTCATCAAATCCTGGCCTTTCGCCTGCAAATCGGTTTGCATCTGGTACAGCACCCGGAACTGATCGTTCGTTTTGGCACCGCTCATCGTCACTTTCGGTTTCGGCGTCGGGGCATTTTTTTCTTTGCCTTTTAGGCCCGGCTCAACCAGCACCTCAATGGTTTCGCCGCCTTCCAGCAGCACTGGCATTTTGGTTGTGCCGCCCACATTCACGATGTAGATGTTGCCGCCCTCAGGTACGTTGGTCTTTACCGAAAACCGCTTGTCTGGTCCAACAACTGTCGAGTCGAGCCGGACGGTGGGAGCGTTGTTCGATTCTAAATACACTTTGCTGCCCGGAACGGCATTTTTCAGCAGGCCCGCTACGGTTGCCTGCTTCTGTGCCTGAGCGGCCACGCCAACCAGCAGGAAGGCCAGGCCAAGGAATACTTGTTTCATGTTTGGTTTCAGTTGACTCCTTCGACGGGTTTGGCCGGGAGTCGTTTAATGAGCATCAAAAATCAGCCCAACGTTTTAACCACTAATTGATTCACCAGTTTCGGGTCGGCAGACCCTTTCGATTTTTTCATCACTTCGCCAACAAACAGGCCCAGCAGGTTCTTCTTTCCCTTTCGGTATTGCTCCACTTTGTCGGGCCAGGCAGCGAGTGTCTGGTCTATTAACGATTGTAAGGCGTCTGTATTACGGTTCTGTAACAAGCCGTTAGCCGTTGCAAGTTCAGCAGGGCTGGCATCTGGCTGGGCTACCATCAACCCGAAAATCGTTTGTGCCGCCGTTTGGCTAACCGTGCCATCATCAATGAGACGAATCAGCGCGGCGAGTGCCGTTGCCGACACCGGAAATTGACCTTCCCGCGCCATCCGTTCGGTGAGCTGCGCCTTCAGCGGACCCATTATCCAATTCGAGGCGGCCTTGAAGTTTGGCGTTTCGGCGCAAACTGCTTCGTAGAAATCGGCCAGTTCGCGGGTGTCGGTCAGCAAGGCCGCGTCGTATTCGGGCAAGCCGTAGTGGCTCGTGAAGTTCAGGTACCGTTCGCGGGGGAGAGCGGGCATCTGGGTGCGTATCTCTGCCATCCATTCCTCAGAAATGACTACCGGCATCAAATCTGGATCGGGGAAGTACCGGTAATCGTTCATGCTTTCCTTCTCGCGCATGCCCATCGTCTGGCCCGTGGCGGCATCAAACGTGCGGGTTTCCTGAATGAGCCGTCCACCTGCTTCGGTGACGGCTACCTGGCGGCTGAATTCACTATCGACGGCCCGTTGCACGTTGCGGATCGAGTTGAGATTCTTTACCTCCACTTTTGTGCCCAGTTCGGTAGCGCCGCGTGGCCGGATAGAGACGTTCACATCGCATCGCAGTGAGCCTTCTTCCATGTTACCGTCGCAGATGCCGAGGTAGCGAACCAACCGGCGCACTTCGGTTAAAAACTGCCCTGCCTCATCGGCCGAGCGCAAACACGGTTCCGTCACCATCTCGATCAGCGGCGTACCAGCCCGGTTGTAGTCGAGGCAGGTGGCCGCGGGGTCGGCATCGTGGATGCTCTTCCCGGCGTCTTCTTCAAGGTGAATATGATGCAGTTGAATGGTGGTGTCTTGTAATACGCCGTCGAAATCACGGGCTTTCACCACAATACCGCCACCCACACAGATGGGCCCTTTGTCTTGCGAGAGCTGATAACCTTTCGGCAGGTCGGGGTAGAAATAATTCTTGCGGGCAAACACATTCCGGCGGGTGATCTCACTGCCGCAGGCAATGCCCATCCTGACGGCATACTCGACCGCCACGCGATTGGCTTTGGGCAGTGCGCCCGGATGCGCCAGCGTGATCACGCTCACCTGCGTGTTAGGATCGGCCCCGAACGCGTTGGCATCGGCGGCAAACATTTTGCTTTGGGTCAGCAACTGGCAATGCACTTCCAATCCAATAACGGCTTCGTATTGGGTTGTGGGCGCGTAGACTACGGTCGATTCGGTTTGCATCACAGCAAAGATAAGGTGGTAAGGGGTTTCGGGTTTCAAGTTTCGGGTTTCAAGTTTCAAGTGCGCTGCTTATCTGTAGATTGGTTGATAAGCAGCGCACTTGAAACTTGAAACCCGAAACTTGAAACCTAAAACCTGAAACTTGAAACCTGAAACCTGAAACTTGAAACCTGACACTTGAAACCTGAAACCTCTTACGCACGTTGACCCCCCTGTAAACCCGTCATTCGTTTCGCCTGCATGGAGTGTCAATACGTGCCCCTCTCGGCCACTGGCCAGTTTTCGTCTCTATTCCTCGATTATTTGGCCCAGAAAGAGGCAGTTAAGCCCTTCTACGGTGAGTTTCCTACCCTCGACGCCTTTCCCCGACAGATTCAGCAAAAGCAGTTTTCCGCCGAAAACCGGAACACCTTAGTCGATGTCCTGACGCGACAGTACGCCAACCTGAGCAACCCCGCCGTGGCGGGGCGGGCAGTACCTGATCTGGATATACTGCGCCAGCCCAACACCTTCACCGTCACGACCGGCCATCAGCTAAATATTTTCACGGGGCCGTTGTATGTGGTTTATAAGATCGTAACGATTCTGAATCTGGCGAAAAAGCTGAAGGAGACGTACCCAGCCTACAACTTCGTGCCGGTGTACTGGATGGCGACAGAAGACCATGACTTTGCTGAAATCAATCATTTTCGCCTGTTTGGACGTACCCACAGTTGGGAAACCGGGCAACGTGGCGCTGTGGG
The DNA here is from genome assembly GCF_041321095.1 of Fibrella arboris. Taxonomy (NCBI): domain Bacteria; kingdom Pseudomonadati; phylum Bacteroidota; class Cytophagia; order Cytophagales; family Spirosomataceae; genus Fibrella; species Fibrella arboris. The sequence continues at coordinate 592,230 of NZ_JBGGWE010000001.1, read as the reverse complement.
GCGCATGAATCCCCGCGAGTTGGCCGATCTGTTGAAGACCATCCCGGAGAAACTGCCGCTCTTTGAACGGGCTTATCTGAACCATACTACGCTGGCCGATGCCGTTCGGCACTACATGCACGAGCTATTCGGTGCTGAAGGGTTGATTTGTCTGGATGCCGATGATGCCGATCTGAAACGAATTTTCTCGCCCATCCTGCGCGACGAACTGCTTCAGCAGAACACAAGTGCATTGGTGAACAGTACAACGGAGGCCCTGAACGAATTAGGGTATAAAACCCCGATTTCGCCGCGTGATATCAACTTATTCTACCTGCTCGATGGCCTTCGCGAGCGTATCACCCGTACCGATGATGGCTACGAGGTACTGAATACGAAGCTACGGTTTACCGAAGCCGAACTACTGGCCGAGCTGGCATCGAATCCCGAACGGTTCAGCCCCAATGTGGTGATGCGGCCGTTATATCAGGAAGCCATTCTGCCGAATCTGGCCTATATCGGCGGGCCGTCGGAAGTGCCGTACTGGTTGCAGCTGAAGGCCGAATTTGACCACTATGCCCTGGCCTTCCCGATGCTGATGCCCCGGAATTTTGCGCTCTACGTACCCAGGGTAGCCGCGCGGCGGATCAACAAACTGGGTCTGACGATCACCGACATGTTCCAGGATGTGATAGCGCTCAAACGAGCCTACGTGGAGCACCATACCGAACACAGCCTCAAATTCGACGCCGAGAATAAGGTGGTGAATAAGGCACTGGCAACCATCCTGCAAAAAGCACAACTCGTTGACCCGACGTTGGAAAGAGCGGTGCTGGCCGAAACAAAGCGATTTGCCAATGCGGTGGTTCGCCTGGAGAAGAAAATGCGCCGTGCCGAAGAACACAACCAGGAAACGGGCGTCCGGCAACTGCTAACGGTCAAGGAAGAACTGTTTCCCGACGGAACACCGCAGGAACGTGCGGATAACTTCCTGACGTTCTACCTCAACGACCCGCAGTTCCTGCAAAAGCTATTGGCCAATTTCGACCCGCTCAACTACCAGATGCAGGTGTGTCTGGAAAGCTAATCTAGCTGCAAAGTCGCCACTGTAGGGCCCTGTTTCGAGTCTTTTTTGTCCTTCCGACGAAGGCGGGATCTTGCGTTTTCTTAAGACACAGATAGGTAAAACGCAAGATCCCTCCTTCGTCGGAAGGACAAACAACAGAAGCAACACCTTCGCACGTCAAGCCCGAGACCTGTTTTCTATGACCAAAACTGAGCTTCGTACCCTATACAAAGCCAAACGGGCCGCTTTATCTTTCGACGACGCATCGCTATTGAGCCAGCAGATCACAGCCCGATTTTTTGCCGATGCGCGTATTCAGGCCTATTTAGTGAGGGCCCATGTCGTTGTGCATACGTACCTGCCTATCGCTCGGCAAAACGAAGTAGATACCTGGCCGCTGATCCATCAACTCTGGCGCGATTTTCCGAAGGTACGTACCTGGTCTTCCATAACAGAGCCGACAAGCCATACGCTCCAGCATTTCCAACTCACACCCGAGACCGCGCTGACCGAAACAAAATGGGGCATTCCGGTCCCGGCAGGTCTGTTCGAGCGCGTGTATGGCCAACCCGATCTGGTGATTGTGCCGCTACTGGCGTTTGACCAACAGGGCAATCGCGTTGGCTATGGCGGTGGCTATTATGATCGTTTTCTTAGCGAAGTCGGGGTCGATTGCCTGAAGATCGGTTTGTCGTTTTTCGAGCCCGTTACCCAAATTGGTGACGTCGAGAAAACAGACATTGAGCTGGATGAGTGCATTACACCTGATAGGTGTGTCTTCTTTTATTAATCAGTAGAGTATGGTTGGTGGCTGGCTTCACAGGGCGCCCTGTAGGTGTTTACCCGTTCAGGTACGATCTGGTCTCAGCAGGACCAACTTACGGCCATCAAGACGGAAGCAGTTATGATAGCTTTGGTAGTAGTGTGGCAATTTCAGGAAACTACATCCAGCCGTTCCATACTCTCATCACGGGTACGTTGTGAGCATGACCAACGGTACATATATCATCGGTTCTTCAGCGAGTTCAGGTAAGGTTCTCTTTAGCACGGTAGACGAATCGGCGATAGGATTTCATAAAGAAGCGGGCAGATGGATTGGCATCTGCCCGCTTCTTCCGTTTTTTGTGGTTAAAAACCCAGCGCTGTCAAGCTTTATGAAACGTCTTTGTTCAGTAGTACTCATCCTGTCGCTGTGTTCGTCCGCTGTTGTTGGCCAGGTACGTTACGGCATCATGGGCAGCGTGCAGGCTTCTAACGTAAGCTCAACGGTCGACCTGTCGTCGCTTGGGCCAACGCTGGGTACGTTAACCGTTCCTATTAATCAGCGGGTTGGTTTTCGGGCCGGTCTAATGGCCGATATACCGGTTACTGATCAACTATCCATCCGGCCGCAACTGCTGTACTCGGTCAAGGGTGGCAACGTCGATGTAGGTACGTTCGTGAGTAACGCACTCGCTAAGTTCGGTCTGCCCAGCAGCACCTTTTCCATCGGAACGTCGATCTCGAAGGTGGTTGTCAATTACATAGAATTGCCCGTTCTGGCGACCTACAGCCTGGATGCCGGTCCGGGGCAACTCGTTGTAGGCGCAGGACCCTATGCGGCCGTTGCGGTGGGCGGTACCATCAACGGCGAGCCGATCAACTTTGATACCAGCAGCTTTCGTAAGCACGACCTGGGCGTAACGGCATCGCTTGGGTACGAACTACCAATGGGACTAACGCTTTCGGCTTATTACGCCCACGGCCTGACCAATTTCTCGAAAAATGCTACGCCAAACCTGGCATCACTTAACCCAACCAACCCAACGGCATCGCTCGACCCGTCGGCCTTTGGCGGCACACTGCGTAACCGGAGCTATGGACTAACAATTGGGTATTTCTTTGGCGGAGGGCGGTAAATATACTCCACTTAATAAATAGTAGTGGTTAACGAAATAATAAGTATAATAAAGTAAGCATATATGTTTACTTTGCGACCTGTTTTCACTCTTGTTTAACTACATCTATTCATTATGTTACGTAAATTTCTTACGGTCTGCGTGTGTACATTAGTTGGCAGTGCTGCTGCTTTTGGCCAGGTATCTGTTGGCGTAAAAGGAAGCTTGCAGTTTGCCAGCCAAAAATATTCATCGTCAGGTTTAGCCATTAGCGGCGACAATATCATTGGTTTTCAAGCTGGTTTACTACTCAATGCACCGCTGACAGAGCAGTTATCACTTCGTCCACAACTTCTTTATTCAACCAAAGGCACTAAGTTTTCGGGTAGTCTGCTAGGTGGCTCCGGTGAAAGCAAGGGTACGCTCAACTACCTCGAATTACCAATTCAACTGGCCTATTCGCTTGAAGTGGGCGAAGGAAACGTCGTCATTGGGGCTGGCCCTTATGTTGCCTATGCGCTTAGTGGCAAGTCGACAGCTACGTTTGGCGGCCAGACAATGACCGAGTCGGTCGATTTTAGTACATCAGACGCCCCAAAACGGTTAGACTATGGCTTGTACGTGTCTGGCGGTTACGAGTTATACTCAGGTCTGGGGCTTTCTGTATACTATGCCCCTGGCCTGGCCAATTTGAGCAAGAGCAACAGTGGTAGTGATGTAACGGGTAAGAACACATCGTACGGCATTTCGCTGAGCTACTTCTTCGGGTCGAACAACTGATACACCATCCTGGAGGCATATAAACGTACCCAGTTCTTCGCGGAGCTGGGTACGTTGTTTTTAACCCGGTTTACCTGCCAAGTATCGAAAAAAGGCTGTACTTTTGCGGTCAATTTTTCAATAAAACGTCGAAAATTCTATGAAAATCGCAGTCGTTGGGGCCACGGGCTTAGTCGGTGGCGAGATGCTGAAGGTACTGGCCGAACGGAACTTCCCGGTCACCGAACTCATTCCTGTCGCTTCAGAGCGGTCGGTTGGTAAACAGGTGATGTTCAAGGGTAAACCCGTGACGGTGGTCGGCTACGATGAGGCCATCGCCCGCAAACCCGCGATTGCCATCTTCTCGGCTGGCGGCAGCACATCGCTTGAACTGGCTCCGCGCTTTGCCGAAGCGGGTATTACGGTAATCGACAATTCGTCGGCCTGGCGTATGGACCCAACCAAAAAACTGGTGGTGCCCGAAGTAAACGCCGACACGCTGACTGCCGACGATAAGATCATTGCCAACCCCAACTGTTCAACCATTCAGATGGTGGTGGTATTGAAGCCGCTGCACGAGAAATATAAGATCAAACGGGTCGTTGTTTCGACCTATCAATCGGTAACCGGAACGGGTAAAGCGGCTGTTGATCAGTTATTTGCTGAACGGACCGGCGATGAGTCGGTCGCTAAAGTGTACCCGCACCCGATCGATCTAAACGTGTTGCCACATATCGACGTGTTCCTCGACAATGGCTATACGAAAGAGGAAATGAAGATGGTGAAGGAAACGACCAAAATCATGGGCGACGACTCGATCCGGGTTACCGCCACTACGGTTCGTATTCCAACTATTGGCGGACACTCAGAAGCCGTAAACATCGAATTTGAGAACGACTTTGCTCTGGCCGACGTAACAAAGCTGTTGAGTGAAGCCGAAGGGGTTGTTGTTCAGGATGATCCTGCCAACAAGATCTATCCAATGCCACTAACGGCTCACGGTAAAGATGAAGTGTTCGTAGGCCGGATCCGTCGCGACGAAAGCCAGGATAACACGTTGAACCTTTGGATCGTGGCTGATAACCTTCGCAAAGGGGCAGCTACCAACGCCGTTCAGATCGCCGAGTACCTGATGAAGCATGAGCTGGTTGGCGAAAGCGCAGCTGTAGCGTAAGTTATTAGTAACGCCGCAACGGTCCGCCGCTGCGGCGGACCGTTGCGGCGTTACAATCATTAATTTAACCGCTCGAAAATGCCGGCTACGCCTTGTCCACCGCCTACGCAGGCCGACACCATACCGTATTTCTCATCGCGCCGCCGCATCTCGTTCAGCAGCTGAACCGATAGCCGCGCCCCGGTAGAGCCTAATGCATGGCCTAAGGCAATGGCACCGCCATTGTGGTTGATCTTATTCCTGTCGAGGCCCAGTTCCTGAATCACGGCTAATGACTGGGCCGCAAAGGCTTCATTCAGTTCAATCTGGTCGATGTCATCCTGTTTCAGACCGGCTTTTTGCAGCGCAATGGGGATTGCCGCTACCGGGCCAATACCCATAATACGGGGTTCAACGCCAGCCGACGCATAGGACATCATACGGGCAACCGGTTTAAGATTCAATTCATTCACCAGCCGTTCTGACATCACAAGCACGAAGGCAGCCCCATCCGACGTTTGTGACGAGTTGCCCGCTGTTACCGACCCCCCGGCAGCAAATACCGGACGCAGTTTAGCCAGGCCTTCTGCGCTGGTATCTTTGCGCGGACCTTCATCTTGCGAAACTGTCCATTCACGGGTTTTCTTCTTGCCGCTTGCTTCATCGAAATAGGTTTCCTTCACGCCAATCGGAACAAGTTCATCGGTGAATTTCCCCGCTGCTTGAGCGGCCAGCGCTTTCTTGTGCGACTCCAGCGCAAATTCATCCTGTGCATCGCGACTGATGTTGAACTGATCGGCTACCTGCTCGGCCGTTAGACCCATACCAATGTAGTAATCTGGATGCGACCTGGCGATTTCGTAGTTCAAGGCAGTTTTCCAACCCATCACGGGTACCATCGACATCGACTCAGTACCACCAGCAATGATGCAGTCGGCCATGCCCGCGTGAATTTTGGCCGACGCGATCGCAATTGCTTCCAGTCCCGAGCCACAGTAACGGTTGATGGTCATACCCGGAACGCTGCTTGGCAAGGATAATAAGGCGATATAGCGCGAAATCTGCATACCCTGTTCCGCTTCGGGAACGGCATTACCTACGATCAGGTCTTCAACGCGGGCAGGGTCGAGGTTCGGTACCTGAGCCAGCAAGTGTTTAATCACTTCGGCGGCCAGATCGTCGGGACGGGTCAGCCGCAAACCACCGCGAGGGGCTTTACCGACTGGGCTACGAAAACCGGCAACAATATATGCGTCCATAAGAAGGGCGTTTGATGTTTCGAGTTAGAGACGCCCCAGGCTACTCGTTCGGGTACGTCTTACCTTATTAACAAAAGTTGATTCGGAATAGTACAAAGATAGAAAAAATAGTATGCGTGCATACTATCTCGTTGGCTGGTATGAAAAAAGCCGCTCCAGAAGAGCGGCTTCACTAAAATAAGATGATTGCTGGAATCAGAAATGGGGATCGCCCGCTTCGCGTTTCCCTAGCATAACGGCGCCGACCATAGCGATCAGGAACAGGACCGAGGCCAGTTCGAACGGGAGAATATAGTCGCTATACAGCACGATACCGAGCCGTTCAACAAGGCCAGTCTGCGTATCGAATGAAGCAGGATTATACGTACCTACCGGAGCTGCGTTGAAGATGGAAAGCAAAAGCACCATCAATACACCGCCCACAATGACACCCGCCGTTTTGGTCAGCGTCACCTTCGATTCTTCATCATCCTGCTTCAGGTTCAGGAACATGATGGCGAACAGAAACAGAACCATGATAGCGCCTGCATAGACAATAATGTTGACGATAGCCAGAAACTGTGCGTTCAGGAGCATGTAATGCCCTGTCAGGCAGAAAAACGTAAAGATCAGCGCAAGCACACTATGGATTGGGTTACGGGCTGTAACAACCGTTATGGCGCTCATCAGTGTAATAAAACCAAGCCCGTAGAACATATAACCGGCGGCGGTCAATGTTTTGAGGTGAGCCAGAAAAGAGTCGAATTGATGCATGTTTTTAAAAGGCTAACGCTTAAGCTACCGACCTTGATAGGGTAGGTTCAGTTGGTGTTGCTTTTACATCCGGGTTGTTACGAACGTACCTGTCGTCGAGTTTCTCAACGAGTTTGTCTTTCCCGTAAATAACACCATCGCGACTGGTTACCACAGGGACCATTCGATCGTGGCGAAGGTAAACGGCCTGTTTGGGGCAGGCTTCTTCACATAGGCCACAGAATATGCAACGCAGCATATTGATCTCATAAACGGCAGCGTATTTTTCTTCGCGATACAAGGCTTCTTCGCCTTTCTTCCGTTCAGCGGCCACCATCGAAATCGCTTCGGCAGGGCAGGCTACGGCGCACAGACCACAGGCCGTACAGCGTTCACGGCCCTGTTCATCGCGTTTGAGTACATGATGCCCCCGAAAAATTGGCCCTAAATAGCGTTTTACCTCGGGATACTGAATCGTCGCCTTCTTCATGAAGAAGTGCCGAATCGTGATGGCCAGGCCGCCAAGAACGGCAGGCAAGTACATCCGTTCGGCCAGCGTCATTTCTTTGTTACTGACCTGTTTTGATCGGTTCGTTAACATGGTAATGGGGAGTTTACTGTGTGCCGTCTTCTGTTGCTCTGCTTGGGTGAGTACTGTAATTGGGCGAAGCAACAGAAGACAGTAAACGTGTTAAACTTAAACTTGCGGCACCGACGCAGGCACGGGGCGCCGGCGGGGTGATTTGAATGCGTTGGTAGCTGCCAGAACGACCATGCCCAGAACAATGAGCCAGGTCGCATACTTGATATTATACAGCAGCCCAGCACCGGTCAGAATAACGTTCAGGATCGACAGCGGGATAAGTGATTTCCAGCCCAGGTTCATCAATTGGTCGTAGCGGAACCGGGGCACCGTCCAACGTACCCACATGAAGAAAAAGATGAAAAAGAAGATCTTGGCAAAGAGTACAACCGTACCGATCAGTGTCGCGACATTGTGACCCGCTACAGTACCGAGCGAATTAACTAGCGCATCGTGAACCTGGGTCATGAATGGATAGTGAAAACCGCCAAAATAGAGCGTCGAAATCACCGCCGACGAGGTGAACATATTGATGTATTCCGAGAACAGGTAAAAGCCCAATTTCATTGAGCTGTATTCTGTATGGTAGCCACCAATCAGTTCCGTTTCGCATTCCGGCAAATCAAATGGAGTACGGTTGCACTCAGCAAAGGCGCACGTCAGGAAGATAACGAAGCCCAGGGGTTGTGTAAACACATTCCATTCCCAAACATTGGCCTGTTCATCGACAATATGCCGCAGTGATAATGAACCGGTCATCATCAGAATAGCAATGATTGACAGACCCAGGGCCACTTCGTAGCTGATGTTTTGCGAAGCCGCCCGAATCGCCCCAAGCAGTGAGAACTTGTTATTCGAGGCCCAGCCACCAATCATAATCCCGTAAACGCCCAGCGACACTACACCAAACACATACAGGATCCCCACGTTAACATCAAGGCCCTGCACAGGTACGTCAACGTTCTCGTAACGGATACTATCACCGAAAGGAACGACAGCGCTCGACATCAATGCCGTGAGCATGGCCAGGCAGGGTCCTAAAATGAATAGCCACTTGCTGGCCTGAGCCGGAATAAAATCCTCTTTAAAGAACATTTTACCGGCATCGGCAATAGGCTGAAGCAGGCCCAGCGGACCTGCCCGGTTAGGACCAATACGGTCTTGTAAGAACGCTGCTACTTTCCGTTCGGCATAGGTCGAGTAGGTAGCAATCAGCAGGGTAATCCCGAAAATGGCCAGGATTACGAGTGATTTGATGATGAGAACGGTAAGATCCATAAATTACTGTTGAAAAGCCTTCAGTTTCTGTTTTCCGTTGTTCGCCATAAGTCAGGAAGTGCCTCATCAGCAGAGCAACAGAAAACAGGAACAGAAGACAGTAAACTATTCTTTTGCCGAAGGCAATGTTTTGGCGAAACGTTCGGGAGGCAGCTGTTGAATATCCAGTTGCGAGGTATCACGCTCATCGTTGATGGGCTTGTACTCAGCAGCGGCCACGCGTGCGCCAAAAGAGGGGAGAGTCAGGTCTTTACGGTATTTGTTGGCCGAAATCACAGACGCTCGCGAAATCTTCGTTGGCCCTTCTACCACCCAGTCGGCCGTGTCTTTTTTGTCGAAGCGGCAGGTGTTACAGATAAATTCTTTTACCTCGCCCCATTCATTCTTTCGCGCTGTTACCCGAATAACATCGCTGCCCCGATACCATAACGATACCTTGCCTGAACAGGTTGGGCAGTCGCGGTGCGCATCAACGGGTTTGGTAAACCATACCCGGTTTTTGAAGCGGTACGTTTTGTCGGTCAGTGCGCCAACGGGACAAACATCAATGACGTTGCCTGAGAAATCGTTGTCGATGGCCTTTTCGATATACGTACCTATCTCTGAGGCATCGCCCCGGTTCAGTACGCCATGCACGCGTTTTTCGGTGATCTGATCGGCCGTATACACGCAACGGTAGCACAAAATGCAGCGCGTCATGTGTAGTTGGATATACGGGCCAATATCCGTTTTCTCGAACGTACGGCGTTCTTCTTCGTAACGGGTCTGCGCGGCACCATGCTCAAAGGCGAAATTTTGCAGATCGCACTCGCCAGCCTGGTCACAAACAGGGCAGTCGAGGGGGTGGTTGATGAGCAGAAATTCAACAATGCCTTTGCGGGCTTCCAATACAGCCGGATTCGAGAAATTCTCAACAACCATACCGTCCTGAACCGGCGTGATGCACGAGGCAACCAGTTTCGGCATGGGGCGCGGATCTTTTGTTGACCCGGCAGCCACCCGAACCAGACAGGCCCGGCATTTACCACCACTGCCTTTCAGCGGCTCGTAGTAACACATGGCCGGCGGTGCCACTTCGGGACCAATTTTACGGGCTGCCTGAAGAATAGTTGTCCCCGGCTCAACTTCGACCTCGATGCCGTCGACGGTTACTTTGACTAACTGAACTTGATTATCAACCATGTTTTGAAGGCAGTTCGCTTGCCCAAAAGGGGCGCTACTATGTATAACGATAAAGAAGTCGATTAGCCTATTAAGCGATCCTTCTTTAACTGTAAAATAACTACACAACCATCAGAAACCCAACTTTTGAATGTCGGCGACCCAGGCTTCGACCAACGGCATTTCAGCTTTCCCCACATAGTTTTTTTCGGTTAGCAGCCGATAACAGCGGAGTAGATTAGCATGGATGTGGGCAGTGCCATGTGGCAAGTCTAAATCGGCAAGATCGCGGCAGATCTGAAGGTTCTGTGTATACCCACTGACTTCGTCGTCAAAGTCGCGCATCAGGTTATGTTCATTCCGCTCCTGCCACACCGTTGCGTTGTGGAAGAGTATGCTCCATCCGCAGGTCCAGGCTACTCGTTGCGCTACATAGCTGCGCCAGATATCAGTCATCCGGAAACTGCAATGCGACGGCAGATAAAGCAGCGGAAAAGCCTCCGGGAACCAGGTTGTATTCTGACTGTTGAAGGCACACCAGGCGCCATTGCCAAGGGCTATGCTCTCGCGCTGCTCAAATGAAACAGGCAGTGGCAACGTCAGGCGATAAATGGCGTCGACGTCCGGGTTTTCATCGGCCAATCCCTGCTGAATAGGGCAAAGTACATCAGATAAACCAGGCAATTGGGGGAGTGGATCGTGGAGGTGCTCCAGTGCATAACCCCGCGGCCAGATGTGCTTATCAGTAAAGTACTTGTACACGTTTGTCCAACCCGTTTCAGTCAGGTTGTGTGCCGGCTGGGTACGTTGCCGGGTTTCCCAGAAAGGGGCCCGGGGGTAATTGTCGTCGTCTGTTTCCAGAATGACTTGCGCTCCCTGCTGCATGGCCACCAGGTAGCCAAGGTTTTTTCGACCATAATGCCGGGTCGGCAGGTCTTTAACCAGCGCGAACGGGAGGGCCAGCTGCCGGTTGATGTCCCAGAAGTCGCAGCCAGGGAGGTCGAACTGGGCAGGTGACTTTGTATCGCCCATCACCACAAACTTGACGCCGTGTGCCGTCGATTGATCAGCACAGTCTTTCAGAACGGCATTGGGAGCCGATATGGAGGTAATGACTAGATAGGTAGTGTCGTTCATATGTTTTTCTACTCGATCAGCGCTGGTTTTCCTGACAGGCGCAGTTTAAAATAGTACCAGAGCGTGGAGAGCGAATTTTTAATGGCGTTGTCTGAAACGCTGGGCGATGGTGCCCGGTAATGAATGGGAATTTCGGCGAATCGTTTTTTACGAAGCAGGTAGCGTAATTCAGTCTGATAAAAGTGGGCCGTCGACTTCAGCGGATAAGCGGTGAACTCGGCTACCGTACTGGCATGAAACCCCTGAAAACCAGACGTCATGTCGTGCATAGTACTGCCTAGCAACAAGTTCGATAAAATCGTGCCTATTTTAGACAGAAAGGTGCGCTTGAAATTCGACTTGTAGATTGACCCTCCATTGATGAACCGACTGCCAAATGCGCACTCATTGCCTTCGTTCAGCACACGCAGAAACATTGGAATAGCGCGTGGGTCGTGGGAGAGGCCGGCATCCATTTCAATGATAATATCGTGCCCATTTTTAAGCGCCTCACGATAGCCGCGCAGATAGGCATCAACAATATTGCGGTTTTCGGGCGCCCAGATGGTGATAAAGCGTTGATCGCGTACCGATAATTCCCTGGCCAGTTCGAGGGTTCGATCTTTGGTTACGCTATCGATGACCATGTAGACACAACCACATTGTAGCTTGTCTAATTCGGTGGCGAGTGCCGAGGTGTATTCCGCAAATTCTTTTTCTTCATTCGCCATTGGTGTAACAATGGCGAAATTGTTTTCGTAGAAAAGCACGTCAGTGGGATTGGGGGGAGTGTACTACTGATGGTAGTTGATTTTGGACAAGTACATACTGGTTGGGCTTGTCAGTGTTGTACCGAACAAAGTCTAAAGCACCAGGATTGGCAATCAGGCGGGCAAAGAAGGGATCCCTGTTATAAATATCCAGCATATCGGGCCGCACATGGATACAGTTGATATTGAACTGCTTGAAGAACCCCTCCATATTTACAGGATGGTATCGTTCCAGATACCAGAATTTCCAGTTATCGCCCAGATACAGGTCGTACATCAGTGGTGCATTACCGGTCATACTGACTGCACCCTGTACGGGTATTCGCTGCAAAAACCGAAGCAGATCAACCGTTGGCGTTGGTTTCGATTCCTGGTCGGCTCGCCAATAAGGAGCCAGGAAAAGCAGTAACGCTGCGCCAAAAACGGCATAACGCACTCCCCAGGGTAGGGCTGGCCATGGTAAAGCCCGAAACGTAACTGACTGCAGAGCAACGCCAACCATACTCAGATAGAGCATAATCTGAAACAGAATGTAATGCTCGCGGGGGTAGATCAGGATGCAGGAAATGTAGGTAGACACCAACATAACCACCAGGCATAGCCAGAACCAGCCGTGCCGACGGGCATCTTGCCACATTGCGCGTACAGTGCGCGGCCAGTCGGTTAGCCCGATGAAGGCGAGGGCCAGAGCCAGTAATACATACCGACGGCCCGGAAATACCAGACGAGACAGCCAGGGGTTGATCAGTATATCGTACAAGTTACGACCGGTACTACTGATTAGGTTCAGCAGATTGGCTCCTACATGGCGCATAAACAGCCCTGGATTCAGAAAAAACGCGTCTGACATGGAGGTGACCTCACGCCCAAAACCATGCTTGATGAACGTAGCTGAATGCATCCATGGTGAGGCTGGTATTTCAGGATGCCAGACCGAATAGTTTAACGCAAAGTGTTGCCCAAAAGCGATGACGCTTCGGCCTCCTGCCAGCGGTGAGCCGAAGGCAAGCACCAGCAGGGCGGCGGCCCCCATAAGGCCTACCAGCGAATAGGGAAGTGGTTGCCACACCGATCTGCGTTGCCAGCCATAATAGACCAGCGCAATACCGCAAAGAAGCAGGAATGATAGAAAGAATTCAGGACGGCCATAGGCTGCCAGCAATGCACTCAATGCCGCAACTGTCAACTTACCGACGGGCTTTTTCTGGTAATTAGCGGCAATAAGACCACCCATCAAAAACAGCATGGTAAAAACCGATACCTTTGGCTGAAGCGGAAGATTGAGTTGCGCAAACAGGAAGCCAACCGACAACGCCGTACTAATCAGCACGTTGATGCCCAAACTACGGAAGAGTAGATAGAAGAGAACGCCGGGTAGAATGGAGAGTAACGTACAACTCACATAGTAAGTGTCGATCACGTCGCCGGTAAACGCATGAATAAGCAGGTACCAGGCACTAAACAACGGAGCCATCTGAATGGGCGGTAAGTGTTGCCAGGTAGCGATCAACCCATTATGGAAATACACATCGTCATCGGTTGCAACAACGTCGATTCGATAGGCCATTTTATAGGTCAACACTAAGCTACTTAGCAGTATAAAAAGGATGCCCGCAAAATCCTTCACTCGTCCAGTAGGCATAATGGGTAGTGGTAATGGAGGCGCAAGTTAATGCTTTCAGGCTATTAGGCAGATAATTCTGATCGTTCGGAGGAAACCCGCGCCCTGTAAATGTTTCTGTCAAAGGGAAAAACAGACAGGTAAGAATCAAAAGCTTACCGTAAAAAGCCCGCTCGATTGGCCGTGTCTACTGGTGATGCATCCTAAAAGCACAGGGGCAACCTACGCCTGTAAGTTGCCCCTGTTTCCTGATCAGTCACTGAGCGTTAAACTAAGGCCATATGGCCCTGATAGACGGCCCCTGGCTGAGTGGCCTCAACGGGGTTGGTAATATGCCACTCAAATTCGTCCCGGAAATGGCGAATCGCACTGGCAACTGGCCAGGCCGCCGCGTCGCCAAGCGGACAAATGGTGTTGCCTTCAATTTTCCTGGCTACATCGACCAGCAGATCAATATCATGCATGCTACCGTGGCCATGTTCGATGCGGTGAAGCACCTTTTCCATCCAGCCCGTTCCTTCGCGGCAAGGACTACACTGGCCACACGATTCATGGTGGTAGAATCGACTAAAATTCCAGGTGTTCCGAACAATACAAGCTGTTTCGTCGAAAACAATAAAGCCTCCCGACCCCAGCATGGTGCCCGTCTGGAAGCCCCCTTCCGAGAGCGATTCATAGCTCATCAGACGCGGCTCGCCATTCGCTAGTTTCAGGGATAGTTCGGCAGGAAGAATAGGTACTGATGACCCTCCGGCAACCAGTGCTTTCAGGTGATGCCCATCACGAATACCGCCACACCATTCATCTGAGTAAATAAACTCTTCGACGGGAACACCTAATTCAATTTCGTATACACCCGGTTTTTTGATATGACCTGACGCCGAAATCAGTTTTGTTCCTGTGCTACGACCGATACCGATACCCGCGTAGGCATCGCCACCATTAGTAACAATCCATGAGGTAGTGGCAATCGACTCCACGTTGTTCACAACCGTGGGGCACTGGTAAAGGCCTTTAACAGCCGGGAAAGGTGGTTTATTCCGCGGGTTACCGCGTTTACCTTCCAGCGATTCGAGCAGGGCTGTTTCTTCGCCACAAATGTAGGCCCCGCCGCCAGGCTGAACGACCAATTCCAGATCGTAGCCGCTTCCTAGTATATTTTTCCCCAGAAAACCTGCTGCTTTTGCTTCAGCAATGGCTTTTTCCAAAATACGGATCACGTACATCAGTTCCCCACGAACGTAGATGAATGATGTATTGGCACCCAGCGCAAACGATGAAATGATCATTCCTTCTATCAGTAGATGAGGAATGTTCTTCATTAGGTAATGGTCTTTGAACGTACCTGGCTCTGATTCATCGGCGTTGCAGACGAGGTAACGGGGTACACCTTCAGGTTTGGCCAGGAAACTCCATTTCATACCCATTGGGAATCCGGCGCCCCCACGACCGCGAACGCCCGCTTTTTTCACCTCCTCCACCACGCTTTCAGGCGTCATGGTTTTCAGCGCTTTTTCAACGGCAGAGTAACCACCTTGTTTGCGGTACACATCGAACGTCTCGATGCCAGGTACGTTGATATGTTCAGTTAATATTTTCTTGCCCATAACGAACAAATTACAAGACTTTATGAGAGTTGATACAAGGTATTCCCTACATCTATTTTGTCTTCCTCAGCAGAGTTTTCCGGATTCACATAGATCGCAATATCATTGTAATAATTTACCGGGGAGGTGTCGATACCAGGCACTTCAAGCCGGTGCTTTGGATACGACCTCACTGTGGAATAATGGCAGACGAACGACTTTCGGGTCAGGTTAGCATTGCCAATCCGGTTACCACCATGAGCCAGCGCACCATGCCATACTAACAGGTCTCCCTTCTTCAATAATAATGTCTTCTTCTCTAAACGTAGCTTATCGCACGTCTTGTCGAGATAAACAGAAAACTGATCAGGCGAGAAAAAAGAGTCTGGTTTGTGTAAGATGCCCGTTCCAAAATTGTATTTAGGCATCCGATGCGAACCAGGATAATAATAAAGGGGGCCTGAATCAATGTGTACGTCTTCCAGAGGGATCCAGGCGGCAGCTAAATGCGAGGCAATACCAGAACGTACCCAGGGGAAGTCCTGATGCGTGTCCTGCTGGCTGCCATACTTGAAGATCAGGCTTTGAAACACACTGATGGGCTCATCAAAGATCGCTTTCAAAAAGGTAGCGATGTGTGGATGAGTCATCACCTGTTTGGCCATGACCGAGCTGCTATGGTACTCAAGCAGACGGGCGCCAATTCCGTTGAGTTTCTCTTTCGGCACTGCGTGAATTGGCGTTTCTTTTCGGTCATTGAACTGATAAACAAGCGCTTTCAAGGAATGCTGCTTATGTTGATCTATCGTAGTCTCCACTTCATCCCAAAGGGCGTCTGTCCAATCGGTCGGTAAAGCCCCTTTCAGGATCACATAGCCTTGGTTCTGCCACTGCTCCAGCAATTCTTTCAGGTCGTATGGAAAGTCGACAGGTACGTCGAACCGAGCCAAAAACGCGTCGATATCGGCACCCGGACGGTCAATCCAGGGTAAGGTATCAACATCAAAGTCGCGTTGAGGGCTATTCAACTTATGCTTGGCCATTCGATACAAACGGCGCAGTTTGTCTTTGATCTTACTTTCCATTTTTCTGTTACGGTGACACTAATGAGTACGCAGTTGGCTAGGCACTCAACTCGCGAATGATCTCGTCGACGCGGTCATTCGTTAAATTCATGTAATATTTTTCCCGAATCTGAAATACGGGCCCCATCCCACAGGCAGCCAGACATTCCACTTCTTTCACCGTGAACAAACCATCGGGGGTGGTTTGGCCGGCTTCGATACCAAGCGATCGTTTCAAGTGATCGTATACCTCTTCACCCCCCATCAGGCAGCACGGGCCGGTACGGCAGTATTCAATAACGTGTTTACCGACTGGCTCAAGATGGTACATCGTATAGAACGAGGCCACTTCGTAGGCTTCTATCGGCTGGATATCCAGAAGTCCGGCAACCATATCCATCCCTTCGGGGCTAGTCCAGCCTTCCTGTTCCTGTAATAAGTGAAGTAGGGGTAATAGGGCTGATTTTTGCTTACCAGCCGGATACCGGGCAATAATCTCCTTTGCCAGCGTCAGCCGCTCGGGCGTGAAGGTAACGTTAGGGTGCGCTTCGGTGGTCATGGCTAATTCTTATGCGTCTAATTCGCCTGCAATCACATTCAGGCTACTCATAATGACAATGGCATCTGACAAGGTTGTGCCTTTGCACATTTCCGGAAATGCCTGATAATAAATAAAACTAGGGCGACGGAAGTGTAACCGATAGGGCGCACGGCCTCCATCACTTATCAGATAAAAGCCGAGTTCACCATTTCCGCCTTCTACGGCGTGATATACTTCGCCAACCGGTGCATCAATCTCGCCCATCACAATTTTGAAGTGGTAAATCAGGGCTTCCATGTTTTTATATACTTCCTGTTTGGGCGGCAGGTAGTATTCCGGTGCATCGGCATAATAGGGGCCGTCGGGTAACTTATCAAGCGCCTGTTCTATAATGCGCAGGCTCTGCCAAATTTCTTCGTTACGCACCATGAACCGGTCGTACGTGTCGCCGCTTTCACCAACAGGAATCTCAAATTCGAAATCTTCGTAAGATGAATATGGATTCATGGCCCGAACATCGTAGTCTACGCCGGCGGCCCGCAGGTTGGGGCCGGTAAAGCCATAGCTCAATGCCCGTTCAGCGGTGATTGGCCCTACGTCGACGATCCGATCCATGAAGATGCGGTTCCGGTTAAAGAGCTTCTCAAACTCCTTCATCACGGGAGGGAAATCCTTGAGAAACTTACGGATCTTGCGAATCGCTTCGGCTGACAGGTCTCGTTCCATACCGCCGATCCGACCCATGTTGGTAGTCAGACGGGCACCGCACATTTCCTCGTAGATCTCGTAAATGTTTTCGCGCTCTTCGAACAGATACAGGAATCCCGTAAATGCACCCGTATCAACGCCGAGAATACCGTTACAGATGAGGTGATCTGAGATACGGGCCAGCTCCATCATGATCACCCGGATATAGTCGGCCCGTTTTGGCGTCTGTACACCCAGTAGTTTTTCGACAGTCATCATCCAGCCGAGGTTATTGATCGGTGACGAGCAATAATTCATTCGGTCGGTAAGCGTCGTAATCTGATATAAAGGCCGGCGTTCGGCTATTTTTTCGAACGCCCGATGGATATAGCCAATGGTTTGTTCGCCCGACACGATTTTTTCACCGTCCATTTGCAGGATGTTCTGGAAAATACCGTGGGTGGCCGGGTGAGTAGGCCCCAGATTCAATGTCGTCAGTTCATTAACGTACTGAATGGGCCCTTCGGGAGTTGCCGGGGTATTGCGTGCTCCAACAGCGTCTATGCTAAGATCTTCAGTGGTCATAACAAGTCAAGTTGTCTGTTTACTGTTTTCCGTTTACCGTTGCGCTGCCTGTGCTCGTTACTGGCGATTAAGCAGCGCAACAGTAAACGGAAAACAGTAAACAGACAACTGCTTTAGTTTATCGCCCAAACAAGGCGTCTATCTTATCTTCCCGAGTGCCGTCTTCCAGCGGGTACTGCTTCCGCATGGGGTAGTAATCCATCTCTTCCATATTTAGAATACGAACCAGATTTGGATGACCATCGAACTGAATGCCGAAGAAATCAAAGGTTTCGCGCTCCATCCAGTTGGCCGATGCATACAGGACAGTCATGCTGGGAATGTGCAGATCTGCCTCTGACAGGAATACTTTGATACGTACCCGGAAATTATGGACCAGACTGTGGGCGTGATAAACTACACAAAACTCACGACCCGGCTCATCTGGGTAATGAACGCCAGTGATGTCTGTCAGAAAATTGATCTGATACGTTTTATGATCTTTGAGATACAGCAGAATAGGTACGATTTGCTCTCGTGATGCCGATAACGTCAGGAGGCCATAGGGCTCATCGAAATCGTACACGTTCGCGCCAAACTGCTTAATCAGGTCTTCGGCAATGGCCTGGTTAGTGAGCATACGGGAGGTTCTTATTAGACAATTCAGACAGGCTATTGAATGCCATATGAATTCAACAGCAACTGGTACTCTTCTGTGTTACGACGGCGGGTAGATTCGTTACGGGCCATCTCCTGAATCTGCATCAGCCCTTCAATTACCTGCTCGGGGCGGGGCGGGCAGCCAGGTATATACACGTCTACCGGGATAATCCGATCAATACCCTGTAGTACACTGTAGGTATCGAAAATTCCTCCGCTACTAGCACAGGCTCCCATGGCAATCACCCAGCGGGGTTCAGCCATCTGAAGATAGACCTGCTTTACAATCGGGGCCATTTTTTTAGCGATCGTCCCCATCACCATGAGCAGATCAGCCTGCCGGGGCGAGAAACTGGGCCGTTCAGAACCAAAACGGGCGAAATCGTAATGCGACCCCATTGTGGCCATAAATTCGATGCCACAACAAGAGGTGGCAAATGGCAAAGGCCAGAGCGAATTTGCCCGGGCCATACCAACAACTTTATCGAGCGAAGTAGCAAAGAACCCCGAGCCTTCATGGCCTTCGGGGGCCTCTACCATCTTGACAGATGATGACATAATCTTTTTTGTTCGAAGGCAATGGATTGTGACCAGAGCAAGCTACGGGGTCCATATGCCTTTGTTTATTCCCAATTCAAAACGCCTTTCCGAATAACGTAATAGAAGCCAGCCAGAAGCAGGCCCATAAACAAAATCATCTGGATGAAACCAGCGGTGCCAAGCTTTAAAAAGTTAACAGCCCAGGGGTACAAAAAGATTACTTCTACGTCGAATAAAACGAACAGAATTGCGATCAAGAAGTACTTAATCGAAATAGGCGCACGTGCATCCCCCTGGGCGGGAATACCACATTCAAATGGGTCGTCCTTTTTCTGGCTGTGGCGTTTTGGGCCGATGCTGTGGGTAACGACCATCGTTGTGATGATAAACCCCAGGGCCAGGGCCAACTGGATAAAGATGGGTACGTAATCGGAAGGCAAATACGATGCTGTGTTCATGCATTGAACGGGCTTTAAGAGGACCGCAAGTTAGTTATAAAACGGCTTACTGGATAACCACAATACGCTTGGCCACGTTGAAGCCTGCGGTTTTCAGGCGAACAATGTACTGACCAGAGGTAAGCCCGGCTACGCTGATGAGTTTTCGCTCATCGAAAGAAGGAACTTTGGCAGAAAAAACCAGCTGGCCCGTAAGCGTATGTACCGTCAGCTCAACGTTCTGTAGGTTCTCTACCGTTTCGACGGCTATATAACCGTTCGAAGCCGGATTCGGATAGACGCTTAAGCCTTCAGAGTTCTCCGATGAGACAAATGGAATCTCATTGGAGAAGTTGGAATAACAAGTCAGATCTGGTGCACCAGCGAGGGTGAATTTCGCTTTGGCACGGGCAGAATACGTCCCGGTGATAATGGCCTTGGCAATGGCTCCGTTCTGGTTATTCAGGAACGTTGTGCCCCGGCGCCAGTCAAACTGTTCATTATTGGGGTAAGCCGGTAAGGTGGCCTGTAGGGTATATACGCCAGCCTGCGCAATAGTAGGCGTCACTAACTTAGGCCGTACGATGAGCGTAATGGCTGGAGAGCTGGCCGATCGGCAACCATAGGTATTTACGGCCCTGACACTATAGGTGCCCGCATTACCGGCATTCAGCACGCGCTGATTGATCCCGTTGCTCCACTGGGCCGCGGCCTGTGTGGGTACGTTAGCCACTAACGATAGCACTGAATCGGCACAGATTTGCTGTTGCGAAGCCGCTACTGCCGTCCCTTGTTGCGCTACGGAAATAGTAGGCACAGCAGGCTGAAGGGGAGCACGAACGTCAATCTTAGGCGATAAGAACGTATTACCACTCGCGTCTTTCATGGTGGCCTCGTATTGGCCAGGCTGCGTGATGGTCAAGGTACGGGTTGTTTGCCCGGTGCGCCATGTGTAGCTACTGAAACCTGAAGGGAGGACTACGTTTATGCTGTTATCCGTTGGGCCGCAGGCGGCAGCTATTGTTGGCTGCACAGTAGGGAGCAGTGGAATCGAGCTGGCAAAAAAGACCGGGCTCATGCTTTGGTACCAGGCTTGTGCTAACTGAAGGAGGCCATCGCCCGAAAAGTGAACGCCATCGGGCCGGGCGGGCTGGATATTGTCGGTAAATGGACCTGCGTATACGTTATTATTAAATGAGTTGATAATGTCCGTTTGGCCGCCCGTGATTTTATCGCTGTTTGAAAAGACATTCGGGCATTTATCAATACAATCCTGGTTACCATTGCAATTCTGAAAGCAGGTGCCGTCTAACTGACTATTTCTAGAAGCGCGGGCCAGAATCCAGGCTGGGTAACGATTGGTGTCGGTGCGCGTTTTATCAATCAGGCTCTGTAATAACCGCCGGTATTCTTCGCGTTCCAGATGAAGTGGAATATTATCCGTTTCGCCCTGGTGCCAGAGAATGGCCCTGAGCCCCTGTAGTGAGCAATAATAGCGTAGCGCAATACGCAGATTGGCGTATGGCATACCCCTGGGCATATTTTCGTTGGGGGTACCAAGTGCAAAAATGTTCTTCGTTACTTTATCGTCGAAACTTTCAATCCAGTTTCGGATAGTTGTACCAGCCCAGGCCGTGTTGATAAATAGCACAGGCACGTTGTACTGTTGAGCCAACAGGTCGCCAAGTCGCCCCCAGCACCAGGCACTTTGCCCCCGCATACCGATCACCGAGGTGGCACTCAATTGTTCGAAAACAGGAGCGGGTGGGTCTGCCAGCGAGTTGGCCAGTGAATTGTTATAGCTGACGCAATTAACCCGGTCATCGGCGGCCCCAACGGCGCCAAAATCCTGAAAACCCTGTGCGTTGGATTGCCCCGTGATAATAAATACTTCGCCGATGCCAACTTTACGAACGACATCGCTGGCCACTACAGCCCCGTTGTAAAATCCCTGCACTTCGAGGCGATACCAACCACCCGTACCTTTTATTCGGCCCTGAAAGACACCACCCTGAACGGCCTTTTGCAGGGTTCGCCATTCGGTATTGATTCCCTGCCCCGCTACTTCGGCAACCAAACGTACCTGGAGGCTATCGACAGGCTGGAAGTAAGAACCGGAAACAAAAATGGTGGTAGTGTTATCGTTGTCTCGCTGAAATACGGCACGGGTTTCCGGATACGTAATATCAATACCAGTAGCCAGCGTCTGCGCAAATGTTGGTGATGTAAGTAAACAAACGAATAGCCCGTATAAAATCCAGCGCATAGATATACTGTTCATAGAGTAGTTGGTAGGTAATAAGACTGCTCTAATCACCTGAATTAGGGTATCGGCGATGGAGCCAATAGACCACAAAGTTAACGCGTTCAACCGGTGATTATTACAGACCAATCTGTACACGTTTCGTCACTTTCGTACTGCCCGACTGGATCATGATCAGATAAGGGCCTGGCAAAAGCGAGGTCAACGAGATCTGTCGCCGTCCGTCGAGTAGCGTAGGGGTTGTCTGATACACCTGTTGGCCACTAAGAGTATAAACAGTGATAACCGCATTGCTCAGGTCAACCAGGGTCTCGATCAGGAAGTCACCCGTCGGGTTGGGGTTGGGGTAAAGGCTGATATTCTGGTTCTCGGTTGGTAGCTGATAGGTATAGCTTGTGGAAGGAGCCGATAGGCAGACCAACGTTGGGGAATAAGTAGTGGCTGTTTGGACGCTATAGACCCCTGTCTGTGTTACACGCAACTGGGCAGTTGCCACAGTCAGCGAATCTGCATCGCGGTGCCAGTAATAGCGCTCAGTTGCTGCCGCACCAGTTGCTTGCAATAGGTACGTACCAACCTGCGCCAGTTGGGGAGCCTGTGGCCGCAGAAGTACACTTGTTGCAACAGATAAGCTATTAGGAGACAAGCAGCCATTGCTGTCACGGACGCGAGCGGTATAAAAACCAGCCTGACGAACCACAAGAGTAAGCGTCGAATCACCTGTTGACCAGAACGTGCGTAGTGGCGAGTTTGTCTGTAATGTCACACTCGTTCCTTCACAGAAGGTAAGTGATCCTCTGGCCGATACGATAGGTGGCGCGGGTAACGGGTTGACCAGGATCGTAACCGCGTTTGATGGTGCAGATTCACAGTTAAACTGATTACGAGTACGCACCAGATACGTACCTGACTGGTTAACACCGATACTACGTGTGGTCTGCCCTGTGTTCCAGAGGTAACTGGTTTCGGCACTTGCGCTTAGGGTAATTGATTCATTAGCGCAAAAGGTCGTAGACCCGCTAGCGGTAAGCTGTGGCGTTGCTGGTAATGGATTAGCGACTACGGGAACAACAACTGAGGGCAACGACACACACCCATTGGCATCAGATACTGTCAACGAAAAATTTCCGCTTTGGGTAATAGTCAATCGTTGCGTTTGCACGCCCGTATTCCAGTTATAAGCTACGGCTGGGCTCGCTACCAACACTGTGTTGTCGCCCTGGCAAAAGGTGGTTGGTCGTTCGTTGCTGATAGTTGGCGTGGCAGGCAGCGGATTTACTGTTACATTAATTGGCCCTGAACGTTCTGAAAAGCAATTAAACTGGTTGCGTGTCCGAATCGAATAGCTACCCGACTGGTTAACAGTAATGCTTTGCGTTGATTGGCCACTACTCCATTCGTAATTCGCTTCGGGGCTGGCCGTCAGTGTTACCGATTCGTTGGCGCAGAAAATAGTTCGCCCACTGGCTGTTACCTGCGGTAAGGCCGGAACGGGGTTGACCAGAATGGCAATTACATTTGATGGCGCTGAAACACAGCCATTTCCATCAGAAAGCGTTAGTGAATAACTACCCGACTGGGTTACTGTAAGACGGGGCGTTCGAGCCCCATTACTCCAGTTATACCCCGACGCAGATGTGTTTGTGACGGCCAGCACTGTATTGTCGCCCTGACAAAAGGTGGTAGCTCGTTCACTGCTGATAAGGGGTGTCACAGGCAAAGGGTTCACCACTACGGCTACCACATTGGATGGGGCCGATGGGCAATTGAATGAATTCCGGGTACGTACGGTGTAGTGGCCCGATTGGTTGACGACTACGCTTGGTGTGGTTGTTCCGTTGCTCCATTCATATACGGGGGCAGTACTGGCATTGAGCGTTATCGACTCATTCGCACAAAAAGTAGTACGGCCGGTAAAGTTGATTGAGAGAGGATCGGGACGAGGGTTGACCGTGGCACTGATCACAACCGAAGCCGGTGAGGTACAGCCATTCTCATCGGCTACAGTTAATGAGTAGCTACCCGACTGGCTAACGATTATACGCTGGGTACGTTCGCCATTGCTCCAGTTGTAAGTCGCTGCCGGGCTGGCCGATAGCGTTGTGTTGTCGCCCAGGCACGAGGTCAGCGATCCCTCCGTTGTAATGGTTGGCCGGGCCGGAATGGGGTTGATCGAGACAGGAATAACATTTGATGTGAACGTACAACCAGTTACATCTTTGACCGATACTGAATAATTTCCAGTGCTGGTCACGCTGATAGTCTTGCTCACTGCCCCCGTGTTCCAGACAAAATCCCGATCAGTAGTGGCTGTGAGGTTTACGCGGCCCGTTTCGCAGAACTTCGTGGGTCCGTCGGCCTGGATAGTGGGGGCAGGAGCAGTCGTAAGGGTTTGCGTATAATGCAGGTTGCCGAGGGCGTCTTTCACTTTCGCCCGTACGGTACTACCGGCTGGTTTTGTAATCGTTTGGCCTGTCTCGCCTGAGTCCCAAAAGACCTGCTGGTAGTTGGTGACAGAATAAGTAACCGCATTGTTACCCGCGCAGCTAACTGTTACTATTGGTGCGCCAGCCGGATTGATGGGCGTGGTATTGCTAAAAAATGCGCTGTTTAGACTAGCGCTCCAGGCTGATGCCACTTCACTTAGTCCTGGATTATCAAAATGCACGGGATCAAATAGCGGTGCCCTTGCTCGGGGAATCTGGATCAGATCAGTGTTAGGCCCGGCGAACGTATTGGGTTTATTGGCGATGACCTGGTTTTGTCCATCGATCACCTTTTGGTCGAATGAGTAAAGATCGCTATACGATGCACGAGCAACCACCCACGGTATATTTTTGCCAAAATCGGCCCTACTTTGGTCGATTACCACCTGTAATCGCTCGGCGTACAGACTGGCAGGGGTTTCAAACTGATTGTCAGCTTCGCCCTGATGCCAAAGAACAGCCCGCACACCCATCATACTCGCATAGTTCTGCAAGGCTAATTTTAGATGGAAGTAAGGTTGCTTGGGCGGATAAAAAACGGGAGTATAGTCACTAACTGTGCGATCACCAGTGGCCGTCTCTGCCCAGTTTCTAACGGATGTTCCATTAAATACAGCGTTGAAAAAGAGGACAGGTACGTTCAGGCGGGCGGCTAATAGGTCGCCCAGTGTCCCCCAGCACCAGGAACCGATGCCAAAGGGAGCAATATCATTGGGTCCGTCGAGATGGGAAAAAACCGGACTTGGCGCATCAGCTGGATATTGATTGTCATTATACTGAAAAACGACACTGCTAACCCGGTCATCTTGGGCCGACACACCGTCTCTCCGTTCGTTTTCCGCTATTCGTCCTGCATTCGACTGACCAGCTATTATAAATACTTCGCCCACACCAACCCGTTCGATCGTTTGGCTGCCGACCTCCTGGTTATCGCGCATCAGGCGAACCGTTAGGTTATACCAGCCACCCTGCATAGTCAATGCTCCGGTGAAGGCACCGCCTTGTGGGTTGGCGACAATGGTTTGCCAGCCGGTAGTAGTGCCCTGGCCGTTACGTGCTTCTGCACGCGCTTCGATTCGGGTGATGGAAACAGTATATGTGCCCGTTATACTGACAGAGGCATTATTTGCTGAATTTCGCTGAAAAACAGCACGTGTAACCGGGAAAGAAACCTGTACCTGGGCAAAAGAACAATAACCTGAAAGTAGTAAGAAGAGAAAGCGGCAACTGAACGCGAAGAGTTTCATGGGCAAGCGTGAGGCCATTTGTCAAGCGAGGATTGAAAGGCACACGCTTGGTGAGTTGCGTGTACATACGTAACTCGTGAAAATTTCTAATCAGGTTAGATCAACAGGTGCAGTCAGCGTTTTCCAGAGTACATCTTTCAACTCGGTAAGGCCGTACTGTTGAACTGACGAAATAAATACGTACGGAATATTTTCCGGCAGATTACTTCGTATCTGGTTCAGCGCATCATTGTCAACTAAGTCTATCTTCGTAATCGCCAGTAATCTGGTTTTATCCGCTAACTCGGGATTAAAGGCGATGAGCTCGTTTGCCAGGATTTGATATTCGGCGGCTATATCGTCGCTATTGGCCGGAATCATGAACAACAGCACCGAATTTCGCTCAATATGCCGCAGGAAGCGCAGGCCCAGCCCTTTCCCCTGCGACGCACCTTCAATGATGCCGGGGATATCGGCTATAACAAAGGATTTATAATCGCGATAAGCCACTACACCCAAATTAGGAACCAGGGTTGTAAAGGGATAATCCGCAATTTCCGGTCGTGCGGCCGATAAGACCGATAACAGCGTTGATTTACCTGCGTTTGGAAAACCAACGAGACCTACATCGGCCAGTAGTTTTAATTCCAGAATGACCCATTCTTCTTTGCCTGGCTCGCCGGGCTGTGCATGTTGAGGCGTTTGTTGGGTCGCTGACTTAAAATGCGTGTTCCCTAAGCCGCCACGGCCACCTGGAAGCAATATAATTTCCTGCCCATCTTCGGTCAACTCGGCCATTACCTCGTTGGTTTCGGCATGCCGGGCTATAGTGCCTAGTGGCACTTCGATGTAAACATCCTCACCTTCTGCTCCCGTCCGGCGCCCACCTTCTCCACCGTTACCGGAGCTTGCTTTAATGTGTTTCTGATATTTCAGATGCAATAAGGTCCATAATTGCGCATTGGCTTTCAGGATGATATGGCCTCCTCGCCCACCATCACCGCCATCTGGCCCGCCCTTAGGTACGTGCTTCTCGCGCCGGAAATGCATAGATCCAGCGCCACCGTGTCCTGAGCGGCAGTTAATTTTTACGTAGTCGATGAAGTTGGATGAAGCCATGAAAGAGCCGCTAGGCAGTTAACCACTGGTAGTTGAGCCTTATCAGCTACCAGTGGTTTGTTTGGTCAACTAGGTTGTGCCTGTTGAATTTTTTGGCACACTAAGTCAAAAATGTCATCAATACTACCAATACCACTGATAGCCGCATACTTACCCTGATGAGCATAGTGCTCAGCTACAGGCATTGTTTCGTTAGTGTATACGCTAACTCGACGGCGAGCCGTTGCTTCGTCTTTATCATCCGGTCGGCCCGACGTTTCGCCGCGCTTTAGCAACCGGCGGATTAACTCTTCCTCATCGACAACCAACGCAACCATGGTTGTAATGCCTGTACCATGTTGAGTCAGCAGCTCATCCAGCGCTTCGGCTTGCTTCACCGTGCGGGGGAAACCATCGAAAATGAACCCGGCAGCCTGCTGATTCTCCATCAGTTTGGCTTCGATCATACCGATGACCACTTCGTCTGGAACCAGTAAGCCCTGATCCATCAACGATTTGGCCCGCAGACCTAGCTCAGTGCCCGCCGCAATCTGCGACCGTAGCAGATCACCTGTCGAAAGGTGAACGAGCTGGTACTTTTGAATTAATTTTTCACTTTGTGTGCCTTTGCCGGCACCCGGCGGACCGAACAGTACAAGATTGAGCATACAGCTACGAGGGGATGCAAGGTTGCGTTTGAAAAAAGCAACGGCGACAAATTTACAAAACGAAAGGGCGCGGACAAACCTGCCCGCGCCCCTGCGCACAAACTCCTGTCAAACTATTACTTAGCTGATCCTTTTTTGGGAGCCGGTTTAGCCGCTGGCTTGCCCGCCGGTTTTGACGGAGTTGCCGGAGCAGGCGTTGGATTCAAAAATTCTTTCGCATCCTTGTCGTTAGGGTCCAGCTCAAGCACCTTGTTAGCGTAATCCTTGGCTTTGGCATCGTCTTTTTTGGCAATGCTGTTTTGAATTAGATACCGATACGCCGTGATCAGGTACTTTCTGTTCTGTTCGCGGGTGGTGGCACCTGTCTCTGGATTTGCCTGCGCAGCTAAGGCTTGCTCAATAAACTTTTCGTATAGTGGCACTGGAGCACCGCTTGCTAGTGAAGCTTCCCGGCCATTCGCAAAGTAGTTCGACTGAGCCCGGTAATAGTACGCCAATGGATAAGGAGTGCCTATTTTCTCCGCGTTATCGGCCAGGCGGGCAAAAGCGGTATCAGCCTGCATAAACGCTTTTGTACGCTCGGTACGTTGCAGCGTTGTATCAGCTATCAGCTTAGGCACCTGCAGGCCATAGTTGTAATAGGATAGGCCCAGTTTCAGATAATCATTGTTGCTTGGCTTCTTATCTGTGCTAATAGCCTGCTGTAGGTACGTTGCTGCTTTATCGTAACGTTTGGCGGCGTAATACCGGTCAGCCACTTCTTTATACAGATTTTCTGTGGTATCACTTGGAGCAGCTTTCAGCAAGTTGACAACGCTCAGTGAATCACCTTCCGGAGTGCCCAACTGGGCATATGAACGTCCCAGGTATTTGTAATCATCGAAGATTACTTTCTGCGGAGCTGTGCTGATAAACTTATTCAGCGACTCAACGGCGACATCATTCTTACCCAAAGCGAAGCTAGACCAGCCTGTCATCCGATCGATGATCGGGTCTTTCACCTGACCTTTCAACTTAGCCAGGTAATCAAGCGACTTCTGGTGATCGCCCGCCAGGAAGTAGTACTTGGCCACGTTCAGCAACAGCTCGGGGTCCTGCGTTCCACTTTTCTGCACATACGTGTCGTAGATGCTCGATGCTTTCTTGTAGGCTTTTGAGCCAACCAGCGCATCAGCGTATGACCGGTACGTAGGGGCAAACTCTGGGTCAGCAGCCAGTGCTTTCTCGAAGAACTCCTGCGCCAGCTTGTATTGCTTACTACGCAGATACAACTGACCAATTTTGGCGTTAGCCTCAGCTTTAACGGTATTGTTCGAGGCAGCTGCTACCGGGCCATCAATTACTTCTTCGTAACGACTTACCGCCGGGCCACCTTCATTCCGAAGCGTATAGGCATCGCCCATTGCCATCGGAATATCAACATTCTGATTCTTCTTATCCAGAACTTTGGCACGCTCGAGCAGTTCAATAGCCCGAGCGGGATCATTAGCTCCTTTATCACCTTCAAATAAGGTGTACATTTCACCAGCACGGAACAGTACGTCACTGTTTTTGCCTTTGGTGGCAGCAACGGCTTCATCTGTCTTAGCTTTCGCTGTAGTCAGGTCTTTCTTTGATAGGGCCACACCCGCCAGACCAACATTGTTGAGCTGGTTTTTAGGGTCGGCAGCTAATCCTTTTTCAAAGGCCGCTTTGGCTTCATCGGGCTTTCCCGTTTTAAGCAGGAAGTAGCCAAGATAAAACTGATTGTCGGCGGTTGGAGCCGTTGACGCCAATTGCTTGAACGTTTGCTCCGCCTTCGGAACGCGCTCAGCCTCCAGATCTTTCAAACCGGTAGCAATATCCTGAGCGGTGGCTGGTACCAACGTTGCAGCCCCTATAAACAAGGTGGCTAGCAGGGCGTTTTTGGGTTGGTTCATTCGCATTCGTAGGTTGTTAAAAAAACGAAGGGTGCTTTAATCATAAAACAAGGCACAAAACTAAAAAATTGCGTCCAAACAGAAAAAACCATCTGCTTATTTGAAACGTACTTCCCTATTGTACGGCACCTGTGGCCAAAGTCCTAATTTTTCGATCAACAGGCTGCCTGCGTCCCGAATCAGGTAGTTGGTAAGGCCCCCACCAAGACCAGGATGGGCTTCCCGGCTCAAAATATACACATCGCGGCGCAGGGGATAATCCTTTAAGCCTAACGCCTGCTGAAAAGGCTGAAAATAATCAGCCCGTGAACTAGGGTTTTCTTTTTCAGAAAGCCCGACAACCCGGATATTCTTCGATAACTCGGCTGAAACTGGCCCATCGCCATCGCTAATCCAGTTTACACCAATGAAACCAATGGCGTCCGGGTGTTGGCGAACGTAGTCGATTACACCTTTATTCGACTTTGCCGTGGTAATGCGTAATCCGTCTAAACGCTTTACACCAAACTTCGTCAGTACATAATCAAGGTTGCTGGAGTTTGGATTGTCAAATACCAACGTTATTGCCCCCGACAAATTGCTACCCTTCAACTGCCCCCACTGCGTTATTTGTTTTGTAAACAAACCCTGTAGTTCGCGCATCGTCATCAGTGAATCGGTGTTCTGCTTACTAATAATAAGTGCTACCCCGTCTGTTGCAATTCGGGTCGCTGAACCAACGATCTTATGCTGATCCAGGCCACGTTGTTCATTGGCACTCAGTTTACGCGAGACAATGCAAATCCGGGCTTTGTCTTCAAGCATTAGACGTATGGCCTCCCGCTCAGGTTTAAAGACCAGATCAAATTTTGTTCTGGGGTACAGCAACTGATACGTCCTGGTAATTTCTTCCGTCAATGGCTGATAAGATTCATCAGCGGCAACTGTAATCTGCCCTTGCGAAGGACTGTCCAGCTTTTTCTCATCCTTACACCCCGACAAACTAATCCCGAATGCAAAGAGGAATGAATAAAAATGTGTTTTTGAGATCACTTGTAGTCGCGATAAGACAGAGAAACCGTTGCCTGTACATCTCATAGATGCGTTGACAACGGTTTTTCCACATTAATGGTTAATCGGATCACAAACTATTGATTACGAAACTGTTGTATAGCTCGAAACCCTCGGAAGGCTCCATAAACTACTAGTAAAACAGCCAATACGTAGCGTAGTGGTCCTTCTAGAGCGGCGATCCCAAAAGACTGAGAGGAGGCTATCAGTGCGATGCCTCCTCCCAGATATGCGACCGATGCCAAAACCGACAGATACAGTCGAAGCGTTTCGGCAATGCGATTGGTGTCGCGGTTCATGCTTATTCCAACTGGAAGCTGATAGGCAGGTTATACTTTACCCGAACCGGACGGCCAGACTGTTTACCTGGCTTCCACTTTGGCATTGATTTCACCACCCGGATCGCTTCTTCGTCCGTACCAAAACCGAGGCCTTTCAGTACTTGGGCATCGGTGATAGATCCGTCTGTGTTTACAGTGAAGCTAACGAACACCTTACCCGAAATGTTGGCCCGTGAGGCAGCAGCCGGATACTTGATGTTTTTGCCTAACCAGGCATACATAGCGGCGTTACCGCCAACAAACTCTGGGTTTTGCTCTACTACCGTAAAGACTTCATCATCTTTAGGGGCTGGGGCCTCAACCACAACCTCGGCCTTAGACGGACCTGCTGACTCTTCTGGGGCAGCAATCACTTCTTCAGCGTTGGGATCACCTTCCTGAGTCTTTTCAGCGGCAACGGCCTCCTTCAGTTCTTCAACGGCAGGGGGGGGCGTTTCCTCTGGAACTTCCTCATCAGGTTTTACTTCAGGCGGAAGGAATTTAACTGTGTTTACCTTCGGTAGTTCAACCGGTGGTGGCGGTGGTGGCGGTGGTTCGTTCGGATCGATTGGCGGCGGGGGCAGCTTCATCAGATCCACTTCTACCATTGCCTCCTGCTTTTCTTCCGGCTTCAGAATGTCGATCAGCGTTGGGCCGAATAGGGCCAGTGCTGTGATGGCTGAGCCAATGATAAGCGCCCGGGTTACAACCGCTGGGTACTCTTTCCGGAGGGCATAGGCACCATAGGCCTTGTTCCGGTTCGCGAACACGATATCATCGAGTGTCGCTTGTTTTGGAGTTTCTGCCATGGGTCTAGATCTCTAATTTGACTTTGTCTTTCAACAGCGTTTTCTCGTCGGGCGTCAACACATCAACCAGTGCGTACCGCTTGATTTTGATGATGGCCATCTCGTCCAGAAGGTCTACCATGTTTTTGTAGGTAGATTCTTTCGTTGGCTTAATAACTACCACGAACTTGTCGGCAGGAACTTTAGCGCCACTTTCCTGAATCGCTTTCCGCAGGTCGTAACCCACTGAAACGGTTTTCACTTCCGGGTCTTCAGAGGCAGCCTTACCAAAAATGTAGTGGGCCTTGTTGTCTTTACCCAGGAAAATCGTCATTACGTTTGAGGCCTTCAATGGTTCGGTCTCAATCTCTTTCGTTTTGTCCGGTACGTTCAGCGTCATCGACGATGGTTTGCTGAGGGTGGTAGCCAGAATGAAGAAGGTAATGAGCAGGAACCCAAGGTCAACCATCGGTGTCATATCGACACGGGTTGACGCTTTCTTGGACCGTACCTTACCACCGTCATGCTTACCACCACCTCCACCGGTGTTAATTTCTGCCATGAGGGAAAATGTTTAATTGGTTAACTGTTCTAGCGTTTATCTTCTTGATGCGCCGGCTTCAAAAATTCCATAAGAAGTTACTGCGCAAACCATCATTTTGACGCTGAACAGAAAACCAGCGTTTCCTTTAATCTGCTTTCCAGCCTGCTGGTGGCGCTTCTGTGCCAGTGATCAGGTTGAATTTGTTGATATTCTGCGCTTGAAGCGTAGCCAGCACGTTCTTAAAGTTCGTGAACTTGGCCAGGTTATCACCTTTCAGGGCAATCCGGAGATTGTTGTTGGCTTTACGGCTGTTATAGACCCAGTCTTTCAGCTCGTTGGTCGGGCCAGCACCGGTCGTATCCGTTGGAATACCTGGTTGCTTGACTTTAGCCTGTTGCTCTTTAGACAGGTTCAGATACGCCTTTAACTGGGCGATAGGCATACCGAAGTTGCTCATCAGGGCAAACTCCTTCTTTTCTCTATCGTTGAACGTAATGCCTTTAGCGGCGGCTATGTTGTCCAGCATGGCAATCCGGGTTGGCTGACCGTCGATCCCGAAATAGATCTTTCCTTCTTTGTCGAGCGCAATGGTCATGATGTCTGTATCAGGCACCTTGATAGAGGAAATCGACGAAGGCGTTTCGATCGCGGCAGCATCCTGCGACCGGAACTGGGCAGTCAGGATAAAGAAGGTGAGTAGCAGGAAGGCTACGTCACACATCGCTGTCATATCGACCGTTGAACTGGCCCGTTTAACTTTAACTTTTGGCATTGATTTGGTCTGTTAAGGGGTTAGCCCGCCCAGGCGGGGCGGGCCACCCGTGTTAACTAACGTCAGAAACCGGCTTAGTTATGCGCAGCAAAGTTCTGCTGGATGCTCAGACCGATTTCGTCGATGTTGTAAGTCAGGGTATCGATCCGGCTCGTGAAGTATGAGTACATGATCGTAGCAATAGCCGCTGTACCGATACCGATAGCCGTGTTTACAAGGGCTTCAGAGATACCTGTCGACAGAGCGCCTGTGTCTGGCTGACCAGTAGCACCCATGGCGGCGAAGGCACGAATCATACCAAGTACCGTTCCAAGCAGGGCGATCAGGGTAGATACCGACGCCAGAGTAGCGATGATCGTCAGGTTCTTCTCCAGCATTGGCAGTTCCAGCGTAGTGGCTTCTTCTACTTCTTTCTGGAGAGCAACCAGTTTCTGCTCTTTGTTCAGTTGCGTGTCTGTAGCCAGTTGCTGGTATTTCAGCAGGGCAGTTTTCACTACGTTACCGATTGAGCCTTTCTGCTTGTCGCACTCAGCGATAGCCGCTGCAACCTCGTTCCGGTCGAGCTGGCTCTTGATTTTGCGAACGAAGTCATCGATTGAGCCTGATCCGTTGGCGCGGCCAATGGTGATGAAACGCTCAATTGAGAAAACGAATACGCAAAGGAAGCAAGTGAACAGAATAGGTACGATAAAACCACCAGCATAAACGGTTCCAAAATAGTCACCAGGGAGGGGGAGCTTCGTGTTGTCACCATCCTGGAAGTGCTTGCCATCGCCAAAAACGAAATGGAAAACCAATTCGGCAATGATGAACAGGATTGGGATCACAAACACTGGGTTCAAACCACCTGACGATTTCTTCGGTGCGGCTGCCTTAGCGGGTGCGGGGGTTGCAGATTGTGTCTTCATTGAACTGTGTACTGTTGGGGTTGAATTGAAAGTTAGGTTTTGAACGTAAAAAAAGTGAAAATTTTACAACTGTGGCGTTTCGAGAAATAAAATTCCGGTAAAGCCCACTAAACACGCTTACAAATCTACGTTTTTTCTGTCCATATACAGATACAGTGCTCTTGTAAAAAAATCGTGAATTGTAATTTTCTCACTATTTCATAGGACAAAATCCAATCGCTTAAGACACATTCCGTACCGTTTACATATTGACTGTCAAGGTAGTGCCGGTTTATCGTTACTCAGGAATGGGAACATGCATAATTGTATTTTGGGGAGGAGCACGCCTTAACATAGTTTAATCGGGCTGGAAAAATTGAGTCTATTATCTTTGATTTTTAATAGATGCAGCCTGTCTATGTTTTCCACAAGGTTATAATGCTTTCTAAAATTAGGCTATCTATTCTATATTCCTAAGAGATTTACATTGCCTGTTCATTAATGAAGTATCGCCTCTTTGCTTGCCTGTTATGCCTTCTGGAGGTTGCTGCCTTGTCCGCTGTCGCTCAATTATCCATTCAGTTTCCAACCAGTCGTTTTGTAACACAACGTGGTCTAGACAATCAGGGGCGCCTCTATGTGGCTGCCAGACTGGCGCAGGCCGCCGATCGGATAGAGGGGCAACTAACGCCTGTAACTGCCGGACTGGGAACGACTACCAGCTGGCAGCTAATCCAGGCAAATGCATCGGCAGGCGTTGTTATAGGTTCGCTAACGGGGGCAGGGGGGTGGTATATACTAACGATACGGGCCATAAAAAACGGGGCTACGATAGCAGAAACAACGGTTCAGCCGGTAGGTATTGGGGAGGTATTCATTACGGCGGGTCAATCGAATGCACGTGGATTTGGTATTGGGGATAATGACCTGGGCGCGGTTTCTGACCGGGTCAGTTCCATTGATACCATCAATCATTATTACCCTCCTCCCTATGTGGCACTGTTCTCGTCGGGTAACCCAATGCCCTATGCTACTTATACGCCGCTGACAGCCGGAAAACGGGTATTCCCGATGGGCGAAAGCTCGTGGGCCTGGGGCGAACTAGGCGATTATATCGTCAACCGGTTCAATGTGCCGGTGATGTTCTACAATGCAGGCTGGGATGCGTCGACCATTGATAACTGGAGTAATACGGCCAAAGGTGAACCGGCGTGTAATCTTTTTAACTGTGTGGCGAACTGGCCTAACCTACAGCCTTACACGAATTTGCGGCAATTGATGAGTTATTATGGTGCTACAGGCGGCTTTCGGGCGGTGCTTTGGCAGCAGGGTGAGTCAGAGAACGCACGGCCAGCGACGATTCCTCTCTACGCCGCTCGCCTCGACTCGTTGATTCGGAAAGTGCGGCTGGATTTTAACAACCGTTCCATGCCCTGGGTCGTGGCGCGTGCATCTTTTACCGGCGAGGTAACAAATGCGGACGTCATTGCGCAACAGCGGCAGGTCATCCAGACACCTGATTTTAACGTCTTCGAAGGACCGCTGAACGACACGATCATCAACCGGCTAGGCGGTAAAGCTGATGTGCATTTCGGAAACGCCTTACGCCCGTCGCCACACCCGAAATACTACCTTAATCCGCTGGCAATTCCGGCTAACATGGGGCTATCCCGTTTAGCTCGAAATTGGAGCAATAGCTTGAGCGACAGTTTCTTTCAGACAGCCTCGCCTATTCTTCCCCTCTTATTTGCTGCCACTGGCGATGTTGGTGCAGCAGGTGGAGGTCCCTTTTCTGCTGGCGATAGCGTGCAGGTTTCGTTTACGCAACTGGGTACGTTCAACGCCGGTAACCAATGGGATGTACAGGTGCTGGATGCACAGGGCCGATTCCGGGCTACAATAGGGCGCGGTAGCCTGTCGCCGGTAGTGGTGCGCTGGCCGGATTCGCTGGCAGTGGGCACTTATCGGGTACGTGTCGTGTCAACAAACCCGGTAATGGCCGGTGCGCCTACGCCTCTTGTCAATTTGTTGCCGAAAACAGACCTGGATCTGAGCAGCAACGCCTCTCGCCGCGTGGTTTCGGTCAATGATACTGCAACCATCTTTCTGACAACCCGTAACAGCGGTGCTGTTCGGGCTCTTAATGTGAACTGGGCGTGTCGTTTACCTGCCAATATGGCGGCAACGGCCCTATCGGCCAACGTATCGGTTGGCAACGGGGTCGTGTCAGGTACGTTGCCTGTTCTGGAAGCGGGGCAGCATGTAACGCAGGCGTTTCGGGTAACGGCTACCGCAGATGGTACTTATCAGGTAGCCACGGAAATTATACAGGCTGAGAATGCCGACCCGGACAGTCAGCCAGGTTCAGGGACGGGCGATGGACAGGATGATGCCACTCAACTCGACCTACGGGTTGGATCTGGGGCGGCCACGTATACTTCTCCCAACCCAAACCAGAAACCGTTGCCGACGGTAAAGAGTAACCAGCCAACACCAGTGGCGAATTTGGCCGATCTGAACCTGCGTATGGTGGTGAGTACTCGAACGCCGAAACTCAACGATCTGGTCACCTATACGTTAATTGTAAGCAATGAAGGTGGGGCAACTGCCACAAACGTGAACACAACCGCTTACCTGCCCGACGGACTCCAATTCGTTGACAGCAATACGATGGGGCCTGGTGGGGGAGGAATCACCGGAACAACGTTATCACTACCTGCCGGGGCATCCACTACCATCAGTTTCAGGGCGAGAGTCACCACCGCAGGTTTAAAACATACCCAGGCGCAGGTACGTTTTGCTGCACCGGCCGATCCCGATAGCACACCCGGAAATGGATACCCGGTGTTGACCGGAGAAGATGATGAAGCTAATGTTGATCTGCGGGTGCTATAAGCCCACAAGACAGCTGTTAGCTATCAAGTGGGTTAAGCCACTTCCACTGCCTGTTTGCGTTTCTTGCCACCCCGTCGGGCGGTGTGCGTTGTATTTCGGTTGAAGAACCGGTAGATGATCGGGAAGATGAGCAGGGTTAGAATAGTAGCGGTGATCAGGCCGCCAATGACCACAATGGCTAGGGGTTTCTGCGTTTCGGAACCAATGCCACTGCTAACGGCTGCCGGGAGCAAACCAATTGCGGCCATCATGGCGGTCATTACTACCGGGCGAATCCGGGATTGTACGCCTTCAGAAATGGCCTGATCGAGTGTCATACCAGCGGTAAGATTGGCGTTGAACACCGAAATGAGGATAACGCCATTCTGCACACAGATACCAAAGAGCGCGATAAAACCGACACCCGCCGAAATGCCGAAGATCGTACCGGTGGCATGTAGTGCCAGGATGCCGCCGATCAGGGCAAACGGCACGTTGAGCAGCACCAGCCCCGCATCTTTAGCATTCCCGAACAGTACAAATAGAATCACGAAGATGGCCAGAAGGCTTAAGGGTACTACCTGGCCAAGCCGCTTCGAGGCACGTACCTGATTTTCAAACTCGCCCGTCCATTCGGGTTCATAACCTTTCTCGAATTTGACCTTTTCACGAACCCGTTGCTGTGCATCGGCAATAGTGCTGCCGAGGTCCCGCTCACGAACCGAGAATTTGACACCAATGAACCGTTTGTTTTTGTCGCGGTAAACAAAGGCCGGTCCGGTCAGGGTTTTGATCGTAGCAATCTCTTTCAGCGGAATTTTATCACCCCGGATCGTTGGCACCATCAGGAGCCCAATATCTTCTTCATTTTTACGGTAATCGGGCAGGTAACGTACCCGGATGTCGAACCGGCGTTCGCCTTCATAAAGTTGCGTAGCCGTTTTACCGCCAATAGCCATCTCAATAACCGCTTCAGCATCGCCTACCCGCACGCCGTAGAAGGCCATTTTCTGTTTATCAACATATATGCTGAGTTCGGGCTGGCCTACGTTCCGCAGAATCCCGACGTCTTTAATGCCAGGTACGTCCCGGATGGCGTCAATAACCTGATTGGCATATTTATCGAGCTCGGCCAGGTCGCTGCCAAATATTTTCACCGCATTACTGGCGTTCATGCCAGCCACTGCCTCGGCCACGTTGTCGATGATCGGCTGCGAATAGTTGTAGTTGATGCCCTGAAACTGCTTTAGCTTGGCATCCATCTCTTCGATCAGGCCGTCGGTCGTGATTGTCCGGGCCCATTCCTTTTTAGGCTTCAGGTTGACCTGCATTTGCACATAATAGAAGCCCGAAGGGTCGGTACCGTCATTTGAACGCCCCGTCTGCGACAGGACACCGCGTACCTCAGGAAACTCCATCAGTTTGCCACGCAGGGTATGCACCATTTTCACTGTTTCACCGAGTGAAGAACTCATCGGTAGCTTGGCTTCAACCCAAAGGGCGCCTTCATTCAATTGCGGCAGGAACTCGGTGCCCAGTAGCGTGGCCGAGGCAAAGCTGAGGCCCATAAACACCAGCGCGGCCAGCATACTGATTTTCTTGTGGGCATATGTCCAGGTAAAGCCTCGCGTGATGCTGCGGTTGAAGAAATTAACAATGAAGTTATTCTTCTCCCTCACGTTCTTGTTCAACAGCATAGAGCAGAGCACCGGCACCAGGGTCAGGGTGAAGATCAGCGCGCCGAGCAAGGCAAAACCGAGTGTCCAGGCCAGGGGGCTGAACATCTTACCCTCTACTTTTTCAAACGAAAAAATAGGCAGTAAGGCGGTGATAATGATCAGTTTGGAAAAAAAGACAGCTTTGCCCAGCTCGGTGCCTGTTTTGCGAATCAACCCCAGTTTGGCCAGTCTATTGAAGCGCTCCATGCCCACCTTATGGGCTTTATGGTCAAGCACCACAAAGATGCCTTCGACCATAACCACGGCTCCATCGATGATG
The DNA here is from genome assembly GCF_041321095.1 of Fibrella arboris. Lineage (NCBI taxonomy): Bacteria > Pseudomonadati > Bacteroidota > Cytophagia > Cytophagales > Spirosomataceae > Fibrella > Fibrella arboris. The sequence goes on along the minus strand of NZ_JBGGWE010000001.1, from coordinate 553,904 downwards.
ATACCGAAGTCGACAGCCCCCATTGAGAGCAAATTTGCCGACATACCGCGCAGGCGCATACAGAGAAACGCAAACAGCAATGCCAGTGGAATAATAATACTGACGATGACCGTCGTGCGCCAGTCGGCCATGAACAGGAAGACAATGACCGTGACGAACAGAATACCTTCGGCCAGGTTATGCAGAACCGTTTCGGTACAAAAGGTCATCAGGTTGTCGCGGTCGTAGAAGGTGACCATCTCTACATCGTCGGGGAGCACCTTCTCATTCAGCTCGGCTATTTTTTCTTTTACCCGCCCCAGCACCTCCGATGGGTTCTCACCCTTGCGCTGTACAATGATGCCTTCAACAACATCGTCGTTTTTATCCAGGCCAACTTGCCCTACCCGGGGCTGATTTGATTCAATAACATCAGCAACATCCCGTACAAGTACAGGTAGACCACCCTGCTCATCAACAATGATGTTATTGATGTCGTCGATGTTGGTTAACAAACCAATTCCCCGTACCACATACGCCTGCCCGTTTTTCTCAATCACGTCACCGCCAACATTCAGGTTGTTCTGGGTCACGGCGTTATACACTTCGGAAGGCGTAATGCCGTACTTCTGAAGGAGTAACGGGTTGACGCTCACCTCATACGTTTTTTCGCGGCCACCAAACGCTACGATATCGGCTACACCCGCCACGGCACGCAACTGCCGGTCAATTACCCAGTTCTGAATCGTCAGCAATTCACGGGTATCGCGGGTAGGTGATTTGAGGGTGTACCGGAAAATCTCACCGGTGGGGCCATAAGGTGGCTGAATGTCGGGTTCTACACCTTCGGGAAGGGACACCGTTCGGAGCAGATTGTTTACCTGCTGGCGGGCAAAGAAATCTTCGACGTCGTCTTCGAAAATGATCTTCATGACCGACAGCCCGAACATGGTGATAGAGCGCACGTTGGTTTTGCGTTGCACCGAGTTCATGGCCACTTCGATCGGCACCGTCACGAATCGTTCTACTTCTTCGGCACTACGCCCGTTCCATTCCGTTACCACAATGATCTGGGTATTCGTAACGTCGGGAAACGCCTCGATCGGGGTTTTCAGGTAGCTGATAATGCCCGCTATGGTCAATGCGCCGACCATAAAAAACACGAAGAATCGGTTTTTCAGAGAAAACGTCAGGATCGACTTGATGAAGTTATTCATGGTTCTCAATGAGCGAAAGATTGAAAGAGCGACTGAGTGAATAGCTTTGCTCTATTCCCGTTGCCGGGCAATAAAGCCTGTCACTCTTTCGCTCTTTTAGTCTTTCACTCTTTAATCATTTAGCGCGTCGTAGATCAACAATTGCGACTGAGTGATCACCCTGTCGCCGGGTTGTAGCCCGCTGCGGATGTAGGCAATGTCGCCCTGCGAACGGTATACATTTACTTCACGCGTATCAATATGCTGCCGGTCATGGTAGACCATGACAAACTGTTTGTTCTTATCAAAAATCAGGGCGTGAGCCGGAATGGTCGGCATGGAGCCGCCTTCATCGAAAGCCAGCATGACCGTTGCATTCATGCCTGGTTTGAGCTTCATCTGTTCATTGGCTAGCCGGATACGTACCTGCATGGTTTTGGTGGCTGGGTCAAGTACGTTGTATACTTTATCGACAGTACCCCTGAATACCTTGTCGGGATAACTAAGGGTGCGTATCTGAGCCGGAAGCCCCAACTTGACCCGGCCAATGTCTGACTCGTTCACATTGGCCATGACCCAAATCTCGTTCAACTGCGAAATAGTGAACACGGCGTTGGCGTCGTCAGACCGCAGTTGCATACCCCGGTTAATATTCTTTTCCAGGACATAGCCCGAAATTGGCGCTTTCACCACTGACTGCGACTGCTTGTCGGCCCCGTAGATTTGCAGCACTTCGCGGAGGCGGGCCAATTCGGCCTGTTCGCGTTCTACCTCTTTCCGGGCCGCCACGACATCCCGTTCTGAGCTAAGCTTGTCGGTAAACAGATCCTGGGCTACCTGGAGGTTTTTCTGAGCCAGTCTGAGTTCGGCCTGTGCCTGCGCCACTTCGCTGTTGTACCCCGCTACTTCGCCCGACTGAATGACGGCCAGCGTTTGGCCTTTATTAACAAAATCGCCCAACTCAGCCCGTACATCCCGTACGTTGCCACCAACGAGGGGGAACACCCGGATCAGTCGGTTTTCGTCGGGAACCACGTGGCCAATGAGCCGAAGCTGGCTGCGGATGGGGAGCGGTTTCACAGCCTCTGTCTGGATCCGGCTGGCCATTGTATCGGTCAGGGCAAAGGCTGTTTTAGGCGCTTCAGTAGCCAATTTCTGTTCTTTTGAACAGGCAATTGCGGCCAGAACGAGAAGCAAAAAGATAGGTTTCATACGGTACAGTTACTTAAAAAGGTCGGTGCCCAATACAAACGATAGCTGTTCATACGCGGTGATTCGGTCAGCCCGTAGCCGATTGAGCTGTCTGACATTTTCCAGGTACGTTTCAAATAGATCGACAAACTCAATGAGCGCAATGTTGCCCTTCTCGAAATTCCGAAGCACGTTTTGACTCAGCTCATCAAATTGGGCCGGGAAACGAGCGTCGATACTCTGGAAAGCGGCGTTCGTCTGCTGAATTTGCTCAAGCGATGCGCGCACCTCATTCTCCACGATTGTCTGCTGGGTACGTTGCCCAAGTCGAAGAAACTGCCCCTGTGCGATGGCTGAGCGGATATTCCCCTGATTTCGATTGAAGACGGGGAGGTCCATGCCAACCGTAAGGCCCAAATAGTTGGTCACATAACTGGCATTCTGATCATAGAGCGCTCCCACACGCAGATCGGGTTTAGCCAGCGCCCGTTGCAGGTTTACGTTGGCATCGGCCTGTTGAATCGCCACCGCACTCCCCTGCAAATCAGGCCGATTGTCAAAGGCGACGGTGACAGCACGCTGTAACGTAGGCAAGGGTTGGTTATAACGGGCTGTGTCGCGCGGGGCCAGAACAGGCCGAATTGTTTGCGCTGTCTGAAGTAAAATGCGAAGATCGCGCTGCTGGTCAATCAGTTGGTTCTGAAGCTCCAGCTGGTCATTTGTCAATTGCAGGAGCAAGGCCTTTAAACGAACCAGCTCTTTCAGGGCGACATTAGACTTGGCGTATTGCCGCTCGAAGGCGGCAATGGTTTCGGTGAGTCGGACCCGGCGCTGGGCATATACCTGCAAGGTGTTCGTCGTGAAAAAAACGGAAAAGAACCGACTATGCACGTCAAAGCGCAGTGTACGCAGTAAATCGGCAAACTGAAGCTCGGTAAGCCGGGCCTGCTGCGTGGCTACAGCGACTCGTTTATTGCGCTTGCCTGCCAACAGAATTGTTTGCTGAATGGTTATCGCCTTTTGCCCATTTCGGCCCACATCGAACGCCTGACCAAGTGTTGGATTGAAGGCGTTGAATTCAAACGAAACAAACGGGTTTTCGTAAAGCTGGGCCTGAACGATCTGCGCCTGCGCCGCATCGATCTGAAATCGACCGGCCAACGCCTGAAGGTTTTGTTTTAAAAACAGACTGTCAGCCTGAAACAGCGTTACCGACAATGTATCCTGTGCTGCTGCCGTTGTAGCAACCGTTATACTAGCGCCCAGAAGAAGGGCGATTAACTTACCAATCATGTTTAGCGGATAAAAACGCTGCACCAGATCACCAATTCAGGAACCATAAAAGGCAGAATCCAGGGTGCTGTAACAAACTTTTTATAAGTATATTCTGCACGAACAACTACTTCACATATCCCTACAAATATCCCATCTATTAAACAGACTTTTAATTAAAAGGTGATTAATGTAAAAACACTGACACTGAATTCGGTATTAAAGAGAGATTAACTATCACCTATTTATGAAACGAAAAGACAGTTGCTGGCTGTTAATAGCCCTGCTTATGCTGAGTATAAATACGTTGTTTGCGCAAGAGTCCTATTTCAACGTACCTGAATCAGATGTAGCTAAAACCCACAAGATCAATGTTCAACAACAGTTTTCGATTCAGGACTATTATCGCTCACTAACCACGTTTAACTATGGATTAGGAAAGGACTGGGAAATAGGCGCCAACCTGCTCAATCTGGATTACTATCCTTCGCAGAGCCAGATTTTCCGTAACGATTCAACGAGCGAACGGGTCTATGCACCGCTGTTGATGGTTAATGCTCAAAAAATTATTAAACTGCCTCATAGTTTCCATATAGGTATTGGCGGGCAGGCAGGGTATAATTTAACGCCCAACAAGAGCCAGCGTCGGTTTGTCGGGTATGGGTATGTTAACCTCAATAAAGAGTTCTATCAGAACCACTATAAGCTGACAGCCGGGGCCTACACGGGACATGTCCGGTATTTGGGAAATGGGCCCACCATTGGGTTTCAAACTGGTTTTGATGCGGGTATACTATACCAGAAACTACACGTAATCGGTGACTGGATATCGGGCCAGCACGACGTAGGGCAACTGGCACTGGGGCTGGAAGTTTTTCTGTCGAAAAGCATACCACTGGCCATTGGCTGGCAACGCAGCAACCAGGACGGTACATCGGCCTTAATCGTTCAGCTGACTTATTCGCCAGATTAACGTCTGCCAGGCGAAAGAGGGCAACTAGCTCAACAGCAGCTAACTGCCCATGCCTGCGCGAACTGGCAGACGCACGGGTACAGCTAACGCCCGTCTCTACGGCTTCCTCTTTCCCTGATTACGTTTAATCCCGCTATATTGCTATTATTTTCGACTAACAACAGTTTCTATGAGAAGTAGCCTGATTACTCAGGTCAGCCTGGTAATTGCCATTATCAGCACGTGTCAGACAGCCAGTTGGGCCCAACAAGCCGACTGGCAAATTGTAGCTCAGACTATCAACCCGGCCAATTATTACGGCATCACGGTCGCTAACGGTATGATCGGCCTGGTGTCGTCTCCAGAACCCATGAAGGTGAAGGATGTGGTGCTCAACGGCGCGTTTGATACCTACGGCCGGGGGCGCGTATCGAACATTCTGAAGGTCTTCAACTTTGCCAACATGAACCTCGACGTTGATGGGCAGCGGATCGATCAGCGGACGATTACCAACTACCGCCAAACGCTTGATATGCAGAAGGCCGCGCTAACGACTACGTTCGATTATAAGGACAAAGTCAGCGTGAAGCAAACGGTTCTAGCGTTACGCCATTTACCTTTCTCAGCCCTCACCCAGGTAGACATTACCGCCAAGAAGGATTGCGAGATTGTCCCCATGTCGGTGCTGGAATCGCCGGAGAATTTAAAGGAAGTAAAGAACTTCTATTCCGAGATTGACCGACCCCATGTGACTATTCGACTACTGACGTCGGTGGCAAAAAGCCCTACCGGCCGTCATACAGTTGCGGCCTCGACGTCCTTTATTTTTGAAGAGCCACACGGCCAGGAGCCCGATGTGATCCACGAAGACTGGGATTACAACATGCACCTGGCCAAGTTTAAAAAACAACTAAAGGCCGGCCAAACATACCGTTTCAGTGTAGTTGGGTCTGTTTCATCAACAGCCCATACGGCCGATCCGCACAACGAAGCTGAACGACTGACCATTTTTGCCGCCTTGGAACGTACCCAGCGGCTGCTAAGCCGCCACCATGCGGAATGGGAAAAACTGTGGCAGTCTGATATTGTCATTGATGGTGACCCTGATGCCCAGCGGGCCGTTCGTCAGGCATTGTATCATCTATATTCATTCGCGCGGGAAGGAACGGCTTACAGCCTCTCGCCCATGGGTTTATCAGGCCTGGGTTACAACGGTCACGTCTTCTGGGATACCGAACTATGGATGTATCCGCCGTTGGTAATTCTGAAACCTGAACTGGCTAAATCATTACTCGAATACCGGTACGAACGCATGTCTATGGCCCGGCAGAATGCGTTTAGCCACGGCTACACCGGTGTAATGTTTCCCTGGGAGTCTGACGCGGATGGGCAGGAGGCTACACCGGTATGGGCACTTACCGGGCCTTTTCAACACCATATTACAGGCTGTATAGGCTGGTCATTCTGGACGTATTATCAGGTGACGAAAGACAAAGACTGGCTACGTACCCGGGGGTATCCAATGCTGAAAGAAGTAGCTGACTTTTGGGTTAGCCGCGTTGAAAAAGGCGCCGATGGGTTATACCACATAAACAACGTCATTGGTTCGAATGAATGGCAGGAAAATATCGACGACAACGCGTTTACCAATGGCATGGTGAAAACGGTACTGGGCATGGCGACCAAAGCCGCCCAGGAATTAGGGCTTTCACCCAATCCGCAATGGAATGTTGTGGCAGCAGGAGTTCCAATTCTGACCTTCCCGGATGGAACTACAAAAGAGAACCGGACCTATGACGGCGTGATGATCAAGCAGGCTGACGTGAACCTGCTGGCCTACCCACTAAAGATTGTAAACGACGAGGCTAAGATTCGTAAAGATCTGGCATACTATGCGCCCAGATACTCTCCTGATGGTCCGGCAATGGGCTGGTCTGTTTTATCGACGCTCTATACGCGGATGGGCGACCCCGAGAAGGGCTACGAATGGTTTGTCAGAAGCTATAAACCTAACGAAGTGCCTCCCTTCGGTGTGCTGTCTGAAACAGCGGGTGGTACCAATCCGTATTTTGCCACGGGAGCCGGTGGGATGTTGCAGGCCGTTATCAACGGATTTGGCGGTGTAGATATCACCGATGCCGGTATTGGTCAATTAAAAGGTCGCCTTCCTAAAAAGTGGAAATCGCTGACGATCAAAGGGGTAGGTGTTGATCGAAAAACAATAGTTGTGAAGTGATGGGTGGCTGGCAGTTAGTACCTATTTGTAGTAACTGCCAGCGAGACCTTATTTCCACTGTATATCTATTGAGTTTTCGGCTTTTGTAAAGGAGGCTGTTTCGGTTTGAACTGTCTTTTCGCTCAACGCCCCGTAAATGAGTTTCACGGCGTTTTCAATCCGCTTCCAGCCTTCTTCACTACGTAGATTAATGCCAACCATAGTTCGGTTGTTATCGGCCATCAGCGTCAGATAAGACATAGCTCCCACCGTAATGGCTGATATCGCTTCGTTGTCGACGTTTTCAACAAATGAAAGCTGCTTAACGAGCCGGGTAATCTCTTCATCCTGCACCTGGCTGGCAATATCGGCAACAGGATCACTCTCAATTGTATTGGCTTTTAGCAGTTCACGACTAGCCTTGTTGTTCCGAAATTGCCGGAACAGTTGCGTTAGCTGGCGGTGCCACAAGCGACTTAGCTCTTCCTCGTTATTGGGGCGGAGCTGCTCCAGCACGGGCTCAGAAAAGTTAGGATAAAGCTTACCCATTCGTATGTAATGAGCAATTAGGCCTTCCAATCCGCCGAAATAACGATAGATCAACACCTTACTGACACCAGCTCGTTCAGCCACGCGGTTTACGCCTACATCCTGTAAGCCACGTTCTGCTAGTACTTCTTCAAAGGCGTCAATAATACGTTGAGTTGTTTTGGCACGGTTCCTCCTAACTTTTTCCATAATAACAAGGCTCAATGGCTGATATTTTGTAACTCAGACGTACCTTTTTCTGTAAGGTCACTACATAACGTACCCAAACAGGGGATACATGTAAAAGATGAGCCAACTAACACGATATTATATATGTATATGCCTTTTGTTTAATCAAACATACATTATCTAAATAAATGACAGATCAATCTAAGAATAGTAACGACAGTATATGATTAGTAACATCTACACCAACCCACCAGTCAGGACGTTGGAATTTTCATGGAGGTCTGAATTGGTCGTAGCTTTCGGTCGGCATAGGGTAGCGGTAACAGGATCATCACTGACGTTCCTTTTTCGTGTTCTGTTTGCCACTGAATGACGCCCTGAAGCATAGCCACCCTTGACTCTATGTTGCCGATACCCAGCCCCTGCCGGACGCGCTCGTAGTTGAATCCCTGCCCGTTATCTGCATAGGTCAAATAGATCCGATCGTCGCGGTACCGGCAGGTAATATCTATCTGAGAGGCGTTAGCGTGTTTTAGGGTGTTGTTAATCAATTCCTGAACAATGCGATAAAGCATGATTTCAGTGTCGGTCGGGAACCGGGTTAAATTATCATCCATGTTGAGGTGTGCTTCAATAGCGCCCGTTGCGTTGATTCGATCAAGCAACTCCTCGAGAGCCGGCCCGAAACCATATTGTTCCAGCGTGCGTGGATTAAGTTCACGCAATAGGTCACGTACGTCACTGATTGTATCGTTTATCAGGCCGTTGATGGCATTACGTAGGGTACGTGGCGCTTCATCGTTGCTGACATAACGGGCAATCTGTGAGGTGTAAAGTTTCAAAGTGGCTAGTCGGGTACCTATCTCGTCGTGTAAGTCACGGGCAATGTCCCGTTTAACCTGCTCCTGAACATCAAAAGCCAATCTAAGCTGCTCGGCCTGTCGGTCGCGGAGCATGTTCTCTCGCCGACGTACCCAGATTAGCACGGCTGCGCTTAGGGCAAAGATGAGTAGCAATGCAAAAGGAATAGTACGCCAGAAGGGTGGATTGATCTGGATGATCAGCCGGTGTACCCGGTAACTCCACTGACCATCTTTATTCGCCGTTCTGACCTCCAGTACATAATTGCCGGGCGGTACGTTGGCATAGCGGACATAGTTCTTTTCGCCGGCCTGCACCCAGTCTGCATCGTAATTGCTAAGCCTGTACGAGTACTTATTCCGGTTATGGCTGAGGTAGTCCATAGCTGCAAACTCAAGGGAGAATGTGTTCTGGGCGTAATCGAGCAATAAGTTGGATTCATTCAGGCGGGCGTCTGTACCATACGGTTCGTCGTTCACACGTAGATTGTATAGATGAACCGCCGGGTTGGTGCGACTACCACGATATAGTTCGGGCCGGCAACTGTTGAATCCGTTAACGCCCCCGAATAAGAGGGTACCACTTTGCGTACGGAATAGGGCATTCCCATTAAATTCCAGGCCTTGAAGCCCGTCAGTCAATCCAAAATTTTTGATCTGTGTGTTGGCTACATCAAACCGGGCGATACCTCGGTTGGTACTGAGCCACAGGTTGTTTTGCGCATCAGGTAAGACACCGTATACAAAGGAATTGGCCAGACCATCCCGTTCTGTATATATCCTTATTTTGTTTGTTTGACGATCAAGGGCCGCCAGACCGCGATCTGTAGAAAGCCAGACAGCCTTCCGCGCCGGATCGTCATGTATGTGAAGAACCGTGAATCTGGCCAACCCGGTCATTAACCGTCGCCACGGCGCCGCCGATCCGTCGGGCGGCAGTTGATAGCAGCTGAAGCCGTTCAGGTACGTTCCCACCCACAGGCGGCGCGTATGGGGTTCCCACCGAAATGAGAATAGATTTTGATTGGCTAATTCAGCGCGTTTGACCCAGCGGCGGTTGGCCAGACTCAGTTGAAAAATGCCTTCTTCGGTGGCCGCCAGGACTGTATCGGCGCTTATGGCTATCATGTCGCGGGCAAAATTCTCCGTTACATCGGCCGGGCGCGTTTTTGCGGCGGGGAAAGCCAGCAATTCAAATGATTCGTTGCGCGGATGAAACAGATAGGCACCGCCAATCGTACCAACCCACATCCGTTTGTACGCATCAAGATAGAGGCGTTTGATTGGGTTATACATCGGCATATTGCTATGCGGTGTTGTAGTCAGATAATGCCGAAGTACCCGCCACGACGACTGATCCAGTACGTTAATGCCTGTTTCGGTACCAACCCAGACCGGCGGCTTTGGCAGGGCCTTATCGGCCGGAGTTACTGCCAGTTCAGTGAAGCCACGGATAGTGAAATTGGTTAACTGTTGATTGGCAGGGAGATGACTCTGCTGAAAATTTTTAGTGATTCCGTCGAAAGAGAACAACTCAGGGACCAGCTTCACCAGCCCGTTTGGATCAATATTCGCCCACACGATCCCCTGGTTATCGACCAGTATTTTATTGATTTCGAACTGCCTGATGGCCAGTATGTTGTTTGATGGGCTTTCGATGTTGCCAAAGAGCCGGGTACGTTTATCGAAATAAAAAATGCCCTGTTCGCGGGTGCCGATCCAGAGACGTCCCTGCTGGTCTTCAGACAGGCTGTAAATAGGACCAAGTTTAGCCGCTCCTACTGCCGCGTAAGTGCGTGACAGGCCAGATTTATAATCAAAACGGACAAGGCCATTGGCAGTGCCAATCCAGGCAATGTTGTCGCCGTCAATATGGAAGGAGAAAACAGTTTCTGGTTGCCCAAACTCGTTCGTTATGTGGGCACTGAAATAACGGTGGAGCTTTTTTTCGGATAAATTATACCGCAGTAAACCAACAGAGGCATGTAACCAGATATCGCCCGCCGGTGTGCGGGTCGTAGAACTCTGAAGGTCATACTCGTGCCTGGGCTTCAGGGCGGGATGCAGTACTCGTTTCTGGCGAAGGCGATAGTTCACCGACACCAGCCCTTCAGCGTCGCTTAGATAAAGTAGTTCGTTGTCGTCGGCAAAAAAGGGGAGTGTACGGGAAGGGGCCGGTCGTGTTCCAGGCTTTGCCAATGATGTATAGAAGCAGGTAAACTGATCCTTCCAGCGATCATACCGGTTTAGGCCTTCTTCAGTGCCGACCCAGATGGTACCCTGTTTGTCTTCAATGATGCCAAAGATATTCACCCCCCGAATACTGCCCGGACGACGATCGTCGGGGCGATAGGTTAGGAACCGGTGACCATCGTAGCAGTTCAGACCGTCCTGTGTGCCAAACCACATGAAGCCACGGGAGTCTTTAAGAATGAAATAGACTGAACCCTGCGTGAGGCCGTCATCGACGCCAATGTGGTCTATCCGGTAATGAATAGGGGGAAGCAACGGGTCTGCGAACGCAGAACCAACTACCGACAACAGAATATGGAGGACCATAGCCCACCATCGCGCTGTACGCGTAATTGCTTTTCTCATCGCCTAGGTTGTTAACCCCTTGTTACTGAACCGAATTATACGAAAAAATCACTACACTAAAGCCAGTGATATAGGCTATTTCTACTACCCGTATAAAAACGGCTTACCAACAAGCAAGCCAGGTACTAAAAAAAGCCCTCCTTAGCGAGGGCTTTACAATTAATCATCAACGAAACAGCTGATAGCCTGGGTACGTAGCTGCCTAGGCTTTCAGCGCAGTGTAATGCTTGTAGAAATAGGGGATGGTCTCAATGCCCTTATAAAAATTGAAGAGGCCGTAGCTTTCATTGGGCGAATGCAGGGCATCGGCATCGAGGCCAAAGCCCATCAGAATACTTTTGATACCCAATTCTTTCTCAAACAGTGCCACAATGGGTATGCTACCGCCTCCACGTGTGGGAATGGGTTTCTTGCCCCATGCTTCCTCAAACGCTCGGCTTGCTGCTTCGAACTCGATAGAATCCGTTGGCGTGACATACGGGAAACCACCGTGATGCGGCTTCACGCTCACAGTGACCGACGCTGGGGCAATAGCCTTGAAATGGGCAGCAAACAACGCCGTAATCTCGTCGGGCGTTTGATTGGGTACCAGCCGCATGCTGATTTTGGCTGATGCTTTCGAGGGTAGAACGGTTTTAGCGCCTTCGCCAATGTAACCGCCCCAGATACCATTGACATCCAATGTGGGCCTGATCGAGGTACGTTCGTTTGTCGAGTAACCGGCTTCGCCAAACACGTCACCGATGCCCAGATCCCGTTTGTATTCATCGAGGTCGAAAGGAGCTTTGGCCAGCTCGGTCCGCTCGTCATCAGACAGATCAACAACGGTGTCATAAAAACCGGGAATGGCGATTCGGCCGTTTGCGTCTTTCAGGGAGGCAATCATGTCACAAAGAACGTTCACCGGATTGGCTACCCCGCCCCCATAGACACCCGAATGCAGGTCGCGGTTCGGACCAACCACTTCTACCTCCACATACGACAAGCCCCGCAAGCCCGACTCTACCGAAGGTACGTCGTTGCTGATGATGCTTGTGTCGGAAATCAGAATGACATCGGCGGCGAGCTTTTCCCGGTTCGCCGCCACGAAGTCGCCCAGGTGGTCGGAGCCGACTTCTTCTTCACCTTCGATCATCACTTTTACATTGCAGGGCAACGTGTTGGTCGCCAGCATGGCTTCCAGTGCCTTGATATGCATGTAAAACTGCCCTTTGTCGTCGCAGGCACCACGGGCGTAAATGCGTTCATTACGAATTGTTGGCTCGAAAGGTGGTGTGTCCCAAAGTTCATACGGATCGGCAGGCTGCACGTCGTAATGACCGTAAACAAGCACCGTCGGTTTGGTTGGGTCAACGATCTTCTCGGCGTAAACGATGGGATGGCCCGGCGTTTCGATCACCTCGGGCCCATCGAGACCGGCGTCGGCAAGGCGATCACGGACAAATTCGGCGGCACGCCGCACGTCGCCTTTAAAAGCGGAATCTGCCGATACGGATGGAATACGAATCAGATCGAACAGTTCGTCCAGGAACCGTTGTTTATTATCAGCCAGGTAGGTTGAGAGCATAATGGTACCAGTTTGTAGGATGAGAAGTGCTGAATAGCCAGTTAGTCAGGACGAACACACATCACCGCGTTGACTAACAGCTTCAGGTTACACCTTTCGATTTCGTTTGATGAGGATTGTCCGACTTTCGTTGCCGTGCAGTAAACGGCCTATGTTTTTCTTGTGGGTGATCACGACAACGAGAAAGATCACAAACCCGAACGCGATCAGGAGGGGGCTTTCTGGCTGCCCCGACACCCGAAGCAGCAACAGAACCGGAAAAGCGAGAGCCGCTACAATCGACCCCAGGGAAACATATTGCGATGCGATCACTACCAACAGCCAAACGCCAATGCATATGGCTGCCACCTCGGGTTTGATAGCCAGCGCCATACCCAGCAGCGTGGCTACGCCTTTACCACCACGAAACTGGGCGAAAACAGGAAACAAATGGCCCAGAACGGCCAGAAAACCAAACAGGAGCTGGCAGCCCAGCACTTCATCGGGCGATAACGTACCCAGCGCACTCAGAATATGAACCAGCGATGCCGCCGCAAACCCTTTCAGTACATCGACAAGCATGACAACCGTGCCCGCTCGTTTCCCCAACACCCGGAACGTATTCGTCGCTCCGGCATTACCACTGCCATGTTCACGAATATCTATGTTGAAAAAGGCGCGTCCGTACCAAACGGCTGTCGGAATCGATCCCAGTAGATAGGCCAGCAAAGCAGCTGGGGCAATAGATAAGGTCATTAGCGCGAGCGTAAGGAAGGCTGATCCAGACCACAACTTGTTGATCTGACTCCAAATTTAGGAAAAAACTAATGAACGCCTCTTAACGCTATCTACTGGGTTTTTCAGTTACCTAATAGTCACTCTATCGATTACTTGCCGCCGACGATCACCTCCACCAGCGCTTGTTCGGTCAGGTACGTCTGGGCCATCTGTTGCACGTCGTCGGCAGTCACGGCCCGGATATGGCTGATGTAGCTGCTTAAAAAGTCGGCTGGTAAACCATCGAGCAAGATGAGTTTATATCGGTCGGCAATCTCAAACGGTGTATTTAACGATCCCACAAACTCACCAGCCATGTAATTCTGAACGGTCGTCAGTTCGTCGGCAGGAGTGGGTTCGGTCTGTAACCGATGGATTTCTTTCCAGATTTCGTCGATGGTCTGCTGGGTAAACTCACGTTTTACGTCGGTACCGATCAAAAATTGCCCGGCCTGCCTAAATGCTCCTACGTTTGACGAAATGCCATAGGTAAAGCCTTTGTCTTCGCGGATGTTTTTCATCAACCGTGAGCCAAAGTACCCACCCAGAATTTCGTTCGTGACCAGCATTTTATAAAAGTCTGGATGATCGCGCTTGAACAGAACCCGCCCTAACCGAATGGTCGACTGCAAACTGCCAGCCTTCTCGATCAGGTCAGGAGTAGTGTCGGTATGGATACTCGGTGGTGTTGCCGCCTGGCTGGGTACGTTCGCCTGAATAGGTAATTGGCCCAGGATGTCGTTGACGAGCGCCGTTTCCGTAAGCGTGACCTGCCCGGCGAGCAACACCCGAAAAGGCTGCTGACGAATGTACTGGTTATAGAAGGCTACAGCTTCGCTACGGGGCAACGCACCTACGGTATCGGGGTGCTGGCTACGGCCATACGGGTGCGTAGGGCCGTACAGTTTCTGCCGGAACCGCACACTGGCCAGATGACTGGTTTTCTCGTAACTGACTTTGAGGTTTTGCAGCGTGATCGTGCGCAGGTCCTCGAACTCTTTTTCTGGGTACGTTGCCTCGGTGAGTAGTTCCGCCATAAGAGGCAGTACGTTGGCAAGATGCTTGGGCTGACAATACACAACCAGACTGCCGCGATCAAAACCACTGTTCAGTTCCAGGAAAGCGCCATACCGGTCAAAGGCATCACTGATCTGGGCCGACGTGCGTGACGTGGTACCTTCAGACAACATTTTCCACGCGAAAAAAGAAGTAGCTGGCTGGTTCTCATACCAGGCGCCCGCGTCGAAGTTCACTTCAACCCGTATAACTGGCTGTTGATCGAAAGCAACGATGTAAAGTGGTGCTCCGTTGCTCAGTTGTTGGGTGTCTACGCTAGTAAGACGGATGTCCTGAACAGGTTGGTAATCGGGGGCAAGAGTGCGGTCGAGTGATATCATCTGGTAATGAAAAACCGGCAACCCACCGTAATGGATTGCCGGTATAAGAACTGTGCGTATCGAAATTAGTTCTCGCTGTCGGCTGTTTCCGAATCTTCAGCGGCCCGTTGATTTTTGTTGAAATTGAAGAGCAATGTTACCCGAAAGGTGTTTGCCAATGGGCTACCTGAACGAACGGGCAGCAGGTACGAGAAATCGACACCCAGTGACGGAAGCCGGGCACCTATACCAGCGGTAGCATACTGCCGACCACCTTTCTCAACCGATTCGCCGAAATAACCAACACGAGCCGCAAACTGGTCGTTATACCAGTACTCGGCCCCAAACGAACCAGTGATCTCTTTCAATTCTTCGCTGAAGCCATTGGGGGCATCAGCAAACGAACCGAATACAGCGCTTAGGTAAGGGCGGTTTGGGTTTTGACCCGATACAATAACTTTCTGATTACCTACTATCTGATAAATTGGCGGGGTTGGCACCATAAGCTTATTCAGGTCGAGCACAAAGTTGAATTTATTGACCTGATCGGCATGGTAGGTGAACATACCACCCAGCCGGAAGTTGGTTGGAATAAAATACCGTTCCTGACTGCCGTAGTTGATCCGACCGCCCAGGTTCGAGATCATGACGCCATACGCCCAGCTAATGCCTTTGCCCGTAACATCATCCCGAATCGAGTTGTTGTAGTAAGCGCTAAGATCAAATGCAGCCGTTGAACCAGGTTGAATAGGTGTTTGGCCACTGCCAAACGACACGCCGCCCCCCAGGTTGGAGTTGAGGTACTTGACGTTGACGCCCATCGAGAAATTGCGGGCTAATTTCTGCGAAAAACTAGCTGTTAGCGCGTATTCCCGCGAGTTGAACGACCCGGCCGATACACCCTGATTGGTCGTGAAGTCAATCGTGCCCAGGTCGAAATATAGCAGTGATAGGCCAATGACCTGGTTTTTGTTTATTTTTTTATAGCCCGAGAAGTATCCATAATACATATCGCCGATGAGGTCACGTAGCCAGGGTGTGTACGACACCGACGCGCCTGCATTCTGCTTTGCATAGACCAGCTTAGAGGGATTCCAGAAAATTGCGTTGGCATCAGGATTATCCAGCGCGACCCCGGCGTCACCAAGTGCCCCCGACCGGGCATCGGGCGTGAAATTCAGAAAGGGCACGGCCGAGTTGGGAACCCGTTGCACCTGACCCGCCAGATTAGTAAACGACGTCACCTGGGCTACGGCCACTGAGCTTGTTACGAAGAAGCCTGCGCTAAGTAGCAAGCTGAAGTACATACGATTCATAAATCCGTTTTAATGGTCTGTCAGTGTGGTGGCCAACGGGCTGCTGTACTGCATGACTGTCAAAATTACGAGGTTTCTGCGTGTAGAAAAAAAACGTTTCTATCAGTTGGTAAAAAGTAAACGACTACTGGCCTTTGCCTTTTCGCCAGTTTCAGGATTAGTCAGTTCAGTTTGTAATATATAAACGCCTATAGGCAAAGGGAATGCCAGTTTATTGTACGAACCAATAGACACTGTTTCTGCGCAGTCATAACACGCTCCCTGTTGCTCCAGCAAACTTTTTCCGTTGAGCGATAACAACCGCCATGTCCAGGTCAATGGCTGGCCGGGGCGGTTATGCGTTAACAGCCATTGGCTCTGGTCCTGCACCGGATTAGGGGCACCGACTAACCGTTGAATAGTCAGTGCAGGCTTGTCGGTGACTACAAATGCCAACGTAGCCTCGGCCAGATTATTGTTAAGATCAAACACGCGTGCTCTGACTACATAGTTGCCGGGGGCCATATCGCGCAGGGGAATAGCAAACTCTCCCTGCTTTCCATCTGCCGAACCCGTAAAATAATCAGCAATTCGACTGGGCGTGGACGTATCCAACTGAAGGGTTGGACCGTGATTGGCCGCAGTCTGGGTCAGGTTGATGCCCGTTTCATCGGCAACTTGCAGCCGTATGGTTACCGTTGGCCCCGTAGCCGTAGGCTGCGTGGCTGCTGGGTCAACATTTGCCAGGGTAAGCGTCAAGGTAGGCGGCTTCGTATCGGTAGGCAACGTACCTGCGCCACCTATCACCAGGTTCTGATAGCCACCTACGGCATCGCTGAGGCTATCGGACCGAACGGCGTAGGCGTATACCCGACCAAAACCAAACGCTGGGGCTACGTCGGTGGGTACCGTGAAACTAACCTGAAAACGCCCCTGCTGCACGGTAGCCTGTCCGGCAAATAACAGACTTTGATAAGCTTTGTAGGAAAAAGGATTGCTTTCGGTACCTCGTGTTGTCAGCGCGAGCGGTTTATCATATACCAACACGCGTACGGTACCTGCAAAGTCAGTTGAAACCACTGTGCTACTTTGCGGACGAACCTCGCCCTGGAGCGTAACACGCTGGCCAGCGCGCAGTGTGTCGGTGCGGGTAGAATTCAACACGTTGTCGTTGAGACGCGTGAATGTTACGTTTTGCTGCGGGTAAGCCAGGCGCATCGATGGGTCGCCGAGGAGCGTGAAGTTGCGGTTCTGTACACCACTGATGCTGTTGTTTTTCGTATCACGCATAACATCACCCAGGCGAGGTAAACCGCCTTCAACCGCCAGAAAGATGGCCTTGTAAAAGGCTTCGTTCAATAGATAATTGGTGTTGGCAAAAACAGGCCGAGTGGTGGTGAGCAGCCCAATGGCCCCACCGGTCCGATCAAGCTGGGCCAGCTCTGCCCCCGACACAACGTTGGGGTCGTCGTATCGGCCAAATTCGCAGGTAGCCGTAATGAATAACGGCATTCGACTGTTTGTCCACGACAAAATATCCTGAACGGTCAGTATCTGTTCCTGCGCCCAACCCGTTTCGCCGCCATGCCCGGCATAATTGATCAATAACTGCCCTTCGTCGATGGATCGGTTGATGGCTTTGTTAACGGTTGGTGCCCGCTCGGTGACCAGGCCAGCGGGTTGCCCGGCAAGTGTGATGGTGTCCTGTTTGAATGCATCCAGAAACAGCCGCTCTGGTCTGAATTCCGGGTGGCGAGCCTCGACCAGACTAGCTAACTGGTCTTCGTCATTCTGATGAATATTTCCGTCCCCATCATCGGCAACCAACAGCAGTTTCGTTCGCCAGTCGCCAAGCAGTCGTTTATCGGAGGCATAACGGATGAGCTTGTCGACTACGTTTCTGGCCTCAGCCGCTGATTTTACCGCCAATCGCCCCACGCCAATATCGAGCCGTGTATTGTCGCTATACGTTTCGGGCCATTCGCCATCTTCATCTTTCAAAAAGCCGAAGTAGTCATCAGACGAAAACGTACGCACCGGATCGAGTGATTCAAGGCTTTCATACGTGGGAATAAGATTACCCGTTTCGGCTGGCGTCAGCGATTTGGTTTTTCCCCGATAATCATACGACGCGTCGCCCATCAGTAGAAGATACCGTAACGTACCTGGCTGTTTTGTGGCGAAATAGCGGGCCGCATCCCGAATCGCCGTAACATCAGGTTGCCCGGACGAAAATTCATTATACAGTTGGGCTGTTGTAACAACTACGACACGTAGCTTATCATTGGTTCGCCGGAACTGGGCTAGCCTTTCGGCCTCATTGCGCCAGGCTGAGGGAGTAACAATAAGCAGGTTTGGTGTTGCCTCTGCCCGGATGTTCTGATTGGCAACTGGATAAATGGCCGCAGGAACGCGCACTTGCTGCGGCGTATGGACGTAGAAAGAGGCTGTATCCGATGTAGCCCAGGTCGCTTGCGTGCCCGCCAGGGTGTAGGCCTGTTGCACCGGAGTGGATGGGTTAACAACATCCCAGATCAGCAGATCGCCCGTTGCCTGCCTGGCGGTGTAGGTACCCCGTCCGCCCCGTACCAGTGTGGGGACGTCGTACTGCCGAATTTCCCGCCGCGTCTGAACGGCTACGTAATTGAGGTAAGCTACTGCGCCACTGCCATTTTGCCGGTCAAACGTTAGGGTTAATCGTACTTCGTCTGATGTAGCAGGCAGACTAACCTGGCTCGTCACCGTTCGGGCCGATCCCCTGGGGGCAAATCGATAGCCGCTGATGGCCTCAAACGTAACACTTGTCAGTACAGTGTTGTCAAGAGATACATAAAAAGCTGACGGAGATAATGACACGCCTACTGCCGAGAGCGTTACGTAGGCCGGTGCACCAGCCACGCGCCCTGGTAATTGAAAAGGAACAAACTGTTGTGGGTACGTTCCGTAATAATCACCCAACCATTCCCGCCCCGAATTGATCAGGTTTGTGGTGTCATGTTCGTAATAAGCGTAGTGATCGAAGGTGGTGATGACCGGAAGGCCAGCGGCAGGCACCGATTGCCGGGTGGCGATCCGCGCCCCCGTTTCTGAGCCGATAGTCAGAAAATAAAAAGTAGTATCGCTATACGGATTGATTTGATGCCGGAATCGTCCCGTAACTGGGTCTTTGGTACTAGTCTGAGGCCCCTGCGCGTAAAAACGGAGCACATCACCAGCATCGAAACGGCCATCTGCTTCGCCTGTTACCTGGATGGAATTTTCCAGTAAGTCGGCCGGACGAGCGGCTGCGTTGGCTTGAGGAAGAGGTGCGCCGCCATTGCCATACAACCTGAATTTACGCGGATCGGCCGTCCGAAAAGCAGGATCCAGGGCCGTTAACGTGGTGTAATCGAGTTGGTAGATGCCCGTACCGAGTACCCCGATCTTATACCATGCACCGGACTTAAGTACCGACTGGGCCTGAACTGGCTGAACAATGTGTACTATACACTGTACAAGCAATAGCCAGCGTACACCTGCCAGGCTCAATAACTTACTACGGCTGTTTAGTATAGTTTGTACATTGCTCATATAGTTTCATGGATTGGCATCACCAGCGCATCGGCCAGTACAGCATATGAACGGCCTGACTGGACATCTTTACAAACGATGCGGGTGCGGCGTAACTTACCCCGGATATATCTTTTTTTCTGAAAGTGAAACAGCTGGCTTTCTGGCAGTTGATGAAGTGCTTGCCATGCCCCGTCAAGGGGCTGAGGCTTTTGGGGGTCATACTGGCGAAGGGCTCGCATGAGCAGGGGCTGGGCTGAGGTCGTAGCCGCTGGGCGTGTCATATAGTAACGCAGCGGAATAAGCACATCGTTCGGAAAAACGGCTTCTACCAGTAACGGACTCATTAGGCGCTGGAACTGTGTTTGCCAGGTACGTCCATGAGGCTTTCCATGTCGCTTGAAGGTATGATAAACGGCGCAATGAGCGACCTCATGAACGTAGGTTATCAGAAACGCATACGGATTGAGATCAGCATTGACTGTAATATGGGTTGTGCCATTGGGCATGGCGCGGAAATCGCCCAGACGGGTCCGTCTAGGCTTAACAATTCGGAGCGCAAATGGAAATTGCTGCTGTAGTTGTTGGCAATACTGAACGGCAAGCGCAGGTACGTGAAGATGGAGTTGATGAAGCACAGAGGTATAAAAACAAAAAAGCCCTACGAAAATAGGGCTTTTTCCGGGTTGCTATGAAGCAACAGAATTACTTCGCGCTGTCGGCAGGAGCAACGGCAGATGCTGAAGCGGTTGAATCAACACTGGCAGCAGCTGAATCAACAACAGCAGCAGCCGAGTCAGCCACAACGGCAGTTGAATCAACAGCCGCTTCTTCAGTTTTGGGTTTGCTTTCGCAAGCGGCCAGCGTCAATACGCTACCTACAAACAGGAGGGCGATAACTTTTTTCATGATACTAAGTCTTGGTGGCTTTAAAGTTTCCAACGCAAAATTAGGTAGTATCTTGGTAATGTGCAATATAGATGGCAGATTATTTTCGTATGGCCTGTTGTATCTTGAAAAAATGCAGTATTGTAATTCTATAGGAATACCTTAGAATACATCTTCGTTCTGGCGTCCCGTCCGAGCCTTTATACGGTCATACATGCCTGTGCTCCGAAAAGTAAGCAGCTTATGACCGAAGAAATTGGCCAAAAAGCTCAAGCCCATACCAACCACGTGTGAGCCCGTTTCCCGCCATATTTTCGACAGGTCAGGGAAGAGAGGATTCGCCACATACTCCAGCGTCAGTTTAGCCACGTACACCTGTACGGCCAGTGCTACTGCGGCGATCATCAGAAATTTAATGGCTTCCCGTTTCGTATTGCCCGTGTTGCCAGCGGCGAAGGCATAACGCTTGGTAGGGATGAAGGTCAGCACGGTGGCGGTGAGATACCCAAACAGGACACTAGTGCTATAATCGATAGCAAACAGTTCCCGGTATACAATTCGGCTAACAAAATTGATCGAGGCACCGAGCAAAGCCGTCAGGAAAAAGGAGAAAAACTCCCGTGGCGCTTTGTGTTTTTCTGTTTGCACGATGCTGATTTCGACAGGCTGCACGTTCGTTGGATTATTGATTACTGGGGCAAAAGTACGCAGCCCCCGTTTGTACTGTTACTTGAAGCCGATCTACTGAGTAAACGGGCTAATTACAGAATGGTTAGATCAACCGCTGAAATAAGCCTGGAGCAATACCAAGTATAATCGTCAGCACCGTAGCGGCAATTAGTACAAAGCGATAAAAAGGAGCAACGCGAATGGTACCCGTATTTCCGTCCCGGAAATACATGGCGATTACCACCCGGAAATAGTAGTAGATGCCAACTGCCGACATGAGCACTGCCACTATAAGAAGCCACACCAGCCCTTTGTCTACCGCCGTTGAAAACAACATAAATTTCCCCCAAAAGCCAGCTGTTAATGGAATGCCGGCCAGTGACAACATGGCTACGGCCATTATAAAGCCAAGTAACGGATTTTGACGAGCCAACCCATTAAAGGCATCATAACTTTCGTCGGGACGAGTCAGTGTAGCCTGGTCACCAACGAAGGCGTCATTGAGGGGGCGGTTCTTTACAACGAGTAGTAAAATGCCAAATGCTGAAATGGTCGAAAGCGAGTAAGCCAGCGAATAAAAGGCAATGGCGCTGTTCGACTGTTGTGACAGACCTACCAGACCAATAAGCAGGTACCCGGCATGTGATATACTCGAATACGCCATCATCCGTTTGAAACTGGTCTGATATACGGCGGTGATGTTGCCAATAACCAGCGTCAGTAAGGTAACGACCGTTAACACCTGAACCCAGTAGCCGTAAACGACCGTAGCACCAAAGCTGACCAATAGAACACGCAGTAGGGCTGCAAATCCCGCCGTTTTTACCACCGTAGACATGAAGGCGGTGAACAGCGTAGGCGAACCGTCATATACGTCGGGGGTCCAGAAATGGAAGGGGGCCGCCGACACTTTAAAGAGCATACCAATCAGCAACATAAACATACCGGCGTAAAGCAGTAGCGGTGAAGTTTGTGCCTTGATCATACCGCCCACTGCATTGCCAATCCCCGAGATGGTGAACGTACCTGTAGCCCCGTAGAGAAGTGCCATGCCGAAAAGAAGAATACCTGTTGCAAACGCACCCATCAGGAAATACTTCAGGGCGGCTTCATTGGAGCGCAGGTTCCGTTTATCGCTACCAGTCAGGATGTACATAGCCACCGACAGGATTTCGATACCCACAAACAACATCAGCAGATTTTCATAGCCGATCATCATAATAGCCCCGACCAGCGAAAACAGCATGATTGCATAGTATTCTGCGGGTTGGGCATCTTCATCGTCGAGTAAACTGCTCGACAAGGCTACGACCATAAACGCTGATAGCAGTACAATCCCAATGAAGACCATCGCCAGGTTGTTGATCACCAGCATGTCGTTGAAATAGACATAGGTTTTGTTCCAGTCGTAGAAGTTGGCTACAGTCGCTACCACGAGGCAGGCCAGTGTGGCAGGCAGCAAAACAGCCCGCGACTTCAGGAAGCCCAGAAACAGCAGTACAATGCCAGAAATAGAAAGGACAACGATGGGAAACATTGGGAAACGAGTTTAAAAGTCTTCTGTCTTCCGTCTTCAGTTGCGCTGCTCAGGTACGTTGCTGGTCGACGGCGGAGCAACTGAGGACGGAAGCCTGAAGACTGAGGACATCATTTAATGAATTGCAATAAATTGGCCACGGCGGGTTCTGTCAGCTTAAGGAAAGAGGCCGGATATAGACCCATCCAGAAGACAAATACGCAAAGAACCAGCAGGGTATAACTTTCTGTACCGCTCAGATCAACCACTGCTTCTGTGCGGTCTGTGGTAGTGCCGAACATACTCTTCTGGTACATCCGAAGCATATACACAGCACCGAAGATGATGGTCAACCCGGCAACCAGACCCATGTAGTGGTTATAGGCGTAGACACCTGCCAGCAGCAGAAATTCACCTACGAAGCCATTTGTTAACGGAAGGGCCACGCTGCCAAGCAGTATGATCATGAAATAGACCGTTAGCTTCGGGGTGCTGCGTGTGATACCACCAAGCTGGTCGAGCTGGCGGGTGCCTGTACGTTGCAGAATCAGTTCGGCAATAAAAAACAGGCCGACCACATTGATACCGTGAGCCAACATCTGAATCAGGGCCCCCTGTAAGCCCATTTCAGAACGGGAAAACACGCCTGCTGCCATTAAGCCTACGTGCGAGAAAGAAGAGTAGGCGATGAGCCGCTTCATGTCGCGTTGACGAATAGCGATAATGGCCCCGTAAACAATGCCGATAATCGACAGGGTGATAGCGAGGCTACCCCACCGGTCAACGCCAGCTGGAACAATGGGGAGTAACAGGCGAATAAGGCCGTATACGCCCATTTTTAGCATGATACCAGCCAGCAACATCGTAGCTGGGGTAGGTGATTCAACGTATGTGTCTGGCTGCCAGGTATGGAAAGGAAATACTGGCATCTTAACGGCGAAGGCAATGAAAAACGCCCAGAAAATCCATCCCTGTTGGGCCGGACTGAGATTCAGCGCGTACAGATCGGCAATAGCTGCGCTGTGTACGCCAGTTGTTGTTGTTGGCGTGTTGGCATATAAATAAACCAGGCCAACCAGCATCAGCAGGCTACCGAAGATGGTATAAACAAAGAATTTGAACGTAACCTTGATACGGTTCTCGCCGCCCCACATAGCCGCCAGGAAATAGATAGGAATCAGCGCGGCTTCAAAGAACAGGTAGAAGAGAAACCCGTCGCGGGCCACAAATACGCCCATCAGCGCTGCCTGCATGAACAGCATCAACGCATAAAATGAGTTAGGGCGATCGTAGGTCTGCTTGAACGTCGACAGAACGATCAGGGGCGTTACCAATCCGGTTAGCACTACAGGTAACAGACTGATACCATCGATGGCACCACTGAATCGAATGCCGCTTTTACCATCGGCGGCATTGAACAGCCAGGCATAATCGAAGCCAAACTGGAAATCGGCGTTGGCGCTGAAAGTGAAAAACACATAAGCAGCTAAGGCCAGTTCAACCAACGTACCCACCAGAGCGGTAATTCGGGCCAGTTCACGGGGCAGAAAGAGTACCGCTATGGCCGCTACGATGGGGCAAAGAATCAGGGATAACGTAAGCATGGTTAGGTAGCTGTAACGGTTATTTCCCGCCAATGAAGGGGAGAGTAAAGAAGCGAAGGGCAACAAGGAGGGTAATGCTGAGTACCATCAGCAGTACATACAAACTGATGGAACCACTTTGCACGCGCCGAAGAGCAGTTGAACTCCCGCGTACAGCGAAAGCTACGCCACCCACTACTGCGTCGATAGCGAACTCACCCAAACTATAGAAGGCATCGCCCAGGGCCCGGACAGGTCGGATAATCAGGCCCTCGTAGAATTCGTCGATGTAGTATTTGCCGTAGATGACCTGTTGCGGTACTGAACGAGCTTCCGAATCGGGGGCAGGTACGGCAGCGTTCTTCACATACATGACGTAAGCCCCGATGGCAGCCATCAGCGCAATACCAGCCGAGATGCCCATCAACAGCATTTCAGTGCCGTGGTCGAGGGCATTAGCTTCAAAAATAGCCGGATTGGCCTGCCGCGCTTCGTCGAACAGCGGCGACATGAACGCTGCCAGGCGGGCTGAACCACCTAGCACCTCAGGTACGTTCAGCAAACCGCCCAGGGCCGACAGAACGGCTAGTACCATCAGCGGCAATGTCATACTCAGTGGTGATTCGTGCAGGTGATGTTTCTGCTCAGACGTACCCCGGAATTCGCCGAAAAACGTCAGGAATAACAGCCGGAACATATAGAACGAGGTCATAGCCGAGCCAATCACACCCAATACCCACATCACTTTGCTGTGTTCAAATACGTGGGCCAGGATTTCGTCTTTCGAAAAGAAACCGGCGAAGGGTGGAATACCGGCAATAGCAATGGTACCGATCAGGAAGGTCCAGAACGTGATGGGCAGCGCTTTACGCAGACCACCCATGTTGCGGATATCCTGCTCGTCGGACATGGCGTGAATGACGCTACCCGCACCCAGGAAGAGCAGCGCTTTGAAGAACGCGTGCGTGATGACATGGAACATGCTGGCGGTATAGGCCGTAGCACCCAGTCCCATGAACATATAGCCCAACTGCGACACGGTCGAGTAAGCCAGGACTTTCTTGATGTCGTTCTGCAACAGACCAATCGACGCGGCAAGCAGCGCCGTAGCAATGGCAATGCCGCCAATGATATCGAGCGTCAGTGGGGCTAATGAGAAGAGGACATTGGCGCGAACCACCATGTAGATGCCCGCTGTCACCATCGTGGCGGCGTGGATCAGGGCTGATACCGGCGTTGGACCAGCCATGGCGTCGGGTAGCCAGGTATACAGTGGGATCTGGGCTGATTTGCCCATTGCACCAACGAACAGCAGAAGTGTAATGGCCAGGATCACCTTGTCGTTGACCTCCATACCCACTGCCTGGGTAAACACATCGGTGTACTCAACCGAGCCAAACGTGGCCATGATCGTGAAGATGCCGAGCAGAAAGCCCAGATCACCAATACGGTTCATGACGAAAGCCTTCCGGGCGGCGTTGTTGTAGCTGGTATTGGTGTTCCAGAAGCCGATAAGCAGGTATGAGCATAGCCCGACACCTTCCCAGCCGATAAACATGATGACGAAGTTCGACCCCAGCACCAGCAACAGCATGAAGAACAGGAACAGGTTCAGAAAGGCCATGAACTTACCGTAGCCTGCATCGTGGTGCATGTAACCAACGCTGTACAGGTGAATCAGCGAGCCAATGCCTGTCACGATGGTAAGCATCAGCATAGTCAGCTGATCGATCTGAAACGAAAAGTTGATATGGAATTCACCGACGCTGATCCAGTCAAATAAAACCGACTTGATCACGGCGTCGTCGCCCGCTCCGAAAGCCCTCCAAAGCAGACAAACGCAGACAAACGCCAGCACTGGACCTGCCAGGCCAATAATGCCGACTAATGATGAAGGTACCTTACGGAACCCCAGGCCGTTGATGGTAAAACCCAGAAGGGGAAGAAGAGGTATTAACAGACAGAGTAGATCGGTAGACATAAGAACCTGAAGGTTCGAGTTCAGGTGTCAAGCTTCAGGTTTCACGTGCTTTGCTTATCACCTTGTTATTGGTGTAGCAGCGCGCCTGAAACCTGAAGCTTGACACCTGAAACTCTTTTTACCATTTTAATTTATTCAGCACGCCGATATCCGTCGTGCGGAGGTTACGATAAATCATAACAATGATGGCGAGACCGACAGATACTTCGGCGGCGGCAACGGCCATAATAAAGAAAACGAATACCTGCCCCGTTGGATCAGAGCGATAAGACGAGAAGGCGATGAGAAGAGTATTCACGGCGTTGAGCATCAGTTCAATCGACATGAACATAACGATGGCATTGCGCCGGGTCAGCACACCGATGATGCCGATGACAAACAGAGCGGTGCTGAAGATGAGGTAATAATTCAGAGGAATTTGCTGGATTACTTCCGGAATGGTAGCCGCTGCGTCAATTGGTTGCATAAAAGCTGTGAATGGAACGTTCGGGCAAAGGTAGAAGAAAATCTATTTTTTCCCGTTTAAGGCACCGGTGAACATCCGCAATCGTATTTCGGTGAAGCGGCGTTTGGTGTCTAGCGAGAAATCGCCTTTCTGGATCCAATCGTAAAATGAAGGTTCTGTTTTAAGTACGTCCAGCACTGCTTTGCCGGCATGTTTACCAAAATTGATGATTTCTTCGCCTTTTTCGTTGAAGACCATCCGGCCGGCCAGATCCACATTGTTGTTGCGGGCAATGGAATCCAGCACGTCCATATCATTATCAATGGTGAAGTTAATCTTGCGCTGTTCATCCCGGATGGTCCGGCCCGTATGGTTCTCCACAATCGAACCCAGCACTTCGAAGGTCGCGAGCGTATCGGCTTCGGCTCCGTGGGCGCCAACCAGTTCTTTGCCGCAGAAGTGGCGATAGGCGGCCGTCAGGTTTCGGGGTTCCATGAGGTGATAGATCCGCTGTACATCTACCATTCGACGATTTTTAATGTCAAAGTCAACGTTGGCGCGTAAAAATTCCTCGACTAAAAGCGGAATATCGAACCGATTGCTGTTGAAACCGGCCAGATCGCAGCCATCCAGAAATTGCGCCAGTGTTTTGGCAACGTTTTTGAAACTAGGGGCGTCTTTTACATCTTCGTCATAAATACCGTGGATCAGGCTGGTTTCGAGCGGAATCGGAATCCCTGGATTGATCCGGTATGTTTTCACGACCAAATCGCCCGGTGCTTTGTCCTTGCCGGGCAGAGCTTTGGCTACGCAGACCTCCACAATCCGATCTTTAGCCGGATTGACGCCCGTCGTTTCCAGGTCGAAAATGGCCAGTGGTTTCTTCAATAAAAACGGATGAGTCATAAGACACGGACAGTACGCCGGGATTGGATGGCACCTACAAAAATAGCGACGCGCTCGACACATCCTGATTAAACATACGAACCCGCCCCCAACGAACGGTGTTTTTTACTTATGACCGAATACCTCAAAGATGCGTTGCGGAAGGCCGCTTCGTTCTGCGCCTACCAGGAACGTACCCAGCAGGAAGTTCGTAAACGCCTCGATGCCTGGGATATCTACGGCGATGATGCGGAAGAGATTATTGCCGAACTCATCACGCAGGGCTACCTCAGCGAAGAGCGATTTGCCACTGCTTTTGCGGGCGGGAAATTCAGAATAAAGGGGTGGGGAAAACGCAAGATCACCCAGGAACTGGCGCAGCGGGGCATCACGGGCTACAACCTCAACAAAGCTCTGGCCGACATTAAGCCCGACGATTACCGCGCCAAACTGACTGACCTGCTGGAAAAGAAACGCCGCCAGGTACGCGATGACAACCCGCTGGTCGTCAAACAAAAACTGGCCCGTTATGCCCTCAGTAAAGGCTACGAGCCAGCGTTAGTCTGGGAAGTACTGGGTGCAGAGGAATAAAAACATGGATTAAACACAGAGAAAACAGAGCTACTAATAAAACTCTGTTTTCTCTGTGTACTCTCTGTTCCTCTGTGTTTAATCCATTTTTTAAAAATCTTCTTCCAGCGAGAACTTAGAACCGTCGTTTTCTTTCGTCGAAGCCATAACACCGGCTTTCTGGTATTCGCCGACGCGCTTTTCGAAGAAATTGGTTTTGCCTTGCAGCGAGATCATGTCCATGAAATCGAACGGATTCGTGGCGTTATATACCTTGTTCAGGTTCAGCGACATCAGCAGGTGATCGGCTACGAACTCGATGTACTGCTTCATCAGCTCGGCATTCATGCCGATCAGTGAAACAGGAAGTGCATCGGTAACAAACTCCTGCTCAATGGTCACCGCGTCTCGAATGATCTGATAGACAGCCTCAGGGTCCATCTGGTTTTTGATATGGTCGGTGTAGAGCAGGCAGGCGAAATCGCGGTGCAGCCCCTCGTCGCGCGAAATCAGCTCGTTAGAGAACGTCAAACCAGGCATCAGACCGCGCTTTTTCAGCCAGAAGATAGAGCAGAACGAGCCTGAGAAGAAAATACCCTCCACAGCCGCAAACGCAATGAGCCGTTCGGCAAAGTTGCCGTTCTCGATCCAGCGGAGTGCCCATTCGGCTTTCTTCTGTACGCAGGGAATGGTGTCAATGGCGTTTAGCAGCCGATCTTTCTCAACAGGGTCTTTGATGTATGTATCGATGAGCAGTGAGTAGGTCTCCGAGTGGATATTCTCCATCATGATCTGGAAACCGTAGAAGCATTTTGCCTCGGCATACTGCACCTCCGACAGGAAATTGACGGCCAGATTTTCGTTCACAATGCCATCGGAAGCAGCGAAGAAGGCGAGCACGTGCGAAATGAAATGCCGTTCGCCATCATTCAGGTTGTTCCAGTCTTTTACATCCTGGCCCAGATCAATCTCTTCGGCAGTCCAGAAGGAGGCTTCATGCTTTTTGTACATCTGCCAGATATCATTGTGCTTGATAGGAAAGAGCACAAACCGGCTTTTATCTTCTTCTAAAATAGGTTCAATTGCAGTTGCTGTAAGCATGCGTAAGTAAGTTTTGAAACGGTTGGATTGACCACAATCAACGATGTGGTGCGGATTGTCTACGTGCTAACAAAAATAACCCTTTCGCCCGCCCGAAGTGCCCTCGATCAGTAATAAATTTAAAAAACCCAATTCTGATTAGAATTGGGTTTTTTAATGCAATGTCCTGTAAATTAATAGAGTATCGGGGCGCCAACGTACCTGAGGGCCTATCCTTTTTACTGTGCGGCTTTCAGCTTGTCGGCCATGCGTTTTTTGAACTTCGCTACCTTCGGTTCCGACACACGTACAATATATGCCTCGTCAGGATGAGCACGATAGTACCCTTGATGGTAGACTTCGGCAGGATAAAACACCTTGAATGGCACTACCTGCGTCACTACAGGGTCGTGATGTTCACCAGTCGCGTTAAAGCGATTAATTGCGGCCTCAATGCTGGCTTTTTCTTCGGGGGTACGATAGAAGGCGATCGAACGGTATTGCGTACCCACATCTGGCCCCTGCCGGTTTAGCGTGGTGGGGTCATGAGCGTACAGGAAGGCTTTAACGAGCGTATCATACGGAATCACTTTCGGATCATAATAGACCTGAACCGACTCAGCATGACCTGTTTCGTTATTGCCAACCTGTTCATAGGTTGGATTTTCCTGTTCACCGCCCGCATACCCTGAAACGGCTTCCCGAACGCCGCGCAGTAGCTCAAACTCTTCTTCAATGCACCAGAAGCAGCCTGCGGCAAACGTCGCGACAGCCTCGCCCGGTTTCAGATCGGGCAGTTTGGCAGGCGACGTATCTTTTACGTGAGATTGGCTGGCTTTATCGGCGCTTTTCTTGGTGAGGCAGGCCGAAACGAAAACGCTTGCGAACAACAAAAGCAGTAAACAAGCTATGGAGCGAAACATAGTCGAATGGATATAAAGGCGGTTAGAACCGCTTCGTTTATTGGATATGGTTGCGGCACAGAGAATCAGACCCAAAGGCCGCGCCCTCTGTAATACTCGCGTCCGATTTCTTCAATCTCTTCAATGGAATAAGATAGCCAGCCCCGCTGTTGGAACTGCCGTAATCGCCGTTTCTCGAACCAGGAAATGCCACCATCGATCAGCACACCGAAAATGATTAGCCGTTCAAGCGGACGACGTACCTCGACAGGCGCTTCGGCGAGCCGATCCAAAAAATGGCCGGTTGGTTGAATGACTTTCAGGCCGAAGCGATCCATGAGCGTTTCGGTCAGCAACAGGTGCGCATAGTTATACTGGCGTTTCAGGATAGCCACGTATTGGAGCGCCTCGGGAATTAGCTCGCAAAAAGCCTGGTTGTGTTTCCATTCTTCATGCAGGCTGTCCACAAATTCACGGATGGTCAGTGGGGCCATCACCCGAATTTTGGCTTCGTGGATCACTTGATCCGACGCCCATATATTCCAGAACGCATAGATTGGCATACCGGCCAGATCAGTCACTTGCCGCAGCCCAAACCGACCCAAAAGCCGTTTTAACAGGAATTTTAAGACAACATTGCTTAAGGCTGCCTTAAGTTTATTCACCATAAAGAAGGCTGTAAGCCCCCACTGGGGTAGACCAAGATACGGGTTGATCCCAAAGCGTAGCATGCTCCGGTTTTCTTTTTCCTGTGCAGCGTCGGCCAGTGCATGCAGATGCCGCTCATATTGGGCATCGTGTTGGCGGGGAAACTGACAAACGGCCATCACATACCGTACTGCCCGCAAATTGATATACAACAGCGCGTAGATTTCAAGATAGACTAACAACACGCCGTACAGCAACGTAACCAGGGGCAGTTCGTAGGTTGTAGTTAAAATGGGCAAAGCGGTTGGCTCGAAAAAGGCGGGCCATACGTACTGCGGAACATAAAGCAGTACTACACCAAGAATGCCAAACAGACCGGCCATAGCCAGCGTTTGCCAGCGTATTTTTGCAATTACATGGCTTTCCCGGTTGTTCATCACAAACGGTTCGTCGGCAGGATGCGGCGAGTCTAAGGCCCCCCGCAGGTAGCGCAACGCTAACTGGTCAATAGGACCAGGTGTGTTGTCGGGCGGTTGAGTAGACATCGGCAGCGTACGATTCATCAGAATGGTTTGTGGGTATACAACTGTGAAATAGGCGGTCGTGTTTTGAAACGTACTGGAGCCGTTAACTTATTGACACCCACCTGAAAGCTGAATCGGTTATTGGCTTAGTATATAAAACCCATTGATTATCAGTTAAGAGATCGCCAAATTTCATTTTTTAGCAACCATGACCATCGATGATACCTTTCGCACATTGGCGGCTCCTGCAACGGGCGAATTCCGTGATCGGGGCAGTCGATTTCTGGCGTTTGCTTATCCTGCTCATAATGAATCAGTTATACGAAAGTGCCTGGCATTGTTACGCACGCAGCACCCCAAAGCAGTTCACCATTGCTATGCCTATCGGCTTGGATTGGATCAGAACAACTACCGCGCCAACGACGACGGCGAACCAGGTGGCTCGGCTGGTCGACCAATATTGAACGTGCTCTATTCGAAGAACTTAACCAACGTGTTGGTCGTTGTGGTCCGATATTTTGGCGGCACGCTTCTGGGTGTACCCGGCCTGATTAATGCCTATAAAACGGCTACTCTACTGGCACTAAATGAGGCAGAAATGATAGAGCAAACCGTAAACGAGACCTACCAGGTACGTTATTCATTCGAACAGATGAATGACGTGATGCGACTCGTGAAAGAGCAGCAGTTGACCGTTCTGAAGCAGGATTACGATACTGCTTGTGTTTTAGATATAGAAGTCCGCAAGTCGCTGGTCAGTAAGGTCCTGGAGCGACTGGGAACGTTGGAGGGAGTGGAAATTAGTTTGCTGTTTACCGTTTGCAGTTTACTGTTGCTCTGCTAAACCACAATCAGGTACGTTGGCAGGGCAACAGTAAACTGCAAACAGTAAACTGTGTTTACACCTGCTGCAAAGTCTGAAGCCGCCAGTAAAAACCGCCTTCGTTAGCGAGTAGCTCCTGATGGTTACCCTGCTCGACCAGCTGGCCCTGATGCACCACCAAAATCTGATCAGCGTGCTGGATGGTGCTGAGGCGGTGAGCGATAACGAGCGTGGTCCGGTTGGCCATTAACCGGGTAAGCGCTTCCTGAACCAGTTTTTCCGATTCGGTGTCGAGCGCCGACGTGGCTTCGTCTAAAATCAGGATTGGCGGATTGCGTAGTACGGCGCGGGCAATGCTGATGCGTTGCCGCTGCCCCCCCGACAGTTTACTACCCCGATCGCCAATGGTCGTTTGATAGCCATTCGGCATTTTGCGGATAAACTCATGCGCGTTGGCAATGCGGGCCGCCTGCTCTACCTCGGCGTCGGTGGCGTTGCTGCCAAAGGCGATGTTATTGAACACGGTATCGTTGAACAGAATACTTTCCTGGGTTACAATACCCATCAGGTTCCGCACCGAAGTCGTATGGCAATCCCGCAGATCATGCCCGTCGATACGTACCTGGCCGGAAACCGGGTCGTAAAAACGGGGCACCAGATCGGCAAGCGTTGATTTACCACCACCCGACGAGCCAACCAGCGCTACCGTTTTGCCTTTTTCCAGCCGGAAGTTCACGTTCTTCAGTACCGGTGAGCCTTCTTCATAGGCAAACGACACACTATCAAACGTTATATCGCGGTGGAAGCCGGTTAACTGGATCGCATTCGGTTTATCAGTAATGGCGGGTTGTGTGTCAATCAGGTCCAGTACGCGTTTGCCCGAAACCAGGCCCCGTTGCGAACTGCTGATCGCGTTGGAAATATCTTTCGCGGGGCGGGTGACCTGCGAGAAGAGCGCCAGGTACGTGACAAATTCGCCCGCTGTCAGATCCGACTGGCCCGATAAGACCAGCGACCCCCCATAGAGCAAAATGCCCGACAGCACCGTTACACCCATGAATTCGGAGAACGGCGAGGCCAGCTCGCGGCGGTTCGCCAATGACCGAATCGCATCCCGATAGCCCTCATTTTCGGCCTTAAATTTGCCAAGCGTGAACGATTCGGCGTTGAACCCTTTTACCACACGCATGCCGCCGAAGGTTTCATCGAGAACGCTAAGCAGGCTGCTTAATCGGTGTTGCCCCTGTGTGGCGTCGCGCTTCATCCGGCGAACCAGCGATGCAATGATGCCGCCCGAAATGGGAATGACCAGGAAGGCAACCAGCGTCAGCTTTGCCGAGATCGAAAAAAGGGTGATCAGGAAAAAGATGAGCGTAAACACCTCTTTCGAGGCTGCTGACAGCGTGTTGGCGATCGAATTCTCTACCTCCTGCACGTCGGTGGTGATACGGGCAATCAGGTTGCCTTTACGCTGATCGGAGAAATACCCGAGGTGTAATTGAATAGCCCGGGCAAAAACCGTTTCCCGAAGCGTAGCCACCATACGCGCCTTGAACGACTCTAGCTGCCTGACAGATAGATACTTGAATACATTGCTGAGCAGTACAGACGCGACTACCGTAGCACAAACCAGCTTCAGGGCACCCAACTGCCCATGTAAGTGAAACTGCTGCGCGAAATAATAGTTGAACAGATCGATTGGCGACGTACCCAGCGAAAATGCCGGAGCAGGTTGCGCCAGGACAGCCTGTAACTGCTCGGGCGACGACTGCTTGAAGAGAACGTTGAGGAGTGGGATCAGCAGTGTAAAGTTGAGTGTAGCAAAGAGTGCCGCCAACAGCGATGTCAGCATAAACGGCACCAGAAACCGTCCCAGCGGCCTGCCATACGAGAGTAGGCGAAAGTATGTATTCATGAAAATGTCGTTTGTTTCGCGTCGTTAAATACAGTCCGCCGCTGCTGGTCATTACATGGCACCGTCACTAGGTAGTAAAAACAACCAATGACTATTCAGGGAACGCTATGCCTGCGCTGAGGTATCGTAACGACCCGCAACAACGGCCCATACTCAATAACGAGAAGCAGCATTAAATATCTCCCAACTGCGGACGCATCAGAATCTCTTCAAGTACAGCTGTTTTAGGTAGGTTACAGGCGGTCCAGACGGTTTCGGCTACATCGGTCGCCTGCATAAATCGGTCGGAGGGGAGGTCGGTACCTTCCCAACTGGCGGTGAGCGTGGCACCGGGTAGTATGGCTGTAACACGAACGCCACTGGGTTTTAGTTCTTCGCGCAACACTTTACTCATGCCAAGTAGCGCAAACTTCGAGATGCAGTACGACCCCCCGTTGGTGTAGGCCGTGATGCTGGCCGTTGAGCACATCATAATAATATGGCCGTCTCGCCGGGCAATCATAGCACCAACCACACCACGGGTAAGGTGGTAGGCACTGGCCACATTGGTGTTCATCAGTGTCTCGAACGTACCCTCTGCTTCATTTTGAATTTGACCCGGCTGGAACGTACCTGCATTATTGACCAGCACATCTATCGGCCTGTTCAGGCTTTTCAGGTACGTTACCAGGGCATCAACGCCGGCACGTGTGCTAAGGTCGGCGGCGAAGGGAATTAGTCCGGGTCCTTCTATTCCATCAACGTTGCGGGCGCAAAGCACGGCATCGAAACCGCGGTCTGCGAATATATCGACAATGGCCCGGCCAATACCTTTCGAGCCGCCGGTTACCACAATGAGTTTTTTCATGCCGTAAAGTTCGGCCATTCGGCTATTAAACGGAAACAGAGGCCGAAACCATTCGTCGGCGATGGCCGTTCATTGGCTTAGTGGCCGCGTCGAACAGACTAGTTCGGCCTCTCCCTGTTTTCTCCCTATGGTTACCCTTGGTCGGTATTTTATATTTCTGGGTACGTTGTTTCGCGACCGCGAGCGTATGTCCGTTTACCTGCGCCTGATTCTCGACGAATGCGTCAGCATCGGTGTCAACTCCGTATTTATTGTGGCTATCGTTGCTTCGTTTATTGGCGCCGTTACCTGCGTGCAAACAGCCTACAACCTGGATAACCCGTTTGTGCCGCGCAACATTATCGCGTTCATTGTGCGCGATAGCACCATTCTCGAATTTGCACCAACCATCAGCAGTATTGTACTCGCCGGCAAGGTTGGGTCTAACATTGCTGGCCAGTTGGGTACGATGCGGGTCACCGAACAGATTGATGCACTGGAGGTAATGGGTATTAATTCAAGCTCCTACCTGGTGTTGCCCAAAGTGATTGGGGCCATGCTCATGTTTCCTTTGTTGACCATACTGGCGGCGTTTCTGGGCATTCTGGGCGGGTATCTGGCCGGGGTACTGGTGGGCGTAATCTCGCACGAAGATTTCATTTCGGGGCTTCGTTTCGACTATAATCCGTTTGGTATCAAGTTTGCCCTTATCAAAACGGAAGTATTTGCCTTTCTGATCACGACCATTTCTGCTTTTCAGGGATTCAACGCCAGCGGGGGGGCGCTGGAAGTCGGCAATGCCTCGACCAATGCTGTAACAGCCAGTTGTATATCGGTTATCGTGGCCGACTTCGTGTTAACTCAACTCCTATTGGCCTAATCGAACGATCAAATGCCGGAGGCATTCGACAGCGAAGCATATTATGATTGAGATTAAGGATATTCAGAAAAAATTCGGTGATCGGCAGGTATTGGCAGGTATAGACGGCTGTTTCCAGCCTGGTGAGACCAGCCTGATTATTGGCGGTAGCGGCACCGGAAAAAGCGTATTGCTAAAGTGCATGATCGGTTTGGTAGAACCCGACATGGGCGAAGTGCTGTATGACGGGCGTAACTTCTTAACAGCCGACGATGATACCCGTAAAGCAATCCGTCGTGAAATGGGTGTGCTTTTTCAAGGCTCGGCGTTGTTCGACTCCAAGAGTGTATTTGATAATGTCCGGTTTCCGCTCGATATGCTGACGACAATGTCAGAAGCTGAGAAACTGGACCGGGCGCATGCATCGTTGAAACGAGTGGGCCTTGAAAATGCGGAACAGCGGATGCCGTCGGAGATTTCGGGCGGTATGAAAAAACGGGTTGGTATTGCCCGGGCTATTGTCATGAACCCTAAGTACCTGTTCTGCGATGAGCCCAACTCCGGTCTGGACCCGCTGACATCGATCAAGATCGATCAGTTGATCAAGGAGATCACCGACGAATACAAGATCACGACGGTCGTTATTACACATGATATGAACTCGATGATGGAGATCGGCGAGAAAATCATGTTCCTGTTTGAAGGCAATAAACTGTGGGAAGGGAACAGCGATACGCTGGCTCACTCAGACGTTGACCGGCTAAACGAGTTCATCTACGCCAACAAGCTGCTGCGCGAGATGGAAGGGAAATAGGTTGTCAGTTTCAGGTCTCAGGTTTCAGGTTTCAAGTGCTCTGCTGATTAACCAGTTGGCAGATAGGCAGAGCACTTGAAACTTGAAACCTGAGACTTGAAACCTGAAACTGACAACCTATACCCTACTTAACCGCGACTCCGCTTTTCCGGGTTTTGGCCTTTTCAATGACATACTGGCCTACTTTTTTGCCCATCGCCGACCCCTTTTCAAGGGCCGAGCGGTAGTGGATGCCACCATACAATCGACTGACCGACGCCTCGTTTGCTGCATCATAGAACGATTTAAAGGAACGTACCCCGTGGCCGTACTTGTATTCGGTTGAATCGGTAAACGCAATGTTGTCGCCTATGAGTTGGGTTAATACAGTAGCGGCGGCGGCGGTAATTGTACTATGGCCGCTTGGGTATTCAGGGAAAGGAGGCGTTTGCAGGAACGGCGCCCATTTCGGGTCAACCGACTTATTGATCACCGTTTCGGGCCGGACTGTTTTGCTGCGGTATTTTTCATCCCAGCAAGCAATGAACCCATCAGCCAGCGCCAGTGACGTGAGCGTGTAGGCTTCAGCCATGCGCATCAGGGGTAGCTTCTGCTGGCGGCCAACGGTCTGAGCAATGGCGATCCAGTGGCCACCCGGAGTCATTTTCTTCGACGCATAGCTAACGTGCCCGGCTACGTTCATCACAAAGGCATTGTCGTCCCAGAAATAGGCAATGTCTGACTGATCTTTACTCAGCTTTTTGCCTGTGTCGTAGACTTCCATCAACTCTTTCTCGTAGGGACTACCTTTAGCCATGTTGTAGGTAAGTGGGCGGGGTGGCATAAACTGATTGCAGGTATCCATCACCCAGCAGCGGATGTTGTTCCATTTAGGCTCGGCAGCGTCCATATAGGCCGGTGGAGTAGGCACCCAGGTTCCTTCTTCATTGGTGACGGTGTGCTTGAATCCACGCGTCTGTTTGTAATGATCTTTAGCCGCGTGATCGAGTACGTTTTTCGCTACTGCCTCACCGTAGGCCATTGACCGTTCAATGACATCGCTGGGTACGCCATCCTGCTCGAACTGGTTGTAAAGTCCGGGTTCAAAATCGTCGTAAAAATTGGCTGAGAATGTCAGGGCACGCGCTACGGTCAGAAATGCTTTTGCGCCGG
Source organism: Fibrella arboris (assembly GCF_041321095.1). Taxonomy (NCBI): domain Bacteria; kingdom Pseudomonadati; phylum Bacteroidota; class Cytophagia; order Cytophagales; family Spirosomataceae; genus Fibrella; species Fibrella arboris. Next base: position 516,301 of record NZ_JBGGWE010000001.1, on the reverse strand, counting down.
CGATGGGGTAGCAATAATCTTTTCCTGCCTCTGGCTGCGGGCCGGTTTTAAACGTTTTTACCTTTCCGCCCAGCGATTCAAAATCAGGGTTAAACGGCGCCATGGCTTCGTAACCTGCCAGATTGGCGTACCCATAAATACGACTGGCAACAGGTGGCGAAAAAATATCATGGATGATTACTTCCGTCAATTTATTAACACAGGCGTTGTAGCGTTCTGGATCCACCGCCTTAGGCATATACTCTTCGGGCTTTGCCGACTGACACCCCGCCGCCCCTAGCAAGGCCATTGCTAACAGCCAGTTGAGGAGCAATACTTTATTAATTTTCATGTGTTGGTTAGACAAGAGTACCGCACTGGCGGACCGGTCTTACAAAATTAACAGAAAACCCGGCGAAAATGAAAAGGCTTTATAACGCCAAGCGGCCACTCCTTTTCAGAAATGGCCGCTTGGCTATGTTTACAGTTTTCTGTTTGCCGTTTACTGTCGCGCTGCTAACTCACCGCACTTGCAGAGAAGCAGCGCAACAGTAAACGGCAAACAGAAACCTATAAACAGTTTTAATTACTCGGGTTCACGTCGCCTTTCCAGGTGTTGTTCTTCGAGTTATAGTCAGGCAGTTTGCCGTCTGGGTCGATCGTTACCTGCGAAATTGTTGAGGTAGTATTAGCCTGGAAGCTCCAGGTGCCGCCCCGCTGCCAGATTTCGACGGGTAGCTGAACCCGGCTCTTTTTGCCGTTGCTTTCCTGAATTTCTACTACGGCAGGCATGGCCAGCTTGTCGAGGTTTTCGATGGTGATGATGCTGCCTTTTTCAGGTGCCGAATCGGTGTACTTCACGCCTTTCACGCTCTGATCGAGTTTCCAGGTTTCGAAGAACCAGCCGCGCCAGTACCAGCCCAGATCTTCACCCGCGCCGTTTTCCATGCTGCGGAAGAAGTCGTGTGGCGTGGGGTGCTTGAATGCCCAGCGAGCCACGTATTGCTTGAACGCGTAATCGAACCGTTCCGGGCCAAGAATACTTTCGCGCAGAATACGCAGACCCATACCTGGCTTGTAGTAGGCCAGAATGCCGAGGTTACGTGCCGCCTGAACGTCGGGAATCGTCATGATCGGCTCAACGGGTGAATAAAGGGCGGGGGCTACGTCGTGCATCGTACCGCGCTCCCGGTTGTATTCGCCTTTGTTGAACGCCGCTGTCGACAGGAAGTTGATGAAGGTGTTGAAGCCTTCGTCCATCCAGGCGTATTTGCGTTCGTTGTTGCCTACGATCATCGGGAACCAGTTGTGGCCGAATTCGTGGTCTGTCACGCCAAACAGGCCGTCTTTCTTTGAGTTGTGCTGGCAGAAAACGATACCCGGGTATTCCATGCCACCCACGATACCGGCCACGTTGGTGGCTACCGGGTACGAATATTCATAAACGTACCCAGAGTAGAATTCGATGCTGTGTTTGACGTACTCCGTTGACCGGTTCCACGAATCGTTGGTAGCGCTTTCAGCCGGGTAAGCTGACATCGCCAGTGATTTTTTGCCGCTTGGCAGGTTAATCCGGGCTGCATCCCAGACAAACGCTTTCGATGAGGCCCAGGCTACGTCGCGCGTGTTCACACACTTGAAACGCCATACCTGCCGACCCGACTGCTTAGGCCGTGACGATGGGTTTGTTACCTCTTCCTTGCTGCGAATCATCACCGTTTGGTCGCTCTGCTTCGCTTGCGCCAGTCGTTTGATCTGTTCAGCGGTCAGCACTTCAGTCGGGTTCATCAGCTCGCCCGAACCAACTACGATATGATCCCAGGGCACGTCGATGGCATATTCGATGTCGCCGTATTCGAGGTAAAACTCACCCGCGCCCAGGTAGGGCAAGGTGTTCCAGCCCTGAATATCGTCATACACACACATGCGGGGGTACCACTGCGCGATTTCGTAGATGATCCCGTCTTTCCGCTTCAACTGCCCCATACGGTCTGAACCGTACTCGGGAATTTTGAACGAATAACCAATCTTGATCTTTACCACGTCGCCGCCTGGCTTCATCGGCTCAGTCAACTTGATCTGCATCCGGCTATCGCTGGTAATGTTGGCGGCGGCTGTGAACTTGCGGGCGCCCTGCTCTACCTGAACGCTGCTGATACCGTAGCCACCCGCAAAATCTTTATTGCCAAAGCGCCCGCCCTGAATTGGCGTAGTTTTCGCCGCCCGTGACGAATCGCTGAAGGCATTCTGGTCAAGCTGAAGCCACACGTAATTAAGGCTCTCGGGCGAGTTATTTTTGTACGTAATCTCAACCTCGCCCGTTACGGTCTGTGCCACGTCGTCGAGCTTGACGTTGATTTTGTAGTCGGCCCGGTTTTGCCAGTAACGTGGCCCCGGTGCGCCGCTGCCCGTCCGATAGTCATTACCGGGCTGCATGTTAAATAAGGGGTGAAACAACACACGTGGGTCATACCCAGCCGTGGTCGTTGATGAAGTCTGGGCCATACCTTGCCAGCTAAGCAGACAGGCGGCACCAATCAGGAGTTTTTTCATGAACAAAAATGCAGGAATGTCACCCGGTGGGCAACGAACGGATTACTCTGTAAAATTAACAGGCTTATAACGAAATAAAACTCGGTATTGGATAGGCGGCGAAAGTGGCCTTTCGTGCTTTCTTCAAAAATTTCTCTATAGCAATTTTCCAATTCAGAGGAATCTGACGTTTCGGATGTAAGGGTCATTTCAACGCTTCGTACAAAATCTCGGCCGGGTGCTTGGCCGTGCGGTGTGCCCCGTCGTGAATCTGGTGGCGGCACGACGTACCGGCGGCGGCGATAATCACGTCGTCGGCCTGTTTCCGAACGGTTGGCAGCAGCACTAGCTCACCGACTTGCATCGATACGTCGTAATGCTCTTTCTCGTACCCAAACGACCCCGCCATGCCGCAACAGCCCGACGGGATGATGTCTACCGTGTAGTTTTTGGGCAGCGACAAAATACGTTTACCTGGTACCAGCGACGACACCGCTTTTTGCTGGCAGTGACCATGAAGCTTGATCAGCCGTTTTTCGTCGGTAAACAGGGCTGGATCAATGCGGTTGGCATCCAGCTCACGCGCAATGAATTCTTCAAAGGTCAGCGCGTTCTTCGCTAACTCGCGGGCATCGTCGGCCAGCGACGATTCTACAAGGTCGGGATACTCATCGCGGAACGTCAGAATAGCCGATGGTTCGATGCCCACGAGTGGCGTTTCGTCGGTGATAAGGCCCCGCAGATCACGCACGTTCCGGTCGGCCAGTGTCTTGGCATATTTCAGCATGCCTTTCGACAACGCTGCCCGTCCGCTTTCGCCATGAGTCGGGATGATGACTTCGTAGCCAAGCCGCTCCAGCAACATTATTGCTTTCTGCCCAACCCCCACATCGTTAAAGTTGGTGAATTCATCGCAAAACAAGTTTACTACGGTCCGCCGCGCGGTTTTCCGTTTGCTGTTTTCTGTTGCGCTGCTTTGGGGCGAAGCAACAGAAGACTGTAAACGGTAAACTGTAAACCATTTTTTGAGTGTCGTTTTCCCCATTAACGGCATCGTCCGGTCGGGGTGGAAACCAACGAGGCGGTTGGCGATACGGCGGAGCGAGGACGTACCCAGCACGGCGTTCCAGGCCCAGGGTACGTAGCTGGCCAGCCCCGACAGGCGGGCAAAATTGGCGATCAGCCGCGACCGGATAGGTACACCGTTCGCATCATAGTAATGCTGGAGAAACTCAGCCTTCAGCTTTGCCACATCGACATTCGACGGGCATTCCGATTTGCAGGCTTTGCATGACAGGCACAAGTCATAAACCTCTTTGATCTCGTGGTGGTCGAACCGATTCTCTTTTGGCGAGCGGGTCAGCATTTCGCGCAAAATATTGGCCCGGCCCCGCGTGGTGTCTTTTTCGTTGCGCGTAGCCATGTAGCTGGGGCACATCGTTCCGCCCGACAGTTCGGTCTTACGACAATCGCCCGAGCCGTTGCATTGCTCGGTATGTTGAAGCACGGTCTGGTTATTGTATCGGAAGTACGTCTGAAAATCGGGCGTTTGCTGATCGGCTTCGTAGCGTAGATGCGTGTCCATCGGTGGCGTATCCACGATCTTGCCCCGATTGAATATGCCTTCCGGGTCCCAGAGACGCTTTACCTGTTGCATCAACTCGTAATTGTGCTGCCCAACCATTTGCGGAATGAATTCGCCGCGAAGCCGCCCATCGCCGTGTTCGCCCGATAAAGAGCCGTTGTATTTCTTCACCAGCGTAGCAATTTCCTCGGCAATCATCCTAAACTGGCGGTGCCCTTCGGCCGTCTTCAGGTTAATGATCGGCCGTAGATGCAATTCACCCGAACCGGCATGAGCATAGTGTACGGAGGCCATGTTGTGGGTCTTCAGGATCTCGTTAAATTCCCGAATGTAGTCGGGGAGGTCATGCACATCAACGGCGGTATCTTCAATGACGGCCACCGCTTTTTCGTCGCCCGGCAGATTGCCGAGTAAGCCCAGTCCGGCTTTGCGGAGCGTCCAGATTTTTTTTGTGTCTTCGCCAAACAGCAGCGGATAGTGATAGCCCATGCCCGCCGCCCGCATGTCGGCTTCCATCTCGGCTGCGGTCGTTTCAATCTCGGCGCGGGTTGGTTTCGACAGATCAACGACAAGGATGATAGGAAAGCCATTGGTTGGTGTTTTCTGGACGAAAAAGCTGTTTTTGCGCTGTTCCGGGTTTGAGTCGGCCCGCTCCAGAATGATGTCGTCGATCAGTTCAACGGCCTGCGGTTTGTATTTCAGGGCTACCAGCGTAGCCCGAAGCGATTCATCGATGCTGTGGCAATGCACGCAGACCAGCCCCTGTTCTTTTGGGGGCAACGGCACCAGATTGAGCTTGATCTCGGTCATGAAGCACAACGTACCCTCCGAGCCGGCAATCAGTTTGCAGAAGTTAAATGCCTCACCACCTGGCGTAAACGGTTCGCAGTTCAGCAGTTCATCCAGTGCGTAACCTGTATTGCGCCGTTCAATGCTCGCTTTAGGGAACTGGCTGCGAATTTCCTGCTGGTTGGCTGGGTTGGCCAGCATCGCGTTCGTTTTCAGCAGGATCTGATCGATCAGGGTTGCGCTGCCATTTTTCCGGCTGGCCTCGCCAACAGCCTTGGTGAAATCCCAGGCGGTTTGGCTGCTGAACTCCACTTCCGACCCATCGGCCAGCAGCGCCTTCACCGATAGCGTATGTTCGCGGGTAGCCCGGTACACGACTGAGTTGGAACCGCAGGAGTTGTTGCCGACCATTCCGCCGATCATCGCCCGGTTTGCGGTTGACGTTTCTGGACCAAAATACAGCCCATACGGTTTCAGGAACTGGTTCAGTTCATCGCGCACGACACCCGGCTGCACACGTACCCAGCGTTCCTCCGGGTGAACTTCCAGGATCTTGGTGAAGTACTTCGATACGTCAACCACAATACCAGCGCCTACAACCTGCCCGGCCAGCGACGTACCTGCCGTGCGTGGTATGAGCGACACTTTCCGGTCATGCGCCAGTTTGATTAACGCTTTTAGATCATCGACCGATTTTGGCATGGCTACTGCGAGGGGCATCTCCCGATAGGCAGAGGCGTCAGTGGCGTAGAGGGTAAGAAGCGTAGAATCAGTAAAGAAATCGCCCTCAAACGCAGGGGGAGGCAATAGGGGAGAACCGATACGTGTCATGTAATCGAAGGGAGCCAAACGCGCTTGACACGACGAGTTATCAAGTACAGATGACCGTTAAATTAAAGCTATAAAATTAACCAAAACTGGCTCAACAGTGAAATTAAGTCGATGGTCAGATAGGATTATCCTTCGATACTAGATAACAGCAAGGAGATAGGTAATTGGCTATAAATCAAACAGTTTATTATGCGTGCGTATACTCTTGAACCTATGTTGACGTATAAATACAGAATCAGCTTAGCAAAAATTAAGTATTATTTTGCCAGAGCTGCGTATTAATTTATCATAAAAAGAATTTGTACCTAACGTATTATTTCTTGTAATTTGTCGGCTGCTTCATCTATATACTCAATATTTTCTGATCTGAATGCTAGAAGGCGGATGCTTACTGTGTCCTGTAAACACGTCTTCTAAGACAGATTATTAACTAGCGAGGCATATGGATAGGGTAGTAAATACCACTAAAACTTTTACTAACCAATTTTAACAAACCTATGATGGACAACTCCTACTCAGTAGGTTACGCCAATTTTCTTGGGCGTATGCAGTCCGTTCGGTCGTCTCTTCAGTTGGGACTACTGTCGGTGCTCATGCTGCTTCTCACGCTGAGCAGCCAATTATCGTATGCGCAGGATAACAGCGTAGCGGGCAAAGTGTCAGACAACAACGGCCGGGGATTACCTGGCGTTAGCGTCAGTGTGAAAGGCACAACGCGGGGTACTAACTCAGATGCTGACGGTAATTACAAGATCAGTGCATCGAGTGCTTCTGTGTTGGTATTCAGCTTCGTTGGTTTCGAGAGCCAGGAGGTTCGGGTCGGCGGCCAGTCAACTATCAACGTAACCCTCGCAGAAGACAACAAGACGCTGAACGAAGTAGTCGTTATCGGTTACGGTACAGCGATGAAGAAAGATCTGACCGGGGCCGTAAATAGCATTGGTACCAAAGATTTCAACAAAGGGATCACGACCTCTCCTGAGCAACTGCTTCAGGGCCGGGTGCCAGGTGTGGCTATCACACAAAGCAATGGCGAACCAGGTGGTGCCATTAACATCCGTATCCGGGGTACGTCGTCGGTTCGTAACGGTAACAACCCACTCTTCGTAGTAGACGGTGTGCCCCTCAGCGGCGATGAAACATCAGCTGGCGGGGATAACGCTATTGGTAGCTCAGCGCCACGTAACCCGCTGAACTTCCTGAACTCGAATGATATTGAGTCGATGGATATTCTGAAGGATGCGTCGGCTACGGCCATTTATGGGGCACGTGGCGCCAACGGCGTTGTGTTGATCACCACTAAGAAAGGCAAGGGCGCAAAAGGCACCCTGGAGTATTCACCATCAATTGGTATCAGCAACATTACTAAGCGGTACGATCTGCTGAGCGCTGACGAATACGCCAAGCTGCAACCCGCTAATGATAAAGGGGCTCGCGTTGACTGGCAGGACGTTCTGTTCCGTACGGGTGTAACGCAGCAACATAACCTGGCGTATGGTGCCGGTGACAACACGGGGAACTACCGGTTCTCGATGGGTTATCTTGATCAGCAGGGTATTATGCAGCGCAGCTCGCTGAACCGGATAAGCCTGTCGTTCAACGGTAATAAGAAATTTATCAACAACAGATTGAATGTTGGTATTCAGGCTACAGTATCGCAGAACAAAGACGGTAACATTCCGGTAACTGATAACACGGGTTATCAGGGTGACTTGTTGGGTGGTATCCTGAAAACAAACCCGACGCTGCCCATTTACAAGGCCGATGGCTCTTTGGCGCAATCGTCTAACGTAGCTGAGCCAAACCCACAGGCGTTTTTGTCGCTATCGAAAGACAACACGAAAACACTTCGTACGGTAGGTAATATCAATGCAGAATATGAAATCATTGATGGTTTGAAGTTCAAGACAGTACTTGGTTTCGATAAGTCGATGTCGTCACGGAAAGCGGCCTTCTCGAAAGACCTGATCTATCAGGATATCCAGAATGTGGGCCGTTTGTACCTGAATGATATTCAGATCGATAATAACCTGTGGGAGAACTACTTCACGTATAACAAAAAAGTAGGCAGTGTGAATTTGAGCGCCCTGTTAGGGTATTCATACCAGAGCTTTGAGTACTCGTCACAGCGGGTTACGGCTACTAATTTCCGGACCAACAATCTGGATCTGATGATCAACAATGCCGCCTCTGCCGACAATACGAAAGGCTTCGGTAGCATGTTGAACAACACGAGCTACTCGAAAGATGAACTACAGTCGTATTTCGGTCGGGTAAACTTGGATTTCGGTGCCTTGCTGTTGACAGGTACGTTGCGGGCCGACGGCTCGACTCGGTTCGGTACGGGTAATCAGTACGGCTATTTCCCGTCTGTAGCTGCCGCCTACAAACTCATCGAGCAGGGCTTTATCCCTAAAAATGTATTCTCTGATTTGAAGGTACGTGTTGGCTATGGAGTAACGGGTAACCAGGCCATTCCGCACAACCTGTATCAGCAGCGTCAGCGGTATAGCGACTGGAGTTTCAATGCAACCAGCGATAATATTAGCGGTGGTGGTTTGAGCGACGTGTCGTTCCCGAACCCAAACCTGAAATGGGAGTCTACCGGGCAGTTTAACGCCGGGATCGACTTTAGCTTTGTAGGCAATCGGTTGTCGGGTAGCATCGACGTCTACCAGAAAAATACGCGTGACCTGCTCATCCAATCATCCTCCGCTCAGCCAGCTCTGACGCCTTTCGTTTGGAAGAACCTGGACGCCAACGTACTGAACAATGGGGTTGAATTGGCCTTGAACTACGCTGCTGTTGATAAAGCTGATTTTGGCTGGGACGTAAACTTTAACGTTGCCTACAACAAAAACATCGTTAAAAACTACACTGGTCTGATCAATACGGGTGGTATCAACGGCCAGGGTTTAACCGGTGCATTTGCTGAACGTATTGCCAACGAACAACCCCTGTATGCGTTCTTCCTGCGTGAATTTGGCGGTTACGATGAAAACGGTAACTCAATTTATCTGGGTGGCGACGTACAGAAGTTCCTGGATAAAAGCCCGCTGCCAACTGTAACCGGTGGTTTGACCAATAACTTCCGTTACAAGAACTTCACCATGAGTCTGTTCTTCAACGGCGTGTTTGGTAACTACATCTACAACAATACAGCCAACGCCTATTTCACGAAGGGATCGTATAACAACGGCCGTAACGTAACGCGCAACGTACCTGGCCTTGCCGAAGGTGCATTCAACGCGCCAGACGTATCGACTCGCTTCCTGGAGAACGGTTCATTTGTTCGGTTACAGAACGTGAACTTAGGTTACCGGTTCAACCTGGGTAAATCGGCGCTGTCGAACCTGCGTGTGTTCCTGACTGGCCAGAACCTGTTCGTAATCACGAACTACACTGGTCAGGACCCTGAAGTAAATACGAACAAGTCATTGAGCGGTGTGCCTTCTGCTGGTATCGATTACACAGCATACCCACGGGCTCGCACTTTCACGCTTGGTGCCAACTTCACGTTCTAAATCACTGATTTACAACTAAAAAGATGAACAATAATATAGCATTCAAAACACTTGGAATCACTACGGTTCTAGCGGTGCTGGCCTCCTGCACCAACCTAGAGTCGGTAGAAAAAGACTCCCTGGTTGTAAAGTCATCGGGAGGTGGAACCACTGTAGCAGACGTTCCTTCGGCCCTCCAGGCATCATACAATAACCTGGGTAACAACTTCTCTGATCAGGCTAACATCTACGCGCTGGGCGAGCACCCTACTGCCGAAATGATCCCACCAACCCGTGGTGTTGACTGGGGTGATAACGGAGTTTGGCGTACCCTCGATCAGCATACATGGGACCCCACGCACTCATGGATCTTGAACGCCTGGAATAACCTGAACTCAGAAGTGTTCAAGTGCACACAGATTCTGGCTTCCAGCCCTACTGCTTCGCAGGCGGCGCAAGCCAAGTTTCTGCGTGCCTGGAATATGGCGCATGTGCTTGATTATTGGGGTCAGGTGCCTTTCCGTGAAACGAGCGAAGGGGTAAACGATAACCCAAAGGTAAAATCACGTGCCGAAGCGTTTGACTTTATTGTGAAAGATCTGACCGAGGCATTACCGGCTCTGGCAGAGGCTAGCCCGGCATCGGCAGATAACCCGGTTGCCACGAAAGCGTCGGCCAACTACCTGTTGGCTAAAATGTACCTGAACAAAGCTGTGTATACGTCAACTAACACCGACGGGAGCTATACGTTTGCTAAGGCTGATATGGACCAGGTTGTTAAATACGTGGATGCCATTACGGCAGCTGGGTTCAAACTCAGTTCGGACTATTTCAGCAACTTTACGGCTAAGGCAAACAGCGAAATTATCCTGACAGGTGCCCAAGGTTCGCCGCAAAACCGGTGGTACATGACCCTGCACTACGATCAGAACCCATCAGGTTGGAATGGTTTTGCTACGCTGGCTGATTTCTACGACAAGTTTGAGACAGCCGACATTCGGAAAGGGCAGGCTGCTAAAAAAGATGGTACCAACTACTCAGGTATCGGGCGCGGCTTCCTGATCGGACAGCAGTACAACGACAAAGGTGTAGCCATAAATGACAGCCGCGCTAACAAGCCGCTACAGTTTACCCGCGACGTCATTCTGGCCGGTTGCCCAACGGATAAAGGTATTCGGGTTATCAAGTACCACCCTGCCGATGCCAACAAATACATCCTGGCTCGGTATGGCGATGCGTATCTGATGAAGGCCGAAGCCCTGTTCCGGGGTGGCGATGTGGCCGGTTCACTAGCCTGGGTAAATGCACTGCGGAAAACACGCGGCGCATCTACACTGACTACAGTGGATGCCAATACACTGTTTGATGAGATCGGCCGTGAAACCTATTGGGAAGGCGGTAAGCGGACAGTTGAAGTTCGTTATGGCAAATTCCTGACAGGGACAGGTGTTGACCGGAAAGACCCAGGTACCATTGTGTACCCGATTCCTGCCGATGCCATTGCGTCAAACCCGAACCTGAAGCAAAACGCGGGTTATTAGTACTGAGTGATCCCACCAGTTCCGAAAAGGCCCGCTCCGGCGGGCCTTTTTACATTTACAACGTACCCGGAAACCTATCAGACAGCCAGTGACTTATAAGCCTGTAATCTCTTCTTTACCAACTATGCGCGTTCGTATTCTTCTTTTAATGACCCTACTCCTGATTAATGCCTGCACGCCGAAACCAGATGTTGATGCGATTTATAACTCGTTGAAAGAAGGTGAGGCCAGACTACTGGTCAACATGGATGGTGAGGCTTTTTACCCCGAAGACAGCCGGTTCAATGGCGAGGTGACCATTTCGACTAACACCATCCATATAAACCTTTTCGATCAGCACGAGAGTAACGTTATTCTGTCGTTTGCCGACCAAACCTTATTTGCCAAAAAACCGGTGGTGCGGACTATTATGGTCGACAATCAATCGGCGGGGAGCGTGATGATTGGCCGGGTACGTGATAAAAAACTGCGTACCGGCGACGGTTTTCTGATGACCGAAGGCGACGTAACTGTGGAATCGCTTTCTGAGGAAAAAATGGTTATCCGCCTCCTGGGTAAAACGGGGAACTTCAACACCATGCGTGACCCGAAAACCTGGAAAAGCCTGGAGGGGCTGTTGGTCTACAAGCGCCCGAAAATCATGCTGCGCGGCGACGCGCCTAAATCGTTGCTGTACTGAGCCCCGGTAAACTTGTAAGTTTCCCCGACCGGTATAGGTTTTAGTGGGTAACTTTGGATTGGCGTACCGTCACTAACCTATGAACAATACAGTATCAATAACGTACCTGAAGCTCACTTTGGGCTGTCTGGTTGCCCTGTTCTTTACAGCCTGCTCGTCGAAAAAGGGCGATACCCTGTTTGAGAAAATGGACAATGAGGCCATTGGCGTCACCTTTCAAAACAAGGTCGAAAACCGGGCTGATTTCAATATTTTCAACTACCGTAACTTCTACAACGGGGGCGGTGTGGGTGTGGGCGATATCAATAATGATGGGCTGCCCGATATCTTTTTCACCTCAAACATGGGGTCGAACAAGCTGTACCTGAACAAGGGAAACTGGAAGTATGACGACGTTACCACCAAAGCGAAAGTAGGAAGCAATGGTAAATGGGGCACCGGCGTGGTCATGGTCGATATCAATAACGACGGTCGGCTCGATATCTACGTTTGCTATGCCGGTTACCAGAAAGGCGTTGATCAGCGGAAGGAACTGTATATCAATCAGGGAAACGGGCCCGATGGCGTACCTACGTTTACAGAAGAAGCTAAAAAGTATGGCCTGGACGACAACGGCTACACGACCCACGCCGCCTTTTTTGATTACGATAAAGACGGCGACCTCGACTGCTATATCCTGAACAACAGTTTTATTCCGGTCAACACGCTTAACTACGAAAACAACCGCTCGGTGCGGGCCGAAGACTGGCCGGTGAAAGACTTTCTGAAAGGCGGCGGCGACCGGCTAATGCGTAATGATAATGGCGTGTTCCATGATGTTTCCAAAGAGGAAACTATCTACAGCAGCCTGATTGGCTTCGGCCTCGGCGTGACCATCGGTGACGTAAACGGCGACAACTGGCCAGACATCTATGTATCGAACGATTTCTTTGAGAAAGATTACCTCTACATCAATCAGCACGATGAAGCTGGCCGTCATACCGGGTTCAGGGAAGAGATTGAACAGCGGATGAAGCACCTGAGCATCGCATCGATGGGAGCCGACATGGCCGATATCAACAACGATGGGTATCCTGAGATATTCACGACCGAAATGCTGCCCCGCGATGAGAAACGGCTGAAAACAACCACCTCGTTTGAGAATCATTATGTGGCTAATCTGAAACGCGACAAGGGATTTTATAGCCAGTTGCAGCAGAATTGCCTTCAGTTGAATAATCAGAATGGCACGTTCAGCGAAATTGCCAACTACGCCGGTGTGGCTGCCAGCGACTGGAGTTGGGGCGCTCTGCTGTTTGACGCCGATAACGACGGCTACAACGACATTTACGTTTGCAATGGCATTTATAACGACGTTATCGATCAGGATTTTATCGATTTCTTCGCCAATGAGCTTGCGCAGAAAATGGTGCTGTCGGGTAAGAAGCAGGAGTTTGATGAGATCGTGAAGAACATGCCATCACGGCCCATTCCGAACTACTTTTTCAGCAACAACAAGAACCTGCGCTTTACCGAAACGGGCGACGCCATGGGCCTGGCCGATCCGTCGTTCTCGAATGGGGCCGCCTACGCTGACCTCGATAATGACGGCGACCTCGATCTGATTGTCAACAATGTGAATCAGCCCTGTTTTGTCTATCAGAATCACGCGGAGAAAAAGGCAACGGCTAATCAGTTTTTGCGGGTAAAGCTCCAGGGCGACGGACAGAATACGTTTGCGATCGGGTCGAAGATCGAAGTGTTTGCCGGAAAGCAGATTTTCAGCCGGTACATCGCGCCATCGCGTGGGTTTCAGTCGAGCACGGAGTATATACAGACGATTGGCTTGGGAACACTCAAACAAGTCGACTCCGTGCGGGTAACGTGGTTTGATGACAAGGTGACCGTGCTCCGTACTCCTAAAGTGGGAACGACCCTAACGCTGAACCATGCCGATGCCCGCGTACTGCCAGGTACGTCAGTGCAACGTACCCAGCCGACCGCTCCCGCTCTTTTTACCAGCGTGCCTGCCCCGTTCGATGCCCACGTTGAAGACAAGTATGAAGACTTTTTCGCCGAGCGGAATATACCCATGAAACTGTCGTCGGAAGGACCCAAAGCAGCCATTGGTGATGTGAATGGCGACGGTCGACAGGATATATATATCGGTGGAGCGAAAGGGCAGGGAGGGCAGCTGTATCTGCAAACGGGCACAGGCTTTGCCAAGTCCAGCCAGCCGATTTTCAGGGAGTTGAGTGATTTTGAAGACACTGCCGCCCTGTTTTTCGATGCCGATAAAGACGGTGATCTCGATCTATTCGTCGGCAGTGGCGGAAACGAAGTCCCAACCGGTTCAGGTACGTTGAGGAACCGATTATATGTCAACGATGGCAAGGGTGGGTTCCAGATTAACATCCGTGCATTGCCACAGACAACCATGAACACATCGGTGGCTGTTCCCTATGATTACGATGGCGATGGCGATCTGGACCTGTTTGTTGGTAGCCGGAGTTACCCCAGAGAATACGGCGTGAGCCCACCCAGTTTCCTTTACCAGAACGACGGGACCGGCGAATTTCAGGATGTATCGAAGCGTATAGCCCCCGACTTTGCCGATCTGGGTATGATTCGCGACGCCAAATGGGCTGACCTGAATGCGGATGGCCGCAGCGAGCTGGTCGTGGTTGGCGACTGGATGGGCCCGCAAGTGTTCGGCTACGTAAATGGCCGCTTTGTGAAACAGACAACCGGGCTGAATGACCTTACGGGTATGTGGGGAAGCGTAGTCGTGGCCGATGTTGATGGCGACAAAGACAATGACCTGATCATTGGTAATATCGGTGAGAATTTCGCACTGAATGCCGACGCTGAACACCCACTGAAGCTATGGGTCAATGATTTTGATAAAAACGGAATTCTCGACAAGATCATGACCAAGACCATCGATGGTCGGGACGTACCTGTGTTTCTAAAGCGCGAAATGGCCGACCAGTTTCCGTTCCTGAAAACCAAGATTCTGAAACACAGTGATTACGCCACCAAAGCATTGCAGGACTTGTTCCCGGCCAATGTGCTGGAAGCCAGTCAGCAGAAAACGCTAACCTACCGGCGGTCGATTGTAGCCATGAATAATGGAAAAGGTGCATTCACCGTGCGCGACCTGCCCGCCGCCGTACAAACGACCTGCGTGAATGCCATTGCCTGTGACGATCTGAATAACGACGGCCGAAAAGACGTGGTGCTAGGCGGAAACTTTACGCATTTCACGCCACAACTTGGTATGATCGATGCCTGTCAGGGAATTGTTTTGCTAAATCAGCCAGGCGGTACATTCCGGGTACTGTCGAGCAAAGAAAGCGGCTATCTGGCAGGCGGAGAAGTGAAGCAGATTAGCCCGCTGACGATCAATAAACAACCGTACCTACTCAGCCTGGTTAATAATGCAGCGCCGGTGCTATTTAAACAGCGTTAAATTTTAGTGGCCTTTTGTGGGCTAATAACTATATACACGTGTAACTATGTAACCAGTTGGTACCGCTAAGTGGTTCATAATAAAGGTGCTGCCCAGGCCTGGGCAGCACTTTTTATATTGTATTAAAACAATTAACTGCACTATATAAACCCTAATGTTAAAATATATTAAACAGGGTTTCCCTGAATTAGTTGAATTATTCAATCTTACTATTGTAATTTGCCCTATAGACCAGCCCTGCTTTGTCCAATTACAAATCAGAAGGAGTCAATACTCAACGTGGCAAACTTTCAAGTACCTCATTATCAACGTCATCGTTGTTTGGTTGATTTCGCTTATTTGTCTGTACAACAAAGCGGCGAAGGGTGGTTAAAACCATTTTTAACAAGTCAACCGTTTTATGAACGACAAACCCTACTCAACAGTGGGTCAGGTTGTTGATTCCAGCCATAAACTGCGAACCAACAAAGCTGTAAACCTATGGAAAGCAGTATTCATGCTGCTTATGCTCTTTACTACCTCTTACTCGTTTGCGCAGGAGGCGTCTGTTGGCGGCAGAGTAACCGATGGGACCAGTAGTATTGGTCTGCCTGGCGTTACCGTACAGGTCAAAGGACAGACACGTGGTATAACTACTGATGCCGATGGAAGATATAGACTAACAGGTGTTGGTCCCACATCGGTGCTGGTGTTTAGTTCGATCGGCTATACGCCACAGGAAGTGACCGTTGGCAACCGCCAAACGATCGATATCTCGCTGGTTGAAGACAACAAGACCCTAAGCGAAGTGGTCGTGGTGGGTTACGGCACGCAGAAAGCCAAAGACGTAACCGGTTCGGTAGCGACATTGGGGCCTAAAGACTTCAATAAAGGGGTAATTACTTCGCCTGAACAATTGCTTCAGGGTCGGGTAGCTGGTGTGCAGATCACGCCAGCGAGTGGTGAGCCAGGTGCCGCCAACAACATCCAGATCCGGGGTGCCGTGTCGCTGCGGGGTGGTAACACGCCCTTGTACGTTATCGATGGTGTGCCCCTCGATGGTGGTGATTTCAGTAGTGGTACGCCCGACTTCGGTACAGGAACCACCACGGCGCGTAACCCGCTGTCATTCCTGAACCCAAGCGATATCGAGAACATCTCGGTATTGAAAGATGCCTCGGCGGCCGCTATTTATGGGGCGCGGGGTGCCAACGGTGTTGTACTGATCACAACCCGCAAAGGAAAGGCCGGTGCGCCACAGCTTAATTTCTCGGCATCAGGTGCGGTTTCGTCAACGTTAAAGCGATACAATCTGCTTTCTGCTGCCGATTTCCTGGCGGGCGTAACGAAAGCCGGTGGCGACGCAACACTGTCGACCGTGAACGCGGGAGCGAACACCGACTGGCAGAAAGAGATTCTGCGTACCAGCATTTCACAGATCTATAATGCAAGCTTCGGCGGTGGTAACGACAACACACGTTACCTGTTCTCAGTAGGTTACCAGGATCAGCAGGGCCTGGTGAAAGGCACGGGGCAGCAGCGGGTTACGGGTCGTATCAATGCCTCGCAGGATATCTTCAACAAGAAGGTAACGCTGGCCGTAAACGCCACGACATCGAATGTAACGGACCAGTATGCCATGACCGGTAACCAGGCTGGTGCATTGGGTAACCTGTTTGGTGCTATGATCGGTGCTAACCCAACGTACCCAGTTTTCCGGAACAGCAGCGATACGTCGTCATACTACCAGCTTGCTGGTGGCTCGTACCGTAACCCACGGGCGATGCTGGATCTGTACCACGATAAGAGCGTGACCAACCGGACACTGGCCAACGTTAGTGCTACCTGGTATGTAACAGATGGCTTGTCATTGAAAGCAAACTTTGGGGTCGATAACTCAACATCGACCCGGACAACATCGATCGACTCGCGCTTGAATGGTCAGTTCTCGGTGCCACTTGGCTCGGTAACAA
Source organism: Fibrella arboris (assembly GCF_041321095.1). Lineage (NCBI taxonomy): Bacteria > Pseudomonadati > Bacteroidota > Cytophagia > Cytophagales > Spirosomataceae > Fibrella > Fibrella arboris. Next base: position 499,459 of record NZ_JBGGWE010000001.1, on the reverse strand, counting down.
ACCAGGTCTTTACCGATCCGGCAACGGGCCTTGGTGGCGCTGCTTACATTAACAACCTGAACCGTCTGTCGAAACTGGTTGAATACACAGCCAACTATAACCGGAAACTGGGTCCAGGTACGTTGGAAGCGGTAGCTGGTTTTGCTTACCAGACATTTGGTACCACCACGAGCTATCTGGCCGCCAGCCGGTTCCCCTTCAACGAATCGGTCATTTCATACACCGATAACATCGGTGCTGCCAACACATTGACAGGAACGGCAATCGGTGGTGGTTCATCACGCGGCCAGAATGATCTTCAGTCATACTTTGGCCGGGCCAATTACAACTGGAATGAAAAATACCTGTTGACAGCTACAGTGCGGGTCGATGGATCATCGCGTTTCGGGATCAACAACAAGTACGGAACATTCCCGTCACTGGCCGGTGCATGGCGCATTTCGCAGGAAAGCTTCATTCCCAAAGGTATTTTCGACGATCTGAAAATCCGGGCCAACTACGGTATTGTGGGTAACCAGGATTTTGCCGGTGGTGCCTCGAAAATCATCTATACATACACCAACACAGGTTCGCAGATTCAGCAGAATAACCCGAACCCTGACCTGAAGTGGGAGCAGAACACGACGACGGGTGCCGGTATTGATTTCAGCATTTTGAAAGGACGTCTGTCCGGATCGATCGACTACTATCACCGCGCTGGTTCGAACACGCTGTTACAGGTGTTCTACGCACAGCCTGCTCCAGTTAGCTACAAATGGATCAACCTGCCCGGCGAGATCGTCAGCCAGGGGATCGAGCTGAACCTGATCGGTCAGGTAGCGCAAACGCAGCAGTTTGGTTGGGAAGCGGTATTCAACCTGACCACGCTTGATATTAAAGCAAACGGTATCGGTACAAACCAGGCTGTTGGGGCGATCAGCGGCCAGGGCTTGTCGGGTGCGTATGCAGAACGGATCACGGATGGCTATGCCCCGTTCTCGTTCTTCATTCCTAAGTTCACTGGCTTTGATTCAAATGGGTATTCAACCTATGCCGACAATGGCGCGGCAACCTATCAGGGTAGCCCATTTGCTAAACTGCGTTTAGGGTTGACCAACAATTTCACGTTCGGCCTGTGGACAGCCAGCCTGTTCGTGAATGGGCAATTTGGCGGTAAGATCTACAACAACACGGCCAACGCCCTGTTTGCTAAAGGCGCCCTCAAGAACGCTCGTAACGTAACGTATGATGTGGCCAACAGCAATGAGAATGGCCTGAACCCTGCTTCGGTATCGACCCGCTTCCTGGAAAGCAGCGACTATGTTCGGATCACCAACCTGACGCTGTCACGTCGGTTCGAGCTACCTAGCGGTGGTTTTGCCAAGTCACTGTCGCTGTCATTGACTGGTCAGAACCTGTTCATCTTCACCGGCTACACGGGCCTGAACCCAGATGTGAACACGGTGACTTACAACGGCAATGGGAACGGTATTCCATCACTGGGTATCGACTACACGCCATACCCAACGCCCCGTACGATCACGCTGGGATTAAATGTTGGGTTCTAAGCAACTAGTATGAGTCCTGGCTCGTATGTACTAATAGTATTATTTTCATATTATCTAGTGCATACGAACAGGCATCAACAGAACATTTTATTTTAAAAACATGAGCTTTTCAAAATATAAGACCATTGGCTTGCTAACCGCTACCGTATTGGTTGGTGGGGCAGGCATCAATGGCTGTACAAATCTCGATGACAAGGTATTTGGTGCCTTATCATCAACCGATGCCAAGCAGGGGTCTATCACGCTTGACCCCGCAGCTACATTACAGGGTGCTTATCAGGCGCTAAATGTCATTGCAAACAGCCAGGGACGTACCTATGCGTTGCAAGAGCATCCGTCAGACGAAATGATGGGCCCCACCCGTGGTACTGACTGGGATGACTTCGGCGTATGGCGTAAGCTGCACCAGCACACCTGGGATTCGCAGCACACGGAAGTACTCAATGCCTGGAACGACATGAATACGGGTGCTTTCCGGGCTACGCAGGCCGTTTACGCCGCTGGTTCGAACGCTCAACTGGTTGCGCAAGCTCGTTTCCTGCGTGGCTTCTTCACCTCGTATATCGTTGACTTATTTGGCCGTACACCTGTTCGTCAGGTGACCGATGCCGCTGACGCCAACCCACAGGTGCTAAGCCGTCAGGCAGCGTCTAACTTTGTGATCAGCGATTTGCGGGCTGCTTTTGCTACCCTGCCAACCTACACGAAAGCAACGGCAAACCTGGCTACGAAAGAAGCCGCCGCTGCCATGCTGGCTAAAATGTACCTGAACCGGGCGGTGTACAACCAGAATCCATCATCGCCTGCCGGACCATACACGTTCGCTAAGGCTGATATGGACTCGGCGATTTATTTTTCAAATCAGGTCATTGCCAATACGGCTTTTGCGCTGAATGCTAAAGGGAAATATTTCGATAACTTCCACTGGGACAATGATCAGCGTTCGAGCGAAATGATCTTTACCATTCAGAACACAGCAACGGCGCAGCCAGGTAGTGTTCAGAACCGGTACTTCATGACCGAGCACTACAACCAGTACATTGGTGCCTGGAACGGTTTCACGACCTTATCGGATTTCTATAACAGCTTTGAGGCCAACGACGAACGCCGTTCAGCGCAACCATCTGATTTGACGCCCATTACCGGTCTGACCGCTGGTTTTCAGGTTGGTCAGCAATTTGGTCCGCCGGCTGCCGGCACCACGGCGCTGGTTCCGTTGAAAGACCGTAGTGGTAACCCGCTGGTGTTTACACCAAACGTGAATATTGGTCTGGCCAATGAGGTGAACGGCATCCGGGTTATCAAATACCTGCCAAACCCAACGACCTACAACAACCCAACCAATGATTACATCCTGCTTCGTTATGCTGATGTGCTGCTGATGAAAGCCGAGGCTATTGCGCGCGGGGGAACGGATCCACAAGGCCAAACGGCAGCTGGTATCGTCAATAACCTGCGGACCACACGCGGTGCCACATCGCTTGCCACGGTTGATCTGACGGCTATTCTGGCAGAGCGTGGTCGTGAATTGTACTGGGAAGGCTGGCGCCGGAGCGATGAAATTCGCTTTGGCACGTTCCTGAACCCAGTTGACCAACGGGCAACCAAGTCACCTGATACGGCTGTTCTGTTCCCATTCCCGCAACAGGCCATCGACAGTAACCCGAACCTGCAACCACAGAACGCAGGGTATTAATCCACAGGATTGATAGGTAGGGGTGGCCCTACCCGAATCGGTTGCGGGTGCCCGTCTCGCGAAAGCAATAGTGTATAGTAGAAGAAGCCGTTACAATCACATGTAACGGCTTCTTCTACTATACACTATTGCTTCCGCGAGACGGGCGCCCGCAAGGGGCGCCCCTACATATCTACCATTCAGGTAGTATCTTTACGTACCTATGAAACCTGCCGTATTTCTACTGATTTTTGTTGCCTGTCTCGGCTGTAATAACGGAAGCACGCTGTTCGAGAAAACGGACCCGGCCCAGACCGGCCTTGCGTTTGCCAATATGTTGCAGGAAACCGAACAGGAAAACATTCTGTCGTTTGAATACTTCTACAACGGTGCCGGTGTCGCTGCGGGCGATCTCAATAACGATGGCCGCGTTGACCTGTACTTCACCGGCAACCAGGTGCCCAATAAGCTGTTTCTGAATGAGGGCGATACCGCAAAATCGGGCGCACCCCTGGCATTCACGGATGTTACCGCAAAAGCAGGAGTAGCCGGTCGGCCAACTGGTTGGAAAACGGGTGTTACCCTGGCCGACGTGAATGCCGATGGCTGGCTCGATATCTACGTCTGTTATTCAGGCATGCGCCCCGATTCGGTTCGTAGGAATCAACTGTTCATCAATAATCATACTGGTCCCGGTAACATACCCATATTTACCGAACGTGCCGCCGAATATGGCCTCGCCGATTCGGGTTATTCGGTGCAGGCCAACTTCTTCGATTACGACCGCGACGGTGATCTCGACTGTTTCCTGATCAACCACAACCTGAAGAACTACCAACGCAAAGAAGCCGCCGTGATGCGCGCCGAACGCGACTACAATGCGGGCGACAAGTTATTTCGGAACGATGGTGGCCGTTTCGTCGATGTGTCTGAAGCGGAAGGCATCAAAGGGAATCCACTAGGGTTTGGGCTGGGCGTATCGGTCACCGATGCCAACGGCGATGGCTGGCCCGATGTGTATGTGGCGAATGATTTCGTTGAAGACGATTATTTGTACATCAATCAGCTGGGGCAGGGGGCTAAGGGCGTAGGGCTTGGAGCAACAACGGGCGGAGCTAACCCCGCGCCCCACGCCCCCAGCCCCAGACCAGCCGCCTTCCGCGATGAGCTACGGGAACGGATCGGGCACACATCGTACTCGGCGATGGGCGTCGATATTGCCGATGTCAACAACGACGCCCGGCCCGATATTTTCACGCTCGATATGCTACCGGAAGACAACGCCCGGCAGAAACTGCTGATCTGGCCCGACAACTGGCAGGTATATCAGGCACAGCTCAAGAATGGCTTCTGGCACCAGAACATGCGGAACATGCTCCAGATCAACCAGCAAACGCCGGGCGGTTCGGGCCACTTCGCGGAGGTGGGTCAACTGGCGGGGGTGTCGGCTACCGACTGGAGCTGGGGGGCGCTGCTGGCCGATTTCGACCTCGACGGCCGCAAAGATCTGTTCGTCAGCAATGGCCTCGGTCGCGATCTGACCAACGCGGATTTCACCAAATACCTCAGCGATGAAGAGCAGATGCAGAAAGGTACCTCGCTGCTGGACCAACTGAAGCAGATGCCGTCGACGCCAACGAAGAACTACATTTTCCGAAACATCAGTGGCCCACAGCCCGACAGCGTGGCGTTTCAGAACCGGCAAAAGGAGTGGGGATTCGACGAAAACACGCGGTCGAACGGCTGCGCCTATGCCGACCTGGACAATGATGGCGATCTGGACCTGATCACGAATAACCTGAACGAGCCCGCCCGCATTTACCGGAATACGGAACGCGACCAGAACGAAGGCCATTTCCTGAAAATAAAGCTCAAAGGCCCCGCCGGAAATCTATTCGGTATTGGTGCCACGGTAACGGTCGATAATGGCGGACAAACGCAGACGCAGGAGAACTATCCTACACGTGGCTACCTGTCGGCCAGCCACGATGCGTTGCTTTTCGGCCTGCCCGATGGCGCAAAGCCAACACGCATCCAGGTGCGTTGGCCCGACGGACGAATCGACAACGTACCCAGCGCCAACGCCGACCAAACCCTGACAGTCGAGTATGCACGGGCTGGCCCCACCCCGGACGCGGGGCCGCCTTCCCCTGAAAACCAGGAGAGGGGAGCAACGCTCCGCAGTTTGGCCGAGGCATCGCCCACCCCCTGGTTTTCAGGGGAGGGCGGCCCCGCGTCCGGGGTGGGGGTGGGGTATACACACACCATTGCCCCGGTAAATGATTTTGAGCGGCAGCTGATGTTGCCTGAGCAATATTCATACGCTGGTCCGCGCCTGGCAGTGGGTGACGTCGATGGCGATGGGCAACCGGATGCGTATGTATGCGGCACACCCGAAAAGCCGGGTACGTTGTTGCTGGGACGGTCTGACGCATCGGCTGAAGGCAAAGGGCCTGGGCGGGCCGACGGGTCGGTAAAAAGCCCCTTTATTCCAGCCCCTTTGCCCTACGCGCCAGGCTCTTCTCCCCGCAAAAATGCCGACGCAGTGCTGGCCGACTTCAACGGTGATAAACGCCCCGACCTGTTTGTGGTAAACGGGGGGTACAGTATCCGCGATTTTAGCGAAATGCCCGATCAGCTTTGGTTAAATGAAAACGGCAGGCTGGTCCCTGCCACCTTGCCTGAAGACAAGATCAACGGCTCGTGCGTAACGACGATCGACGTTGACCGCGACGGTGACCTGGATCTGTTCGTTGGTGGGTTCGTGCGGCCAAACCGTTATCCGCTGGTCGACGAGAGCATGCTGCTGATTAACGATGGCCACGCCCATTTTACCCTGAAATCTTTGGGCCAACTGGGTTTGGTTACCGATGCCACAACTACCGATGTAGACCGCGATGGCTGGCCCGATCTGGTGGTCGTAGGCGAGTGGATGCCCGTGACTGTACTGATAAACGCGCATAATCGCTCATTCTCTAATTCGCCCATTCAATCCTTGTCAGGATGGTGGAACCGCGTGGAAAAGGCTGATCTGGATGGTGATGGCGATGACGACCTGATTGTGGGTAACATCGGCCAGAACACACAGTTCCGGGCCACAACTGCCGAACCGGCCACGCTGGTGTACGAAGATTTTGACCAGAACGGCGTGCTCGACTGCTTCATGACCTACTTCATTCAGGGCAAGGCCTACCCGGCCCACACCCGCGACGAAATAGGGGAGCAGGTAACGAGCCTGCGCCGTACCTTCCAGACGTACGCCTCGTATTCAACCGCCACGCTCGATCAGTTCTTCGATCCGTCGGTACTCGAACGCGCCCAGAAACGGGAAATCAACGAAACCCGGACACTGTTGCTGGAGAATCAGAATGGTCAGTTTGTGCCGCATAGCCTGCCCCAGACGGCCCAGTACGCGCCCGTCTTCGCTATCCTGGCCGACGACCTGGACCACGACGGTAAGAAAGACCTGGTATTGATGGGCAACAATTCAAAACTGCGCCTCCGTTTGGGTAAAGTCGATGCGAACCACGGGTTGGTCCTGCGTAACACAGGCGATTTTCGGTTTGAAACGGTCCCCATGACCCAATCCGGCCTATTCGTCAATGGCGACGTTCGGGACATAAAGCGGGTAGGTAGGTACCTGCTAATCGGCGAGTGCGACGGGCCGTTAAAAACCTTCAGGATGGTTGGCATGTAGGGGCGGACACGAGGGCCCGCCCGCTCTCGGGCGCGACAGCGACCGCCCCGTAATCCATGCTTGCATAGTACCCCGTATTCTCTAATTGGCGTAACCATCAATTCATTGAAACCCATACAATACACCCTCTTTCTTTTCCTCCTCTCCACCACGTGGGGCTGCAAAACCACGCCCAGCGAACCGAAGCTGTTCGAGACGCTTGATTCGGCAAAAACCGGCGTGACGTTCGTGAATCGGCTGACCGATACACCGCAACTCAACATCATCGATTACCTCTATTACTACAACGGAGCGGGCGTATCGGCAGGAGATGTGAACAACGACGGCCTGACAGACCTGTATTTCGTATCCAATCAGGGGCTGAACAAGCTATACCTTAACAGAACCAAAAAGGGAGAATCGCCCCGTTTCGATGACGTAACCACGAAGGCGAACGTGGCTGGAAAAGCTGACTGGCAAACCGGAACGACGATGGCCGACGTAAATGGCGACGGGCTGCTCGATGTGTATGTTTGTGCCGTCAGCGGATTCAAAGGCGGCGGCAACGTACCGACAATAGGTCGCAACGAACTGTATATCAATAAAGGCCCCGGCCCGGATGGCGTACCGACCTTCGCAGAACAGGCCGAAGCCTATGGGCTGGCTTTTGCAGGTTTCTCAACCCAGGCTGCTTTCTTCGACTACGACCACGACGGTGATCTTGACTGTTTTCTGCTCAACCATGCAGTCCATTCCGTTCGCTCGTTCGATAGAGTGACCGCCCGCGACCAGGCCGATTCGCTGGCGGGTGATTTCCTGTTCGAGAATCAGGGCCCTGGGAAACCGTTTCGGGATGTGTCGGCAAAAGCAGGCATTTTCCAGGCACCGATGGGCTACGGGTTGGGCGTGGCCGTAGCCGATATGAACAACGACGGCTGGGAAGATATGTACGTCTCGAACGATTTCCATGAAGACGATTACCTGTATCTGAACAACCAACAGGGCGGTTTCACGAACGTGGCTCCGCAGCAAATGGGACATACCAGCCGGTTTTCGATGGGTAACGATGCCGCCGACGTGAACCACGACGGATTTACCGATCTGGTGACGCTCGACATGTACCCCGAAGACGAAACCGTTGAAAAATCGTCGGCAGGTGAAGATCCGCTGGATATTTACACCTACAAGCTAGCCTATGGCTACATGAACCAGTACAGCCGGAACTGCCTGCAACTGAATCAGAACGGCCAGCGGTTTGCTGAAGTGGCCGCGCTGTCGGGCCTTGCCGCTACCGACTGGAGCTGGTCGCCGCTGCTGGCCGATTATGACCTCGACGGGCAAACGGATCTATTTATCGCCAATGGCATTGTGCGCCGTCCCAACGACCTCGATTATGTCAAATACGTATCGAATGATTCGGTGCAGGCGGCTATGGGTACGTCGGCTGAGGCACTTCAGAAAACGATTCAGATCATGCCGGCCGGGAAAGTGCATAATTACCTCTACCGGGGAACATCGACGCTGCAGTTTCAGGACAAGTCGCTGGCCTGGGGGTTCGATGTGCCCAATTGCGCCAGTGGAGCCGCCTATGCCGATCTGGACAACGACGGCGACCTCGATCTGATCACCAACAACCTGAACGATCCTGCCGGTATCTACCTGAACCAGACCAGCGTGTTATTTCCTGACAATACGTACCTGAACCTGCGGCTACAGGGAAGCGGAGCCAATACGGCCGGGGTAGGGGCTAAAGTTATCCTGCGTTACGGCGCGGGCGGCGACAGCCTTCAGGTACAGCAGCTAATGCCCACCCGTGGCTTTCAATCGTCGGTGGAGCCGCGTTTGACCTTTGGATTGGGTCACCGGAAAAGCATTGATTCGCTGATCGTTATCTGGCCGGACCAGCAGATGGAGGTGCGCATCAACGTACCTGCCGGTCAGCAACTGGTGCTGAGGCAAGCCGACGCGAAGCTCGACGGCAGCAGGTACATTATTGCTTCCTCTGCCAAGTCGCACATAACCCCATTAGTCACTGCAGCGGCCGATTCTACAGCCTTTCCGTACCGCCATCGCGAGAATACCTATTACCAGGATTTTGCGCGCGAATCGCTGATGCCGTTTAAAATCTCTACCGAAGGGCCCAGACTGGCGGCGGGTGATGTAAACGGCGATGGGCTCGACGATGTGTATGCCGGTGGTGCGCGCGATCAGCCAGGTACGTTGCTGCTGCAAACGCCTGCGGGCCGGTTTGTAGCCAGTTCGCAGCCCGCAATCGCGGCTGATTCCTCGTCGGAAGATGTCGACGCGCTCTTTTTCGACGCCGATGGCGACCACGATCTGGATTTGTACGTGGTGTCGGGTGGTAACGAATTCTCGAAAAATGACCCACCGCTGGCTGACAGGCTCTATCTGAACAACGCTGGTCAATTCACGAAATCGCCTGGTTTACCCAAATTGGCGGGTAACAAAAGCTGTGTTCGCGCGGCCGACGTTGATGGCGATGGCGATCTGGATTTGTTCGTGGGTGGGCGCGTTGTGGCGAAAAGCTACGGCCAGACACCCGATTCGTACCTACTGATCAATGACGGAAAAGGGCAGTTTGTCATTGAAACGGAGCAGCGTGCGCCCGGCCTTCGGCTGGCCGGGATGATTACCGACGCCGTCTGGGCCGACCTGAACAACGACCGTCGGCCCGATCTGGTGGTGGCGGGCGACTGGATGCCTCCGCGCGTATTCCTGAATGAAAAGGGTAAACTCACTGAGGCCGATAAACCGTTTGGCGACGTGCCCATGGCTGGGTTCTGGCAATGCCTCGCCGCCGCCGATTTCGACAAAGATGGTGATACCGACCTGATGGCGGGGAATCTGGGCCTGAACACCAAATTCCGAAAAGGGCCAGACGGGCAATTGCATATGTGGGTAAAAGACATCGACGCTAACCAGACCACCGACCAGGTGCTGGCCTACAAACGGCCGGGCAATACCGACGACTGGTTCCCGGTGGCCACGAAAGATGAACTGGGCAAACAGATGCCGGGGATTATCAACAAACGGTATGTGGCCTATACCAGTATTGCCGGCAAGGCTGTTTCAGACATCTTCAAGCCTGCCGATCTGGCCGATGCCGAAGAGCACACAGTCGATCAGTTCGCGTCGGTATATCTGGAAAATACAGGGGCGAAAGGGGCGTCTCCGACGTTCCAGGTACGTCCCTTGCCGATGCTGGCGCAGGTGTCAAAGGTGTTTGCTTTAACGCCCTTCGATGCCGACGGCGACGGCGATCTGGACGTGCTGGGCGGCGGCAATTTTTACGGGGTAAGCACCTATCAGGGGCGCTACGATGCCAGCAGCGGTTTTGTGCTGATCAATAGAAACGGTCCATTCATTGCTCCATCGCCTTTCGATACTGGTTTTGTGCTACATGGCGAAATACGTTCTATCGTGCCGGTGCAGGGCCGCACCGGTCAGTTTATACTGGTTGGGCGTAATGGCGGAAGGGTGCAGGTGTTCAAGACCCATTCAGGGATCGCAGCGGCGAACCGGCCTAGTTGAAGGGACCAGCGAAAGCAACCTACAGCGCGAAGCTAACTACACTCTAACTATCCACCCCCTTCACCTGTATCCGATCATCGGCAAGGCGCTTTTCGTAGTTGACATTAAATCGGAAAAGATCGGATGGTACAGTGCGATTAGTTCGTTCCTGGTTTATACTCAAAGCCAAATTGCTTGGCATACTCTTCTATTGAATTTAAGTTCATCTCAGCCCTACGTTTATTGACGTTTTGCTCGTCTTCGATCGGGAAAAATGATCGTTTGCCCGATGGGGCAATACTTACCTGAGAGCCATAGATCTGTTTGCCGGTTTTGGCCACGTTGATGCGATCAATCAGCAGGGCTAGGCTACTCTTCGCCATTTCACCGCTAGCTGCTGCTGCCTGCATTAAAGGCAGGTACATTTCCTGTTCCTGCAGTGGCGAATGCTGGATGATCAACCACGCGGTATTTGCTTGCTGTGGCCCAACTACACGTTTGCCCGGATACCCATATTGGGCCATTATGCGCTTTATACTGATCAAATTCACAGAATCATTATGACTGATCTGTTTCCAGAGTTCACGCATTTGTGGGGAGTTCTGGCCGTAAACGCGCTCCACAGAATCAAGGCGCATACGAGGCTGCTGGTCAGTTTTATGTAGGGTCTCTAACTGCTTTTTAAGCGGTACGTTTAAGCCAAGCTGTTTATCCTTCTGCACAAATAGCGAGTCTACATGAGCGGCTATGACAGGGGTACGCAGCAGGGATAGCTCAGGATAGGACTGTTGGTCGTTCCATACATCGCCAACCGCTTCATAGTCGATGTCAATTGCCTTTTGGAGGTATGCTGTCGCAACGTCATGTTGTCGACATTGATAAGCGCAAGCGGCAGCTCGTATTGTACTTAACGCGCTTTTCTGTGTTATAGCAAACGCTTTTCTGTAGGCGGCCAGGCAACGCTGGCAGTCTCCTTGTTTCAATAACTGCAACCCCTGTTCAACAGCATGAATATAAGCCGTGTCCTTAGTAGAATAAGTGGTCTGAGCAAAGGATTGATGCGCAATGCATAGAACCACGAAGTATAGAGCGGCTACAGAAAATGGGCTCATAAATGGTAACTGTTTGCTGTGTTAAGCTGCTACAAATAGATCAGAGCGCTGTTCTAAGATGTAAAACACTAGTAATCAGTAATGGCTTAACAACGTTAGATCAATCTATTTGTATCTGCCTGGAGCCCCACTAATTATCCACCCCTTTCACCGTTGGGCGGTCGTCAGCGCGGCGCTTTTCGTAGGTTACCTTAAAGCGCGACAGATCAGGTTTGTAGGTACGTTTCCGGGTTAGCTCGTGCTGGTAGATGGTTTGCCCCAACTGATACAGGAACGGCCAGCCAATGGTTTCGTCGTCATACTTATCGTCGTTCAGAACCCCGTCGCTGTTAACGTAGATCACGGCCGATAGCATGTATTCGACCTTGTTCCTAAAATCGGCTACGTACGACGCGTCGGTCAGGAAGCCGTAGGCCCAACCCACTTTGTTGAACACACGAACACCATCGGGCAGGTGGTGCAGGGTATCGCGGAAAAAGAACTTGACGTAGCTGTCGTAGTAGATGTTGGGGTCGTACTTGGGGTAATTCGTTTCGCCCGGCGTTTGCGAGAGGTACTGGTACAGAAAGGAGTAATCGTCGGCTGTCAGGTTGAAGCGCTGCTTTTCGGGGACTGATTCTGGAAATAGCGCCGATTGCAGTATCTGTTGCAGCGATTCGAGCGGGAGCTTATTGCGCATGGTGAAATCGAAGGGCTGTTTCACCAGACTATCGCCTGCGTAATGGGCGTTGCCGAGGCGAGCCACCCGGCTGAAATCGAACGGATCTGTATTGTAAGCGGCGGGCTGGGCGTAAATGGTCGAGCCATCTTTATCGATGAACCGGACGGGGTTGGTATGGCGGTTTTCGTCGGCGTTCATCCGCACGAAGCGGTGTGTAATACGCGTATCGGGATAGCCCTTGGCATGTAAGGCGCGGTTGATCTGTTGCTGTCCCACAAACTCGTACATGCGGCTGTAGGGGTCATTTTCGCTGACCAGAAGCGCTTTCCTGATGAGGTGTGCCACCGACGGAAAACCCGATTCAGCCGTTTTGTCGGTCCACTCTTTCGTCTGTTTGCTATACGCGCTATCGAACTGCATCGCCGTGAACTTGGTGAGGCGCGGGTTCTTCAGGTTATTCAGCTTTTCCAGCGAGAGCAGGGCCAATGGCAGTTTCACCGTCGATGCCGGATTGAAATACTCGGTACTGTCGACCCGGAAATAATAGTTGGTAAACGTTGGCCGGTTAGCCTTATCGCGGTCGATCTGCGTGTAGATGATCTGCACCCGGTATTCATCAGGCCGTTGCATCACCTGCTGAAAAATGGGGCTTTTATTCGCTTTCAGTAGGTTGGCCAGAAACGCGTCAGTGCGTGGCTGGGCGTGTGCCGCTGGCACGAAGCCATTGATCAGCAGAAAACAGGCGAGTAGGGTGACGGGAAGGCGCATGACCTCTAACTAACGCAAAATTTGAATATGATTCACATGCGTTGAAAATGTTGCTTCTTGCTGGCGGGTTGCTTTCGCTGGGCCCTTCGATAGGCTCAGCGAAAGCAACCCGCCAGCAAGAAGCAATACACAGCGCGGTTACCCAATCGTGATCGTGTGCGTAAACGGCGTCAGGCCGGTCAGGTACACGTGCAGGCCGGGGGTACGGAGGGTGCCGAAATGGGTGGCGTACAGTTCACCTTCCAGGCCGGTAAGCTTAGGATTGTCGAACGTACCTGGTCCGAAGCTGATCGAGTCGTTGCCAACCTTATAATTGCCGGTGCCGCTTTCCAGGGCGTAGTTATCGGTGCCTTCGTCGAGTTTTTTTACGCCCGTTAACCGGCCGCCTTCTTTGAAGCAGAGTTCCAGCGTGACGTGTACGCCCGTTACACCCGTGACGTTGAAGGCCAGCGTGTTTGTGCCGTTCGTTTCTTCCACACTAACCGTTACCGCGAGCTTGTTGACGTTGCTCTTGGGGCGGTGCTCAAAATCCATCTTGTTCCAGAAGCGGCCATCGGTACTTGGACTGTGCTTGTAGTTGCCGTCGGCCTTTTTGTACTGGGCTGGCAACGGCTGGTAATAGGGCGCTTCGATGGTGCGTTGCAGCACATACTTGTTCCCAACCTTCGTGATGCCTTCGCTGTGGAAATAACCGGTGCTGAAAAAGTCTGTCGACAGGCGTAGGTAGTTCAGGATGGCCGCCCCTTTCCGGAAGGCGAAGAAGTTGGGGCTATTGGCCCGGCCCGAAGCAATGATCAACGGAAAGTCAGTGCCGCCAAACAAGGTGGTGGTCGTATCGTTGCGGCGGATGCGAACCAGATTTGTTGCCCGGACAAATTTCTCGAAGACAACCGGCGGGCTCTTTGGCGTAGGCGGGGCCTGTTTAAAGAGGGGCTCTTCCAGATAGTAAGGAAGCAGGTCCTTAAGCACCAGCTCATTAAAATCCGGCATTGTTTTGATGAATTCCGCCATAGCCGCAAATTCAGGATTTTTGTCATGAATGGCCATGAAGGTATAATCCTGGAAGTAGTGGTGGTTCAGCAGGTTGATGGTCTGGTACTGATCCTGCCGTCTCGAGGCGTTCGTCACCAGGTCGCCGTTGGGCTCCGTCTGGTAGTAGACCAGATTCAGATTCCGCCGAACCGGCTCCAGCAAGGCCGGCCGTTTCAACAGGCTGGCCATCGTGATCAGCGACCGGTCGACCACCTCCGAGTAAATCATGCTCTGCTCCAGGTAATTGCCTTCCCGGTCGCAGTAAACGCCTTCTGACAGCCACTCGTCGATCCGCTTAACGTACCTGGGGTCGGGATACAGGGCGTTGATTTTTGCCAGGGCACCCGACACGACCCAGCGGTGGTTGGGCGTATGAACACCGCCCGTCCGCATGGCTTCGCCGGCTTTCACGATGAACTGTTTCAGCAGGCTTTTCACCCCGGCCAACGTACCTGATGTAGTCGTGTTCAGGATGGTGGCACCAGCGCAGAGCGGCTCTAAAATAAAAGCAGTGTCGGGTGGAGAGGCCAGATTACCCAAGTCGAGCGTGCCGTCGGCATGCTGCGCTTTCATCAATGCCCGGACGATCTTCTCCAGATAAGGCACCAGCTCGTTTTGCTGATAATAGCCCGACGTTGGTTCGCAGTACGCCGCCGCCAGATTGGCCATATCGAATCCCAGCCGTCGCCTCACTGCGGTGATATCTGACTTCAGGGTATCAAGGAGCCTCCCAACCTCTTTGTTGTTGGCGGCAACGATTCGTTTATAAAAATCGTCTGGTGCCGGAGCGGCAATAGCTGTGTAAGGGGCCAGGCCAACGAGGGTACCGTAAGCGATGCATTGTTTGAGAAAGAGCGCTCTCGAGAGTGGGGGCATGGGTTGTTGAGTAGGGAGAGTGGGTGACTTGTTAGAGTGCCGTTGTCGCTTGCCTGTGGCGAGTGACCACTAGCAGTAGGGCCTCTGGTCCGTTGGTTGAATGATACCAAATGTTGATCGTCAACTGGTTCATTAGTTACCAACGGGCCAGAGGCCCTACTGCTAGTGGTCACTCGCCACAGGCAAGCGACAACGATTAATAACCCGGGTTCTGGGTTAGGGCTGAGTTTACGGTAAAGGCTCCGGTTGGAATGGGGAAGATGCGCTTGTTTACGTCGGCATCGGTTTTGAAACCCCATTTGCCCTCGAACTTACCAAACCGGATCATATCGTTACGGTGCCAGGTTTCCCAGGCAAACTCGCGGCATCGTTCGGCGTAAAGATCGTCCAGATTTACGCTCGTCAACGCGGGTGAGGTAGTCCGGTTAGCCCGCAGTTGGTTCACCAGCGACAAGGCCGTTTGGCCCTGCGTGGCGGCTCCACCGCGAAGAATAGCTTCGGCTTTCATCAGAATAATGTCTGAATACCGGAACACAGGTACGTCATTGTTCTGGTTGCGTGAGGTCGACGAGGCATCGGGGAAAAACTTGATGTTCCGGTAGCCCATATTCCAGGCAATTTCGTCGTTGCCGCAGTCATACGTAGCTACATCCTGCCGGAGCGTGATGTCGGGCGTCAGGTTAACCTGATACGTGTAGGCCGCGCCCCCATCCGATCCGGTGTAGGTCTGGTCGTACCCTTTTTTCGTGGTCGTTACCGTGAGCGGTGTTACGCCGTCGGCCAGGAATTGAAGGCCGGTGAGCCACTGTGCATTCCGAATGTCGTTCGGATCTTTGAAGTTTACGTAATATTCGGGCAGTGTGCTTTCGGGAGCGCTGGGTGTAAAGGGCAGGTTGAACCGCTTCGTGTGCGAACGCGGCACATCGTAACGAGCGTGATACATGTTGCTGTTTGTGCCCGGCAAGGCGCCCGCTGCGGGGTCGTACGGAATGGCGAAGATGAACTCCTTCATCTGCGGACCGTTGTTCGGGTAGAACATTTGCAGGTACGTTGACCGGGGTTCCAGCGAATACAGACCCGAGTTGATCACACTGTCGCAGGCCACCACGGCATCGCTGTAGCGCTGGGTGCCGGTGTAGTATTCCGAGTTCAGGTACATCTTGGCGAGCAGGGCAAAGCCCGTGAATTTGTTGGCCCGGCCATAAATAGCCTGGCCCGATGCCCGGCTCAGGTTCGGTAGTGCCGATTTTACTTCCGACTCGATGAACTTGAATACCTGCGCCCTGGGTACGTTCGGGTGCGCCGTGAAGTCGCCGTAGACCGTGTCGAGGGGGACGTTGCCGTAGAGGTCCATCATCATGAAATAGGCCATCGCACGCACCATCTTCAACTCAGCCAGGTTCATGGGCTTGCCGGGCGTAGCGGCGGGAATGGTCGTGTTCAGGATAGACATGGCCTGGTTGGTGGTGCCAATCACGAGCGAGAGCCAGTTCCAGGTGCTGTTTGTCCAGCCGTGGTCTTTGGTCCAGTTGTGGTAGTGCAGCATCCGGTAGTTCTGGTTATCGAACCAGTTGCCCCCCCGGGCGGGCAGAATGGCCTCATCGCTGCTCAGCGACTGCATGAACCAGTAATCGAGCGAGAAGTTACCGCGCAGGGCGGCATAAGGTGGCCCCGACGCCTGAATGAACTGCGACGTATTCTGCGGAAAAATGTCGGGCGTTAGTGAAGTAGTAATGGGTACGTTAACGTCGTGGCAGGCCGAAAACAGGTAAGTTAACAAGACCAGTAACGTGCCGAAGGAGAGATGCTTTTTCATTGGTTTTCCTGGCTAATGGGTTAGAATGACACGTTTACACCCAACAGAAATGTGCGGGTTTTAGGGTAGAAATTGTTCGAGTCAACACCCGGCGCAAGGCCACCCTGATTGACTTCCGGGTCGATTCCCTTGTAGTTGGTAATCACAAATGCATTGTTGACCGACGTGTAGAAGCGCACATTTCGGATATACTGGCCCAGATTTTTGAGCGTGTAGCCGAGCGTGGCATTGTCGAGCCGGATGTAGCTGCCGTCTTCAATGTAGCGGCTTGAATACTTGAACGAATTCACGTCGGTTGCTTTCTCATCGGCCACGTCGACCAGGATGTTGGTGAACTGGGCGGTGCTGGGGCGAAACAGGTCGGCGCGGGTAGCGTTGAAAATTTTGTTGCCAAAGACGCCCCGGAAGAAGACGTTCAGATCAAGGTTGCCATACCGAAGCGTATTCGTCCAGCCAACCAGCAGCTTGGGTTGTGGGCTACCCAGGTATTTGTAGTCGGTACCGATGACGGGCGTAGTCGTTAGCGTACCGTTGCGGCTCACGTACTGCGAAACACCTTTGTCGTTCTTGCCGGCATACTCGAGCGTGAAGAACTGGCCCAACGGCATGCCTGCTTTTAAAATTTGCAGGGTGCTCCCCGTTTGTCCGGCGCCTTCGGGCTGCGTGATCCTGACGGAGTCGCCGCCTACGAAGAGTGGGTTGGTGAGGCTGTTGATCCTGTTCTCGTTATGCGCCAGATTAAGCCCCGTTGTCCAGCTGAACTTGCCGGTTTGCACCGGGGTAGCGTTCAGGCTAAGT
The DNA here is from genome assembly GCF_041321095.1 of Fibrella arboris. Taxonomy (NCBI): domain Bacteria; kingdom Pseudomonadati; phylum Bacteroidota; class Cytophagia; order Cytophagales; family Spirosomataceae; genus Fibrella; species Fibrella arboris. Next base: position 481,967 of record NZ_JBGGWE010000001.1, on the reverse strand, counting down.
TCAACGCCTTTGTTGCTCATGCTCCCGCCATTGGCAATGATGCTCCCGGCAGGCACCAGCACCGGGTTAACCCGATAGGCGTAGATCATGCCGGTGGTCTCTTTGTTGTACCACTCCAGCGTACCACTTACTTTCCCTTTCAGGACAGAGAAGTCAAGGCCGAAGTTGGTCGTGGCTGTTTTCTCCCATTGTAAGTTCGGGTTGGCGGCCTGCGTTGGGCCGTAAGCCGCTGTTTGTACGCCGTTGTAGTAATACGTACCCAGGCTACCCGAAATAAACTGGGCCGTATAGGCATTGAACCCCGATGAGTTGCCCGTTACGCCGTAGCTGGCCCGGAATTTCAGATCGCTGAACAGGTTCTGGTTCTGCATGAACTTCTCCTGGTCGATGCGCCAGGCTACACCCGCTGCCGGAAAGTAACCCCACTGGTTGTTTTCGCCGAAGACCGAGCTGCCATCGCGCCGGAGCGAACCCTGCACCAGGTATCTGTTCTTGTAATTGTAGTTCAACCGGGCGAAGTCAGAGATCAGGCGTGTTTCCTGGTAAATACCATCAGGGCCGAAGTTGATCCGGTACGACGAAACGGCATAAGGGTTACTCAGCGCAAAGTTGTTATAACCAATGTTATCAACGGGGAAGTTCGTGCTCGACGTCTGGAACCCATCACCCGAGACATTACCCTGCCACGAGTACCCCAGCACGGCGTTGATCGAATGGTCGCCGAATTCCTTGTTCCAGGTGAAGAACGTTTCCAGCACCTTGCGCGTGGTCTGGTAGGTATTACGCAGGGCCGATCCGTTGGTGCCGAAGTTCAGCAGGCTATGGACGAGCGGCGGGTCTGGGTTGTTGTAAAAGTTGGCGCTGTTGTATTGCGTATAATAGCTGGCATATGATTCGCCATGCAGCGAGGTGTTATTCTGATACGACAAATTAATGTCGTACGACAAGCCAAAAGGCAACTGCACCTGCGTAAACAGCGAGCCGACCAGGTTATTGTACTTCGTATTGTCTTTGGCGTAGTTGATCATCGCCACCGGGTTGAAATAGCCCGTGTTCTGAAAATTCTCGAAATAACTGCCGTCTGCGTTGGTCACCGGCGATACGGGCAGGTGGTTCACCATCTGCAACAGCACGTTGTTGCGCAGGGGCGTATTGTTGGCGTTGCTGTTCGAGTTGGTGATGTTCAGACCAAACTTCACTTTGTCGTTGAAGGCCATCTGCTCAACGGCCAGCCGGGCAATAACCCGGTTCAGCGAGCTTCCCTGCAAAATACCCTGCTTGTCGAGGTAGTTGATGCTGGCGCTGTAGGTACTGTGGTCGGTACCGCCGCTGATCGAGATGTTGTGGTTCTGCGAAATGGCGGTGTTGCGCTGAACGGCTGCCTGCCAGTCGGTATTGGCCCCCTTGTCGTCGTTGGGTGAGAACGACTGTCCGTTGGCCGTCAGGAACGCCCGTAGTTGCGTGGCATCCATCATGGCCAGCTTGCTGGATACTTTCTCCAGGCCAACGTACCCACTGTAAGTGATCTGGGCCTGCCCTTTTTTGCCGCGTTTGGTAGTGACCATGATCACGCCGTTGGCGGCCCGGTTTCCATAAATGGCGGTGGCGGCGGCGTCTTTCAACACGTCGATCGAGGCAATATCGTCGGGAGCAATGATCGAAATGTCGGCACCGGGTACGCCATCGATCACGTAGAATGGCCCCTGCGAGCTGTTGATGGTCGAGGCTCCGCGCAGGATCACGGCGGCCGGCGCATTGGGGTCGCCGTTAGCTGAAATGTTCAGGCCCGGCACTTTTCCCTGCAATAGTTGCCCCACGTCGCTGATGGCCCCCCGGTTCAGTTCGTCGGGCTTAATGGTGCTCACGGCGCTGGTCAGGTTCTTTCGCGACTGCGTGCCGTAACCTACCACCACCACTTCGTTCAGCTGCCGGTTGTCGGCACCCAGCACCACATCAATGGTGGTGCGACTGCCCACGGCAATTTCCTGTGTTGCGTAGCCAATAAACGATAGAACGAGTGTCGTGCTGGCGTTGTCATACTGCTCAGGAACCGTTAAACGGTATTTCCCGTCTCCGTCGGTAATGGTGCCCAGACGGGTTCCTTTCAGCACAACGCTGACGCCGGGTAAGCCGCTTCCATTGGCCCCGTCAGTAACCCGACCGGCAATGGCCCGGTCTGCAACCGCCTTTGTTTCCAGCTGATTCACGGTTGCCTGTGCGCCACCATCCCCTTCGCCTGTGCTACTGGTCGCTGGGTTTTTGAACAGCGCAATTTGCTTGCCCGATAGTTCGTAGCTGATGCGCAGTGGCGTCAGCAATTCGCCCAGCAGCACTTTCAAAGTAGCCGAGCGCGAAGCCAGCGCTACGCGCTGGTCAGCCTGAATTTCTTTGGGGTTATAGATGAACCTGACGCTGGTAGTGCGTTCCAGCTGAGCCAGCACGCTTTTCAGGCTTGTGTTGCTGGCCTTGATCAGCACTTGCTGATCGAGTACCTCCTGACCATGCGCCACGTGAGCCAGACTGGTGCTCACGAATAAACTAGCGATCAGGAGTTGTGAAACCGATAGTCTCATGAGGCGAAACAGGGACGGGAATTTACTATAGAGTTTATCCATGAGGTTAACTTGTTAGTTACTCACGGATAGCACGGGCGCTAGTCAGATACTGTATAGTTTGTAATTATTTTTATAAATTCTTTTCAATATCTAGCGGCTACACCCAAATATACCTACTTATTATCACATCCAAGGCTATGGATAATGATCTGCCCGTCAACGATTTCGTAGGTCGATCGCGAGATCCGGCAGACAAGATTTAACTTCTCAAATAAGGATTCGCCGGAGAGGTTGGCCGTAATAAAACAGTTTTTAACCGTCAGCGGATCGTACATCACCGTGAGGCCATAGGTATTTTCGAGTTGCTTAAATACCTGAGCGATAGGTGCTTCGTCGAAAACGTAAGCGTTACTTTCGATAGCCTGAAGAATAAGGGGCTGTTGTACCACCGACTTTACCAGCCGGTCACCGTCTTCGATAAAGGCTACCTGCTGATTGGCCGTCAGCACTACACCTGCCGATTCATTTTTCTGGAACTGACGCGCCTGCCGAATATCGTTCCGGGTATACACCGACACGCGACCCGAGCGCACTTCTACACTAGCGTTTTTACCTACCGCATTGATCAGAAACGACGTACCCAGCACCTGCGTCGAAATCCGGTCGGCGTGCACCCAGAAGGGACGTTTGGGATTTTTGGTGATGTTGAAAAAGGCCTTTCCGGTCAAGTACACTTCGCGCAGAGTAGGTGTAAACTGCCTGGGATACCGAATGGTGCCGCCCGGATACAGCGTAATGAGGCTCCCATCCTGAAGCGCCAGCGCTTGCGGCGCTTTGCCGCTGTTGGTTAGTTCCTGGTAGTCGACGGCCAGCACCGGGCTGATTTCGGCCAGCCTGGCCTGCGTTTCAGAGGCGGGCTGATCGGTCAGGAAGAGGTAACCGAGGCCGAGCATCAGCGCGACAGAGGCGGCCACGGCAAACAGGCGAGTTGGCCAAAGCGAACGTACCCGGTGCTTCCCCTGCTGAATGATCGTGGTTGTCAGATGGGTCAGTTCCTCCTCAGACAGATCCGTGTTTTTTTCTTCGAGTGCATACAGAAAGGACCGGGCTACTTGCACCTTACCGGCCAGATCGGGGTTATCGGCCATCCAGCGCAGCCAGAACGATTCACTCTGCGGATCCCGATGAATGACCCATTGCCGAAAGTGATCGTCCCGGGCAAAGTCGTCAACACTAAATTTCTGGTAATCGGGATTCATGCGGTGTATCTGTCAGGTTACTAATAGATAGCCAAAAAGCGGCTTACATACTTGTTTTCAGGTATTAATTAGAAAAAGATAGACCAGCCACGGCCATCAACAGGATCATGGTAGTCCAGTTTTCCCGGAAACTTTTAAAGGCAACCTGCATCAAATTCGATACCGATTGCGGATTGACGTCCATAATGGCTGCAATTTCATCGCGCTCCAGGTTTTGATAAAAGCGCAGGTAGATCACTTCCCGCTGCCGTTTGGGAAGCTTGTTCAGGGCATCGGCAATGCGGTGGGTCGTTTCGGCCAGGCTTTCCTGTTCGATCAGCGACCATTCGGGCGAAAACTCAACGAAGCTGCCATCCGTTTCCAGATTTACGGAGTCATCGTCTTTTAAAATCCGTTGCCGATAGCCTTCCCGCACGACCCGTTTCCGAACGCAGCTCAACAGGTAGGCCCGCACGCTATCGGGCGTACTGATGCGGTCGCGGCGGTTCCAGATTTCGATGAAGACCTCCTGTACACAGTCTTTAACGAAGGCCTCGTCCTGCACGAATTTATAGCCGTAGTGCTGCAACGGATTGAAATAGCGCGTCAGTAGTTTGCCAAAAGCCAATTCGCTACCGTCCTTCAACTGTTGCCAGAGTTGAATATCGATATGGACAGGATATGGATTTGTGCGTATTGCCATAGGTGGGTGCTAAACGACATTACTCAAACTGAAAGGCAAAGTACGTACAGGGTTTCTGGGTGTTGTTGGTGATGTTGTGCGGCACGTTCGACTCCAGGTACGTCAGATCGCCCGTGTTGTTGGGAATCAGTTTACCATATACGCTCGATTCGGCCGAGTTGTTGACCATGATCAACATTTCGGCGGCGCGGTGCGTATGCGGCGGGTGACTGGCCAGGCCGCTATTTAGCGTAGTTACGTGCATTTCGAACCGTTTGGTCATCGCCGTAGCCCGGTCGAACATACGGCGAATGCCTCCTTTGTCGTGCGGCTGAAACGGCACCTCTTTCCAGTCGATCATCAGTGAGCCGCCCGCTTTCTGGCCCCGCGTCGAATCAACCGGCTCTTTCGATGCGTAGCGCATCACGTAATAGGTGGCAGGTACGTTGCCTTTGTTCTCGAACCCATGTTCATCGCCCGGCATGATCAGGGCAACGCTGTTGGGGCCAAGGGTCGCGGTTTTGCCGGCAATCGTGACGGTCAGTTCACCCTCTTTAATGATGATCAGTTCTTCATCATCGTGCTTGTGCGCCGGGTGTGGTGCCTGATGCGCGGCCACGGTTGTAGTATGCACTTCGATATGCTTGAAGTCCGTGGCGCTGCCTTCCAGCAGTTTCCGCTGCTCAGTACCCGGTTTCTTCACTACAGGGGCGTCTTTCCAGGCATATACGGTAGACACAATTGGCTGGGCCAGCAGCGGGATAGCCGGTAGCAGGAAAAGGAGCGCAACGAAGAGTCGGGTCATAAAAAGTAGATTCACAGAGCAGTATGCCAGTCAAAGCAGGTAGCGTCTGTGAATCTAATGGTTAGGGATCTGTGCGTTGTTGTTAGTGGTCTGTTACGTTCATTTCTAAACCTTAATGTGCCATGCTTTTGTCATCCCGACGCCAGGAGGGATGACAAAAGCGCGGTTATACATCGTTTACGGATTAAATTGAAAAGGTACTACTACCCCTTACTGCACCGCCTTCGTCAGTGGTGTATATAGAGCCGATATAGAAATGCCCTTCGCTGATTTAATAAACAGCTTATTCAGCGGTTTTTCAGGAAAGAAGATATCCGTCATGACCGTAAGTCCACCATCGGCAAACAGTTCGACGGAGGCCAGATCGGCCAGCAGGGTAAACGATAGGTTGTAGTCTGTCGAAATGCGTGGAGCGCTATGGCGTTTGCCAAACCCCTTCTCGAAATCCGTTTTCCCCGCTTTCGACCGGTCGACGTAGTAGGAATTGGTGCTTTTTTCGTAGCCGATCACCAGTTCATTTCCCTGTTCATTAGCGAGCACAACGCTGAAATCATTGGCCGCTGGAACAGAAAGAGTGAGTTTGAACAGCGCTGACTTCTGGCCGGTTTTGGCTGATACGTCGAACTGGCCCTTCACAGGTACGTTGCTCAGCGAGACTGTTTTGCCGTTTAGCTGGTCCAGCTCTTTTATGGGCATCGAGGTCAAATACAACTCCTTGTCCACGGCTCTCAACGCCAAGTCGCGCGGAACGGTATTGGCGCTGCGCCAGGGATCGGTAGGTACGTCGCGGGCGTACTGCCAGTTGCTCATCCAGCCCATCAGGATGGTCCGGTTACCCGTGTTTGAAAACGTGACACCCGCATAATTATCGGTGCCGTAGTCCATCCATTTCGTTTTGGTAGAATACGGTCTGAAGGTTTTACCGTCGAAATCGCCCACGAAATATTGCGTGGCCGACCCGCCGTTTGGACCGCCGGGATTGATGCTGACCAGCAACACCCACGCCTGCCTGCCGTTATGGGTCATGGGCAGCAAATCCGGGCATTCCCACACGCCGCCGTGTGCCCCCACTTCGTTGCCAAACTCACTTTCACGCGTCCAGTTCTTCAGGTTCGGTGATGAATAGAACGTGATCCGGTCTTTCGTCGCCAGGGTCATGATCCACTTCTTCTGCGGTTCGTACCAGCGCACTTTTGGGTCACGAAAATCGGTGATGCCGGGGTTAGGCAGTACCGGGTTTCCGACGTATTTCGTCCACGTTTTGCCCTCGTCGAGGCTATAGGCCAGGCTCTGGTACTGAAACTTGTCCGACTTTGCCTTTTCCAGCTTGTCATTATGGTGCGTGAAAATGGCGACCAACGGCGTTTTTCCGTCCTTCCCGAAGCCACTCGTGTTGTTGACATCCACTACGGCACTACCCGAGAAAATCCAGCCGAGGCTATCGGGGTACAGGGCGATGGGTTGTTCCTGCCAGTGAAGCATGTCTTTGCTGGTAGCATGCCCCCAGTGCATGGGGCCCCAAACGGTGGCGTCGGGGTAATACTGGAAAAACAGATGGTATGTCCCGTTCAGGTAAACCATCCCGTTTGGGTCGTTCATCCAGTGCGCTTTCGGCGCAAAGTGGAACTGGGGCCGGTGGGGTTCAGCACCGGCCTTTGCCTGCCCCAGCGCTGTGTGACTGAGGGTGGCGAGAAGAGCAATGAGGGTGAGTACGTTCTTCATGTCGGGTTGGGTGTTGGATGAAATAGTGTGAGGTTTTTTGACATTAATTGCTCGTTGTCGCTTGCCTGTGGCGAGTGACCCGTATCGATAGGGCCTCTGGCCCGGTGGTAGCTGCTGAAACGAGCATATGCTGAAAACTGGTGAAGTTTAACGCCCGGGCCAGAGGCCCTATCGATACGGGTCACTCGCCACAGGCAAGCGACAACAAGAGAGCAGCGCAGTAGCCCCCTTTAGGGGGGGGTAAAACCGTTCCAAAAAGAAACGTGGACCTTGTGCAGTCCACGTTCTCACTCTTCCAACTACTTCATCATAGGTTACTAATAAACAACTGAAGGGTCTGATCAGGCAGCACTGGCCATGTTGTATTGACTAAGGATTGTTTGTTCAGTGAATGACGGGGTTGCGCCGGGTTGCGTACCCACGTAAGCCCCCGCCGCGCAGGCAAACGCAAGCGTTTGCTGCGGCCTTTCGCCCTGTACTGTTTTATGGATGTAGGCCGCCAGAAACGCATCGCCACACCCGATGGTATCCTCCACCTCAATCGGGAAACTTTCCTGCCGGGTGAAGCCTGATTCGTCGAGCAGAATGGCTCCGTCGTCGCCCAGCGTTACGCAGAGAGCCTCCAGATTGAACCGGTCGCGGAGTTGCCGCATCGCCCGTTGCAGGTCCAGGTCGTGGCCAAACCAGTCGGAGAGTTCCAGTATTTCATGCTCGTTCAGCTTGACAATATCAGCCTGGTGCATCAACTCATCTACTGTTTCCCGGTCATAGTGCGGCGCTCGGAGGTTCACGTCGAATATTTTCCGGGGGGCCACGTCCAGCAGTTCGCGCAGCGTTTCGTAGGTACGTGAACTACGGGCGGCCAGGCTACCATAAATGAACAGATCGCTTTGCTGAACTGCTTCGAGCATGCCCGGTTGCAGTTGAATGTAATCCCAGGCAACAGGCTGCACAATGGTGTAGACCACATCGCTACTGTCTGACACGTTGGCCTGTGCTACGCCCGTCGGGTACGTATCGCTCACCTGCACCAGCCCGGTAGGAATATTTTTTTGTTCCAGGAAATCGAGCAGTTCACGCCCCAGTGCATCGTTGCCTACGGCGCTGATCAGTTGCGCATCCAGGCCGAAGTTGCGGAGGTCGGCGGCTACGTTCATGGGTGCGCCACCGGGCTGCTTGCTGGTGGGCAGCACATCCCACAGGATTTCGCCGAAACAGGTGATTTTCTTCATGACTATCAGTGCGCAAAAACAGTACGTTCAATCTTTTCCAGGCTGGTTCCTTTCGTTTCGGGCATGATGCGCAACACAAAGACCAGTTGCAATACCATCATGACAGTGAAAAACAGAAAGGTGTTGCCACCGCCTACCTTTTCAGATAAGTACGGAAACGTGAAGGTGATGATCGCCGCCATGATCCAGTGCGTAAAGCTGCCGAGTGCCTGACCACTGGCCCGCACCTCGTTCGGGAAGATCTCGGAGATGAACACCCAGATAACGGCTCCCTGCGAAAAACCAAAGAAAGCGATGTAGCCAAACAGCAGGAAGGGAACGGTCATGCCGCTGAACTCTTCGGTATAGAAAGCCCGCGCTACCAGCCCCAGGGTGATGATCAGGCCCACCGAGCCAATTTTCATCAGCGTTCGGCGACCGTAGCGGTCGATCAGGTTCATCGAAATCAGGGTGAAGATCAGGTTGATCAGCCCAATGCCTGCCGATGACAGCAGCGAGGAGCTTTTGCCCAGCCCCGTCATCTCAAAAATACGGGGCGCGTAATAGATGATGGCGTTGATACCCGACACCTGGTTGAAGACCGCGAATAGCACGGCCAGCATGATCGGTGTTTTATAATTGCCTGAGAACAAACGGGTCGAGGCCGAGGGTTCGGTATGACTCTGCTGGATCGCCAGCAGGGTGTCTTTTGCCGTGTCGGGGTCAATCAGGTCGAGTACCTGACGGGCTTCTTCAACCGGATCGCCAGACCGCTGCCCTTTTCTGAGCAACAGCCAGCGTGGACTTTCGGGAATGTTCAGTACCGTGATCAGGAAAATCAGCGAGGGCAGGGCCTGTATGCCCAGCATCCACCGCCAGGGTTCGCTGCCTACGTCTGACAGTAGATAGTTAGACAGATAAGCGACCAGGATGCCCAGCACCACATTGAACTGGAACATACCCACCAGTCTGCCGCGCGACTTGGCGGGCGAAATTTCGGTGATGTACATGGGCGCCGCTACCGACGAAGCCCCAACGCCCAAACCACCCAGGAAACGGAAGAGGAGGAAGATTGACCAGTTGGGAGCCAGCGCCGTGCCGAGCGAAGCCAGCAGGTAGAGAACGGCGATCCAGAACAATGTTTTCTTACGACCCAGCGATTCGGCGGGAATCCCACCCGTCATGGAACCAATCACCGTGCCGATCAACGCAATGGAAACCGTCAGGCCGTGCTCCCATACAGTCAGGTGCCAGAGCGATTGCAACGACTGCTCGACGCCAGAGATAACAGCCGTATCGAAGCCAAAGAGGAAGCCCCCCAAAGCGGCCGTGATCGACCAGAAGAAAATGCGTTGTTTCTGACCCATGATTGACGCAAACTGTCCGTAGTGGACTTTGTTTGTGAATCAAAACTAGCGTAGGTACACCGGGCGCTCTTTCAGTAATCGTTCAATTTATTTCAATGGAAAGCTATGTAGTTAAGCTATTGACAGTGAACTAGTTGTTTGTATCGACAGCAAGGCGGTTTTTCGGTTTTGACACGCCATTTTCTGATTTTGTTGCACGTTGCAGGCTGGATAGGCTGCTCACTTTAGTGTAGTTGCTTCGCGAGCTAGGCCCTTCGACCCCGCTCGCGAAGCAACTACAACGCGAAGCCCTGGATTACCTTACAGCTTCGTTAGCTGAATGGCGAAACCGCCGCCGTTGGCCAGACGCAGGTTGAGTTTCGTTTGGCTGGTGACGCGCTTCTTTTCGATCGTGTACGCTTCCGGGTTTGTTTGCCAGTCGGCGTTGTCGGCGTCGCGGTAGATGGTGGCTTCGTAGGTTTTGCCGGGGTCCAGAAAATTCAGCGCCAGCGGGAGGGTCCGGCTGTTTTCGTCGGTGATGGCGCCGACAAACCAGCTGTCTTTGCCTTTGGTTTTACGGGCAATCATCAGGTAGTCGCCGGGTTCGGCAGCCAGTACGTTGCTGTCGTCCCAATCCACCGGTACGTCGCGGATGAACTGGAAGGCGTCGAGGTGCTTTTCGTAATTTTCCGGCAAATCAGCCACCATTTGCAGTGGGCTGTAGAGCGTGATGTACAGCGCCAGTTGTTTGGCCAGTGTAGTTCTGACCCGTTGCGTACGGGCTGGCTCGAACTGGTTGAGCTGGAACCGGAAAAGGCCCGGTGTAAAATCCATTGGTCCGCCGAGCATCCGGGTGAACGGTAGAATAGTGGTGTGTTCGGGCGTGATCCCCAGCGTAGGCGCATTGTTGAACTCGCTACCCCGCGCGGCTTCGCTGGCCATCCAGTTTGGGTACGTCCGGTGCAGTCCGGTTGGGTGCGCCGACTCGTGCGAATCGACCATGAGCTTGTATGTCGCGGCTTTTTCGGCCACCCGCTGGTAATGATTCACCATCCATTGGCTGTCGTGGTGTTCGCCACGCGGAATGATTCGACCAACATACCCGGTCTTCACGGTATTGATTCCCTTATCAACCATGTACTGAAAAGCCGCATCCATCCGGCGTTCGTAGTTCGTGACCGAGCCCGACGTTTCGTGGTGCATGATCAGTCTGATTCCTTTTTTCTGCGCGTAGGCCGTCAGTGAGTCAATGTTATAGTCGGAGTAGGGCGTCACGAAGTCGAAGACCTCCTCTTTCCAGTTGCCGAACCAGTCTTCCCAACCTTCGTTCCAGCCCTCCACCAACAGGCCATCGAATCCGTTTTTCGCCGCGAAGTCGATGTATTTTTTCACATTCTGCGTATTGGCGGCATGCTTTCCGAGGGCTTTCGCCCAGTTGCCTTTGCCAATGTGCATTTCCCACCAGACGCCCATGAATTTCTGGGGTTTTATCCACGACGGATCGGCAATGACCGAGGGTTCGTTCAGGTTCAGAATCAGCTTCGACGCCACAATATCGGTAGCCTTATCGCTGACAATGATCGTTCGCCAGGGCGTTTTTGCGGGGGTTTGCAGGTAGGCTTTGTTCCCAACGGCGTCGGGCGTCAGTTGTGCCTGTAACGTCAGCGTCTTTTTATTGAGCTGCAAGTGCATGATGGGGTAATTCAGCACGGCAGCTTCATACAGGCTGATATACAGGCCATTGGCCGTTTTGAACAGCAGCGGCGTTTGAATGGCATGATCGCCGATAACCGACTGGAGTGCGATGTCTTTCTCCCGTTTAATGGCGGCCAACGCCGCCACCTGGCTCAGTTTGGTCGTGTTATACAGGTATTCGTTCGAGTCATAATCGCCCGGCATCCAGAACGTCTGATGATCGGCCGACAGGGCGAACTGGGTCAGTTCGTCGGCTACCACAAAGTGCGTAAGCGCTGGTTGCTGCGGAAACTCGTAGCGGAAGCCCACGCCGTCGTTGAATACCCGGAAACGTACCTGCATACGAATTCCCGACCCCGACTGCTCGGCTAGTGTTACCAGCAACTCCTTGCAGTGATTTCTGATCTGGCTGGCTTCGCCCCAAACGGGCTTCCAGGTGTCGTCGATAGTCGCCGAATCAACGGCCGCGATGGTGAACCGCCTCAGCGATACCTGGGGCTTGCTGAGGGAAAGCCCCAACGTCGAGGGCTCAATGACTTTTTTGCCTTTATACGAAATACGATACGTCACGTTGCCAGCTGCCGCCCGGCTGACTGCTAACAGGACTGACTGATCGGGTGAGGAAATGGTGAGTACAGACTGGGCCGCCAGGCTTTGCCAGCACAGCCAGAAGGCAAGGAAAATGAACGGTTTCATAGGTTTAGATAGGTAAGTAATTGGGTAAAGTATTAATGCGCTGTGGCTTGGAGGGGGTGCTGCTTCGCTAGTCGAAGGGCCACGCGTCAGCAACACACGCAACATGGACACTGTGAGCCCATGCACATAGGTTACGCTTTCACCGGCGATTTGCGGTATTCGGATGGCGTTTTCTGGGTGTGCTGTTTAAAGAATGTAGTAAAGTAAGCGGCTGAATTGAAGCCTGTTTCGTCGGCAATCTCGGCCATAGGTTTGGTGGTTTCGCGAAGGAGGTGTTTGGCGCGTTTCAGCCGCACTTCGGTCAGGTAATCCATTACGTTCATGTTGAGCAGGGCCTGCACTTTGCGGTAAAGCTGCACCCGCGACAGCCCCATATCACGGCTTAGTTTCTCGACGCCGAAGCCCGAATCGCCCAGATTCTGCTCGATCAGCGCGGTTAGCTCGTTCAGAAATTTCTTGTCCTGCCGGTTTCCGCCCGTGCCCGACTGCGATAGGAAATCAGAGGCGTAGCGGCGTTGCCATTTTTCGCGGTTTGCCAGGGTTGTGCGCAGCGTCTCAAGCAGGTATTGCGTGTTGAATGGCTTCGTGATATAGGCGTCGGCGCCGACGCGTGTGCCTTCAATGCGTTGCTCCATCTGCCCTTGGGCCGTCAATAAAATTACCGGGATGTGCGACGTGCGCAGGTCGGCCTTAACGCGCTGGGTCAGTTGCAGGCCGCTCATGCCGGAGAGCATGATATCGCTGATGATGAGATCGGGAATGACGTCGAGGGTACGTTCCCAGCCTTTTTCAGCCGATGCCTCGGCAATGATCTCAAACTCGTTGCTCAGCCGGGTGCTCAGGAAAGCACGCAGGTCGTCGTTGTCTTCAATGACCAGCAACGTACCCAGCTGCCTGGCCGACTGGGGGGCTACCTCGTCGGTATCGTCATCGTCCAGGTCGATCAGCGGCTGTTGGCGCGTTGTTAAGCCGGTCATTTCGCTGGGCGACAGGTGCTGATTGCCCAGCGGCAGCAGCATCGTGAAGGTAGTACCCTGTTCTTTCTCTGACTGAACGCTGATCTCGCCCTGATGCAGCTGAATAAACTCCATCGACAGAGCCAGCCCCAGCCCTTTCGAGAGATTGAATGGGCGGCTGCCGCTGAAGAACAGGTCGAAGGCGTGGGCCTGCTCGTCGGTGGTCATGCCTTCGCCATTGTCTGTTACCTGAATCTGCACCTGTGCATCGAGTACACGGAGCCGAACATGAATCAGCCCGCCGCTGGGGGTATATTTGAAGGCATTCGACAGCAGATTGACAAAGACTTTGTCCAGTTTTTCACTGTCGAACCAGGCGGGCAACGCGGGCTGGGCTGGCATGAATTGCAGGTCGATCCGGCGTTTTTTTGCGTTGGGCAGGAAATCCTGAACAATATCCCGAATGAAGGCAACCAGATCCTGCTCGGCCGTATGCAGGCGCTGTTTCCCGGCGTCCGTTTTGCGTAGGTCCAGCATCTGATCAACCAGCCGAAGCAGGCGGTACGCGTTTTTCTGCACCAGTACCAGGTTGCTTTTCAGGTCGTAAGGGCTGACTGTCTTTTTGTGGAGCAGTTCTTCCGTGGGCGTCAAGATCAGGCTCAGCGGGGTGTTGAACTCGTGTGAGATGTAGGAATAGAACCTGAGTTTTTCTTCAGTAGCCAGCCGGGCTTGTGCCGACACCACTTCGATCTGGTTTTTCTGGTCCAGAATCTCCTGATTCTGCCGTTCCAACGTCTGGTAGGCGGTCTGTTTCGATCGGTACAGGTATAAGGCCCAGCCACCGAGCAACATAACCACAAGCAGACTGGCCAGGGTGAAATACAACGCGTTTTTCTGGCTGCTATAAATCTGGTTCAGGTCGTCGATTCGCTGCTGTTGCTTTTCAATGTCGACCTGCTGCTCTATTACTTTTTCGTTCTGCAGCTTCATGATGCGCACATTGGCCGAATCGATGAGCGTAATAGGCAGCTTGTTCTCCCGTTTGAATGGCTGTTTCTGCAAAATGGCCATAGCCGCCCGAATGGCTTCTTTACCGCCGGTTGGGTACAGTACCGTGGCGCTCAGAACACCCCGATCAACCAGGTCGATGCCTTCATGCTGACCGGGAAGCCCATCAACGCCAATTAGTTTAACCTGCTTCTCCAGCCCGAGCTGCTGACAGACCTTATAAGCTTTGAGGGCGGTACGGTCATTCTGCGCGAAGATGAGCTGGATGGTCGGTGTCGACTGTAGTAGACCGGTTAACTTTTCGGCAAACGAGCGCTTGTCCCAGTCACCCTCCAGCTTGGTAACCAACTGAATGCCCGGATGCGCACCGATCGCCTCCATAAAACCGCGATGCCGGTCAATGTCGGCCGAAGAACCCGGCGACTCGCCAATTTCCACCACATGGCCCGTTCCCCGGAGCAACTGGTTGGCATACAGACCGGCTGTGCGGCCCACCTCCACATTGTCGGCCCCAACGTAGGCCGTGTACTGATCGGAATCGGTCCGGCGGTCGAGGATGATGACCGGAATACCCTGCTGATACGCTTTTTCAACAATGGGCGTAATGGGCCGGGCCGCGTTGGGCGAAACGATCAGTAAATCAACTTTCTGATCAATAAGGTCCTGAATTTGAGTGACCTGCCGTTCACTTTGGCCACCAGCATCTTTAACGATGAAGTCGACGTCGGGGTAGAACGAGAGTTCACGATTCATGCCGGCGCGCATCGTTTGGCGCCAGGTGTCGGCTTCGGTGCGTTGCGAAAAGCCGATTCGGAAGGTCTTGTCTGAGTCAGTTGGCTGGCAACCAGCCAGTAACAGCCAACATAAACAAAAAAAGTGATTCCTCTTGCTAATGAATTCGCGCAGGTACGTTACGTTATATCGGATAAGCCTGGCGAGTAGACGATTCATGAACGGGGAAGACGTGTTCTTGTATTGTCTAAATATAATTTATAATAAATACGTGAGCAGAATTAAGGGTGCTTATTTTCCCGTTTTACCCCAGGCCCAAAACCGCAACGGCGAACTGCCCTGAAGGTAGTAAAGCTTCGTCGGGTGAAACAACTTATTACCCGGAGGCTACACCTCCACCAGCATGGCTCCGTAGGAGTAGCCGCCACCGAAGACTGTGACAACAATGCGCTCGCCTTTTTTGAAGGAATCCCAGTGTTCGGAGAGGGCAATGGCACAGCCGGCGCAGCCTGTGTTGCCAAGGTACTGGATGTTGGACAGCAGTTTTTCTTCGGGAAGCCCCAGGGTTTGCATCACGTTGCGGCTAATGCGCAAATTGGCCTGGTGAGGCAACACATAATCAACATCGGCGGCCGTCAGGCTGTGGCGCTCCAGAATCTGGAGGCTGGCCTTGGGCATATAGATACAGGCGTTCTGGAACACGTCGCGGCCATAAGGCATAATAACGCCTCTCACCAGGGGTTGCAACACCACGGCTTCAACGGCTTTACCGGCATGGGCTGCGCCGCCGGTCAACAGGCCTTTGATGGTGAAATCCTGCTCAGACTGCCGTTCTTTGGTAATCAGCAAGGCGGCGGCACCATCGCCCCAGAGGTGACCCGATACGGTATCTTCTTCGTTATAGTAGGCCGTATTATGCTCCGAAACGACCACCAGCGCCCGGCTGGCTTTGTTCAACGCAAAATAACCCTCCACAATCTCAATGGCGTTGAGCAACGACGAACAGGCCGACGAAACAGACACGGTGGGAATGTCAGCAATGCCCAGATGATGCTGTATGGCGTGAGCCAGCGTCACAATGGTATCGTGGGGTGTATACGTAGCGCCAACAATCAGGTCGACGGTTGAGAGATCGGTCTTCGCCTGCAAGCGCGACACGACTTCGATCGACATGGTGTTCGTATTCTCATCGGGGCTGGCCTTACGCCGTTCACTAATTCCGGTCCGGGTAGTGATCCACTCGTCGGATAGGCCGTTGAGCTGTGTAAAATGGTCATTGCCCACTATTTGCTCGGGCAGATAGTGACTGACTGCGTGAATAAACATGTGCCGGTTAACTTGGCTTCGAAGAGAACAACTGAAAATATCCCGAAAGTTAAAATCTTCCTGGAAGACGTGGTAGGTATAATAGATTTAATACAACAATGACTAAGAAAAATACACGGTATTCGACTGAATGGCCTCCTGACGAGCAGTTTGTTAGCCATTGCTCTGGCGGGGGCCTGCTGGTTGTTTCGTACCGGATCGCATCAGGCGGCGCCATAGCGGGGGGCTATTTTTCAATGGCCGCTAACCGGAACACATCCGGCAATTTCCTGGTCGATACGACCGAAATTACTCATTTCGATCTCTTGCCAACCCACAACAAACGGATCGCCTCCCCGGGTAACGCCAGTTCATAAACGTACGACGTACCTGTTTATGCAGATTGGCTACGGATACATCTGTGCCGTTGTTGGCCCGGCAATGGCCGGAGCATACCGGGTGGTGTAGCCTTATCGCCACGGCCGCTACGTTCGTGCCCTATACAACCGCCCGATTTCGCCTGTACGGGGCCTGTCTGCTGGTTATGGCGTTTGTAGCACCTGCTTATAAAACGCGCGCAGCTTAGCTGCCTCCGTAGTCCAGTTGTAATGCTGTATGACCGCTTCCCGGCCGCGCTTTCCCATCTGTTCGGCTTCTGTGGGGTTGTTGATCAGGTACGTTAGGGCGTCGGCTACGGCCGTGGGGTCGTACGGGTCCACACAGAAGCCGCACTGGTGTCGTTCGACCACATCTTTATACAACGGAAAATCGGCTGTGACAACGGGCAACCCCAACGCCATGTACTCAAAGAGCTTCGTGGTATACGATTCCGGGTAATCGCCAATGGGTTTCAGCAACGCCAGCCCGGCCACTGCACCTTCCGCAACGGGCAGGGCCATTTTCTGATCGGTATAGCCATAAAAACGGAGCTGGGTACGTACCTGCTGATAAGCCGTGTTGGCCGCTAATACTGCCTGCGAATACGTTTGTCGGCCAAACAGATGGACAAAAAAATCGATGTGCTTTTCCCGGAGTATAGCCAGCGCGGCCAGGAGCGTATCAACGGCGCGTTCCATGCTGAGCCAGCCGATATAGAAAAAGGTAGCGGGCTGTTTCAACGGTAGATACGGCCGGCGGAACGGATCGATGAGGGGCAGCGAGGCGTAATTGTACACCACCGCCGACGGTTTACGCAGGTTGGTATAGGTAGTCAGGTAGCCGTGTTCGGTAAAGAGGCAGTAGCAATGCCGGCGGGCCAGCTGGTCGAGCGCAGCGAAGGCTTTTTCGAGCAGCCAGCCCCGGTTTCTGACTTTCAGGTGCATTTTCTTGAACAGGTTTTCCTGTACTTCGTAGATCAGGCGGGCGCCCCGAAGGCGAAACAGAAAAGCAAATGGAATGAACTCAGGTACGTAGAAATGGACCACGTCAGGCCGGATCTGCCAGCACCGCCAGACAATCAGCGGACAGGTGATCAGGATTCGCCAGATCACCTGTTCATAATAGGGAAGCGAAATAAACTGCACGTTGGGCGTTGCCTGCGGGTCGGCATCGGGAATGGCACACCAGACAGTGTAGTCGGCCGCCAGCGTCGGGCATTGCTTATAAACAATACGCGGATCATGGGGGCGGTGTGCCGTGGAGACGTGCAGTACGTTACCTGTCATTTGGCTGCGGCTGCACCGGCGCACCGGTCATTGGTGGTCATTACGCTTCACGATCATTTAAGGCCAAAAGTACGCAACTCCGTATCGATCCGGGTATTCCAGCGGGCCTGCACCGCCTGGTTGATACCGTGGGCCGTTTCGTCGTCGTACTGCTGCTGCCGGTTACTGAGCGCCCGGTACATCTCAATATACTGATACTGAATGTTGCTGTTGTAGTCGTTCAGCGAGAGGCTATCGGGCCGGACCCGCCTTTTAAAATCTTCCATGGCCAGGCGGGCAATGTCGAAATGGCGCTGCTCGTGGTTCAGGGCGTAGTCGTTATGGCCAATGGCTTTTACCCACGACTGGCTCTTCAGCATAAACACCTTCAGTTTGAGCTTCACGTTGATGCTGCCTTTGTCAATATCGCTGTGCCCTTCATACGATACACCCGGCATGATCTGGGCTGCATAGCGACTGGTGGTGGGCGGAGTGGCCCGAAAATCGTCCCAGGTCAGGGGGCGGTCGGGGTCATAAAAAACAGTGTCGTTACTGGCGGCTGTGCGGGTTGTGACGGTATTGAACGTGACCGTGAGCTTGTTGGCCAGCACAGGTACGTTGTCAGACTCCTTGTTCATGAAATTATTCAGGAATTTGAGGCCTTCATTCACACTTTGCCGAATCACTTTCTCAATAACCTGGGTTTGTCCCGGTGGGCGTTGGTAGCGCGCATTGCCCTGATAGGTCACCAGCGACAGTTGTTCATCTTCGCGTTTTACATCAAACGCCAGCGACAGGCTCAATCGGCCATTGATCGTGCCTTTTGGGCCCGCCGTTTCGGTGAGGTTGCCCACCGTGATCCGCAGGATGATGGGTCGGAGTGATCGGTTTTGCTTCAGGCTCCGGGCTATGTATGTGTAGATTGCCGGGCCAGTGCCGCCATTCAGATCAACGGGGGTAGCGGGCTGGTCGGGCCGAAGCAGTAGCGTGGCAAAGGCGTCGCGTTGTGGCCGCCTGTCCTGCACGCTCTCAATGTAATATTCCGTGGGTATGAAGGGTAAGCTTTCAGGCTGAAGGGTTATGACAGCACTGCCAGGCGGACCGGCCGGGCGAGTCCACGCTGTGCCCAGTACGGTGAGGAAAAAAAGCGGCCAGCGCCAGAAAAAGAACTTCATTGAATGCAGTAGGGCCGAAGCTGGAGCTTCGGTAGTGATTGACCGGTTTTACCTACCGGAACTGGAGCGGGGACGCCCGCCCGGTTCGGCGTTACTGAGTAAACACGAAAATAGCGCCAAACGTGCTCTTCAAAAGGCGATGAATGACCGGGTGACTTGAGTAGCAAGCCGGTCTGCTTTGGTTTGTTTTCTGATCGGCTGATCGTTTCTTATTGACCCTCACTCACCCCATTCATTCCCCTCACTCACTATGCTCATTCGTATCATCGCTTTCGGAATGCTGGTAGGTTCTGCCTTTATGCAGGCACAGGCACAACCGCTCAATACCTTGTCGGCGCAGGAAAAGAAAGACGGCTGGAAACTGCTGTTCAACGGAAAAAATACGGCAGGCTGGCATAAGTACGGGGCTCCGGGAAGCAAAGTAGGCTCGTCGTGGCAGACGGATCAGGGGGCTTTACACTTAAACGTACCCAGCCGGGCGGGTAACAAAGCACCCGATGGCGGCGATCTGGTGACCGACCAGCCAATTTCGGGTGATTTTGAGTGTAAAGCCGAGTGGAAGGTCGATAAGTTTACGAACAGCGGCATCTTCTTTTTTGTGCAGGAGCAACCCCAGTTCAAGAACGTGTACGATACCGGTCTGGAACTTCAGCTAGAAGATGATGCCATTCTGGCTGGCGTTGGTGAAGACAAACAGCAAGGGCATCGGGCCGGCGATTTTTTCAACCTGGCCGTGGCACGTGTGCGGGAAATTGAGCCCGTCGGGAGTTGGAACAAGGTACATTTCATCCTGAAAAAGAACCGCCTGACGGTCTCACTGAACGGCTATAGCATTCAGGAGCATGACCTCACCAGCGACAGTTGGAAAAAGCTGGTGGCCGTCAGTAACCTCAAAAATGCCCCGATCAGCAAGGGTAAATACAGTGGGCGCATCGGCCTGCAAGACTGGGGAAGCAGCGTCTGGTTCCGGAATATAAAGTGGCGCCCGCTTTAGGAATACATCCACGGATGGTGGTAGGGTCATGTTAAGTAGTTATCGCGGTCGACTCTGTTTTATATACACTGAACAGCTGCCGCCTGCTTACTTATAGTTGCCTCGTAAACAGGCAATTAAGTTGTGCGGTTACTGTAGTCTGCTGAGATGTCATGTTTACAGAACATACGCCGTCCCGTTTGGCCAGAAAGGATTTTCTGGCTGCTGGTAAGCCTGTTTATTGTGACCAATAGACCGACGTTTGCGCAGGAACTGGTACCTAATGTCAGCTTTGAGACCTACCGCAACTGCCCCCGGCAAGATAACCTGCTGGAAGAGGCTGTGCCCTGGTATAACCCGAACCAAGCTACGCCCGATTTTTATAATCAGTGTTTCCCGACAAACCAGATCGAGGTAGCGCCACGCACGGGGAACGGACTGGCGCGCTTGTTTCTGGATCAGGGCTGGGCCGAGTACCTCGCCACGCCGCTGGCTAAGCCGCTCGAAGCCGCCAAGTGCTATTACTTCGAAATGTACGTCAGTTCCCGTAATCCCAATCAGTACATTGCTGGCACCATAGGGGCGCACTTCTCCAACCAACCGCTGACCTCAACGGCAAAAAACCTGTTGTTTGCCAAGCCCCAGATTCTGGATACCCAGGCAAAGACCGTGTCGGGTTCATTCAAATGGGATAAAATCAGCGGTACGTTTGAAGCTAAAGGCGGCGAACGGTTCATGACCATCGGCAGTTTCAACACGTTGCCTGCCATGCTTGCGTTTTATTACATCTTCATCGACGATGTGTCGCTGGTGCCTATTGAGCTTGAACTGGGTAAAGACACCACGCTTTGTGGTCGGCAGAGCACCTACCTGCTGACTGCTAAAACGCCCGGTGCCACCGATTACCGCTGGAACGACGGCAACACCTCGGCAACGTACCTGGTCACGAAACCGGGCAAATACTGGGTAACGGTAACCACGCCTTGCAAGGTGCTCAGCGATACGATTGTAGTCGACTATGCGCTGAACTTCACGCTGGGAGCCGATACGACCCTGTGTACTGCCCAGTCGCTTACGCTCCGGGGGCCGGCCAATGCGCCTAATTACCGGTGGCAGGATGGCTCCGGCCTGGCTGATTTTCAGGTTACGCAGAACGGCACGTACAGCCTGCAAATCAGCCAGGCCGGGTGCGTCGTGACCGATTCAGTCCGCGTTACGTTTATTAAGCCGCCACAACTGGAACTAGGGCCCAACAAAGCGGTGTGCGGCGCGGATGTGTACCGGATAGAGCCTTCTTTTGGCGACGGGAAATTTGCCTGGCAGGACGGTTTCGATCAGATCGAACGAACCGTCAAACGGTCAGGTACGTATTGGGCAACGGTAACCAACGCCTGCGCCACCATTCGCGACTCCATCGATATTGATTACGGCGAGTGTGGCTGCGTTATTTACACGCCCGACCTGTTCACGCCCAATGCTGATGGGCTCAACGATGTATTTCAGCCGTTTGCCTGTGGCGATATCACCCTGACGTCGCTGTCTGTTTTCAACCGCTGGGGCGAGGTGATCTTTCAGACAGATAAAGCGCCCTTTCAGTGGGACGGCACACGCAATGGCGTTGCCTGCCAATCGGGCGTGTACGCCTGGCAGATCGATTACGTGTTGCAACAGCGCGAGAAAGTGAGTCAGAAGCAGAAACTGGGCCGACTCATCATTGCCTATTAATTCAAAAAAATTTTGCTTCCGGTCATTGTATGATCAGAAACGCTATTAACTTTGCACTACAAAGTACTTTACATGGCACAAGATCAAGATCAACTGGCGGCCCTACAGGAAATTCGTAGCCTCATGGAGCGTTCCGCCCGGTTCACTTCCCTGAGCGGATTATCTGGTATAGCGGTCGGTCTGGTGGCGCTGGCTGGTGTAGCGCTGGTTTACTGGAAGCTGAATAGTCTGCACCTAACCTACACGGATCTGTATACGGGTACGTTCAGCCAGGAAATGAGCACCTTTCTGATGCTGGTCGCCGTGGGGGTATTGCTGCTAGCGGCGGGGGCAGCCATTGGCTTCAGCCAGTTCAAGGCCAGAAAAGACAAGCAGTCGATCTGGCACCATCAGGCGCTGGCGATGGTGAATAATCTGTGCATTCCGATGGCGGCAGGCGGCGTTTTTTGTCTGGTACTACTCTACCACCACAATCTTTACCTGGTAGCACCTTCGATGCTTGTCTTTTATGGACTGGCGCTGATCAACAGCAGTAAGTACACCTTTACGGATATCCGTTATCTGGGGTTGGGCGAGCTGGTTTTGGGGCTACTGGTCTGCTTTCAGGTCGAGTACGGTCTGGTTGCCTGGGGGCTGGGCTTTGGGGGGCTGCATATACTGTATGGCGCGTTGATCTACTACAAGTACGAGAGGAAGTGAACAGCAAACTGCCCGTTTGTTGCCCCGAAAAGTGAACAAAAAAACTTTGTAGTGGCTTGGTATAGACAAGGTGAAAGACTACTTACAACATATTAACAAGGATTTTGAGAACCGGGCCCGGCTGGGTATCATGTCGGTGCTGATGGTGGCCGATAGTGTCGATTTCAGTTATTTGAAAGAAAGCCTGCAACTAACCGACGGTAACCTGTCGAGCCACCTGCGAACGCTGGAGGAAGCGGGCTACCTGACAGTCGAAAAACAGTTTGTTGGGCGCAAACCCAATACCCGCTACCAGGCGACCGCCCACGGAACCACAGCGTTTAGACATCACCTCGATGCGCTGGAGCGTCTTATTTTGACCAGCAAAGTGTCGTGATATTTTTTTGCTCTTTAACTCTGCAACACAAAGTACTTTAAAAACTAACCACCTGTTTTTTATGCGTCAGGAAATATTAGCCAATCTCGATAAGCCACTGCAACTCGAAAAGCTGTACTGGACCAACAAGCCAACCTTTAAATCGGCCTTCAACGAGCTGTACCCCCAACTACGCGACAACCCGCTGGCCGAGGGGTGGTATCAACGACTGAATTACACGCCCGACGAGCTTACCTGGGGAACGCCCACCGATCGAAAAATGGTAGTGGCGGCTTCTCTGGCGGCCGCGCTGCTGGCCAAACTACCGGATATCCTGTCGGCCGACAAAGAATTCTTTTACACCCGGAATATTGGCTTCATCGTCTTCCCTCTGTTGATTGCCTACTACGCCTGGAAAAATAAAATTTCCACGAAAACAGGGGCCTGGCTAGCCGGACTCACCCTGGCCGCCAGCGTGTTTATCAACGTTCTGCCCAATAGCAATACCAGCGATACATTGATTCTGGCTTGCATTCACCTGCCGCTGTGGCTGTGGTCACTGCTGGGCTTTACGTATGGCGGCGGAAAACTGAAAGCTGGTGCAAACTGGCTCGGTTTTCTGCGCCATAATGGCGACCTGGTGGTTATGATTGCCCTACTTCTGATTGCAGGTGGCATAACGACGGGCATCACCATTAACCTGTTCAGACTGATTGGCTGGAATATCGAAAAATTCTACTTCGACAACATAGTGATCGGTGGCCTGGCTGCCGTGCCGATCGTAGGTACGTTCCTGACCCAGACCCAGCCAGCCATTGTCAATAAAGTATCGCCGCTTATTGCCAGTTTGTTTAGCCCGGTGGTACTGGTCATGCTGGTGGTGTATCTGGTCGCCACCGTTTTCTCGGGCAAAGATCCCTACCATGACCGGGAGTTTCTGCTGCTTTTCAATGCGCTGCTGATCGGCGTCATGGCCCTTATTTTCTTTTCGGTAGCCGAGTCGGCGCCGGCCACCAAGAGTCGTACCCAGTTGCTCATTCTCTTTCTACTGTCAGCGGTAACCGTACTGGTCAACGGCATTGCGTTATCGGCCGTCTTGTTCCGCATCTCAGAAGGTGGCTTAACGCCCAATCGAGCAGCGGTATTGGGCGCCAATGTATTGATGCTGACTCACCTGCTGGTGGTTGGCCTACGGCTTTTCGGGGCCCTGACCCGAAAGTCCGACGTATCGCTGGTGGGTCAGTCAATGAACGTTTTCCTGCCTGTCTACAGCCTCTGGGCCGCCGTAGTGACCTTCCTATTCCCCTTGCTCTTCGGGTTTAAATAGGAAGTAGCCCTTTAACGGCCTATCGGGCCACAACCTTGGTAGAACTACCATCCCGTTTTCTACCAAGGTTGTGGCCCGATGGGCCGTTAAAGTTTCCTCAGGAAGCCCTCGCACGTTACTGGCAGCGTACCTACACCGTCACCAGCTTCTCTTTGCGTTCGCCGATCTGCTGCCGCCACATAGCGTAATACAGGCCCTTATGCTCAAGCAATTCGTTATGCCCGCCCTGCTCAACGACATGCCCTTTTTCGAGCACGAAGATGCGGTCGGCGTGAAGGATCGTGCTGAGGCGGTGGGCAATCAGGATGGTCATGCGTTGCCGCGATTCGGAGAGCGAACGCACGGTATTCGTAATTTCTTCCTCCGTCAGTGAGTCGAGGGCCGAGGTGGCTTCGTCGAACACCAATAACGCGGGTTGGCGCAGCAGCGAACGGGCAATGCTCAGGCGTTGCTTTTCACCACCCGACACCTTCACGCCACCTTCGCCAATGACGGTATCGAGGCCTTGCGGAGCGCGGGCCAACAGCGAGTCGGCAGCGGCCTGATGCAGGGCTTTCAGACAGTCGGCGTCGGTAGCGTTGGGGGCTACGAACTTCAGGTTTTCGCGGATGGTCCCGGCAAACAACTGCGTATCCTGCGTCACGAAACCGATTTGCTCGCGCAGTTCATCCAGATTAATGGCTGATCCGGGAATGCCGTTGTACCGAATTTGCCCCGATAGAGGCTGATACAGGCCCACTAGCAGTTTCACCAGCGTGGTTTTTCCTGACCCCGACGGCCCAACGAACGCAATGGTTTCGCCCACTTTCAAATCAAACGAAATGCCCGCCAGCGCAGGTACGCTGGCCGACAGGTGCTTGAACCGTACCTCATCGAATGCCAGTTGTTCAATGCGGTTGATGGCTTGCGGGTGTTCTGGTTTTTTGTCGCGCGGAGTGTCCAGGATACGCTGGAAATTGGCCAGTGAGGCCTCTGTTTCGCGATAGACGTTGATGATATTGCCCAGTTCCTGCAACGGACCGAAGATGGCAAACGAGTAAATGAACAGCGAGAAGAATTCGCCGACCGTGATTTTTTGCTGCACCACCAGGAACAGCATCAGCAGCATGATGGCGTTGCGCAGCAGATTGACGAACGTACCCTGGATAAAGGACAGCGATCGGATGTAACGCACCTTTTTCAGTTCCAGCTTCAGAATCTTGGTGGTAGTGCCGTTGAGGCGTTCGGTTTCCTGTTGAGCCAGCCCCAGGCTCTTTACCAGCTCGATGTTGCGCAGACTCTCGGTCGTTGATCCGGCCAGGGCGGTCGTTTCGGCCACGATCGTTTTCTGCACTACCTTGATCTTTTTGCTTAGCAGCGAACTCACAAAGCCAAGCAGGGGTATGGTAAGGAAGTAGGCCGGAGCGATGGGCCAGTAGACCGTAGCGGCATACCACATGACGAAGACGATGCCGACTACCGACGTGAACAGCACGTTTACAAACGACTGAATGAGCTTCTCAACGTCGGTGCGGACCTTTTGCAGGATACCCAGCGTTTCGCCCGAGCGCTGATCTTCAAATACCTGATACGGAAGCTCGAGCGAATGGCGCAGACCATCGGTATATAGCTGTGCGCCCAACCGCTGCGTGATCACGTTGACGTAATAATCCTGAAAATTCTTGGCAATCCGGCTGACCATCGCCACGCCCAGTGCCTGAAGAATGAGCCAGCCCGCCCCCTGGCTCAGGAAGCCCCAGAAGTTGATGTCGCCCCAGCTGCCGCCGGGCTTCACCACAAACTGGTCAATGATTTTTCGAAAAATATAGGGGTCGAGCAGCGAGAAAATCTGGTTGATCGCTGCCAGCACAAGGGCCAAAATCAGCAGGCCCCAATAACGACTGAGATAAGCGTACAGTAATTTCATAGATAGTTGATTCGTGTCTGGAGAGGATGGTACAGAACAGTTGTAGAAGAAACCAGCAAAAAGCCGGAAAAGTGGCGTAGGCGACGAATTGATTTAACAAGCAACGGAAGCGCCGATGGTTAAATCCAATGAGTTATGACAAAGAAACAGCGGGGAGAACATAACCTTTTTGTGTTCTCCCCGCTGTTCGCAAAAAAACAGGTCCTTACTAATACGCGCCAGGCCCTGGCCATGCCTTTGCCAAAAGGTCACCGCTCCTGAATGCGTCGGGTATCATTTTTTCGTTGCGAATTGCATAGCCTCCCCGTTCATGCAATAGCGCAGGCCGGTAGGAGCGGGGCCATCGGTAAAGACGTGCCCAAGGTGCCCATCGCAAACGGCACAACGTACCTCCGTTCGGTTACCGTCAGGCTCGGTGTATATGGCATTAGCCACAATGGGGGCGTAAAAACTGGGCCAGCCTGTGTTTGACTCAAACTTCGTTGTCGATGAGAACAGCGGATTGTGGCAACCTGCGCAGATGAACGTACCTGGCCGGTGCTCGTGGAGCAGCGGGCTACTTCCCGGCCATTCGGTATCGCGGTTGCGGAGTACGTTGTATTGCGCCCGACTTAACGTCGCCTGCCAATCCGCATCTGACAGCGCAACGCGCCGGTTACCGGGCGACGTAACACCAGCGGGTCGACGATGCGGCGGCCGTGGTTTGGCAACGTACCTGCCATACACCCACACCCCTGCCGCAACCAGTAGGGCAACCACCAAAAAGAGTCGATTCAGATTCATTTCGCCAGGGTCGTTTGCTGCGTCGTTAGTCGCTACGCGCTATTTGTCGTCACTAAGTACTATTTGTTGTTTTCAATTAATACAACTAATGACGACAAATGACGCGTAGCGAATGACAGCGCAGCCTTTATATTTGAGGAATTAACCACTTGACAAACAGGTTTCCCCGATGGAATTCATTAACGCTACCAAAGTCGCGCCAGCTGGTGGTCACTACTCGCCTGCTGTTGTTCATAACGGCCTTGTTTATATATCGGGTATCCTGCCGGTAACCCCCTCGGACGAAAAATTGACTGATGCCCCGCTGGCCCGCCAGGCCGAAGCTGTCTTCTATAATCTGCGGGCAATTTTACTGGCGTCGGGGAGTGCACCCGATCAGGTACTTCAGGTTCGTATTTATGTAACAGACGTAAACGACTGGGGCGATGTAAACCGGCTATACGCCGCCTTCTTTGGCGATCATAAACCAGCGCGGGCGGTGGTGCCGGTACCCGGATTGCATTACGGGTTGAAACTTGAGCTAGAAGCCATTGCTGCCGTATTGCCAGTCGGATCAACCATTGTCTAGTATGAAAATTGCTGATTTACAGGCGTTACTGGCTCAGGAAGCAGAGGAGCTCAGGCATTTGGCCGCCCAGTTGACAGAAGCTGAATTTGCAAACCAGCCACAGGGCCGCTGGTCAGTGGGTGATACCATGCAGCACCTATTCCTGTCGGCACGGCCTGTAGCGCGGTTGCTGGCTGGCCCCCGTGCGATCATGACCCAATGGGGGTTAGCTGGGAGGCCGTCGCGGTCAATCAGCGACATAGGGGAGTTGTACCGGCAGGCGTTGAGCAAAGGAATAAAGGCACCGGCCAATTTGTCGCCCCGCCCCGACGACGTACCTGCGGATAAAGCCACCGTACGAACGAGGCTTACGGATACGTACCTGACCCTGGCCGAGCAACTGGCTACCTGGACGGAGGAAGAGCTGGATCAATACCAGATGCCACATCCAGCATTAGGGCTCTTATCTGTTCGGGAGATGCTGTATTTTGTCCGCATCCACACCCAACACCATATAGCTGTATTGGCAGCGTATTAATTCAGCACGTTTGTTAATTGCTTGATCGCGTCTTCCTGGGCTTCCAGTGATTGAGTCGCCTTTTTTCCGTAAACTTTCACTGCTTCTGTGGTGCCATCGTCGTTAAGGTCATCGGCAACGCTGGCCGACTTCTTCGACACCTTTCCTAGCTCATCCAGGTATTTCAGGTCGAATTCCGTACCTCCTTTAGTGCTCTTCAGGTCAGCGAGCCTGTCCTGCCCTTCAGAGGTCAGCGTGGCAGGAAGCTGCAGGTTCATCGACCGGGCCAGTTGCATCAATTCATTGTCGGCCTGCCGGTTGCCGTCGAGCACTTTGCGGGCATAGGCTTTCACCTGTGGGTTAGTAGCCCGTTGCAGGGCTACCTCGCTGAGGCTTCGGGCGGTATTATTCATGCCGGCCAGATCGGCCATTTTTTCGGCCATCTTCACGGCATCGGCCTTGGCGTCTTTACTGATCGCGGCCGACTGGTTCTCAATCTGCTTTTTGTTGGCCTCATCAACTTTGTCGGTGCTGTCTTTGGCGCAGCTCGACATCATCGCCAATAGGCTGATTGCCAGTAGAAAAAGGCCGACTGTGCTGATGCCAATCAGGCCAGACCGGGTTCTTGAGTTGTTCATGGTTGTTCATAGCGTTGTTGTATGGTAGAAACTCTGTAAAAATCTACTTGTTTGGAAGGCTATTCAGCGGTGACCAGTAACAGCGTCAGCCAGGCCTCGCGGGTGCTGTTGCGGGCCAATAACTCATGGGCCCGGTGGTGCATCACATCGGGTAGTTTTCATTGTTTACCAATGAGGAGGGACTCAACCGAAGCGAACGGTACAAATCAGAGCCCAAGGCTGTCTGGATTGTTCCGCCTTAAATTCTCGATGTCGCTTAAGTCTTTTGCTCGTCCCAACGACCGTTTGTCTGTCAGCAAATCAGCCAGGCTGATAAAGGGCAGTTCAATTCTCGCTGCTGTCGCTATTGTGCGGCGGCTAAAGCAATCACTGAATTTTAGTGGTGCATGTAAACGAGGAATTAGGTCAAGCGTGTAATCATCTAACTCGTACTTAAAAAAAGCACTTTTGGGATCGGGCGTCGTCTCCTCCTGGTAGCGTATTACATCCTGACCAAGCGCTCTTAAAGCATTCAGCAAGTTATAGTAGTTGGTATAAGTTGGGTTATACCAGATGTCAATATCAGGCTTATCTACAACTTCGCCACTACTA
Source organism: Fibrella arboris (assembly GCF_041321095.1). Lineage (NCBI taxonomy): Bacteria > Pseudomonadati > Bacteroidota > Cytophagia > Cytophagales > Spirosomataceae > Fibrella > Fibrella arboris. Next base: position 453,137 of record NZ_JBGGWE010000001.1, on the reverse strand, counting down.
GTGATAGACCGTCTATACTGGCCGTAGAAAGACACAGCAGTGCCGCCCACAATTAAATAACTGACTAACTTTTTGTTGAATGTATCAAAGACTGCCAAGGTGCTGTTATGAGCCATACCCGTTTCCCTTGCTTTTCGCTTTTTGCTTGCGAACTGAAACGCCAGTCGCCATCGAATCGCCTTTTAGGGAGCTAATAAAGCCTTCAAACTTGGCGTGACGGTCAGCAACGACAGCCACCGTTGAGGCTGTTGCTTTGGCATTAGCTTTCAGGGCCTGAATACTATTATATCGGCTGACCTTACTCATATAGACAAATTTGATTGATTGTCTAATAAAAAACAAGCACAAAACTGTGCCGACTATTTCCCAAGGTAAGCGCTGGATAACTGACTGGCCATACTAATAGATGGAAATGGCAACTTTGTTAGAGGTTACACTCCTCGTCGAACTCAGTGATTGAATCCCTAAGCAATGTCGGCCAGTATAAGATGACTGTAGCGGCTTGACAGCCTGTTCATAGCGTTGTTGTATGGTAGAAACTCTGCAAAATCTACTTGTTTGGAAGGCTATTCAGCGGTGACCAGTAACAGCGTCAGCCAGGCCTCGCGGGTGCTGTTGCGGGCCAATAACTCATGGGCCCGGTGGTGCATCAAATCGGGTAAATACTGGCAGCCGGCGCGGGCTTCCTGGGCCAGTTCGCGTAAAGGTTGGCTTTCTCCATACGCCTGTACGTCGGCAGCATCGGGAAGAGACGCGAAACTGGCCAGCTTACCCAGATCATTACCCGTCAGAATGCGGCTGTTGCGCACCGGGGCAGGCAACTGATCAAACCCGATGCCTGCTTTAGGACGGGCTACTTCAAATAAGGCATCACCGTTGGCGCGAACGTACCAGTCGCCACCCATACGACCCACCAGGTCAATTTTGCGAGGGTCGATCAGGCCCTGCTCGTTGAAAAGATCGTCGCGGAAATGCCCAACCACCACTTCGGCCAGCACCAGCGTACCTGCGCCCGGATCGGTGCCCGTGGGAATAAGCTGGCGAACGATGCACTCGAAGGCAACGGGTGCCTCTGCCACCCGCGGTGGACGTACCTGGCTCGATGGGGCCTCGGTAAACCCGGCCTTCTGAAACTCATTCACATGCCGGTCATAGTCCGCACTCGATAGCGACATCTGCTCCACCATATCGTAGCTAACAATGTTAATCACCACGTCGCCCGTTTCTTCCAGATTCAGCAGCGTATGCTTCTTCTGGCCGTTCCGGTTCAGGTTAGGCGACAGCATCAGCATGGGTGGGTTCGAGCCCACGACATTGAAAAAGCTGAACGGGCTGAGATTCACGTGGCCCTCCTGGCTAATGGTACTGGCAAAAGCAATGGGGCGCGGCCCAACGGCACCGATCATGTACCGGTAAAACTCAAGTTGAGGCAGGCTATTGGCGGTAATGGTTCTCATGCTTTCGTAAACGAATACTTTTACTAACAAACTTCCTCAACTTACGTTGACTTGATTAGAATAGACTGTAAGTTAGTGCAAGTACATAAAGTGGTCACTAGTCAAAATCAATGCCCTTGAGGTGTATCATGAAAAGCAAAATCGCTGTAATCGCTACATGGGTTATCTATAGTTTGTTTTCATACGAGTGTACGAAAACAGACCAGGAAGTCACGATATATGATGTAACGCGCGATACAACTATCGTTATCAAAGATAACAATTCATTCTACGAGCAAGAGTTGTCGATTGACGTATCAGGTAAGCTAGACGGGGAAGCCATTCTGGAGACAAGCCACACAGTAGTTGACAAAAACCGACCAGCAACAGTTTTAACCTATGGCTACTATGTAAGGAAAAGGATGCCTGAATTTTTTATCAAGGAGGATCACGGGCTTGACCATATCATACGCTATAAATCCGTAACGGCTAAAAAGGGCCAGCTGGTTTTAACGATAAAATTGCCAGCCGATCCTAATCTAGCTAATACGGGGACTGACTACGTTTTACAGTCAGATAAACATTAGGGAATATCGCTAATTATCAATCAAAGCCGATACACCAGATTAGCCTGTAGGCTAAGACCAATGCCCGGCTTCGTCTCGCTTTGCCAGTCGATGCCCGACAGGTGAGGGGCATACAGGCCATAGGGTGCAGTGGTGGGTTGGTAAAGGATGGACCCCCGCATGATGGCTCGGAAAGAAAGACGCTCAGAAACCGGGGCCGCAACACCAAGGTGACCTTCGGCAGCCATCGCCAGTCCGGAAATCGTACCAATCGACTCCTGATGATCGCCAAACGTTGAGCCGCGAAAGAGAAAAGACCCCGCTCCCGACCACCCAGAAAGTAATACACTATAGCCCCGAATTAATCGATGCCGTAGCTGTTCGATGCCCACGCGAATATGCAGGCTGTTCCCTTTCTGATAGATCGTTCGTTGCGACACGCCATGGTAGGCAACGTACCCGGCATTGATGAACAGAGACTGGGGCCGCTCGAACCGGTTTTTATCAGGGAAATAAAGTGTAACCGATACCGGGTACGTGTAGGTAGCGGGTGAATCGTGGCGCAACGCCGAACTGAGAGCCCAAACGCCCTGATACAGATCGACGCCCACACTGGGTCGGAGCACAGCTTTCTGTTTCGCGATGACATCCGAATAAAGCGGGATGGTGTCCTGCGCCTGGCTACTGATTCCCAGGAGCATACCCAGCGCTATCAGGGTGCTGGTTCTCAAAGCCATAATAAGCCAACGTTTATACCGGTGTTGGTACTGCTACTAAAAAAATTACGACTGGTTGTTGGGGTAAAATTTACGAAGTTGAGCTTGCCCGTCGTGGTACGTACAATCAACGAGTCGGCTACCGGGAGGCTACTGCCGGTTATGGGTGGTAGAATCGTGACCGTGTACCCACATTCGGTGTCTTCGTAAGCGTACATACGGCGGTAATTGACCGTCACGGTATCGCGCCGTCCGGGGCGTGTCAGCACATACTGTACACTGTCGGCATTCAGGTTTAGTGGCAGGTTCAGTTGCCAGTAGAGCCGGTTGGGGGCCGATGTCGACTGTGGTAGTGTGATAGTCGGTGAACTGGTCACCGCATTAAGGGCATACACATCAGTAAGCGGCGTAGTAGCCTGGGTATTGATGTACAACAACAACCGTGGTTCGTCGGAAGGACCACAGTTTTTTTTACAACCGGTCAGTAGCCCAATCAGCAGGAGAAGGCCCAGTAAAGAAAACGTTTTCATGTCTGTTGAGATCGTTGTCAAACGGCACGACTGCATGCGATTCCAAAGTAACAAAAAGGGTTGTAAATGCCACTACCAGTAGGTACGGGAGGTTTTATATATTGCAGCCTTATATAGAAAAAGACGTTCCTATGAAAAAGTCATTTCTCTTGCCTGGCCTGGTATTGCTGGGCACTGCCGCACTGGCAGCGTTTATGCCCCAACCCAAATGGATTACCCTGTTCGATGGCAAAACCATTTCGGGCTGGCACAGCTATCATCAAACGGGTGTGGTCGGTTGGGTAATTGAAGACGGTACGTTAACATCCGATGGGTCGGGAGGTGATCTGGTATCTGATAAGGAATACGAAAACTTCGACCTCGAGTTTGATTTTAAACTACCAAAAGGCAGCAATAGCGGTGTCATCTACAAAGTGCTTGACCGTCCCGACATTGCCAGTACCTATATGTCTGGCCCGGAATATCAGCTTATTGATGATCGGGGTTACGAATGGTTCGACAAAGCAGGAAATCGACTACAACTGGCAAAAACTCAGCTGACGGGTGCCGATTACGATATGTACGAGCCTACTGATCTGAACCAGATAAAGCCAATTGGCGAGTGGAACAAGGGGCGTATCGTGGTGAACAACAACCATGTAGCGCATTACCTGAATGGTAAAAAAGTGGTGGCGTACGAATATGGTAGCGACGATTGGAAAGCGCATTTAGCAAAAAGTAAGTTTGCCAACTGGCCCTATGCAACGCCTCATGCCAAAGGCAACATTGCCTTTCAGTGTCATAGCCCTAAAGAGAAGGTCTGGTACCGGAACATCCGCATCAAAGAATTATAGACTGGGTACGTCTTCCTGCAAAAAGGCCCTGATTGGTTATCTGCTTTGATAACCAATCAGGGCCGTTCTCTTGGGCGGTCTGGCTTATCGGTATTCGGCCAGCTCTCTGAGCGGCGCGTCGATATTGTCGATCACACCCCTGTAAATAACATGCTGTGACGGATCGAGAATGATCACTGTCGGGTATGAATTGACTTTAAATAGCGAAGTGAGCGACTGGTTTTTAGCCAGTAATACTGGAAATGTGTAGCCATCTTTGGCGAGTATGCTAGCGGCCTGCCCAGGCATATCGCGGGAAAGCGGTATGTTGACGGCAAAAAATTTAACCTTCGAATTGCCTTTGTACCGGGTATGGTATTGCTCTAGCTGAGGGAATTTCTTGAAGCAGACGCCACAGCCTGTGTTCCAGAAGTCGAGCACCACAAATTGGCCCTTCATCGAGTCTGACGAAATGGTATCCCCCGCTGCTGTAACCAGCGAAAAGGGAGCGATTCGTTCATCGACCGCACCCGTGTAAGTGCCATAATAGGCTTTGTTGGCCCAAAAATCATAACCCGATGTTGTCACCCATAACGAAGCGGCAACAAACGCGGTGAGAAATGTCAGTTTCTGTAGGTGGCTGATGTAGAGCAGTATCACACCCGCACCAACCCCGGTCAAGTGGGCTAATGAACTGGGTAGCGAATACATTGTATCCTTAAAATGAATAATATGAAGGGGCGCGCAGATGAGAATTATCGGCAACAGAATAGCCGCGATCACCCTGATTCGATCCTGCGTATCCAGCGCGTTGCGCAGCAAATAATAGCTGAAGCAACAGTAGACGATATTGGCGACGGTGAACTTTACCTGATGCCCTCCCCAGTCATCGATACCTAATGGAGCAAGACAAAAGAACAATAAAAGCGACGAAACGGCTATGAGCAGATATTTTTTCATGAAAAATAAGATTAGCACTGCTTACTTGACATCTACCCGCAATTTGACTGCATGCAGGAATGGCTTTTTGTTCAGTTGAATGACTACATCTTTGTAAAGAACACCAGCTAGTTTTCGCTCGAATTTGCTAGTGTAAGTAGCATTAATTGTGCCATTTTGTCGCGGTTTCAATACCGATGGATAGGTATTTATAATAATGCACTCACAGCTACCTTTCACAGCCATTATTGTCAAATCCTGATCGGTAGGATTCAGCAGATCGATGGCAAAATTTATGTTGTTGCCAACCGTAACGGCGCCTAAATCAATCAGGTTTTTTACCGCAATATTGTATTTTTCATTGGCTGGCTGGCAACTAAAACAGAGACTACCCAGTATCAGATAGCCGATATATCTGCGTACGATAAACGCTTTCATGAAGTAGCCGCTGAATTAGTTGCCAGAAGAGTAGGGTAAACTATAACGATCTGTCGCAGACGCCGTTACAGGTATAGACGAAGAGCGTGCCGCAACCGCGAGCATTGCAGGAAGGAATGTAATTGCAATCGTAACCGTCGCCACAGTAGCTCGACGAGGTAGCGCAGCCACAGTTTACAGAAGGGGGCTCGGCCATTTTATTCGTTGATGAACCGCCGCCGCCTCCAGCTTTAGGCGACAACGACCCCACAATATCATATAAAGTTTCTTTGTCGAAAACAGTCCTTGCCCGATCGGTCCAGGCACTTAACGAAACAATCGCTTTGCGACCTGCTGCCGAATTAAAATCGTACATCTCAGGTGTCATATTCGTGAGCAGCAGAGTGAGGTGCTCTTTCTGTTCGGTTGTCAGTGACAAAACCTGAAGTTTTTCCGTGATTCGCTTCCTGAACAGGAACGTCTTTTCCTGAGCGGTCAGCATCTGCGTGAAGGCAATTTTTTGAACCTGGCGCTCGGAAATCGCTGCCACTTCTTTAACCAGTTCCTGGTTGATCCCGGCGTCTGCCAATAAAGCAGGCGTGGTCTCCTGAACGGTACACCCTACCAGGCCGACTAACAAGAAGGCGATGGCAGCAACGGTCGAATTGATGCGTAAAAATGTCATAATCTGGGGCTGTTTTACAAAAAAACTAGGTTTCCTTATAGTTTATTCATTACTAAAGGTTTACGCCTCCTAAGTTAACTTAATCCCAGTTGATAGAAATAAAAGTATACGAGTTATTTATCTAACGGTAAAATATGGCAGAAAAACTAGAGTCTGCTACTTCGGTTTCGCAGATACATGTCGGCTAGCACCAGGGCAGCCATCGCCTCTACAATGGGTACGGCTCGTGGTACCACACACGGATCATGACGGCCTTTACCGCTAACAATCACCGCATTCCCATCGGCGTCGACGCTATCCTGGTCCTGCATAATGGTCGCTACCGGTTTAAAAGCAGTACGGAAGTAAATGGTTTCGCCGTTCGATATGCCGCCCTGAATGCCACCCGACTGGTTTGTCCGGGTACGTACCTTACCCGTTTCGTCACCGGGGCCTCGGTCGAGGTAAAACTCGTCGTTGTGTTCCGAACCATACAGTTCAGCACCGGCAAAGCCACTACCGTATTCAAACCCTTTCACCGCATTAATACTCAACATGGCTTTACCCAGTTCGGCATGCAGCTTATCGAAAACCGGCTCACCCCAGCCTGCTGGTACGCCAGTGACCACACAATCAACTATACCGCCAATGCTGTCGCCTTTTTTGCGGGTTTCATCAATAAGGGTGAACATCTGCTCGGCCATTTCGGGGTCCGGACAACGAACGGCGTTCGCTTCGGCAAGGGCCAGATCCATCTCAGCATACGTTTTCTCCAGCTTCAGTTTACCAACCTGCGACACGTACGCCTGAACAGCCACCCCCTGTTGGTGCAAGAGTAACTTGGCCACAGCCCCCGCCGCTACGCGTGCTGCCGTTTCGCGCGCCGAAGAGCGGCCACCCCCCCGGTAGTCTCGCATACCATATTTCGTCTGGTAAGTATAATCAGCGTGGCTGGGTCGGAACTGTTTGGCAATATGCCCGTAATCTTTGCTTCGCTGATCGGTGTTGCGAATGATGAGCGCAATGGGCGTCCCCTGGGTTTTGCCCTCAAAAACGCCCGACAGCACCTCGAATTCATCGGCTTCGCGGCGTTGTGTGGTAATTCGTGACTGACCTGGTTTCCGGCGGTCCAGTTCTGCCTGAATGAAGTCAGTGTCGAAAGACAGGCCCGCTGGACAACCGTCGATGGTAACGCCAATCGCCGCACCATGCGATTCGCCAAAGGTGGCAATTTTGAATAGGGTTCCGTATGTACTGCTCATGAGGGGGAGTTTACCGTTTTCAATTTGCTGTTTTCAGTTGCGCTGCGTCACAATGATCTGATTTACTAGCGGAGCAACAGAAGACAGTAAACTGAAAACGGTAAACTGTTTTATTTTCTGGTAAAAACAAACAACGTACCCAGAATCATCAGGATGATCAGGACATTGGCAGTGGCGCGGATCAGAACCGGCCAGTTAATTGATTTTTTGGTGCTATCGGCCTGTTCCAGCCCCGCGTAAATAGACGGGCGCCCGGCCCCGTCGAGCGTATCGGAAGGAACAATACCAACGGCCAGTCCGTCAGAGGCTTCCCCAACACGAAGGATCGTTTGGGGGCGTAATGTGTCATACCGGCCCAATTGAGGGTCGAAATAAACCCAGAAAAACCGTTCGGCCAATGGTAAGGTGCCTTTTTGCTTCGGAATCAGAAAATAACGAAACGATTTATGCCCGCTTACCTGCTCGTCGGTACGGCCAATCTGTTCCTGTATCTGCGGCGGGAAAATATCGACGTCGGCACTTGAGGCAACGACTTGCGGGGGGCGGATGCCCGCAATGTTGCCCCGGCCTTCAATCCGAATGTCATACCGAACCGACTGCCCAACCAACACCCGATTCTGGTCTACCTCAGCCACCAGCCGGAACGTACCTGTCGAGATCTGACCGGGTGCCGAAGTGCCTGCTAAATAGGGAAGAGGACGCACCTGAACACTAATAGGTTCACTGGTAAACGTGACAGATTCGGCCTTTTGCCCAGGCGAAACCGATCGATTGGCAACATAGCTCAACGAACCGGGGGCCATCGCCGTGGGCGTGCCGGCTAGTTGTCGGGTAACCGTCAGCGGTACGGAGGGCAGGCTAATTTGTCGGGCAGTTCCGCTGCGAGTGGCCAGCAGAAAAAAAGTAGCCTGATAAAGCCGGTACTCAATGTATTTGCGGCCATTTAGAACAAGGGGGCGGGGGGTAAGCTCGGTAATATTATCGTTTTCTTCCCAGGCGTTTACAGGTCTTATTTTCCGCACAATGGCGGCGACCTGCTGCTCTACCTGACCGAATTTAAGTTCGTAGGGATAGTTTTCCGCCACAAAAAAAGACAGTCGGATGCGCAGTGCCTCTCCGGTATAAACGCTTGTCTGATTAACCGATGTCTGTAGAAAAGCCGCCTGCCTGTCATTCTTTGCTCTGGTTAAAGCAGCGGCGGCAGCGGCTTCGGCAGGGGAGATAACAGCCTTGACCGTCAGGGTAACGCCCGGTGAACGAACCGACTGCCCGTTGACGGTGAGCGTAAACGGCGCCACGCGAATAATGCCTGGTCGGATGGCCAGATACGTCTGGGTGATCAACTGACTGGTCAATTCATTACCGCCAACGTCGCTTTTCGTTGTACTGGTGGTAATACCTTGTTTCACCAGGCCCTGGATGTCTGGAAAGGCTATAGCCGGCCGGGTGTCGCTGTTACGAATTAGTAACGAAATGGTAAAAGGCCGTTCAATCAAAAATTCAGTGGCACTAAAATCAATAACTAATGGATTTTCAGCTTGTTGGGCAAAAATTGGATTAATTTTATGAAAATATAATACAAGGAATACTATGAATACTACAAGTCTCATGTAAATTTGTTGGCAACATTTGAGTATGGACCCCGTTACAATGATAAGGGGTATACCCCGATTCGGCACCATTATTCCTCTACCTTACTGTTTAACCCAAAAACGACGAATACAGTATGGCTTCCATGCTTGAGTACGTTAAAATAGTTCTGCAAAAGGTCAGTTTCGACCGTCAGTTGTTCGAAAAAGAATTGAAAAAGGCCCTCCATACGCTGGTGGGCGACGAGGTGAAACAGCTTAAAGCCTGGTGCTACGCGCAGTTTGGCCGCATGTACCGCGTTGTGCTTAATCGCTGCTTCTCGCGGTACCGATTTGGTCGAACGGGCCTTGCCTGATCGCTGCTGTATGCCTGCACCGACGCCTTCTCATGAATGAGAGGGCGTTTTTTTTGACTGACAATCTGTCTGATAGCTAGGCTTTGGGCTAGTTTTTGAACGACCCAGGGGCGTGGGGCTTAGGGCAAGGGGGCTCGCTCACGCGAAGTCACTCCTTGCCCTAAGCCCCACGCCCAGGCCTCCGGCTAAGTATTCCCTTAGAACTACGGGCATTATCCGTTAATTTTGTAAAAAAGTAAACACGAGCTGGTACACTGCCTGTTTCATTGGCAGCGAGTTGAACCGGCCTTATTTATACCCAATGAGTAATTTCATCACCAAGAGTATAGCCAAACTGTTTGGCACAAAGTCGCAGCGAGACCTCAAAGAGCTGCTTCCCTATGTGGAGCAGATCAACGCTGAGTTTGCGCGGCTGAAAGACCTCAGCAACGATGAGCTTCGTGCTGTGTCGGCCCAGTTGAAGGCACACATCGCCGACGAACTGCAGGGCATCGATCAGCAGATCGAGGCGCTTCGTCAGCAGGTAGCCACTGATCCTGATATGGACGTTGATCAGAAGCAGACAATCTTCAACCAGGTCGATCAGCTGGAAAAAGAACGTAACAAAGAACTGGAGCGGGTATTGCTGGCCATTTTGCCGCAGGCGTTTGCCGTAGTAAAAGAAACCGCCCGCCGCTTTGCGCAGAACGACGAGTTGGAAGTGTCGCTTACCGAGTTTGACATTGAGATTGCCCGTTTCCGTAAGAACGTACGGATCGAAGGCGACAAAGCTTACTGGGCCAACACCTGGGATGCGGCCGGCAACACCATCAAGTGGGACATGATCCACTATGATGTGCAGCTGATTGGGGGTGTGGTGCTTCATACCGGAAAAATTGCCGAGATGGCTACCGGTGAAGGGAAAACGCTGGTATCTACCCTGCCGGCTTTCCTGAACGCCCTGAGCGGCCGGGGTGTCCACATTGTAACGGTCAACGATTATCTGGCCAAGCGTGACTCGGAGTGGAACGGGCCGCTGTTCCAGTTTCATGGCCTGCGCGTTGACTGTATCGACAAGCACCAGCCGAACTCCGAACAGCGTAAAGCCGCCTACGCCGCCGATATCACCTACGGAACCAACAACGAATTTGGGTTCGATTACCTCCGCGACAACATGGCCCGCACGCCCGACGAACTCGTGCAGCGGAAACACCACTACGCCATGGTCGATGAGGTCGACTCGGTGCTGATCGATGACGCCCGGACGCCCCTGATCATTTCTGGTCCGGTGCCGCGTGGCGATGAGCAGGATTATGCGGAACTGAAGCCGCGCGTATCGCGTGTAGTGGAGGCCCAGCGCCGCCTGGTGAGCGACATGCTCATTGAAGCCAAGAAAAAACTAGCCGCTAACCCCGATGATAAGGAGGGAAGCCTGGCGCTGTTCCGTGCCTTCCGTGGCCTGCCCAAGCTGAAACCGCTGATCAAATACCTCAGCGAAACAGGCGTTCGGCAGACACTCCAGAAAACGGAATCGATCTATCTGGCCGAAAACCAGAAGCTGATGCCCGAAGCCGATGCGCCCCTGTACTTCACCATCGACGAGCGGAACAACAGCATTGATCTGACCGAAAAAGGCATCGACTTCATTACCGGTTCAGGCGAAGACCCAAACTTTTTTATCCTGCCCGACCTGTCTGTCGACCTGAACGCCATTGACAAGCACACTGATTTCAGTGAGCAGGAAAAAATCCTGCACAAAGAAGGCCTGATCCGCGATTACTCAGTGAAAACGCAGCGGATCAATACAGTGAACCAGTTGCTGAAAGCGTACTGCCTCTTCGAGAAAGATGTGGAATACATCATTCAGGAAGGCAAGGTGAAAATCGTGGATGAGCAGACGGGCCGTATCATGGAAGGTCGCCGCTGGTCAGATGGGTTGCACCAGGCCGTGGAAGCGAAGGAAGGGGTAAAAGTGGAAGACGCCACCCAAACCTACGCGACCATTACGCTCCAGAACTATTTCCGGATGTACCACAAGCTCTGCGGGATGACCGGTACGGCCGAAACGGAAGCGTCGGAATTCTGGCAGATCTACAAACTCGACGTAGTGGCCATTCCGACTAACCGCGCCATTAGCCGGAAAGACGAAGAAGATAAAGTGTACCGCTCGGTGCGCGAGAAATACAACGCCGTTGTTGACGAGATCGTGGAACTGGTGGCGAAAGGCCGGCCGGTGCTGGTGGGTACCACATCGGTAGAAAACTCGGAATTGCTGAGCCGTCTGTTGACGTTGCGCAAGATCCAGCACCAGGTACTGAACGCCAAGTACCACCAGCGCGAAGCCGAAATTGTTTCGGTAGCCGGCCAGCCCGGAACGGTAACCATTGCCACCAACATGGCCGGTCGGGGTACGGATATTAAACTGACGCCCGAATCGAAAGCTGCGGGTGGCCTGGCCATTATTGGTACTGAACGGCACGAGTCGCGGCGGGTCGACCGGCAGTTGCGTGGCCGGGCGGGTCGTCAGGGTGATCCAGGTACGTCGCAGTTTTTTGTATCGCTGGAAGATAGCCTGATGCGTCTGTTCGGCTCCGAGCGCATTGCCAAGCTGATGGACCGGATGGGTCTGGAAGAAGGCGAAGTCATTCAGCACTCGATGATCACCAACTCGATCGAACGGGCGCAGAAGAAAGTCGAAGAAAACAACTTCGGCGTTCGGAAGCGGCTGCTCGAATACGACGACGTGATGAACTACCAGCGTACCGCCATCTATGATCGTCGCCGCAACGCGCTCTTCGGCGAACGCCTTCCGCTCGATATCGCCAACACGATGTATGACGTGGTAGAGGAAATCGTTGGTAACGCTGAAGGTGATTTCGATGTGGTGAAACTGCAATTGCTGACCGCCCTGAGCCTCGACACCAAAATGACGCAGGCTGACTTCGCCAAATTGAAAAACGCCGACCGCGTACAGAGCCTGTATGCGGAAGCCGAAGCAAGCTACCAGGCCAAGAACCACGCCATTGCCGACAAAGTAACCCCGGTGCTGACGCAGGTACAGGAGCAGCAGGGCCAGTTTATCCGCAATATTGTGGTGCCGTTCACCGATGGCCTCCATGAAATGCAGGTAGTGGCTGAGCTGAAAAAAGCGGTCGATACAGGCGGTCGTGAGGTGATCACCGAAATGGAAAAATCAGTCGTTTTGTCGCTGATCGACCAGGAATGGAAAGAACACCTTCGCGAAATGGACGATCTGAAGCAGTCGGTGCAAAACGCCGTATTCGAGCAGAAAGACCCCTTGCTGGTCTACAAATTCGAGTCGATCGAGCTGTTCAAGCGATTCCTGAACAAAGTAAACTTCGATACGATCAGCTTCCTGACCAAAGCCGACATCCCGGCTCAGGACGAGCAGGAGGTGCAGCAGGAGATTCAGTCGGCTCCAGCGCAGCGTCGCCCCGAGCCGATGCCCGAACTGCACACCAACATGGAAGATTTCGACGACGACCACCTGGCGAGCGGGCCGGAAGAATACGCCCGCCGCATGGCGCAGAACAACGCCATGGGAGCCGGTGCGCCCCCGATGCCGCCCAAACAGCAGCCGGTCCGTAACGTGAAGATCGACCGCAATGCCCGCGTGAATGTTCAATACGGCGATGGCACGGTGAAGAAAGACGTGAAATTCAAAAGCGTTGAAAACGACGTGATGTCAGGCAAAGCCGTGATTATCGAATAGTCCGAACCGGGATGTACAGGATTCAAAGGGGATTCAGGGTGCAACGAGAAGGCCCCGATTCGCAAGAGTCGGGGCCTTCTGCTGTTTTGCCTGTAAGTAATTGATAGATGACTAATTGCTTACAGGCAAGGCAACTAATCAACAATCCATAATTCACAATCTGTTACTGAAACACGCGGATGTAATCGACAAGTAGATGCTGGGGTAATACGGTGGTACCATCCGGTTTGCCGGGCCAGTCGCCGCCAACGGCGAGGTTGACGATGAAGAAATACTCTTCCTGAAATTCGCTGAGGCCAGACGGAGTTGTATCAATGATGTGAAACTGTTTATCGTCGAGATACCAGACAATTTTCTTGGCGTCCCAGACAATGGAGAAAACGTGGAATTCATCGGCCAACACGCCCGACGTCAGTTTTGCACTGCCTCCGTATTGGGCGTGGCTGTTGTTGTTATCCCAGTGGGCCGTACCGTAAGCCGTGTCATCACGCCCCGTTGCGCCACCACCGATCATCTCCAGAATATCAATCTCTCCGCATTTAGGCCAGCCAACCGTGTTTATATTTTTCCCAAGCATCCATAAAGCTGGCCATATACCCTGCCCCTTCGGCATAGCTGCCCGGATATCGACCCGTCCGTATTTCAGGTTGACTTTACCTTGGGTGGTCAACCTCGACGAGGTGTATGATTTGTTGCCGACTGATTCCGCTTTTGCCTGAATGATCAGGTAGCCGTCTTTCACTGACGTGTTTTCCTTCTTATAGTATTCCAGCTCGTTGTTCCCCCAGCCGCAGTTGGCCGGGCATCCATCGCCTAACTCGTAATTCCAGTTGGCTTCATTCAGCGCCGTTCCCGTGAATTCGTCGGCCCACACTAGTTTCAGCCCCGAGTAGGTGGTTGGGGTAGTGTAGCCTTTGGTTGGAATAATTGACACGGGAGCCGGGTCGTCATTATCATCGCTGGCATTGGCAACGTACCCAATAGGTTGATCACAAGCCAGATACGTTTTGTTGGGATTCCCTTTGCCGTCTTTGTCTGAATCGAGATACCATGTCTTCTCAATACAGGGCTCGCTGGAGCTTTTGCATGCGTCAAGTAAGAACGTACATGAACTCACTACTAAAATAAGACTGATTGTGAAGAAGATGGGGCGCATGTCGGTGAACTGATTGGCTAATAGATTAGGTGGTGGAATGAATTCTCTAATGTACGATATAGGACTATGCTAATAATTAATTGATTAAAAAAAGAAAAAGCAGATGAAAATTGATTATCGTAATAGTACGATCAATAAAACTGCGTTTATCTTTGTTGCATGGGGACCACTAAAACAGAGGTATTTACGGAGCAACAGAATCGGATCGCTGATCTGGCAAAGGCATTTGCGCATCCGGCGCGGGTAGCCATTCTGCAGCATCTGGCCAAAACGCAGTCGTGTATCTGCGGCGATCTGGTCGATGTGTTGCCGCTGGCGCAGGCTACGGTATCACAACATTTGAAAGAGCTGAGCCGGATCGGGATTGTCAAGGGCAATGTAAATCCACCACGGGTTTGCTATTGCATTAATGAAGTTGTCTGGGCCGAAGCAAAAGCCGCTTTCGGCGAGTTGCTGACTCAATTCGAGGGGAATCTCTGCTGCTAATTTTTTTGCCCATATTCATCGTAATAATACAATAAACAAAGCCATGCAAACCGATAACCAACTGAAAGAACTGGTACGCGAAACCTACACGACCGTAGCCGATCAGTCACGCGAAACGAACGCAGACTCCTGCTGTGGCTCGGCCTGTTGTTCACCCCTTGGCGATACCGCGATTATGGCCGACGATTATAGTCATCTGGCTGGGTACGTTCCCGCCGCCGATCTGGGCCTTGGTTGTGGCTTACCTACGCAATTCGCGCAAATCAAACCCGGCGATACGGTGATCGACCTGGGTTCGGGCGCGGGTAACGACTGCTTTGTGGCCCGCCACGAAACCGGCCCGACAGGTAAGGTGATTGGCATTGATTTTACACCTGCCATGATTGGCCGGGCTCGCCGAAATGCCGATACGCTGGGATTCAATAATGTAGAATTTCGGGCGGGCGACATTGAGCAGATGCCTGTTGCCGACAACATTGCCGACGTGGTTGTGAGCAATTGCGTACTAAACCTGGTGCCTAACAAAGCCAACGTGCTGGCCGAAATTGCCCGCGTATTGAAGCCAGGAGGCCATTTCAGTATCTCCGATATTGTGTTGCAGGGTAAGTTGCCGGCTGGTCTGCGTCAGGCCGCCGAGTTATATGCCGGCTGTGTATCGGGAGCTATTCAGCACGACGACTACCTGCAGCTGATTCAGGAAGCAGGCTTCACACAGGTCAACATCCAAAAGAGCAAACCCATCAATCTGCCCGACTCTATATTAATCAATTATCTGACCGCCGACGAGATCAACACATATCGGAATGGCGGCGTTGGTATCGTGAGCATAACGGTTTACGCCGAAAAGCCGGGTCCGGCCAAGCCAGCACCAGTAGCTGCTGCCAAAACGTGTTGCGGGCCAGATTGCTGCGCTTAGTTTTGTACTTAGTCATCGTTACCTACTGTATGATCTACCGACTTGCTACTTCTGCCGACCGCCCCGCGCTGTTTGATTTACTGACACAGGTTGATTTACTAACAGATGATTTGCCGGACGACCTGGGTACGTTCACGCTGGCCTATGATAAGGGTACGCTGGCTGGAGCAGCAGGCGTAGCGGTGTATGGAACAACCGGACTGGTAAGGTCAGTAGCCGTTTCGCCTGCTTACCGAGACCACCAGATCGGTCGCCAGTTGATTAATGCTGTCGAAAAGCTGGCTACAGACCAAAATCTCACCAACCTTTACCTGATCACTACCACTGCTGACGGCTATTTCGCTCGGCTGGGATTCGAGCGTGTAGACCGAAGCAACGTACCTGATGCTATTGCCCAGACCCGTCAGTTCAGCGAGTTGTGCCCTGCTTCGTCAATAGTGATGAAAAAGGAAGTAGTACCGAAGCTCCAGCTCCGGTAGTTGAACTAGCTAGACTACCGAAGCTGGAGCTTCGGCATTACATTGATGAAACGAATTTTAGTACTCTGCACGGGTAACTCAACCCGCAGCCAGATGGCGCATGGCTATCTGCAACACTTTGCCGGCAACAAAGCCGAGGTACTCAGTGCCGGGGTCGAAACGCACGGTCTGAATCCGCGCGCGGTGAAGACGATGGCCGATGATGGCCTGGACATCAGTCACCACACATCAAACCACGTTGACGAGTATGCTCATCGGCCCATCGACTACGTGATCACCGTTTGCGACAGCGCGGCTGAACGATGCCCCGTCTGGATTGGGAAGCCCGGTTCGTCGACACGAAATCGGCTGCACCATACTTTCGAAGATCCATCGAAAGTGACCGGCCCCGACGAAGCCAGTGTGATGGCCAACTACGCCCGTATCCGTGATCAGATCAAAGCGTTCGCGCAGGAGTTTGTTCGTGACAATATAGCTGGCTAACATTCGCTTTTCTATGAAAACACTTGCCGATCTGTTGCTTCTGGGCGACCCGCGCCTGTACGAAGTTTGCGAGCCCGTCAGGGCCGATGAGCAACCGTTGGTCGCGGGCTGGGTGGCTGATCTGCACAATGTAATGGAGGAGGTGCGTGCCCGGTACGGTTTCGGACGGGCTATTGCGGCGCCTCAACTGGGCATCATGAAGCGGCTGATCTACATGAATATTGACAAACCCGCCGGCCGTGGCCCTGTCGTGTTCATCAATCCCATACTGACCAATCTCAGCGAGGAACAGTTCGAGCTCTGGGACGACTGTATGAGCTTTCCGAGTCTGCTGGTTCGCGTTAGCCGCCACAAATCGCTGGCGATACAGTACCTCGACGAACACTTTTCACCGCAGCAATGGCATATGACAGACGCTTTGTCGGAGTTGATGCAGCACGAGTACGATCACCTCGACGGCATTCTCTGCACCATGCGTGCCATCGACGACAAAGCGTTTCAATACAGGGTGCTTTAAGGCCGTCTTCAATGTACTGCTGCGCTGCTGATTGGCGAAGCAACAGAAAACGGTAAACAGCAAACTGAAAACGGACTTCATGCGTTAACCCCAAAACGTTAAACGTATTACTATGCAAGCTGCCCTGCGTCCGCCGGTGTCCATATATACGGAGCAAAGCCCGAATCCCAACTCGATGAAGTTCGTGCTAAACCGCGAACTCGTCCCTGATGGTCTTTCGTTCGATTATGCCGAACCATCGGAAGCACTGAAAGAAGGCAAAAACTCACCCCTGGCCGTGGCCCTGTTCGGTATTGATGGCGTGCGTCGGGTGTTCATCGCGGGGAATTTTGTAACCCTGACCAAAGATGAAGATGTTGACTGGGGCGAGATCCTGTTTGAAGTAAAAGTCTTTCTGAAAGACTACTTCGAGGCTGATAAACCTGTGTTTGTTAAGCGCACCATTGACCTGAACAGCACCCGTGTGGAGGCTGATTCTGAGACCGTTCAGCAGATAAAAGCCGCGCTGGACCAATACGTCCGGCCAGCTGTAGAGTCAGACGGTGGAGCGATCAATTTTCATGCGTTCGATGAAGAGACCGGCACTGTGAAAGTGCTGCTTCAAGGTTCATGCAGCGGTTGTCCTTCGTCGACGTTGACCCTGAAAGCAGGCATCGAAAACCTGCTGACTCGTCTGGTGCCTGGTGTTAAAACCGTTGAGGCTGAGGGGGTATAAAGTCCGTTCTGTCAGAAATACATAAAAACGCCAACGCTTTCCGGGCGCTGGCGTTTTTATTTGTACCAACCATTCGCACTCACCACCTTGACTGATTATTCACTCGTTCGCCGATTAGCACTTGGCTTTTGGGGGTTGATCCCCATTTTTTCACAAGCTCAAAATTTACTTGGCCTGACAACCAGCCCCAGCGGTGGTATTCATCGGGCCTATCAGAATCCAGCGTGGCTGGCCGATTCGCCGCATCGTTTTTATGTCAGCCTGGGTGCTCTGAACATTCACGCAAACAACAATTTCGTCCGCTACAAAGCCCCGTTCTCGCTATTACGGCTTGTGACCGGACAAGTGCCAGGTCAGTACCGGCAGGCGAACGGCGGGGTACAGTTTGATGCCAGTTATACCGAAGAAATTCAGGATGGTACGCCCAAGAACGGTACAGTTTGGGGCGAATTTCGGGGGCCGGCGTTACAGCTAGCCGTAGGCGAACGAACAGTAATCGGGTTGTCGTCGCGGTTACGGGCAAGCGGGCAGGTGTGGGGAGCCTCAGAACAGTTACTGTCTGCGCTGCGGGCCAGCCTGAACAGTGATGTTTTCTACAGTATTCCAAGCAGAAACAACGCATTTAGCACAAATGCCAATACCTATGCCGAAGCGGCCGCCAGCATAGGCCATACCGTATACGACGAGGAAGGCAGTAGCCTGATGGTGGGTTTTACGGCCAAATACCTGGTTGGTTTTACGTCGGGATACTTTGTCAATCAAGGGCTTACCTATGAAATACTGCCCGACCCGCTGGTGCAGAGCCGGGGGTATATGAACGTGAAGGAAATCACCGGTGAATTTGGCTACACAACGTACCTGCAAAATCAGAACCTGTCACTTCGGACGTTGGTAAACGGCAACCCGCCGGGCCGGGGCATAGGCTTCGATCTGGGAGTTGCCTATCGAATGAAACCTGACCCGTATGGGTCTACCCTGAAAGCAGGTGCTGCTCTGACAGACATTGGTTCGATCAAATACACCGGCGATGCCTACAAAATCAACCAGCAAAACCTGCGCCTCGTCAGCGAAGACTTTAATGAGGTCAGAAACAGCGAACAGGTGATCAATGTAATCCGTCAAAAATTGAAAGTCGACCCTGCCAACAACATCGGATCGTTCAACAGCGGCTTGCCTTCGTCGCTCAATTTACATGTCGACTATGAACGGCCAAGCGGACTGGGCCTACAGGTCGCCTACTGGCAGGATCTGCGCGGCACCAGCGCCGTGGCCATGCATCAGCCGTCGGTGCTGGCTGTTGTGCCGCGTTTCGATAGCAAGTGGGTGGGTGTTTCGCTACCGCTTTCGTATGTAAACGGGTTTACACAGGTGGGTGTGTCGCTGCGAGCAGGTCCAGTTTGGGCGGGCTCCGACAACGTGTTCGGGCTGTTAGGAACCAGCAAGAACGGCATCGCCCCCCGTGGTGTCGATCTCTATTTTGGCCTGGCGATGGGCTTCGGCTCACGTACTGGCGCTGATAATGATAACGACTAGCAAGTCAGGTTGTAGAACCCTCTGAATCTGCCTATTTTTGCCGAATTAAGAATCAAGAAGTAAGACGCAAGAAGTAAGAATGGCTCTGTTGTATGCCGTTTAGGTATTCCGCCAAGGCACTCTTGTTTCTTGCGTCTACTTTCTTAACTCTATTTATGCTAAGAACACATACCTGTGGCGAACTGCGTTCGTCGGATATCAATAAAACCGTCAGCCTGAGCGGCTGGGTACAAACCATTCGGGATA
This sequence comes from Fibrella arboris, assembly GCF_041321095.1. NCBI lineage: Bacteria > Pseudomonadati > Bacteroidota > Cytophagia > Cytophagales > Spirosomataceae > Fibrella > Fibrella arboris. The sequence goes on along the minus strand of NZ_JBGGWE010000001.1, from coordinate 433,607 downwards.
AAGGCGGCGTACTCTGGATCGACCTCCGGGATCGGTACGGTATCACGCAAGTAATTCTGGAAGAAGGTGTTACGCAGGCAGACCTGTTCAAGACGGCCCGGACGCTGGGTCGTGAATTTGTGATTCAGGCAACCGGCACGGTAACCGAACGGCAGTCGAAAAACCCGAATATTCCGACGGGTGGCATCGAGGTACGTCCCACGGCCCTGACGGTGCTGAACCCCGCCAAACTGCCGCCCTTTCTGATCGAAGATGACACCGATGGCGGCGATGATCTGCGCCTGCGCTACCGCTACCTTGATCTGCGCCGTAATCCCGTTCGCCGTAACCTGGAGCTTCGGCATCAGGTGGCCCGCCGTACCCGCGAGTATATGGACGGGCAGAACTTCATTGAAGTGGAAACCCCAGTACTGATCAAATCGACGCCCGAAGGAGCCCGTGATTTTGTGGTACCGAGCCGGATGAACCCCGGTGAATTCTACGCCCTGCCCCAGTCGCCACAAACATTCAAGCAACTGCTGATGGTATCGGGTTTCGATCGGTACTACCAGATCGTGAAGTGTTTCCGCGACGAAGACCTGCGCGCCGACCGCCAGCCCGAGTTCACGCAGATCGACTGCGAAATGTCGTTTGTGGAGCAGGAAGACATCCTGAACATGTTCGAAGGGCTGACGCGTCACCTCTTCAAAACGGTGAAGAACATCGACCTGGCCGAAGTCCCCCGGATGACCTACGCCGACGCCATGCGCCTGTACGGCTCCGACAAACCCGACATTCGGTTCGATATGCAGTTTGTGGAACTGACCGAACAGGTACAGGGCAAAGGCTTCCCCGTATTCGACGGCGCCGAATTGGTCGTAGGCATCTGCGCTACGGGGGCGGCTACGTTCACGCGCAAGCAACTCGACGAGCTGACCGAGTGGGTAAAACGCCCGCAGATTGGCGCCAAAGGCCTGATCTACGCCCGCGTGTCCGAAGACGGCAGTGTAAAATCGTCCGTCGATAAGTTCTATTCTGATGACGAACGCAACGCGTGGGCCACTACCTTCAACGCGAAGCCCGGCGATCTGCTGTTGATCATGGCGGGTGACGCCAATAAGACGCGCAAGCAGTTGAACGAGCTTCGGCTGGAAATGGGCACTCGTTTGGGCCTGCGCAATCCCGACGATTATAAAGTGCTGTGGGTACTCGATTTCCCCCTGCTCGAATACGGCGAAGAAGAGGCCCGCTGGTTTGCCATGCACCACCCCTTTACGTCGCCAAAACCTGAAGACATTCCGCTACTCGACACCGATCCGGGTGCCGTGCGGGCCAACGCCTACGATTTGGTCATCAACGGGACCGAAGTGGGTGGGGGCTCTATCCGAATCTTCAACCGGGAGCTTCAGGCGCGGATGTTCAGCTTGCTCGGTTTCTCCGACCAAGAAGCCAAAAATCAGTTCGGCTTCCTGATGGATGCGTTTGAGTTTGGTGCGCCGCCCCACGGTGGGATCGCCTTCGGTTTCGACCGGCTCTGCTCGCTCTTCGGGGGCGTCGACAGCATCCGCGACTTCATCGCCTTCCCGAAAAACAATGCCGGCCGCGACGTCATGATCGATTCGCCATCGGTCATCTCAGATAAGCAACTCGACGAGCTGAAGATCAGGACAACGGCCGTATAAAGATGGTGAATCGGTTGTATCTTACTGGCTGTTAATCAGCTTAGTTATGCAGGAGAAGTTTATCAATCCATTCACCGATTTTGGTTTCAAGAAAATCTTTGGGGAGGAAGCCAACAAAGACCTCCTCATGGATTTCCTGAATGAATTATTACCCGACCGGGGCCGGATCACAGACCTTACTTTCCTCAAAAATGAACAGTTAGGCGTTTCGCCTGTTGACCGAAAAGCGGTTTTTGACCTGTACTGCCAGACCGATACAGGCGAACGGTTTATCGTTGAAATTCAGAAAGCGCGGCAGAAGTACTTTAAAGACAGAAGCATTTATTACGCCACATTTCCCATTCAGGAGCAGGCACAAACCGGCGACTGGGATTTCAGACAAACGGGCGTTTATACCGTGGCGGTGATGGATTTTATTTTTGATGAAGACCCGGCGGAACGTAATAAGCTCCGGCACGACATTCAGTTGATGGATATTGAAACCCACCGGGTTTTCTTTCCCAAACTGCGCTTCATTTATCTGGAAATGCCCAAGTTCAGCAAGTCCATAGATGAGCTGGAAACGCGGTATGAAAAGTGGCTATATGTGCTGAAGAATCTGTCTCGGCTGGAGCGTATACCCGAACGATTGCAGGAACGTATTTTCACCAAACTCTTTCAGGTGGCAGAATTAGCACAATTCAACGAAACCGATCGCTGGGCGTATCAGGATAGCCTGAAACACTACCGGGATCTGAAAAATGTAACCGATACCGCAACCGAAGAAGGCTACCTTGAAGGAAAAGCTGAAGGCTTAGCTGAGGGGAAAGCTGAAGGGTTGGCTGAAGGCCAGGCGAAAGCTAATCGGGAGATAGCACTCAAAGCAATTCGGCAAGGCCTTGATAACACGCTTATTTCAGCACTGACGGGTTTAACTGAGGCAGAGGTTGACCAGTTGCGTGCTACGCGCTAATCACTAAGCCGTTCGCCTACGGTACACGTGCGCCAGCATGTGCATTCCCGCCCATTCGTGAAGCACAACCAGCGTCATCACCAGCGCACATAAAGCGGGTTGGCTTTCCGTGAAATGACGAATTGGCAGCCAGGTAGAAAGCTGTAGTATCCAAATGGTAGATTGAACCATTAAAAACGTTGGCGCTGAAGTTGCCTGAAACGAAAATATACCTGACCGCAGTTGCCTATACATAGCCACAAATGCATAGATAAAGACGCCTGTAAGTAAACACAGGGCGCCAAAAAAAGCGAAATCGCTTTGACGATTGAGTGAATCTGAAATAGCACCGAATGGCAACGTGCGGATAATTCCGTAACAAAACGCCCAAACCAGTAATGTATAGCCAATGCCGGGCCACCGAAAGGCTTTCTCAAACGCATCGCGGTACACGCGTGCGTTGGTCTGCGCCAGCGTTTTCTGGTAAGTCTCCTCCATTTTCAGCAAGCCCTTACGCCCGCCAAACGAGCGATGCACGTCTTGAAGAGCCAACTCGAACGGTACGTTTTGGGCCAGCTTATCTGTAATCGCATCGACGTAATGATCGGTCAGTTCGGCGATGAGGTCGTTGTTGAGCAGCCAGTTATCACTGCGTAAATGCTTGTCGATGAGAGCGAGTTGGGCAGGCGTGAGCATCGCTAGAAGGCAGGTTTGGGCGTTGGGAAAGGGGGAGCAAGGATCGTTTGCAGGTTTTGCATAAACGCCATCAGTTCATCGACGCGATTGACGGCTTCGGTTTTGCCGGTCCTGGTCAGCGAATAGTATTTACGTGCCCGGCCGTCGACCACTTCGGTTTGGGTCGTGAGCAATCCTTCCGCTTCGAGTTTATGCAGGGCTGGGTATAGTGCGCCTTCTGTAATGGCCACGCCGCCCGCCGTGAGGGCTTTCACCTGCTGTGTAATTTCATAACCATACATCCGCTCGTGGTTTTCGAGCAGTTTCAGGATGATCACCGACAGGCTTCCTTTTAAGAGCGGTTGATTCGCTTTATCATTCATGACTCAAAAATGCACAAAAAAAGGCATACCTAAATAGTTTAGGTATGCCTTTTTTTGTGGGTATCGGTGTTCGCTACTCGATCGCCTCGATAACGTACCTGACGTTATTGAACAGGGCGGTATCGCCAATGCGCTTCCCACGCAGCGCTGTGCCAATAGGAGAGGCCGCCGATACAGCCATATAGTCGTTGCCATCTACCGAAATGCGCCCGGCACTAATGCTGATAAAGAACGTACCCCGCGTCGTTTTTACCAGGCTTCCCGCCCGAACCACGGTCGGGGGGGCCAGATCGATATGCTGGAGTTCCTGAAGCATACGCTGGGCATCGGCCAGCAGTTGGGCGTGGCGGTCGCGTTCCAGTTGTGCCATAGCCCGGCCGGTTTCGTATTTATCGCCTGCCGAGCTCTTCGACTCCGAATTGGCTGACTCCTGGGCGGCACGCATGGCCTCCGTTGCAGTGTCGATGCGTTGTTGTACGTAGGCGAGGCACTGATTGTATAAAGACTGTTTACTCATTGGTTGCTCGGTGGCTGGGTATGGCGGGTACTGTGCTGCTAACCGCGTTCAGTTTGGGTACAACAAAAAAACCTGACAAACTGCTCATGTGGAAGGCGAGCAATTTATCAGGTTCACGATAGTATAGACTAAGAGGGTAGCGCCCTACAGTTTCTCTTTCACGACTGCTACGTCTTTTTTGGCCTGGTCTTTCACCATTTTCTTGCTGGCCTGGTACGTTTTTTGGCGATCCGCTTTCAACGCTTCTTTGTCGCCGTTCATCTTGTCGGCCTTGCGGTCGGCTTTCAATGACTTTAGCTCCTGTTTATCGGCAGCTACTTCGGCTTTTTTCTCTGCCGCCGCCATTTTTTTGGCCGCTTTGCTGTCCTGTGCGCTGGCTGCGCCGAACACAGCCAGTGTTAATGCTATGGCTACTACAAATGCCTGTTTCATAATCGTTTTGTTTGATCTGGTTTACGCGCCGTTCAACAGAGAACGTACCCACACGGGTCAGCTATGGTGAGCGCGCAAACCTATGCGGCGCTGGTTAAAGGGCCGTGAAGTGCCCGTTAAATGCCTGTTAAATCAAGTATGCACCAGGCAACCAGCTATTTCAGCAACGGACCAATTACGTTTTTCCAGACTTCGTATCCCTGCGGAGTCATGTGCAGGCTATCGGCTTTGAACAGCTCGGGGCGGGGTTGCCCAGTAGCACCGAGCATTGGCGTGTACACATCTGCGAAAGCCGTATTTTTCTGCCCGGCCAGGTACTGTTTGATCATCTGATTGGCCTCAGCAGCAACAGGCATAGATTTCCGACGCGACGGGCTGGGCTTGATGGCAATGTAGGTGATGTTGGCGTTTGGCAATTGCTTGCGTACCAGCATAAAAAAAGTCAGAAACTGGCTGTACACGTCTTTGGCCGTTTTATTCTGCTGCCCAATGTCATTATCACCTTCGTAGACCAGAATCTGCTTTGGGTTATAGGGTAACACCAGCTTTGGTATGTAGCGAATCAGGTCGCTCATGGTTGATCCGCCAAAACCACGCTGGATAACAGGTTTGCCCGGGAAGGCTTCTTTCAGTCCGTCCCAATAGCGGATGGATGAACTGCCGACGAATAGAATACCATTGGCTGGCGGCGTTTTGTCCTGCGCTTCCATCGTGGCGATCTCGGCGTCGTAATTGGTCTGGGCCAGTGTTGGTAAAGCCAGCATCGTTAGCAAAAAGGCCAGCGAGAAAAAGGTGTTTTTCATGGTTGAATGGATTTGTTTGCTAATAAGACTAATTCGCGAGCAGAACGTTTAAGGGAAATGTCATTACGCTCCGCTGTCATTTGGCAGTCGTTGGTCGTAGAAACAACGAATGACTACCGAATGACAGCGGAGCGTAATGACAATAAATGACGGCGAGGCGTCAAATGAACGGCACCACGCTTTCGAGCCCCATGCCGCGCGAGCCTTTGATGAGGATGTTTGTGTGGGTCATGGGGTTGTCGGCAATCCAGTTGTGGAGCGAAAATTTATCGGGGAAATAATACGCTTTGGGCAAGGCTGGTAAGGCGTACTTCATGTCTTTACCAGCCAGAATAACCAGATCGAATTGCTGTTCGGCTACCAGCGTACCCAGCGCGGCGTGTTCGGCGGGGCTTTCGTCGCCAAGTTCGTACATATCGCCCAGGAGCACCGCCTTTCGCGGAGCAGAATCACCACCGGGGTGACTTTGCCCAAACTGCCTGATGGCGGCCGCCATCGAACTGGGATTGGCGTTGTACGCATCGAGCAGGATGGTGTTGGTGCCTTTCACCACCACCTGCGACCGGTTATTGGTTGGGTTATACGCCGCCACCGCTTCGTTGGCCTCCGTTTCAGGGACGTCGAAATAGGCGCCAATGGCGAGGGCAGCGGCTATATTCTCAAAATTGTAGCGGCCCGGCAGGTGCGTCTGTATGGTGTCGCCATTGGCCGAGCGGTACACGGCAACGGGGGCCTCGAGCAGTAGCTCGGGCTGGTTGTTGGTCAGGTAAAAAACGGTGTTGACAAACGCTCGTTCAGCGTACATGGCCATCAGCGTCTCGTTTTGGGCGTTTACGAAAACCGTTCCGCCCGTTTTGGCCAGGAAATCGAACAGTTCGCCTTTGCCTTTCCGAACGCCTGCCAATCCGCCAAATCCTTCGAGGTGCGCTTTGCCCACGTTGGTGATCAGGCCGTGGGTGGGTTCGCAAATCCGGCTGAGCAGGGCAATCTCCTGCTGGTGGTTCGCGCCCATTTCCACCACCGCTATCTCGCAGGTGGCGGGGTTGATGCGCAACAGCGTCAGCGGCACACCGATGTGGTTATTGAGGTTGCCTTTAGTGGCTTCGGTAACGTACCTACGGCTCAACACGGCGGCAATCAGCTCTTTGGTCGTGGTTTTACCGTTACTACCTGTCAGGCCAATAACGGGGCAGGTAAACTGGCGACGGTGATGCCGGGCCAGGTCCTGAAGGGCGGTCAGTGTATCGGCCACCAGCAGGCAACGTTCATCCGCTGCGGCCACCGTGGGATCATCGACAAGGGCGTAGCTGGCACCGGTAGCCAGGGCTTGCAGGGCGAATTCGTTGGCGTTGAAGGTGTCGCCGCGCAGAGCGACAAACAGGCAATTGGGCGTAATTTGCCGCGTATCGGTGGATACGCCGCTGCAAGTCAGAAATTTATCGTAGAGGAGGGTTGTTGATGTCATAAGTGGCCCCTGATTTCGTTCAAAAGTAAGATGAAAAACTGGTTTACGACGGTTCTGTGCTTACTGGTCACCCTGGGCCTTGTCTTGCGGGGAACGGCCCAACGTATCTCGTTCGAGTACGATCAACGCGCCGCGGTGACGGTGTCGGGCCGGGCGCTGCCCAATGCCTGGGCTGGCGGGCTCAATACCTGCCAGTTCAATACGATAGCGCTCAATACCGACGCCCGCCCCGATCTGGTGGTGTTTGACCGCACCACCGATAAGATCAGCACGTTTCTGGCAGCTACCGATGCTACGGGTGCGTTTGTTTGGCAATATGCCCCGCAGTACGAAAAACAGTTCCCTTCCTTCATTAACTGGATGGTGCTGATCGATTACGACGGCGACGGAAAGAAAGACCTGTTCGCCTCGGCTCCGTCGGGGGCGCAGGTGTGGCGTAATGTGTCGACAACGGCCGGTACGTTGAGTTGGCAATCGATTGCCTCGCCCCTTTACCACGAAGGATTTAACAACAACCGCTCAAATCTGTATGTGGCCGGACTGGATACGCCCGTTATTCAGGATTATGACGGCGATGGCGATATCGATGTAGTGGCGTTCGACGTGGGCGGCAATCTGGCCGTGTATTACCAGAACATGAGCAAAGAGCGCACCAGCACTGTGGCTCCCGCCGGGCTTGATTTCAAGCGAATAGGCGTTTGTTGGGGGAATTTCCAGAAAGAGTTCTGCAACGATTTTCAGTTCGGAATCAATTGCGATGCTGCTGGTGGTCGGCAGGGGCTGCCCAATGCCCGGCCGCTGCATACCGGCAACGCCATTTCCATGTTCGATACCGACGGCGACGGGCTGAAAGAATTGTTGTTTGGGTACGTTAGCTGCCCAAATGTGGCGGTGCTCTATAACCGGACCGCGAATTCGGCCAAAGCCGATTTCTATAAGTTTGACGCCAGCTTCCCGGCCAAAAATCCGATTCAGTTTCCTGCGTTTGCGGCTACGTTTTTTGAAGATGTCGATGGTGACGGGCGCACGGATCTGCTGGCGTCGCCGAGCGTATATACCAACGATGGTAATCTGTTCGATTTCCGGGCGTCGAATCTGCTGTACCGAAATGTAGGCACAGCGGCGAAACCAGATTTCCAGTACGTGAAGCCCGATTTTCTCCAGGCCGACATGATCGATCTCGGTGAGAGTGCAGTTCCGGCACTGGCCGATCTGGATGGCGACGGTGACCTGGATTTGCTCGTAGGCCACAGCGGAAATATAGGCGCGAAAGGCTTCCGGGCCGGCCTGTGGCAGTTCGAGAACAAGGGCACACCGACCAGTCCGGCGTTTACGCTGGTGACGACCGATTACCTTGGCCTGACCCAGAGTGATTCGCTGACCAACCTGCGCCCTACGTTCGCTGATCTGGATGGTAACGGCTCGCCTGATCTGGTGCTCACCGCCAGCGGAATCACTGGGTCAATCATTCAATGGTGGCCCAATGCAGCGGCTAACAACGCGGCGGTGCAGTATACCCGGTCGGCGGTAAAGCTACTGACCTTACCCAACTCGGTGGGTTATTCCAGCAGCGAAGCCATTGCGTTTACGGATATCGATGCCGACGGAAAGCTCGATATGCTGGTGGGCGGCTCGGCGGGCAACATCACGTACCTGCGTAACTCAGGAACGCTGGCGGTGCCGGTTTTCCAGCTACAAACCGACTCGTATGGCGGCTTTGGCGTTGATCTGCTGGCCAGAAACCCATCGTTGGTTGTGCTCGACGTAAACGCCGACAAACAGCCCGAGCTATTGGTGGCCACACGGGCCGGGAAACTCAAGCTGTACCGCCCGGCAACGCAACCCACGCAACCAGGTACGTTGCTCGACACGCTGGGTACGTTAGGGTACCCCGGTATTGGCCTCGCCGTAGCAGCGGGGGACCTCGACGGCGACGGCCTGCCCGATCTGGTGATCGGCACCGCATCGGGTGGGTTGCGTTACGTTCGGAATACATCGGAAAAAACTACCGTGCTGGCCGTAGAAGCAGTCGAGACAATCCGGGCGTTCCCGAATCCGACGGAGCGGTACGTTACGGTTCGCGTGCCCTATGCCGGGCGGGTTGATGTGCTGAGCCTGGACGGACGGCGAGTGGTGGTGCCACAACCAGTGGTTGGCAGTACCGATGCCTTACTTGATCTGGGTACGTTGCCGGCTGGCGTTTATTTGCTGCGGCTCACTGCCGAGGATAAACCAACAAAAGTTAGTCGGGTGGTGTTAGTTCGTTAAACAGGCAACGACTATGAAAAACGACGACGACGATCTGGATCTGAACATTCCCGACCAGCAACGGGGCGATATGCCCGGCGATGATGTCAACAGTGAATCAGCTATTTATGCTGATCTGGGTATCGACGGCCAGCCCGATAACATGAATCCCGGCAACGAAGAGGCCTCCGATACGATTCTGTACACGGATAATGCCGTGGCTACCGACATGACCGATATGGTGTCGGAAAATGCCAGCTACGATAGCGATCTGCCAGCCGATCTGTACAACGATCTCGACAATGTAGATGAAGCGCAGATGCAGGCCGAAGTAGATCAGTTATCCGACGAAGAAGGCAACGCGTAGCGTTGCCTACGGGTACGTAGTGCTTGGCGGTCCAACGTTTCGGCCTGGAGCGAAAACAACACACAACGCCAAGCAATTTTTTAAAGTATAGAACACAGTTCGATGTTAAGTACTTATACGCACAAGCCCTCGCCTGTCTAGTGAGGGCTTTTTGTTTTGGTTAACAATTTCTTAACGGGATGATCGCCCAACTCCTTCAAACAATGGTCAACTTTGTACTTGCTTAATCGGATGAGAATAGGCATAACTAACTCACTATCTGTATGTTCGGCTTAGAGACCGGCATTTTCATTCTTCTGGCCCTCTGCCTGTTGGCCGCTTGTGCCTTCGAATTCATCAACGGCTTTCACGACACGGCCAACGCCGTGGCCACGGTCATCTACACCAACTCGCTGCAACCCACCCAGGCCGTGGTCTGGTCGGGCATCGTCAACTTCATCGGGGTCATCACCGGGGGAGTGGGCGTGGGCATGAGCATCGTCAACCTGCTGCCCGTCGAGCTGCTGATCGATCAGAACGTGTATCACAGTATTGCCATGGTGCTGGCCCTGTTGTTGTCGGCCATCATCTGGAACTTCGGCACCTGGTATTTTGGCCTGCCTGCCTCCAGCTCCCACACCCTGATCGGCGCCATTCTGGGCGTTGGGCTAGGCTACGCGTTGTTACCCGAAAATGCCGCAGGCGTGGCCGCCGTGAACTGGGATAAAGCCAAAGAAGTATTCGCCGCCCTGTTGCTCTCGCCGCTGATCGGTTTTAGCCTGGCCATTATTTTGATGTTTGTCTTACGTCGTACTCTCAACAAAGACCTGCGCAAACAGCTCTTCGATGAGCCGCATCCAGGGCAGCATCCACCCTTCTGGGTACGTGTGTTGCTGATCATCACCTGCACGCTGGTCAGTTTCTTCCACGGCCGTAACGACGGGCAGAAAGGGATCGGTCTGGTCATGCTGATCCTGATCGGAATTTTGCCTACCTATTTCGCCATCGATACGCGGTTGAATATCAAGGAGCTTAGCCCTGATTTGGCGATTGTTCAGCAGAAGGTAGGGATGATCGATAAAAGCCAGCTATCAGCCGTTGATCTGGACCGGATCAAAACAATCAATGCCAATCTGGTTGATTTGCAACCGGCGCTCGCAACTGGTACGTATGCGCAAAAAGACGCCATTGAGATCCGTAAATCGTTGTTGACCATCAGCAGCAATGTGCGTAAACTGATTGAGAGCGACGCCGTGAAACTAAGCGTCGAGGATAAGGCAGATTTGTCGCTGGCAGCGACTGTCGAAGAGAAAGGGCTGCGTAAGTTCACCGACCACGCGCCCTTCTGGGTGATCCTGATGATCTCGCTCTCGCTGGGTTTCGGCACCATGATCGGCTGGAAACGCATCGTGGTGACGGTGGGCGAAAAGATCGGTAAGTCGCACCTGACCTATGCACAAGGCGCGTCGGCCGAACTGGTAGCAGCCACAACGATTGGCCTGGCTTCGGGGCTGATCCCAAACTTCAAAGCGCCGGTCAGTACCACGCATGCCCTTTCATCGGGTATTGCCGGGGCCATGGTGGCTAGCAAGGGAATCAAGAACTTACAGGCCAAAACGGTGCAGAGTATTGCGCTGGCCTGGGTGCTAACACTCCCTGTTGCCGTTATCTTGTCGGCAACCTTATTCATGCTTTTCCGCTGGCTATTGGGGTAAGAAAACCCTGGAGAATACTGGCCCCGAACACTTCCTGACCGGAAGATTCGTTCGGGGTTTTTTGTGTTTGTTACCTAAATATTACCCTAATGTTAACAACATAATAATCTGTTAATATTGATTTGGCCGTTCTGATTTCGATCGTACTCAACTTTGCAGCGAATTATTAATGAGTACTTTTCGTAACTAACTTACAATCTGTATGTTCGGCTTAGAGACCGGCGTTTTTCTTCTTCTCGTCTTCTGTTTACTGGCGGCCTGCGCCTTCGAATTCATCAACGGCTTTCACGACACGGCCAACGCCGTGGCCACGGTCATCTACACCAACTCGCTGCAACCCACCCAGGCCGTGGTCTGGTCGGGCATCGTCAACTTCATCGGGGTCATCACCGGGGGAGTGGGCGTGGGCATGAGCATCGTCAACCTGCTGCCCGTCGAGCTGCTGATCGATCAGAACGTGTATCACAGCATTGCCATGGTGCTGGCCCTGTTGTTGTCGGCCATCATCTGGAACTTCGGCACCTGGTATTTTGGCCTGCCCGCCTCCAGCTCCCACACCCTGATCGGTGCTATTATTGGCGTAGGCCTGGGCTATGCCTTGCTGCCCGACAACACGATGGGAGTTGCCGCTGTGAACTGGGACAAAGTGAAAGAAGTGTTTTCGGCGCTGCTGCTCTCGCCGCTGATCGGTTTTAGCCTGGCCATTGTGCTGATGTTCACGCTGCGCCGTACGCTGAGCAAACAGATTCGGAAGCAGATCTTCGACGAACCAACGCCGGGAGAAACGCCGCCCGGCTGGATTCGTATCCTGCTGATCTTCACCTGTACGCTGGTTAGCTTCTTCCACGGCCGTAACGATGGGCAGAAGGGGATTGGCCTGGTCATGCTCATTCTGATCGGTGTGCTGCCTACCTTCTTCGCGCTCAATACCAGTATTGATATAGCACAGTTGAAACCGGATCTGACCAAGATTCAGCAGATTACTGCTCGGATCGATACCACTCATTTAGCAAAGAGCGATGTGGAGCGGTTGCAAAAGATCAACACCAGCATTGCCAATCTGGCGCCTGTTGTAGCGGCCAATACGTATAAGAAAGAAGAATCGCTCCTGATTCGTAAAGCGTTATTGACGATCAGCAGCAACAGCAAGAAACTGATTGCCAGCGAAGATGTGAAACTGAGTGCGGCTGATAAAGAAGAGCTGAAAGCGGCCGCCGTGAAAGAAGAGAAAGGGATCCGTGCGTTCACCGACCACGCGCCCTTCTGGGTGATCCTGATGATCTCGCTCTCGCTGGGTTTCGGCACCATGATCGGCTGGAAACGCATCGTGGTGACGGTGGGCGAAAAGATCGGTAAGTCGCACCTGACCTATGCACAAGGCGCGTCGGCCGAACTGGTAGCAGCCACAACGATTGGCCTGGCATCCTGGTACACATTACCCGTTAGCACGACCCACGCCTTATCGTCGGGTATCGCCGGGTCGATGGTTGCCAGCAAGGGCATTAAAAACCTACAGGCCAAAACAGTACAAAGCATTTTGCTGGCCTGGGTGCTTACGTTGCCAGCGGCTATTCTGCTGTCGGCGACCTTATTTATGCTTTTCCGCTGGATTCTCGGCTAATCACCCACCTCTTCATGATCAGGCACCGCTTTAATCGGCGGTGCTTACTACCCTCACTGTAGCACCTGTTATGGTCAGGTCTTCTTTTGCCAGTACCCTACCAATATGAACCGTAAACATGAAAACGAATCAATTTCGCTGGCTGTTTGTGCTGCTCCTTGGTAGCGTACAGGCCATTGCGCAGCAACAGGGGAACCTCTCCGAGAGCAGCATTGACACGACGCGACAAAAGGCCTTGCAGGCCATTGTCAACAAGTACGAATACGTGAACATCTCCGGCTATATTCAGCCGCAGTTCCAGATTGGCCAAACGCCGGGGCAGCGTAGCTTCAATGGAGGCGATTTGCCAGCGGGTGTCGACAGTCGCTTCAGCGTGCGCCGGGGTCGGCTGCGCATCGATTACGCTCATTTCGATGCCCAAAAACGGCCAACGGTGCTGTTCGTCTTTCAATTCGACGGTACCGAACGCGGTATGCAAACCCGTGATTTCTGGGGCCGTTATTACGAACATAAACTGGATATGTTTCATATCACGGCTGGCCTGTTTGCCCGTCCGTTTGGCTTCGAGGTCAATTACGGATCGGCAGACCGGGAATCGCCGGAGCGGGGCCGGATGTCGCAACTGCTGATGCGGACCGAACGTGACCTGGGCGCGATGCTGACGTTCGAACCGCGTAATCCAGCGCATCCGTTACACTTCCTGAAGCTAGACGTTGGTCTGTTCAATGGTCCGGGTTTGGCCAGCGTCAGCGATTATGACGGGCATAAAGATGTCATCAGCCGACTGACCATCAAGCCGCAGCTATTGGGTAGGTCGGGTGTGCAGGTAACCGGCAGTGTGTCGGGGTACTGGGGCGGCATTGGTCAGTTCACCAACGAGATTTACCGCATGAACGGCTCGGCCGATTCGCCCGCTTTCGTGGTAGACGGCACAGCGGTGCCTGCGGGCGCGCTGGCCCCCCGCCGCTACTACGGGGCCGATCTCCAGGTACGTATCCCGAACCGGAAAGGCCGTACTGAGTTCCGGGCCGAATACATTCAGGGCACACAAACGGCCAATAAGGCCAGCACCGAAACGCCGGGCCTCATCCCGAATCCGGTATCGGCTCCAACGGCCAGTCCATTGTATGTCCGGCAGTTCAACGGCGCGTATGTCTATTACCTTCAGCACCTGGGCAGCGAGAAGCACCAGTTCGTAGCTAAATACGATTGGTACGACCCCAACACGCAGGCGGCCGGGAAGCAGTTAGACGGGAAATTCACCTGGGCTGATATCCGGTATAATACGCTCGGGTTGGGTTACCTCTACTATGTCAACAGCAATCTGAAACTACTTCTCTGGTATGATATCCCCGTCAACGAAGCGACCAACGTACCTGGCTACGAAAATGACGCCCCCGACAACCTGCTGACAATCAGGACACAATACCGGTTCTAGATCCCCCACTATCCGTGACAATGCTGCGGTTCATTGCAGAGTAGGGCTGCCGCGCTTCCCTGTAGCTGTACAGGAGGCAATGGTATGCGAAGCCTGCTCAACTGGCTGATGTTTGTATGGGCTGACCACGCGCAGGAAGGTGGTTGAGTTGGCTAACTCAAGCAGCTCCATTTTCTGCAGCCATTAGGGTGGGTCTGCCAGTGCGGCTACGCGACGAAAAACTAACTCAAACCGCTTCTTAGGATGAGTTACTGATGAGAAAAATCAGGCAATATTAGATATATATTTTTTGTAAAGTGATGCACTTTTTAATTTACAATATGTCCCGCATTTTCCTTGCCAATACCACGTATGGGTACGATTAATTTCTGTGAATCGTGGAATCTAAATAATTATTTTTATAGCTAAGCTACTGATTAATAGGTTCGTGTACTTAAAAATGAAGCGGTTAACTATTTGTATGGCCAGTTAACGCGATAAAGGAACAGAAATTGACGGTCAGTGTGTGATGATGGTTATTCCAACGCACTACGAGCGGCTTTTGCCGTAGTGTTCAGGCTTACTTATTGATCTATTCAGAAAGTGAGTGGATGTAGTGATTGTCGGGTTACGCTGCTTTGTCACAGGTATAAGCTACCTGGCTATGACAGAGCCATGTAGATCAACGGTTAGCAGGTGAGTAGGTAGTCAAAATAGAGAAGCCCGCAGTTGGCGCTGCAGGCTCTCCGGAATTCAGCCAACACCCGAGGGTACTGACCGGTATCTTCATTGTCCTCTCGGACGGCGTCTTCCTTTCTTCTTCTCTCCCGGGGGAATCTCTCCCTAACGTAACGCAACACCCGTATGTGTTGTGAGCCCAATGGCATCAACGGTAGAATCCGGGGTGCGGGCGTGGAGCCTGTTTCAGTTCTGACGAATAGTTAACGTAGCCGTCACTTGTGCTATTGTTTGGTACAGAGCGGCGCTGTGTAGCATCGTTCATTACCGGCTTTCGTAGCCGGTATAGGCGTTTCTAGGGGCCACGTCGGTAAAGCAAGTCGTCGATTGGCGAGGGTGCCCGAACTGTTACCTAACAATATGCATACCAGACTCGATCCGCCGCTGGTGATTAGCCGCAGATTTTGTCGTCAGTTTGCAGCCAGTGAAAATTAAATATAGATGAATCAGTCAATTGCGATGAAAAAAAATCTACACGCTTTCTCCAACCAGACCACGTTACACGCGCTACCCTTACTGAGCCGACTAACGCTGTCTCTAGTACTATTGCTGGCCGGCTGGCTGGGAACCACGCCGTTACAGGCTCAGACCATACCCTGTAACTACCGCACACTGACAACCAACAACTTCGCCGGGGCGTCGGTCGTGTCGGCCCGGACAGGTGGTGTTGGTGGTTTTCTGACCAGTGGCAGCGTATCCAATTCAGGGAACGTAATCGACGCCACGTTGACCAACTTTGCGTCGATCAATACCGTACTCGGCATTGGCACCGGAGGCCGGATCTCCGTCGATGCCGGTGGTACAACCGTGTTTGGCGCGGGCGCCACGGCTGGGTACGTTGTTGGAAACGCCAGTGGACTGGGTGCCAACCTGTTGGGGTCTACGACCATTATCACATACCTCAACGGTGTTCAGCAGGAAACCTCCACTTCATCGTCGCTGCTCGATCTGGCCCTGTTATCTGGGTCTGGCCAACGGACGCTGGGTTTTGTGACCACCAAAGATTTCGACGAAGTTCAGATTCGGGTGGCCAGCCTGGTGAGCCTGATCACGAGTTTACCCGTGTATTATCCGTTTGTTCAGTACCGGTCGCTGGGCGCTACGGCCACAGCAACCAGCGCCAGCGGTTTATCAACGGCCGACGGAGCCGTTAATCTGGCGGTAACGGGGGGGCGTTCGCCGTTCACCTACGCCTGGAGCAATGGCGCTACCACGCAGAACCTGACCAATGTAGTGCCGGGTACGTATTCGGTAACGGTAACGGATGCCAACGGCTGTACCACAACGGCTTCGGCAACAGTGGGCGTTCGGGTTGCTGCCTGCCCAATTCCGGGACAGAACGGGTTCACCGTCTTTACGTTTACCGCCCCTTCATCAAACACAGGTACGGGCGCCAACAAACTGGCACGCTACAGCAATGTAGCCACCCTGAACGGACAATCGATCGACATGATTGCTGATGTCCTGAGTTACACAACGACCAGCTCTACATTGACGACAACTGAACCTGTGAACTTTTCGAACGTGGGGTCACAGGCTCAATTCCAGTTGTTTGGTTCAAACTCAACCGCAACCGTTCGGTGGACGGCCGTGAAGTCTGGTACGAACATTCCTGTTCCCTTCCAGGCGTCGTTTACAGTGGGTGACCTCGACCGGATCACGACCAGCGGTTCGACCCGGCTGGAGGGAATTGAGGTGAAGCGGTCAGAACTCTATTCGTATAAATTAAACACGCCAACCAATACAAGTCTTGTTAATGGTGCCTCGATCGTTCGGTTCCAGGGTACAATTGAGCAATCGTCAGGTGCTTCGCCCCAGTTTGCGGTAGCCCTGAGCTTCGTGGGTGTATCGTCATTCGATATCGTGTACACCAAAAATGGAACGGAAACTAACGCACAGGCTGCCGGTTTTACGTTTGATGGCAACGGCAGTATTGTGTTTGACGCCACTACCGCCTGTGTACCGGTACTGGATACTGATGGTGACGGCGTGGCTAACGCCAATGACCTGGATGATGATAACGACGGCATTCTGGATGATACCGAAGGCGGTAACCTGGTGGATACCGATGGCGACGGCGTAGCCGACCTACTCGATCTGGACGCTGACGACGATGGTATTCCTGATAACATCGAAGCGCAGTCGACGGCTGGTTACATTGCGCCGGGTACGGCCGTCAATGCACAGGGTTTACTGACGGCCTACGCGGGTACCGGTGGGTTGCTGCCCGTAAATACCGATGGCGCTGACCTGCCCGATTACCTCGACCTGGACAGTGACAACGATACAAAACTAGATACTGTTGAAGCAGGCATCACCCTGTCTGGTGTCGACTCGGATAATGACGGGCTTGATAATGCCGTCGATACCAACGATGCCGCTTTCGGCCCGATCAACGCCGGGATAACCAGCCCCGGAACATTCTACGCCAATAATGGCACAGAGGTGTTATGGCGGGTTAAAGAAGGAGCTTTCACGTTTGGCAACTGCGCAGCCGCTACGCTGGCCGGTGAATTTGTGGTGGGTACGCCCTCAACGGGCCTGCTGACAATTCCGATCACAACGACCCGGGACGGCAATATTACCCTGACTTCAGTAACAGGCCCGGGCTTTACGTCGGTACCGGCTTCGGTAACGTCCGTACTAATGACGGGACAGACTACGCTGTCTATCCCCATTTCATATGATGGATCGGGGGCCATTGGCAACCGTACGCTGACAGTCACGTCGCCAGAGGCAACGGGTTCCTGCTCGCCGGTTGTTCCGGTTGTCGGCCTTGCCGATCTGACCACGTCGATCGGTGTGCCATCGCCAACGCTGGTTGCGAATCAGACCAGCAGCCTCCCCATCACCGTCAGCAATACTGGTTCGGCGGCAACAACGGGGCCCATTACCACTACCCTGACGCTTCCGGCCAACGTATCGGCACCGGCTACCTTTACGAGCAACGGTTTTGGGTGCGCTACAACAGGCACGAGTGTCAGCTGTACATATGCCGGGCCAATTACGAACGGGGCCAGCACCACCTTCGCCGTACCGATTACCCCCGCACTGGCAACAGTTGGCACTACGTTGAGCTTTACCAATACGGTAGCTACTACGCAGGAGATCAGCACGACAAACAACACGGGTACGTCTACTGCCGCAGTAGGTGGCCAGCCTGACCTGATCACCGCCATTGGCCAGCCTGGCCCGCCCCTGGTTGCCGGCCAGACCAGCACGATCCCTGTCAGCGTCAGCAACATTGGCACCATACCAACAACCGGCCCCATCACCACTACCCTGACCATACCGGCCAGTGTGACCGCACCAGCAACATTCACGACCAACGGATTTGGTTGTTCGACGCTGGGCCAGACGGTGACCTGTACAAATGCGGGTCCGATTGCCAACGGGGCCAGTACAACGTTTGCCGTGCCTGTTACGCCATTAGCCGCTGCGGTTGGTAGTACGCCAACATTCACTGGCAGCGTAGCAACGACGGGCGAGAGCAATACGGCGAACAATTCGGCTACCATGACGGCGAATACGGCAGTGGCCTGTCCCGTCGGCTCGGCAGTACCAACGCTGAAATAGCTACTGCTGAGTCAGTTATGGCGCTATGTCATAACTGACTCAGCAGTAGCTGCCTACGCTACCTGAAGCGCTGGTGGGGCACCCCACTGCTATCCAATTATTGATGAAATGCCCGTCGCACTGATCCAATGGATCGATGCTCAAAAAATAGAACGAACGTTGCATGAACAGTTATACCAAAAACGTTAATGTGGCTTTCCTGATCAGGCTCTTTTTGCTGGTCCTGTTAGGAAATAGCTACGCGTATGCCCAAGTAACGGCTAGTAACGTGTGCCCTGCTACCACCGTGGATCTGACCACGCACGTGACAGAGACACCGCCCTCCGGCACACTGATCACCTGGCACACGGGCACGCCCGCTACACAGGCCAATCTGGTGGCAAACCCCACTCAGGTAGGAGCAGGCCTATATTATGCCGCCTACTTTGATGTGGCCACCAGTTGTTACGGTAACACAACGGGTTCACTGACGGTGACCATTACTGCCTGCGCCCCGATCAACAATGTGTGCCCGGCCACTACGGTCGATCTAACAACCCATCTTGTTGGCACACCGCCCTCTGGCACATTGATCACCTGGCATACCGGTACGCCCGCTACACAGGCCAACCGGGTCGCAGACCCCACCCAGGTGACAACCGGCTTGTATTACGCCGCCTACTTTGATGTAGCCACCAGTTGCTATGGTAACACGACCGGCCCCGTGTCGGTATCGATTGTTCCCTGTCCATCACCCACCCCTGATAACGGAGCGGTGATTGCCGGCGTAGGCGGAACTGCCGTTCCGAATGTGACGACCAATGATCTGGTTGGTGGTCAGCCAGTTGTACTGGGGAGCAACGCGACGATTGCGCCGGTGGGTACGTACCCACCGGGCATTCTATTGAATCCGGCTACAGGCGCGGTAACTGTGGCGAACACCACAGCGCCGGGCACCTATACGCTGACTTACCAGCTGTGCACAACGGCCACTACGCCGAGTTGTGCCACCACAACGATTACCATAACGGTAAACGCCGGTGGTACCACCAGTCCTGATGCAGGCACAGTCAGCGCAGGCACCGGTGGCACGGCTATTCCGAATGTAGCGGCCAACGACGCAGTGAACGGTGTACCCGCCACGCTGGGCGCTGCGGGGAATGCCACCGTTTCGCCGGTAGGGACGTACCCACCGGGGATTACATTGGACCCCGCCACAGGTTCTGTGAGCGTTGCCGTGGGAACGGCTCCGGGTACCTATACGATTGGCTATCAACTCTGCGACAAGCTGACACCGGTGACCTGTTCAACGGGGCTAGCTACAGTAACGGTAAGCCCAAGTCTAACCGCTAATCCAGACGCAGGGACGATAAATGCGAGTTCAGGCGGAACGGCCATTCCGAATGTAGCGGCTAATGATGTAGTGAACGGTGTGCCCGCCACGCTGGGCGCTGCGGGCAACGCTACCGTTTCGACGGTTGGCACCTACCCTGCAGGCATCACGCTGACTCCATCGACAGGCAGTGTAAGCGTAGCGGTAGGAACAGCACCCGGTACGTATACGGTCGTTTATCAATTATGCGATAAGCTGACCCCGACGACCTGCACGACCACGACGGCTACGGTGACCGTAACATCGAGCGTAACAGCGGCCCCGGATTCGGGCACTGCTCCCGCAACAGGCGGAACGGCCATTCCGAATGTAGCAGCCAATGATGTGGTGAACGGTGTTCCGGCCACATTAGGCGCTACGGGGAACGCCACTGTTTCAACAGTAGGCACGTACCCCGCAGGCATCACACTCAACCCGGCGACGGGTTCGCTGAGTGTAGCTGGGGGAACAGCACCGGGTACGTATACGGTTGTCTACCAACTTTGTGACAAGCTGACACCAGCTACTTGTGCTACGGCGGCAGTTGCGATCACGATCACACCAAGTGTAACGGCTAGTCCGGATGCAGGCACAGTCAGCGCAGGCACCGGCGGCACAGCCATTCCGAATGTAGCAGTCAATGATGTAGTGAACGGCGTGCCCGCCACGCTGGGCGCTGCGGGCAACGCTACCGTTTCGACGGTTGGCACCTACCCTGCAGGCATCACACTCAACCCGGCAACGGGCGCGGTGAATGCTGCCGTTGGGACAGCACCGGGTACGTATACCCTTGTGTATCAGCTTTGTGACAAATTGACGCCAGCGACCTGCACCACCACCACAGCCACGGTGACCATCACTGCCAGTGTAACGGCCCTGCCAGATACGGGCACGGCCAGTTCAGGCGTTGCTGTTCCGAACGTAGCAGCCAACGATGTGGTGAATGGTGTACCGGCTACGCTGGGTGCCACTGGAAATGCTACTGTTTCGCCGGTAGGGACCTACCCCGCAGGCATTACGCTTGATCCTATAACGGGCTCGGTAAGTGTAGCGGTAGGTACCATGCCCGGTACGTACACGGTTGTGTATCAGTTGTGTGATAAGCTGACGCCCGCTACCTGTGCCACCTCGGTAGTAACCATAACAGTAGGTGCGTTCACCAATACAACGCCTGATTCGGGCACGGTTAGCGCCGGTGCTGGTGGGACGCCTATCCTGAACGTCGTTGCCAACGATGTAGTGAATGGGCTGCCGGCTACGCTGGGCGCTGCGGGCAACGCCACGGTCTCGCCGGTAGGTACTTACCCCGCAGGCATTACGCTGAACCCCGCGACGGGCTCGGTGAGTGTGGCGGTGGGCACTGTGCCGGGTACGTATACAGTAGTGTATCAGCTTTGTGATAAACTGACGCCAGTAACGTGTATGACCACTACCGCGGTGGTGACGGTAACATCGAGCCTAACGGCGGGCCCGGATTCGGGTACTGTTTCGGCAGGTACAGGCGGTGTGGCTGTGGCCAACGTTACGACCAATGATACCGTGAATGGGCTGCCGGCCACGCTGGGCGCTGCGGGCAACGCCACGGTCTCGCCGGTAGGTACATACCCGGCAGGCCTTTCGCTGGATCCCGCAACGGGCTCAGTGAGTGTAGCCATCGGTACGGTGCCGGGTACGTATACGGTCGTCTATCAACTCTGCGATAAATTAACGCCGACGACCTGCACGACAGCAACCGTTACGGTAACGGTTAAGCCAGTAGCGCCAGCTGTGACGCCTGATATTACCCTGACGCAGCCCAATACGCCTGTCGTTGGTAATGTGCTGACCAACGATAGCGATCCCCAGGGCCTGCCCCTGACGGCTTCGGTCACCACGCCACCTACAGCCGGCACGGTAACTATGGCCCCCGACGGGACCTACACCTACACGCCGCCTGTCAATTTCACGGGCACGGTCAGCTTCTGCTACACCGCTACCAACACAGTCGGTTTGAGCGCCAGCACCTGCGTGAGCATCAATGTGGTGCCGGGCCTGACAACGGACAATGGACGGCCTGTGGCCAATAACGACAACACCCAGACTACCTCGGGCGTGCCGGTGGTGATTGCGGTGCGGGCCAACGATGTGGACCCCGACTCGGCGACAGCCCTCAACGGGCAGCTGGCCACCCCCACCCTGGTCTCGCAGCCAGCAGCGGGTACGGCCATCGTCAATGCCAACGGCACCATCACCTACACCCCGCCAGCGGGCTTCACGGGGGTGGTGAGCTTCCCCTACCAGGTCTGCGACAAGGCCACGCCTGCCCTGTGTGCCACGGCGGTGGTGAGCGTCAACGTACAACCGACTCCGCCTGCCAACACCACGCTGGCTCCGGTAGCGGTCGACGACGCCCTGCTGACGGGGGTGAACACGCCGGTGACGGGTACGGTAGCGGCCAACGACAGCGACCCGCAGGGCCTGCCGCTGACCTTCACCAGTGGTCAGCCCGCCAGTGGCACGGTGGTGATGTCGCCCAATGGGTCGTACACCTATACACCTGCTCCTGGGTACGTTGGGCCAACCAGCTTCGTGTATCTGGCTTGCAATAGCGCCGGTAAATGTGACGTAGCTACAGTTGATATCCTGGTTCAGGCTCCTCCGGCCGCCCTGCCACCGGTGGCAGCGCCTGATATCGCCAACACCAACCCCAACACGCCAGTGTCGGGTAATGTATTGACCAATGACAGCGATCCGCAGGGATTACCGTTGACAGTCGGCTTGCTTAGTTCGCCAGCAGCCGGTACGGTAACCCTGTCGCCGACGGGCAGTTATACCTACACCCCGCCAGTCGGGTTTACCGGAGTGGTCAGCTTCTGCTACAGCGCCAGCAATAGTGCTGCTCAGAGCAGTAGTGCCTGCGTAACGGTGAATGTTAATCCTGTGCCATCTCCATTGAGTAATGAGGCACCGGTCGCCAACAGCGATAATACACAAACGACGGCGGGTGTATCGGTAACCATCAATGTAGTGGCCAACGATACCGACCCGGACAGTGCGACTACATTGGCGGGCCAGCTTGCTGCTCCGGTGATCGTGAGTCAGCCCATAGCAGGAACGGCCAGTGTGGTGAACGGCCTGGTCGTTTACACGCCACCAGCCGGTTTCACGGGCGTGGTGAGCTTCCCGTATCAGGTTTGTGACAAGGCCACGCCTGCCCTGTGTGCCACGGCGGTAGTGAGCGTGAATGTGCTGCCAACGCCACCGGTTAATACCACGCTGGCACCCGTAGCCATTGATGATGCCCTGTTGCTATCGCCTAATACGGTTGCCACAGGTATGGTAGCGGCTAACGACAGCGACCCGCAGGGCTTGCCGCTGACCTACGCGCCAGGGCAACCTGCAAATGGCGTCGTGGTGATGTCGCCCGCGGGTAGCTACACTTATACGCCTACCCCTGGTTATATTGGTCCCGATAGCTTTACGTACTCCGTTTGCAATAGTGCGGGTAAGTGTGATGTGGCTACGGTGAGCGTGCTGGTACAACCCAACACGAGCCTGCCGCCAGTTGTAACACCCGATATTGCCAATACATCGCCCAACAAACCGGTGACGGGTAATGTGCTGACGAATGACGTGGACCCTCAGGGTGCTCCGCTGATGGCTTCGGTCACCACGCCGCCAACCGTTGGTACGGTGGTGATGAGCCCCACAGGCTCTTATACCTACACGCCGCCCACCGGCTTCACCGGTACGGTCAGCTTCTGCTACACCGCTACCAACACGGTGGGCCTGAGCGCCAGCACCTGCGTGAGCATCAATGTGGTGCCAGACCTGACAACGGACAATGCACGGCCAACCGCCAACAACGACAACACCCAGACCACCTCGGGCGTGCCGGTGGTGATTGCGGTGCGGGCCAACGATGTGGACCCCGACTCGGCGACAGCCCTCAACGGGCAGCTGGCCACCCCCACCCTGGTCTCGCAGCCAGCAGCGGGTACGGCCATCGTCAATGCCAACGGCACCATCACCTACACCCCGCCAGCGGGCTTCACGGGGGTGGTGAGCTTCCCCTACCAGGTCTGCGACAAGGCCACGCCTGCCCTGTGTGCCACGGCGGTGGTGAGCGTCAACGTACAACCGACTCCGCCTGCCAACACCACGCTGGCTCCGGTAGCGGTCGACGACGCCCTGCTGACGGGGGTGAACACGCCGGTGACGGGTACGGTAGCGGCCAACGACAGCGACCCGCAGGGCCTGCCGCTGACCTTCACCAGTGGTCAGCCCGCCAGTGGCACGGTGGTGATGAGCCCCACAGGCGCCTACACTTACACGCCTGCCCCTGGGTATACTGGCCCGGCCAATTTTACCTACAGTGTGTGTAATAGTGCCGGTAAGTGTGACGTAGCGACGGTGAGCGTGCTGGTTCAACAGCCGGTTAATCAGCCGCCATTGGTTACCCCCGACGTGAACACCTTTATTCCGGGTACGTTGACGACAGGCAATGTCCTGACCAATGACAAAGACCCGGAAGGAACACCGCTGACGGCCTCGGTTATTGGTACGCCGCCCGCTGGCTTCTCCATGAGTCCGAACGGTAGCTACACCTATACGGCTCCAGGCAGTCAAACGGCTCCGGTAACAGTACCTGTTCAGGTATGTGACGGGGCCACACCGCCCGCCTGCACAACCAGCACGTTGACCCTGACGCCGGTGCCAAACCCAACGCCAGCCAATGATAGGCCCATTGCCCTGAACGATGCGACCCGCACCACCGCCGGTGTACCAACAACGGTGAATGTGCTGGCCAACGACCGTGACCCGGAAGGGCTCCCCCTGAGCAATCCGACCATTGTGAGCGGACCAACGCAGGGCACGGCCACGGTGAATCCCAATGGAACGGTGACTTACACGCCACCGGCCGGCTTCACGGGGGTCGAACAGGTGACGTATCAGGTATGCGATACGGGTTCTCCGGTACAGTGTACAACTGCCGTGGTAACGTTCACGGTAGATCCAACGCCGCCAGCCGGTGTAACCAACGTTGCTCCCGTTGCGATTGACGACCAGCTGTTGACAACGAGGAATACCCCGGTAACCGGAACGGTAGCCACGAACGATAGTGACCCCAACGCTGGTCAAACGCTGACGTTCAGTAAGCTGACCAACCCGATAAACGGCACGGTTGTATTCACGTCGACGGGTAGTTATAGCTTTGTGCCTGCCCCAGGCTTCGTTGGAACGGATAACTTCACGTATCAGGTTTGCGACAGCGGGTCGCCTGTGTTGTGTACAGTGGCTACCGCCTATATCACGGTGAATGCACCAGCCAGTTTGCCACCGGTTACAGCGCCTGATATTACCCTGACGAAGCCCAATACGCCTGTTGCTGGTAATGTGCTGACCAACGATAGCGATCCCCAGGGCCTCCCCCTGACGGCTTCGGTCACCACGCCACCTACGGTCGGCACAGTGGTAATGAGTCCAACGGGCTCCTATACCTACACACCGCCTACCAATTTCACGGGTATGGTCAGCTTCTGCTACACCGCTACCAACACGGCGGGCCTGAGCATGAACACCTGCGTGAGCATCAATGTGGTGCCAGACCTGACAACGGACAATGCACGGCCAACCGCCAACAACGACAACACCCAGACTACCTCGGGCGTGCCGGTGGTGATTGCGGTGCGGGCCAACGATGTGGACCCCGACTCGGCGACAGCCCTCAACGGGCAACTGGCCACCCCCACCCTGGTCTCGCAGCCAGCAGCGGGTACGGCCATCGTCAATGCCAACGGCACCATCACCTACACCCCGCCAGCGGGCTTCACGGGGGTGGTGAGCTTCCCCTACCAGGTCTGCGACAAGGCCACGCCTGCCCTGTGTGCCACGGCGGTGGTGAGCGTCAACGTACAACCGACTCCGCCTGCCAACACCACGCTGGCTCCGGTAGCGGTCGACGACGCCCTGCTGACGGGGGTGAACACGCCGGTGACGGGTACGGTAGCGGCCAACGACAGCGACCCGCAGGGCCTGCCGCTGACCTTCACCAGTGGTCAGCCCGCCAGTGGCACGGTGGTGATGAGCCCCACAGGCGCCTACACTTACACGCCTGCCCCTGGGTATACTGGCCCGGCCAATTTTACCTACAGTGTGTGTAATAGTGCCGGTAAGTGTGACGTAGCGACGGTGAGTGTACTGGTTCAACAGCCGGTCAGCCCTGGTGGCGTAGTATTACGGCTGAAAGTGCTGTTGCAGGGTGCGTTGATTGGCGGAACCGGTGGGCTGATGCGGGATGACCTGCGCAGCCAGCAATTCCTGCCCCTGACTGAACCCTACACCGCGCTTGCCAGCACTCGTTTCGCGCATGTCAATGGTGGCGGTGGCGAAACCATGCCTGCCAGTGTAACGGCCCAGAATGTGGGTACCGGCGACGCGATCGTTGACTGGGTATTCGTTGAATTGCGTAGCCCAGGTAACCTGTCGCTGGTGGTGGCAACCCGTTCGGCGCTTGTTCAACGCGACGGTGATGTGGTGCTGGCCAGTGATGGTGTATCGCCACTAAGTTTCTCGGGCCTGACCGGCAGTTTCTACGTGAGTGTGAAACACCGCAATCACCTGGGTGCCATGACCGCTACCAGCCTTCCGCTGTCGGCCACAGGTACGTTGGTTGACTTCACTACCATGACGGCCCCCCAACTTTATAACAAGACGATTGGCGTGTATGACTACGAAGGCTGGGAGCAGACCACGGTCAATGGCAAACAGGCCCTGTGGGCGGGCGATGCCAACCACAATGGTAAGGTCAAATACCAGGGCACGGCCAATGACCTGATCTTGATTTTCTCTGAAGTGATCGGCGCACAGACCGGTAGTACGAACCCCTTGTATAACTACAACAATGCACTGGGGTACTATTTCGGGGATGTGAACATGGATGGCAAGGTCAAATACCAGGGAACGTCGAATGACACCTCATTGATCTTCACGAACCTGATCACCAATTACCAGACCAGTACGCAGATGAACAGTGGCCAGCTGTACAACTTCGACTTCATGCTGGAGCAGATTCCTTAATGACTGGGCGGAGGACGTACCCGGCCGGGTACGTCCTCACCCGGTTTTGATCCGTTAGTTACTACGAACATTTATTTTTTGGCTATGAAAACGCTTTGTTTATTCGTTTATCTACTATGTCTTGGCCTGACAGGCATGGCTCAGACGGTTGAGTATACACTTCGCTACAACATTCCCCTGAGTCGCTACGAGGTGTATGGGCGGCCAAACTTTACGCAGGCTCAGTACAACTGGGGTAGCGCACAGGTGTCTGTCGTTACGCCCTCATCGCTGGCCAACGCCGCTTTCTCGATCAACAGTGTGGCGGCAGGTGGCTGGACCGACAATTCGCAGGCCTACGGCGTGTTGGGGTCCGACTTCCACGGGATAGGCTCCAACGGGCTGAAGGTCGATCTGACGTCGGGCGTTGAGACGTTACTGTTCACGTTTGTGCTGCCGGGTGGGGTTTGTCTGCCTGGTTTGCGCCTGTTCATCAACGGCAGCGATCCCGATTCGAGCGTGGCCGGAATGCAGGGTGGCGACTTTGCCAATACGATGTATTCGGCTAATGACGCCCTGGGTCAAACCAACCTTTACCTACAGAACTATGCCAATACCGGAACCGTCTGTACGGCCTGTAATCTGACGGCTCCCACGTTAAGCAAATAGCCCGCCGACGATGACGATCAACCAACTACGTTTCTGTCTGGGCTGGCTGTGCCTGAATCTGTGGCTGATGATCAGCCCGGGACTGGCCGCAGGAGCGCTGGCAGCGAACAACGATGGGCTAGTCTCCACCTGGCTGGCCGATACGGATGCTGATGGGGTAACCGATGCCGCTGATTTGTGCCCCGGCACCCCGACCGGCACGGCGGTGAATGCGTATGGTTGCCCGCTGGCTGTGGCCGGTTGCGACTACACGACCTCGACGGTGACCCTCACCAGCAGCGGTGGCACCGCCGGTACAACGGGCCTTACGCGCTACGTACTGGCCAGCAACACCGGTACCATCCTGCAAATAAACCCCACGGCCAGTTTCACGGGTCTAAGTGGAACGGCTACCTATATGGCTGTAGCCCTCACGTACGAAGCGCCTGTCAGTAACCTGGTGGTGGGTGGCCCCTTGAGCGCCGTGTCGGCTTCGTGTTTCGACTGGTCTGATGCGCTGGTATTCAAGGCCTGTGTGGATCCACCAACAACCTGCGATTACCAGATAGGTCAGCATATTGTGTTGCAGGCCGCCGGCGGCAGCACGGGCGCTGGCGTGAAAACCAGCTACGTTTTAACCGATGCCGCCGGGCTGATCCGGCAGATCTCGGCTACGCCTTCCTTTGCCAGCACAGCCTTATCGGTGGGTACATACCAGGCCTATGCGCTGACGTATGCCGACGACAACACCGTTACTAATCTGGTGGCCAATGGTACGGCCACTATAGGGCAGGTGACCGCCAGTTGCTTCAACCTGTCGCCTCCGCTAACGCTGCGCGTTTGTGCGGCACCGCCCGTAACCTGCGATTATCAGGTGGGTCAGCCCATCGTATTGCAACCGACTGGCGGAAGCACCGGGGCCGGTGTGCGGACCAGCTACGTCCTGACCGATGCGTCCGGTAAACTGGTACGGGTAGCCTCTACGCCTACATTCGCCACTACAGGTCTTGATCCGGGTACGTATCAGGCCTACGCGCTGACGTATACTGATGACAACACCATCGCTAACCTGGTGGTTAATGGCGTTACTACGCTCAGTGCCGTAACGGCCAGTTGTCTGGCTGTCTCACCAGCCCTCTCCATAACCGTATGTGGTTGTGTGACGAAGTGTTTGCCGCTGGTCGTAACTCGTATTCGGTAACTCATTTTTATCCTTATGCTAATGAACACACGATATCGCTTACTCATCGGGCTTGGTTGCCTGATAGGGTCAGTCTCAATGGCCCAGTCTACCCCGGAAATTGCGCTGCGGCTCTCGTTCAATACAGAAACGAACCGGTATGAAGTATTGGCTACGCCCAGTTTCTCGGCCCGCAACTTTGCCTGGGGCCCTTCGCAGGTATCAATCGTTTTACCTGCCGAGATGATCGACCAAACCTTATCCATCCGTAGTGTCCATGCAGGCTCATGGTCCGATAATTCGGTGGTATACAGCCCCGCCGCCTCGGCCGGTGCCGATTTTCACGGCCTGACCAGTCAGGGGGAGAAAATGGATCTGGTGGCCGGTCAGGAGTACGTGCTGTTCGACTTCGGTCTGAAGCCGGGTTATGTCGAGAATGTGCGGCTTTATGACGGGGCGAAAGACCCAAATTCAGCGCAGGCGGGTATGAAAGGCGGCGATTTTCGAAGCTATATGGCCGACGAGCGGGGCACCGACTACCTGAAGGTTAATGCCACCACAGCACCGCTGGTGGTCAAGGCCCAGGAAGCAGGCGAGCAGGCTACCCTGTCGGCCCAGGTGGTGGCTTACCCCAACCCGAGCGTGGGCAGTAAATTCCGGTTATACCTGAAAGGCTTCGACCCCCAGGAAACAGTGACAGTACGGCTGGTCGATAACCGGGGTACGATGTTACGTTCGTTTATGGAGAAAGTTGAAACGCTCGCAGGCCGGGAAATCGACGCTGGCGAAGCGGCCACTGGCTTCACGATACTAAACGTGGAACGCCAGCATAAACCCGAACGGCTTACTCAGAAAATCTGGTTTAGGTAGCCGCGCGCGAGGCGTGTACCGAAACGCTGAAGCAGTACAAACGCGTACCGTAACAGAGCAGGCTTAGCCCGGACCATCTGTGTTCAGGCCAGGCCTGCTCTGTTACGTATACGGTCCCCCCGTCTTTGCCATCGAGAACGCGGCCACCGGCCAAAGCAGAGCTGCTTCAGTGGCCGCTGGCTTCAGTAAACTGCCCTGATGGGGTATCGATGGAACGTACCCAGTATTTTTCAGGCCTCGCCAGCAGCCACACCCGTGGCTTATCCCAGTAACTGGTAGATCGTGGGCAGGTGATCGCGGTACGAAATGCCAAGCGGAATCTTGGCGTCGCCAATGAAGAAATTATTGTGATTGTAGCTGGTGATATGGTTCAGGTTCACGATAAACGATTTATGGACCCGCCGGAAATAGTGCAGGGGTAAGCGTTCTTCAAGCACCATAATCGGCTCATTGACGACGTCTATTTTTCCCTGGTAGTGAATCTTGCAATAAATGCCATACGCTTCAATGAAGTCGATCTGGGAGAAGGCGAATTTCTGGAGTCGCCGCCCTACTTTCAGGAAAATGACCTGACTGGTCACGATACTTTCTTTGTCGACCCGGATGCTCATTGCCCGTTGTATGCTTCGGAGTAACCGCGATTGGCTAAAGGGCTTTTGCAGGTAATCGGCTACATCCAGGTCGAAACAGTCGACCGCATACTGCGGGTGGGCACTGATCACAATAACGGGGGGGAAGGAATGTGCCGTTCTCAGTAACTCAAGTCCGTTCGCTGCGTTCAGTTCGATGTCCAGGAAAATCAGATCAAACGTATGCTGGAGCAGGGCTGTTATCGCCTGGCTGTAGGTAGAACAGATGGTAAGCTGACTGAAAATAGACAGGTCAGTCAGGTACTGTTTCAGCAGCAGGGCGGTAGGTTCCGAATCTTCGATGATCAGGCAGCGATACGTTTGCATGGTTCAGTTGAGCAGGTGTATGATCGCTATACGGGCGTTCCGGGCGGGGCGGGATAGTAGCGTTGATGACAGGCAGGTGTAGCCGTACGGGCCGGGGCCTGCACAAGGGGCAACTGAAGGCGAAACGTTGTTCCGTTGCCTGCTTTGCTGCTCACCGCCAACCGCCCGCCGTTACGCTCAATTAAATCCCGGCATAGGCGAAGGCCAAATCCCATTCCTTTTTCACCGTGGGTGCCCGGCTCAGACGCAGCCTGTGTGAAGAGGGTTTTCAGGCGCTGAGGGGCAATGCCTACGCCCGTATCCCGGATGTGCAACGTACCCCAGTTGCTGCTACGCTGGCCCCAGAGGGTAATCTCCCCGCCGACGGGCGTGAATTTAAGGGCGTTATCGACCAGGTTGCGGAGAACGGTTCTCAACTGATCTTCGTCTGCCCAGACAGGTATAGTCGGGATGATCAGGTTGTTGAGCGTGATTTCTTTGCGCATGGCCGTGCTTTCCGCCAGGTCGAGTACATCGTCGGCCAGGTCTCGGAGAAGCACTGGCCGAGGCTGCGAACGGAGTTCGTCCAGCTGCGTCAGTGACCAGTGAAGCAGGTTATCCAGGTTGTTGTAGAGGCGATCCGTGGATTTGCTGAGCTGCCGGGTCAGGTTTACAAAATCGGCCTGGCTGACCATATGTTGCTGAAGAAGCCGCAGTGAATCGTTCAGCGATGCTACCGGGCTGCGGAGATCGTGGCTGATGATAGAGAAGACCCGGTATTTATCCCGGTTGGCAACCGCCAGTTCGGCGGTTACGTCGGCCAGCCGCGCTTCAAGCTGCGCATGCTGCTGCCGCAATAGCTGCTCCGTGTATAGGGCCAATGGAGCCGATTCGGCCTGTTGCTGAGCCGGGCGTTCGCGTTTATGCGGCTGGTAATGGGTTAGCTGCCAAATAAAGAAGACAAACATACCACCGATGTTGCCCACCATGAACCAGAGCGCCGGGTTCGTAAACAGACCTGGCTGGTAAACCAGAATGAGATGACTGACCTGCCCGGCCAGCAGCAAACCGCTGATAGCGGAAACAGATAAAGCCCTAGTGCCCCATCGATAAGGGCTGTTTTTAGCGTGAAAGGAGACGTAGAGCAGCCAGGAGAGACCGACAAGCCAGACTATTCCCAGCAGAAATGTTCGGATAAGGGTGTCATGCTGATGGTAAACGGATGGATAGGCAAGCACGGCTGGAAATTACTAATCTGGAGAATGCATTAATTAAATGGTATTAATAGGTTGGAGATACAGCGATTGTAAGCATAAATAGTTTTCGGAAACGATACTTTTTCTACAAATAGTACCTAGCATTATTCTTGCCAAAATTAGACATATGAATACATGATAAAAGTACTTAACAAAACGATAGCTTCTGTTCGTGGTGATAAATGCTGAGTTTATATACGTATATATCCCGTTGATATATCTGAACTGAACACTAACAACTATAGAAAGCAGGCAAAGCTGGCAGTGCTCAGTTCGTGCCGGAAAAGGGGGATATCGATCAGTTTTAGCGCTTGTTGATGGGTGTATACAACGTTACCGATCGTTGTGGCTAGTAACTGGAAAGTTTGTTGATACAGGGAAGAAACTACCAGACACGGGCGTGCCTGGTGGTGCCCTTTCGGAGCGAAAGGAAAAGCAGGAAATAACTAAATCTATACAAATAGTAGACCAGTTTTTAGAGTGAGTATGTAGTCAAAAAGGAGAGGCCTGTAGTTGGAGCTACAGGCCTTCCGGAATTAAGCCAACACCCGAGGGTACTGACCCGTATCTTCTAGTCCTCTCGGACGGCATCTTCCTTTCTTCTTCTCTCTCAGGGGTTTCTTCCCCAACGTAACGTGCGGCTGCACGTTGTGTGCCCTGGCATGCCAGCGACTACGGTCGATGGTAGTCGTGCGCCTTTACATGTGTGTTTAGACGGATAGTTAACGTGGCGGTCACTCGCGTCATTGTTTACTCGCTCTTTTTTTTATCTGATTGACTTTTTACCTATACCACCAGCGTATACTACTATGAATAGAGTTCTACTCTCTGTTTACGGCCAGTTCTATACCCGGCTCCTGTGGCCGGTATTGGCGTATCTACCAAAGTGGCTAACGCAGCCTGCCAACGTTCTTCAGCGGTATTGGCTGGTGCTCGCTCGCGTGTGGCAGTCAACAAGTCCGCACGCTTATTTCGGTCAGACAATATTGACTTTCGGAATACTTATGATTGGCTGGCTGGGCATATCCCAGGTACAGGCACAGAATGGTCTTGCTTTCACGCACCGTGCTGATGACAACAGTGGGGCTGGTACAGGCCTGTTGATGTGGGTTAGTAGTGGCGACTATCTACCCGTGCCTGGTAGTGGGGTCGCTTTGAGATGCCAACTCAACTCGTCTAGCTCAACGGCAAATTCAGCCAGCACATCCCAACAACTACTTGTAAACCAGTAACGACCATGCAAAAGTTTTCCTTCCTAAAACTGCATCTAACCCACTTGCTCCCAGCACTTCGGAACGACTTTAAGGAATGTTGTGACAAAATGGATGCGTTTGTCAGGCTACCCGATAGCCCGGCATTTAGTTGGTTTCGGTTGGTTTGTGGTCTGTTGGTGGCCATGGGAGCAACCGCTGGTGTTGCCGGGCTGCATGTAGCGGACGATCTATTGTTGACCGATCCCAATAGCCACACCGCAATCAGCACGCAGGCCAACGCCAAGTCTCCGACTGCCGACGGTACAGATAAAAAAATAGGTAAGCAAACGCTCCCAACATCAGGGCCATCAGCCGGGGGGGGCGCTTCTGCAAAGGCGGCTGCCCTGGTCGATCCGGGCTGTATCGGTACGACTAATCTTAAACTCTGGCTTAAAGCCGATGCCAGTGTAACCACATCGGGCACTGTCGTTACAGACTGGGCTGACGCAGCCGCCCCGGCGAATATCGTTAGTCAGGCTACAGCGGCTAACCAGCCAGCTTATCAGGCAACGGGGCTAAACTTCAACCCTGGCATTAGCTTCGATGGCACGAATGATTTCCTGGGCAATACGACCTACCCTAACACAAATGTGTTCTCCGGCCAGAATAACTATACCTTGTTTTCGGTAATTATACCCACCTCTGTTTCGGGAAGCAGGGTTGCTGTGTCGTTTACTGCCAACCAGTATTTAGCTGTAACGTCTCCGGGAAGTACCTATCTGGTGGGAGAAATTGTGAGTCATATTGCTTCTCCTGCCAGTATATCGGTAACGGTTCCAGCCATCCAGACCGTTATGAAAAGTTCAACACTGGCCGGAGGGATGACCGTTTTTACGAATGGAGCGGCCAACGTTTTCAACAATACAACATCCGATCCGAATTACACTGCTACGCGGACGGGCCTGGGAATTGGATCAGCATCAAATACGGCATCAGCGTCTCCCTTTAGTGGAATCATTTCTGAAGTGATTGCCTACAGCAGCAGCCTGACTACTGGCCAGCGCGAGATCGTTGAATCTTACCTGGGGCTTAAATATGGTCTAGCACTGAATCATAACTACGTAGCCAGCGATGGGTCCGTCATTTATAATCCTTCAAGTTATTCAGCGAATATCACTGGCATTGGTCGCGACGATTGTAGCAGTTTGGATCAAAGACAGTCAAAATCTGCCAACAGTAAAGCACTCGTTACAATAGGGTTAGGCAATATTGCTACCAGTAATCAGACGAATGCCAATACGTTTTCGGCTGACAAGAGCTTTGTCGTTTTTGGTGACGATGACGACAATGCTGGTTTCTTTTCGAAAGCCGGAGCACCATCAAGCCGGAGAATACTGGGGCGAACATGGCGCGTAACAGAGACGGGTACGGTAGGCTCGGTTAAAATTCAGGTGCCTGATAACAGTAGTAGCCAGACTACTAAACTACCGGAGGAATCCAATACAGTTTATTTGCTTGTCGATGCAGACGGGAATTTCAGCAGTGGGGCTACCGAAATTCCCATGACGCTGAATGGCACAAACTGGGAAGCAGATGTAAACTTCACCAACGGGCAGTATTTCACCATAGCCACGCAACGTTCAGCCGGTTTAGCTCCTAATACCTATAACTATGCGGCCAATAACTGGGTAACTATGCGGGGCAATGGCACGGCCACCTGGCTCCAGTTCGATCCCGCCAATCCAACGGCCAGCCCCGCTATTAAATGTCTATCGTATAATGCGCCATCTAATGACAACACTATTTTTTATGGAGCAGCAGCAACGTATTCCGATCCAACGAACGGAGACCTGGAGCTATTTCTAACGCCAAACACGGTTAATGTCAATAATACCAGTCCATTAATAAGTGTTCGGAATCCAGATGGTACTACGCTGACCAATGGTAACAGCCTTAGTCACGCTTATGGCCGCACCCAGGGCCCGCTTTTTGTACCGGTACCGGGCGATCCCAATCGGGTTTATCTGTTTCATTCATCAAACGGTTTCACGTTTGGAGCGACACCAACTATTCAGTCAGGAGCAATCTTATATTCGGTCATTAACCTGGCCACCCGTACTGTCGAAACCAAAAACCAGGTTTTCATTACCAGTACGAACACGACGGCGGCACTCGCTGGCACACCACACTCCGATGGGGTCAGTATATGGGTGGCTGTTAATGCTGGTAATCAATTTATTGTCAAACGGATCACTGGCATTAACACCTCCGGTGCTACGCCGGTCATAGTTGCCGATGCTCAGGTAGCCACAACGCTACCATTAACATCAGTTTCAAGCGATGATTATGCTACAACGGGAATAACGTTTAGCGCAGAGGGAAACCGAGTTGCTATTGCAACGAGCGATAACTCAATTTCAAATGGACAAAATAGTTTGGTTTATGACTTTAACCGAACAACCGGCCAACTTAGTAGATTAAATGCCCCTTTTGATGCTAATGGTGGTGCCAGTGGCTTCCCATTGATATTCACAAAGTCGAGTAATCGCGTTTACTATGGTTATCAAAGCAAGCTGTTCTTCTACAGGATTAACCGCTATAATGGTGTATGTAACGTAATCGACACCTTTTTAGGACAGGATATTCCCTGTCTCGATCCGGCGGGCAACAGTCTATATACAGCTGGCTCACCAGTAATAACCGGTAATATCAACAATATTTACCGATTTGATAATTTAGATGCTGCGCTGCCAACCGTAACGTCTCTGCCGGTTCCACTGACCAGTTGCACATCCACCAACCACCACATAGGTACGAATTCGCTGACGGGTCCCCGGCCCATCATCTATCCTGGCCAGTTTACCTTTGGTAACGCTGCGCTGGCCACTACAACGGGGTCGTTTACGGCCAGCACAGATCTTGACCAACAAGGCACGATTACCCTGCCGGTTACGGGCGTTACAGCAGGTGAGGTGGCTATTACACTTAGTGGTACTGGCTTTAAGACAAATCATGCCCCTGTAAGTCTGACAGCCGGGCAAACTTCGCTCACGATACCTATTACCTACGATGGTTCTGATATAGGTTCCACAGTAACGCTTACATTGGCTTCGGCTCAGGGTTCGGGTACTTGTTCGGTTACAATTCCTATTCAGAAGGTGGCGGTCTCCCCCGGTCATGTGACTGCAAGCGACCTACAACTATGGTTAAAAGCCGATGCCAATCTAAGTGTATCGGGTACGGCTGTCACGGCATGGGCTGATGCAACCAACCTCACTAATATTGTTAGTCAAACAAATGCAGCTAACCAACCAACGTACCTAAGTTCGGGACTGAATTTTAATCCTGGGATTCGCTTTAATGGCAGTACTAACTTCCTGAGCAATAAAACCTATGGTGCCGAAAAGGTGTTCTGTGGCACTTGTAACTTCGCCGTTGTAGCCGTATCCGTACCTACCGCCGTTACGAGTACTGCTTACATGGTATCGTTCAGTACCCTCCAGTCTTTACGAAAAGCATCTGGATATAGCATTTTAACTGCAGAAAGTGCCTCACACCAGACTTCTGCTTTAAATGATCAGTCGGCTAATGTGCCAGTCATACAGACGATGGTAAAAAGCTCTACAGCGGCTGGGGGCGTTACTTATTTCAACAATGGAACTAACAAAGCGTTAATCAACTCAACACCTGATCCCGATTATACAGGCCTCGGCGGTTTTCCTGGACTGGCAATTGGGTCAATTTCAACTACCGCAGCCACTCAGCCTTATGACGGGATCATTACCGAAGTGATTGCCTTCAGTAATAGCCTGGCTACAGGCCAAGTCCAGAGCCTTGAGACCTATCTGGGTATCAAATACGGATTAACACTGGGCCACAATTATC
This sequence comes from Fibrella arboris, assembly GCF_041321095.1. Lineage (NCBI taxonomy): Bacteria > Pseudomonadati > Bacteroidota > Cytophagia > Cytophagales > Spirosomataceae > Fibrella > Fibrella arboris. Next base: position 396,724 of record NZ_JBGGWE010000001.1, on the reverse strand, counting down.
TGTCGAGCAGTGGCACGACCGTTTACGACGTGTCGAGCTATTCGGCCAACATCACCGGCATTGGCCGCGACGATGCCAGCGGTCTGAATCAAAAACAGTCTAAAAGTGTCAGCACTTCGGCCTTAGTCACGATGGGGAACGGCAACACCATTGCTGCCGACAATGCATTGAATGCTAATGGTTTCGCTGCTGACCAGAGTTTTCTGCTGTTTGGCGACAATACAGGTAGTATCAGTTCTTTTGGAACTACAGGAGCACCCGCCAATCGAAAAATACTGGCCCGCACCTGGAAAGTAGCGGAGACGGGTACGGTCGGTTCGGTCAAATTACAGGTGCCGGACAACGGCAGCAGCCAAACCACCAAACTACCAACTGAATTAGGTACTGTTTATTTGCTGGTAGATGCCGACGGCAACTTCAGCAGTGGAGCTACCGAAATTCCGATGACACTAAACGGCACCGATTGGGAAGCCAATGTAAACCTGAATAACGGTCAGTTCTTTACGTTTGCTACGGAAACAACCCTATCGCTGACCGTCGTTAGCCCGGCCAACAACAGTCAGGTTAATCTGAATACGACTATTTCGGGCAGTGCTACGGCAGGCAGTTTGGTTACAATTGTTGGGCCGAGTAATGCGACCCTATGCACCACCACCGCTGTTAGCGGCCAATTTAGCTGCCCAGTGGCCTTATCGACGGGTCAACAGACGCTGACGGTGTCCGCAGCTCTTTCCGGCAGCACCGTCAGCCAGCCGTTGACGCTAACGGCGGTTGGTAGTTCACCGGCTTTGACCGTGAACCCTAGCCCGGATACGCAAACGGTTGCTTCCGGTTCGCCCTTCTCCGGTGGTGCCAGTGTAGCCATATCAGCTAACCCACAGGGCGGTACGCAACCCCTAACCTACAGTGCTTTCAACCTGGTATCTGGTTCGGCAACGGCAGGTACAGGGCCATTGGCTACCCCGCATGGTACAGTAAGCATTGATCCAACAACGGGTATCTATAGCTATACTCCAACAGCGGCCTATTCAGGGACGGATGCTATTGGTATCAAAGTATGTGATGCCAGCACGCCAACAGCACAATGTGCTTCAACCATTATTCCAATCAATATCACGTCAGGTACTGTATCTCCAGCACAAGGCCCCGGCAGTGTCAGCGCCAACCTGCAAGTTTGGTTAAAAGCCGATGCAGGCACCAGTTCCACCGCCAACGGGGCCGCCCTCACCGGCTGGAACGACCAGTCGGGCAATGCGCGACACCATACGCAGCCAACAGCCGGCAGTCAGCCCAAATTCAGAACCAACGCGTTCAACTTCAACCCGGCGGTTAGCTTCGATGGGGCCGATGTGCTGGTAACCGATGCCTTTGCCTCGGGTAAAGAAGCCGTTCACGTGTTTGCAATGGCCAGAGTAGGCGATAGCGGCTGGCGGGCAATGTATGGTTTTGGCCGCGACGCGACTCACGTGCAGTGGCTCTCTACGCTGCCTTCGGTCTGGACATCGGGCAACTACTATACGAGCACCGCCCTGGGGATCGACTACGGCGTTACCTCGTATATTCTGCCCAAAGACGGCTCGCAGCGGACTATTCACTGGAACGGGGCGTCATCCAACATCGCGGGGACGAATGCGTATTCATACAATACGAATAAAATGGGGGTTGGCTCCGATGTTACCAGCGATGGCCTGTTTTTAAGCGAAAATTTCCTGGGCGATATTGCCGAGGTAGTGATCTACAAAACGGGTACGCCCACCAGCAACGGGGGGCGGATGGCCACCCCCGACATTGACAGGATCGAAAGCTACCTGGGTCTGAAATACGGCACCACACTCTCGCATAATTATCTGTCGAGTACGGGCGCAACCATCTATAGCGTAGCCAGTTATTCGGCCAACATCACCGGCATTGGCCGCGACGATGCCAGCGGTCTGAATCAAAAACAGTCGAAGTCGATTGATGCCAGAGGATTAGTTACGATTGGCAACGGCACCGGTATTGCGGCCACCAACGCCCTGAACAGCAATGCCTTCGCTGCCGACAATAGCTTCGATATCGTAGGGGATAACGCCCAGTCGGCGACGTTCGGGCTTAGCTACGCACCAACCACCTTTACGCCAGCCGTTGTAGGCGCTTTTTACCGGATGGCACGTACCTGGAAAGTGCAGGAAACGGGTACGGTCGGCACCATCACGGTGAGCGTACCCGTCAGCAGCCGCGCCGAACGCCTGCTGGTGAGCAGCGACGGTACATTTACCCCCGGCGCGACGCAGGAAATTTTGCTCACCGCCGATGGCAACGGCAACCTGACGGCCCAGGTCGATCTGACCAACGGCCAGTTCTTTAGCTTCGGGGCGGTAGTGATTGCACCGGGCGGAGTTAGCTCAAACCTGCAAACCTGGCTCAAAGCCGATGCGGGTACCAGCAGCACCACCAACGGAGCCGCGCTGACGGGCTGGGATGACCAGTCGGTGAACAACCGGAACCACACCCAGACCACGGCTGCCTACCAGCCCAAATTCAAAACCAACGGCTTCAACTTCAACCCGGCAGTTAGCTTCGACGGCTCCGATGTGCTGATCACCGATGCGTTTGCCTCGGGCCAGGAAGCGGTTCACGCCTTTGCGATGGCCAGGGTGGGCGATAGCGGCTGGCGGGCGATCTACGGTTTTGGCCGCGATGCGACCCACGTGCAGTGGCTCTCTACACTGCCCTCGGTCTGGTTGAGTGGCAATTACTATTCGAGTAGTGCGCTGGGCCTCGATTACGGGGTTACCTCCTATATCCTGCCCAAAGACGGCTCGCAGAAGACCATTCACTGGAACGGGGCGTCGTCCAACATCGCGGGGACGAATGCGTATTCATACAATACGAATAAGATGGGGGTTGGCTCCGATGTTACCAGCGATGGCTTGTTTTTAAGCGAAAACTTCCTGGGCGATATTGCCGAGGTCGTTATTTACAAAACGGGTACGCCCACCAGCAATGGGGGGCGGATGGCCACCCCCGACATTGACAGGATCGAAAGCTATCTGGGTCTGAAATACGGCACTACGCTTTCGCATAATTATGTAGCATCTGATGGCACCACGATCTACAACGTAGCCAGTTATTCGGCCAACATTGCCGGTATCGGCCGCGACGATGCCCAGGGGCTATACCAGAAGCAGTCGAAAAGCATAAATACCCGGCTGATACAACCCACTGTTGGCAACGGATCGACCCTGACCAGTGCCAATACGCTTAACAACGGTGTCTTCACGGCCAACAAGAGTTTCCTGATCTGGGGCGACAATGCACAACCACGCAGTTACTCGGCGGCCTATGTACCCACAAGCTTTACCCCGGCGGGCGGCGTTGGCTTCTACCGCATGGCCGCCACCTGGAAAGTGCAGGAGACCGGTACAGTCGGTACCGTTGTGGTCGGTATTCCCAGTTCGTCGGGAGCCGACTATCTGTTGGTGAGCAATACCGCCAGTTTTTTGCCGGCCAGCACACAGGAAGTAGCCCTGACCTCGGATGGTAACGGTAACCTGGTTGCCAGCGTAGACCTGACTAACGGACAGTTCTTCACCTTCGGCGCACCTCAACGAGTACCGGGGGGCGTGAGCAATAACCTGACCATATGGCTCAAAGCCGACGCGGGCGTGACCACAAGCGGAACGCTGGTTTCTCAGTGGGACAACCAGGTGTTGCTGAATCCATACAGCCTGGTGCAGGCGACCGCTGCTAACCGTCCCGAATACATTACCAGCGGCAGTGGGCTGGTCAACTATAACCCCAGCATTTACTACCAAGGGTCGAAGGTGTTGTATAACGCCAATTCATTCATGCCGGGTACCTCGCCGTACACCTTCATGATGGCCGCACAGGACGAATCAGATGATCTTGGCGTAGGGACACTGCTATCAACGGCGGACGTATTCGATTATTTTGAATTCAATAAGCTGAACACCGGCACCACATCCAACGGCTGGAACCCGTATGGAGTAGGGGGTTCGCCCGATTTGGGACCATTTGGCAAAGGCAATAAATTTTCGCCGGCTGGAGGGGTCAATGGCTGGTATAACGGCACCGGCTACACGCGCAACGCGCTGACACAACATGTTCAGCCACAGTTACTTGGTTTTGCGTCGGCCAATAGTATAGCCTCATTCGGTACATCGATGGCGACCTGGACAGACGGTTATAAAGACACGCCCAGCTGGAGTTATATCGACGAGTCGGCCGGGTTGGCCGCCATTGTGCAGCCTCACTTCTTTAAGGAATTGTCTGTAGGAGCCGACCGGGGTTCGGCTGGTACTGAACCGTGGGAAGGCCCGATCAACGAGGTCATCATTTACGGCAGTAACCTGAACGACAATGAAGCGCAGCGGGTGAACACGTACCTGGCTATTAAGAACGGAGTAACGCTGGGGCAGGGGAACGGTATTGTTAATCGCAACGGGAGCAACGTTGATTACCTGGCCACAAACAGTACGGTTGTCTGGAGCGCAACGGCGAATAGTGCCTATAACTACGATATTGCCGGTATTGGTCTGGACAATGTTGAGGGATTGAACCAGAAACAGTCGCGTTCAGTAAACGCCGGGTTCCAGCCTGCTATTGGTCTGGGCACGGTTGAACTGTCGAACGAAACTAATTCGGGCGTGTTCGCCACCGACAAGAGTTACGCCGTATGGGGCAGCAATGGCCTGGCCTCAGACTACGCACTTAGCTACACCCCGCACAGCTTCACCGTTGCCGCTCCCGTTTATCTGATGAGCCGCATCTGGAAGGTGCAGGAAACGGGAACGGTCGGTACGGTCACGGTGAGCGTTCCCGGTAGCGCCACAGGGACGTATCTGTTGGTGGGAAGCAGTGCCAGCTCCTTCTCGGCTGGTACGGCCACTGAATATGCCATGACCCCTGATGGGACTGGTAACCTGGTTGCCCAGGTCGATCTGGCCAACGGGCAGTACTTCACCTTCGGCAGAGCGTCGTTTGCACCGGGTTGCGTGACCCCAAACCTGACCGTTTGGCTTAAGGCTGATGCCATTACAAACCTGGCCAGCGGCTCGGCCGTACAAACCTGGGTTGATTATTCGCCCAATGGCCTGAATCACACAAAGGTTAGTTTGGCAAACTCGCAGCCAACATTTACAGAAAACGTATTCAACTACAACCCGGCTGTCACCTTCGATGGCTCAGATGTTTTGATGACCGATGCGTTTGCGTCGGGGACCGATGCCGTTCATGTGTTTGCCATGACGCGGGTAAACGACAATAACTGGCGGGCTTTCTATGGGTTCAATCGAGACAGAACGCACGTTCAATGGTATAACAATTTAGCGGCCAACCGACCCTCCGTCTGGACGGCCGGGAGCGGTAACGATATCACATCGACGAATCTGGGAGTCCTTTCCGGAGTTACGGCCCATTTATTACCCAAAGATGGGACAGCACAAACCATAAAATGGAACGGTACGGCCGGGACAATCAATGCCTCCCCAATCACAACCTACGATTTCAGTACCAACAAGATGGGCGTGGGAGGGGATGCCGCCAACGATGGCAGCAGCCTGAGCGAAATGTTCCTGGGCGACATTGCCGAAGTAGTTGTCTACAAAACGGCCAACGGCGCGGCCATGAACGCCATCGATGTCAACAAGATTGAAAGCTACCTGGCCCTGAAGTATGGTGTTACCCTGTCGCACAACTACCTGTCGGGGGCGGGCACAACGATCTACAACGTGGCGAGTTACTCGGCCAACGTAACGGGCGTAGGGCGCGATGATTGCCAGCAACTGCTGCAAAAGCAGTCGAAATCGATGAATGGCGGGGCCAAAATGACCATTAGTATCTCGAATACGGTGGCCGCCAGTAATACCACCAACCCTGGCAGCTTCACCGTCGACCAGTCGTTTATCGCCTTTGGCGACAACGGCCTCACAGGTACGTCGGCCCTGTCGGCGGCGGCCGCTACGGGTTGTCCGCCACCACCCCTGGCAGATCGCTACACCAACCTGGCCTATAAAGTAACCGAAACAGGAACAGCCCCGGCGGCGTTCCTCCAGGTCGATGTGTCGACGTTTGGCTTCAACGCCACGTACCCGATCTACATGCAGGTGTTCAGCGATGCGGGGTTCACGACCCTGCTCGCCTCGGTGCCGATGAGCTACACCAACGGCACGGCCACGTCGCTCTTCGACTTCCCGGCCAACAGCACCAGCTACGTCCGGTTTGTGGGGAATACCATTGCGCCGGCCAATGCCTGTGTGGCTCCTAAACCGCAGACGTTCCACTGGAATGGCTGGTGGTATGGTACCAAACAGAAAGTGCTGCTGCCCAACTACATTCCGCAGTCGCAGTCGGCTACGGCGGCGATGACCATGAGCGTGACGGTATCGGATGGCGGCAACAACAACCTGCTCTATAAACCCGCCGTGGACTGGTGGCCGGTATTCGACGGGCATGGGCTGTTCATTCCGCGCAACGACAACAACAGCGCGTCGGGGCTACTCTCGCAGAATAACACGATCACCACCCGGATGCAGTTCCGGCAGGGAACGTCTACGTCGGTGGTATCGGCCAACACGGTGAACTTCATGGTCTATGACGTGGATGGCTGGTACTGGAGCCGTGACCTGGTGAAGATCTACGGCAAGCAGGGGGCTAATACCATTTCGCCCAAACTCACCCAGTTTAAACCCACGGTGGCCTGGGACCCCCTGCAACTGAACTACCAGGGTAATCCGCAACAGGCTATCGGGGGCTACTGGCCCTGGGATCTGAGCGCCTGGGGTCGGGTGTACGTGAACTTCGATCAGCCGGTGGAAGAGGTCATTGTGGAATACCGCAAGGATAATCGCTTCAACTTCAACGTGTATAACGACATGCGGATCGGGCCTGTGACCACCACCTGCCTGCCGCCCGTGCCGAAAGCACCGCTCGTCGACAACATCTATGTCTACAAAGAGGTATCGCCCAATCCGCAGAAGACCGACGAGAACGTCACCTATAAGTTCACGGTACAGAACACCAACTGCGCCACCAAAACCATTAACCTGACCGACAACCTGCCGGGCGGACTACTCTGGGTGGACAGCACGTTTGTGTACTCGACCTCGCTCACCGTGGGCTCGGTGAATGCCTATGGTGGCGCCCCGAACCTGAGCCTGAGCAATGTGTCGGTGCCGCCGGGAACGCACTATTTCTTTGTGGATGCCGTCGGCAGCACACAGGGCAACTATAACAACCAGGCCAGCTATGTGGTCACCAACGGCACCGGTGCCACGTACCTGTCCGACGATCCATCGGTGGCGGGTACGGCTGCCCAGCCAACGCCACTGACCCTGATCGCCAACGACCCCGACGCCCAGTTGACGGTGAGTAAAACGGTGGACAAAGCAACGACGGCGCAGAATACGGTAGTCACCTACAACTTCACGGTGAGTTCGACCAACGCGGTGTCAGCCGTGCAGACGACGTTCCAGGATATACTGCCCGGTGAACTGACGTTTGTGGGTGGTTCGCTGTCGGGCCTGTCGGGGGCATACACCAGCAGCACGGCCGTAGCCGCCTACGCTGGTGGCTCGGCCCTGACCCTGCGCGATTTGATTGTACCGGCCAACGGGTCGGTCACGTTCAGCATTCAGGCCAATGTCAACAGCTACACCGTCGGGGCTGCGGCCAGCAACATAGCCACGGCCACGCCGGATGTCAATTCGGGCTTCCGTATCAAAGCGGTAAACTCTAACGTGGTCAGCACGACCATTATGAACCCGCCGACGGTGACTATTCTAAGTCCGGCCAACAGCACCACCACGGCATTGAACACAACCGTGTCGGGAACGGCCACGCCGGGTGCCTCGGTGACGCTGACCTCATCGAACGGCGGCCAGCTTTGCACCACGACCGCCACGGCAGGCGGCACCTGGAGCTGTCCGGTAGCACTGACGGCCGGTCCGCAAACGCTGAGTGCCGTAGCCAGCAATAATGCAGGCACCAGCAGCCCGGCCACCGCTCAGATAACGGTGGTGAACACGGTGGCTCCGCTGACCGCCGGCACGCCACCAGCCCTGACGGCCACATCGGGTGGAACACAAACCGGCAATGCGGCGAGTGACCTGCTACCAAGTGGCGGCATGACTCCCTACACCTACAGCAATGACACGGGTAACTCGTCGTGCTCGGCCGTTTCGGGTGCTACGCAGCTGCCACCGTCTAACCTGACCGTGGCCAGTGGCACAGGTAGTTATAGCTATACGGCCCCAACAACCCCAGGTACGTACTACTTCTGCATTAAAGTATGCGACAGCAGTATGCCCACCCCGCAGTGCGTCACCAAAACGTATACGCTGGTGGTCACGGCGGCACCGGCCAGTGGCACCATCAACTGCACGGCTACGCAGATCATCGGGGCCATCAACCAGGGCACAGCGGGTAGCGGCGTCTTGAAACTGACCATCGACGTAACCAATACAGGTACGTTGCCGGTGCCGGTGAGCGGGTCGGGGATGTCGCTCCAGATTAATCCGACGAACCTGGTGGCTACGGCAACCGGTGTGCAAACGTTCTATGTGCCGGTCAACTACGACGGGTCGACGCTGGGTACGCTGACGGTGACCGTGACGGGCGTGGGTACGTGTACCTACAACCTGGCGGGTCAGACACCATCGGGCAAGAATCAGCCGGTGATGGATATTGGCGGCAGTTGCGTCGCGATCACACCAGCCACACTGGGCAAATAATCGGCTTACCGGACGAATCGGGTTCACCTCAATCGAACACACAAGATGAGTGATATCAAACAGTTACTCCGTATAAGCCGTACCATCTGGATAGGCGGGCTATTGATGGCATGGGCACTGACGGGTGCCTTTGCCCAACAGCCGGTGCCGCCAGCCGTATCGGCCAGTTGCGACTACGTCAGTGAACCGGCAACGGTATCGCTGACGGTCGCCAATATACCGGCGGGCTATACCACCACGTACCTGCTGGTCGACCGGGTGACGGGGGCCATTGTGCAGGCTAATGCTTCGGCTCCTACGTTTACCAACGTACCCAGAGGCCTGTATTATGCCGTGGCGGCGCATTACAAAGGTCTGCTCGTTGATGCGACCGCCGGTAAACTGATTTCGGGGGTTTACGAATCCAGTGCCTGCCTGACCTACTCGGCGGCGTTGCCGGTACGGGTGTGTGCGGCACCGGGTAGCTGCGACTTCGCCAGTGCGCCAATCAGTGTTACGTTTACTGTTGCCAGTTTACCAGTGGGGGTTACCACCACCTATGTCCTGGTCGATGAGGCTACGAATCTGATTGTGCAAACCGGCATTACCACCAGTTTTGCCAGCGTACCGGCGGGCGATTACGCCATCACGGCCGTTCATTACAGTGGTTCGCTGACGGGCTTAACGCCGGGAAACAGCCTGTACGACATCACCACCAACCAGGCAAACTGTTTCGGCGTGTCGAACACGGTACGGGTACGGGTGTGCGAGGCACCACTGTCTATCGTCATTACCGGACCTGCTGACGGGGCAACCGTAGCGAGCCTGAATCCCCCTATTTCGGGAACGGCCACACCGGGCAGCAATGTCACGGTGCTTGGGCCGAACAGCCAGACCTGCATCACGGTAGCGGCCACACCCAGCGGAGCCTGGACCTGCACCAGCCTTACGTTTACGAATGGCCCACAGAGCGTTACGGCTATTCCCAGCCTGAGCGGCGTAACCGGCACCCCGGTAGTCAATAGCTTCACGGTCAATGCCTGTTCGCTCAGCGTGGTGACTACTTCGCTAACGAGTGCCACCGTGGGGCAGCCCTACAGCCAGACCATCGCCACAACGGGAGGGACCGCTCCCCTCTCGTTTTCCGTCATTGACCGTAACCTGCCCAACCTCTTCACCCTTGACCCCACCACGGGGGTCATTGCCGGGACAACCAATAGCACTAGTTACGGGCCGTTTACCATTCAGGTTACCGATGCCAATGGCTGCACCGCTACGGCGGGCCTGAATCTGACCGTTGTTTGTAACGTGCTGACGATGACCCCGGCCACCCTGCCTAATGGACAGGTTGGCGTGGCCTATAGCCAGACGTTTGTGGCCTCGGGTGGCGTGGCTCCTTATCACTATGGCCGAACGGCCGGTACGCTGCCCACCAGCCTGAGCATAAACCTGACTACGGGCGTGTTGAGCGGTACACCTACCGTGGCGGGTACGTTTAGTTTCACGGCCTATGGCAATGATGATAACGATTGCGATACTGATTTCAGCTACACGATTACCATCAGTGCAGCCGCTGCCCCAACAGTAGCGATTCTCTCTCCGGCTGATAACGGAACGGCCACCACCACGCCCACCATTTCGGGAACGGCCACGCCATTGGCCAGTGTGACGGTGCTGGCTCCGGGCGGGCAGTCGTGTATAACAACAGCCTCTGCCTCAGGTACGTATGCCTGTTCGAGTCTAACGTTTGCGGCGGGGCCGCAGAGTGTGACAGCCATAGCTAGTGATGCCGGGGTTGCATCAACGCCAGCGGTGAGCAATTTTACCGTCGTTGGCCCTGCCAGTCTGACGGTGGCCCCCACGGGTCCGCTGACGACGACCGCCCCGGTAGTGTCGGGAACGGCCACGCCGGGTAGTCTGGTGACGATCACCGATCCGCTGGGTGCTACGCTGTGTGCGACTACGGCTTCGGCCTCCGGTACGTTCTCGTGCAGCGTGAGTGTGCCGGTTGGGCCAAACACCCTGACGGTGACGGCCTGTACAACGGGCGGCTGTTCAACGACCACCACCAGCTTCACCATATCTATCGACAGCGACGGCGACGGCGTTGCCGACCAGGACGACCTCGACGACGACAACGACGGTATTCTGGATACTGACGAGAACTGCATCACCCAGCAGGTATCGAAGACCGGCGTACTCGCTTATGTCGGCATACCATCCTACGGAGTCTCGACCAACATGGGACCCCCTATGCCCGACTTCAGCACCTTTGGCAACGCGGCCAACCTGGTAGACGGTCTGCAGGAACTGAATTTTGGCTACAGACAAACCAGCGGAGCGGCCTTTGCCGGTCTGTCTGTCATCGGGCTGACCTTCCCCACAGCCAGGGTGCTGACAGGCATTGAACTGAGTATTACCTTCGGCGGCTCGTTCCTCTCGAGTGATGCAGTGGTGGCCGTTCAGGGCCGAAATGGTGGCAACGGCCCCTGGGCCGACATTGTCGCCTCGCTGACCGTGGCCGGGCCTGGTCCGTCGCCCAACGGCAGTCAGACGGTGAAGTTTCCCTTCCCGACCAACACCACGGCGTATACCGAATACCAGGTGGTGGGCGTATCGGGCGGCACGGTCATTGGTCCGTGGGTGCTGGAGGCTTACATGAGTGGCCCCTGCAATTATGACCTCGACAACGACGGCATCGCCAACACGCTCGACCTGGATGCTGACGGCGACGGTTGCCCCGATGTCATCGAAGGCGGCGGAACCTTCAAAGCAATCAATCTGGTCAACTCGGCCCTGCCGGGTGGCAACAGCGGGCCAGGCTATACGGGTACATCGACCGGGCCGGTCACGAAAAACCTGGGCAATACGGTGGGCAGCACGGGCATACCGATCCTGGCGGGCACGGGCCAGAGCCTTGGCCAGAGCGCGAATGGCGCGGTTCAGGACCCGGATTGTTCGTCGCCCCCAACGGTAGCGATTCTGAGTCCGGCGGACAACGCGACGCAACCCGCCGGGGTGAATGTGGTGAGTGGTACGGCCACGGCGGGCAGCACGGTGACACTGACGGCCAGCAACGGCAACAGTGTCACGGCTTTGGCCTCGCCAACGGGTACGTATGCGGTCACCATGCCGACTGCCTTTATGGCCGGCCTGAACACGGTCACAGCGGTAGCAGGTAACACGGGCGGTACGTCATCGCCAGCGGTCAGCACCTTTACGGTCGTGGCTCCGCCGAGTTTGACGGTCGCCCAGCCTGTGCCGGGTCCGCTGACACAACTTGTGTCGGGAACGGCCACGCCGGGTAGCCCGATTGTCATTACGGGTCCCGGTCCGGCCACCTTGTGTACAACCACAGCTTCCGCATCCGGTACGTTCTCGTGTCCTGTAACCCTGACAGCCGGGGTTACGTCGGTGACGGTGACGGCCTCAGGTCCGGGTGGTACGGTGACGCAGGGCGTGAGCCTAACGGCCCTCGACCCGCCTACAATTGCCATTCTCTCACCAGCCCATAACAGTACGGCTACTACGACGCCTGCCATTTCGGGAACGGCCACGCCATTGGCTTCGGTTACCGTGCTGGCTCCGGGTGGGCAGTCGTGTATAACGACCGCCTCGGCTTCAGGTACGTATGCCTGTAACAGCCTGACCTTTGCGGCGGGTCCGCAGAGTGTGACCGCCACGGTGAGCAACCCAGGCGGTACAGCGACGGATGTGACTACCTTCACGGTCGTTGGGCCACCCAGTTTGACAGTGGCTCAGCCCCTGATACCAGGACCGCTGACCCAGCCCATTTCGGGAACGGCTACGCCCGGTGCAGTGATCGCCATTACCGATCCAGCCGGGGCCACGCTCTGCGCCACGGCCGCTTCGGCTTCAGGTACGTTCGTCTGTCCGGTAACGGTAACTACGGGGGTTACGCCTCTCACGGTGACGGCTACCACGCCTGGTGGCACGGCTACTCAGCCCGTAACCCTGACAGCTCTGGCTCTGCCTGCAGTAGCCATTTTCTCGCCCGCCGATAATACCACCCAGCCTGCCGGGGTGAACCTGGTGAGCGGTACGGCCACGGCGGGCAGCACGGTGACGCTAACGGCCAGCAACGGCAATAGTGTCACGGCCCTGGCCTCGCCAACAGGCACGTATACGGCCACCATGCCCACAGTCTTTACCACGGGTGTGAACACGGTAACGGCGAGTACCAGCAACGCGGGCGGCACCAGTAGCCCGGCTATGACCACCTTCACGGTAGTAGCTCCGCCTACAGTGGCTATCAATACGCCTGCCCCCGGAACGCTGGCTTCGCTCAACCCGCCCATATCGGGTACGGCTACGCCAGGTAGCAGCGTCACGGTGAGCGCACCGGGCAATACGCCCTGTGTGGTTACAGCCGCCAATGATGGGTCTTATACCTGTACCAGCCTGACCTTTGTTGCTGGTCCCGCGAGCATAACGGCTCAAGCGGGCAGTCCGGCGGGCGTATCTGGTCCGGTAGTGAATGCGTTTACGGCGGTAGCCCCGCCCACGATTGCCATTCTGTCGCCCGCCGATAATGGGACTGTTACGGCCACACCCACGGTGTCGGGAACCGCCACGCCGTTGGCTAGTGTCACGGTGCTTGGCCCCAATAGCCAGTCATGCGTGACAACGGCCTCTGCGTCAGGTACGTATGCCTGCTCGAGTTTAACCTTTGCGGCTGGCCCCGCCAGCGTAACGGCTGTGGCTACCAACGCGGGGGGCACGAGTACGCCAGCCGTGAGTAGCTTTACCGTTACAGACTGCTCATCCGTGACGGTGGCCATTATGCCTACTTCCGTAACGGTTTGCCTAACCAGTACCCTTGCCTTAACGGCGATTGGTCCCCTCAATGGAACCTATACCTGGACCGGGACAGGGCTGACGCAAACGACGGGCCAATCGGTTATCTTATCATCGCCTGTGGCTGGCTCAGCCATCTACGCGGTCACTCTTTCGGTATCAGGCTGTGTAACGTCAGCGTCTGCCGTTGTAACGGCCACTGCGCTGGCCTGTCCGCCAACAGTCGCCATAACCACGCCTGCTAACGTCACTACGACGGTTTCACCTGTTATTTCAGGAACAGCTACGCCCAATGCGGTAGTAACCCTGACGGGTAGCCCCGGCAGTCTGGGTGGGCCGGTGAGCGTAACGGCCAGTCCAACGGGCGTTTACTCGACGTCGGCCCTGACCTTCCCGGCTGGTCCGGCCAGCGTGACGGCCGTGGCGGTGAACGCAGGCGGCACCAGTACGCCAGCCCTTACGAGCTTCACGGCCGTTGGTTCGCCCAGTCTGACGGTGAGCTCGCCGGTGAATGTGTCGACCACCACCACGCCGACCATTGCCGGTACGGCCACGCCCGGTAGTACTATTGCCATTACGGGACCCGGTCCGCTGACCTTGTGTACGACCACGGCCTCGGCTTCAGGGACCTTCGCCTGTGGGCTGACCACGCCACTGCCGGAAGGGCCAAACACCCTGACGGTGACGGCTACCACTCCCGGTGGCCGCACTTCGCTACCTGTTACCTTCACCAGCGTCGCTCCACCCACGGTAGCCATTCTCTCGCCAGCCAATAACAGCACGGCTACTACGACGCCCACGGTGTCGGGTACGGCCACACCGCTGGCCAGTGTGACGGTGCTTGGTCCCAACAGTCAGTGGTGCGTCACGACGGCTTCGGCCTCGGGTACGTTCGCCTGTTCGAGCCTGACGTTTGCGGCGGGCCCGCAGAGCGTGACGGCCGTGGTGAGTACGCCCGGTGGCAGGGCTACGGATGTGACCACGTTCACGGCGGTGCCGCCAGCGGGGGCACAGTTCCCCCTGGTGACGCCGGATATTGCCAACACCGCACCGGGTAAGGCCGTGAGCGGCAATGTGCTGACCAACGATACGGACCCGCAGGGGTTACCGTTGACGGCGACTTTGTTGAGCCCGCCAGCGGTAGGTATAGTGACGATGACCCAAACAGGTAGCTACACCTACAGTCCGCCGACTGGCTTCACGGGGACGATAAGTTTCTGTTACGCCGCCAGTAATACGGCGGGTCTGAGTGCCAGCACCTGTGTGACCATCAATGTCAATCCTGATCCGTCACCACTAGCGAACGACCGACCCATTGCCAACAACGATGCCACCCAAACCACAGCAGGTACGTCGGTAACGGTTGTAGTGCTGGCCAACGACACGGACCCTGACAGTGCGACGACATTGAATGGGCAACTCAGTAATCCAACGATTCTGACTCAGCCAGGCACGGGTACGGCCCTGGTGAATGCCAACGGCACGGTGAGCTACACGCCGCCAGCGGGCTTCACGGGGGTAGTCAACTTCCCCTATCAGGTGTGTGACAAAGCCACGCCAGCCTTGTGTGCGACGGCGGTGGTGAGTATCGACGTGTTGCCAACTCCACCAGTCGGCACAACGCTTGCGCCCGTGGCGATTGATGATGCGTTGATCGCTCAACTCAATACGCCTGCATCGGGCACGGTGTCGACCAACGACAGCGATCCGGCTGGGTTACCGCTGACCTACACAGCAGGCCAGCCGACGTCAGGTACGGTGGTGATGTCGCCAACCGGCAGCTATACGTATGCCCCGGCTCCTGGGTACGCTGGTCCCGACAGTTTCACCTACAGCGTCTGCAACAGTGCCGGGAAGTGCGATGTGGCCACGGTGAGTGTGCAGGTGCAGTTGCCCCTCAACCTGCCACCGAGCGTAACGCCAGATGTAAATACGTTTATTCCGGGTACGCCAACGGCTGGTAATGTGCTGACCAACGACAAAGACCCCGAAGGTCAGTCCCTGACGGCTTCTGTCATCGGTACCCCACCATCGGGCTTTACCCTGAGTCCTGACGGCAGCTATACCTACACCTCGCCGACCAGCCAAACGGCACCCGTAACGGTTCCGATTCAGGTCTGTGACGGTAGTACACCGCCTGCCTGCACCACAACGGTGTTGACCCTGACGCCGGTGCCAACGCCAACGCCCGCTAATGATGCGCCAGTTGCGCTCAGCGATGCCACCCGGACAACGGCTGGCGTATCGACGACGGTGAATGTGCTGGGCAATGACAAAGACCCCGAAGGCCAGCCGTTGAGTAACCCGCTCATGGTGAGTGGCCCAACGAATGGCACGGCCAGCGTGAATCCCGACGGGACGATCACCTATACGCCTGCGGGTAGCTTTACGGGAGTCGATCAGGTGACCTACCGGGTGTGCGATACCGGCTCACCAGTGCTGTGTACCACCGCCGTAGTAACGTTCACGGTTGATCCAACGCCGCCCGTCAGTGCAACGAACCTGGCACCAGTGGCTATTGACGATCAACTGCTGACGACGAAAAACAGCCCTGCGACGGGCACGGTGGCGGCCAACGACAGCGACCCCAATGCGGGTCAGTCGCTGGTGTTTGCCAAACTGACTAATCCGGCCAACGGGACGGTTGTCTTCTCGCCAACGGGTAGCTACAGTTATGTACCGGCCGCGGGTTTTGTGGGCACCGATCACTTCACCTATCAGGTGTGCGATACCGGTTCGCCGATCTTATGTACGCCAGCTACCGTCTACATTACTGTCAGCGCCCCAGCGAATCAGTCGCCGCTGGTCACGCCCGACTTCACGGATGTGATCGTGGGGGTGCCGGCCACGGGTAATGTGCTGACCAACGACCATGACCCCGAAGGCAGTCCGCTCACGGCCAGTGTCATTGGTAGTCCGCCACCGGGGCTGACGCTCTCGCCCGATGGCAGCTACACCTACACCGCTCCAGTGGGCACCACCGCTCCGGTGAGTGTGCCCATCCAGGTCTGCGATGGGGCCACCCCACCCGCCTGCGCCACCACGACGCTGACGCTGCTCCCCGTTCCGGTGGCTAACCCAGCTACCAACGATGCGCCCATCGCCAACCCCGATACGCCCAAAACGACTACTGGCGTGCCGCTAATCGTAGCGGTACTGGCCAACGATGTGGACCCCGAAGGCCAACCCCTGTCGAATCCGGTGATCGTGACTCAGCCCACCCACGGTACGGCCCTGGTGAACCCCGATGGTACGGTCAGTTACACCCCAACGGCAGGCTATACGGGCACCGACCAATTGACCTACTCGGTCTGTGACGGCGGTACGTCACCGGCCTGTGCGACAGCCCTGGTCACCTTCACCATCGACCCCACCCCACCGGTGGGTGTGAGCAACACAGCTCCTGTGGCCCTGGATGATGCCCTGCTGACCCAGCGGGGGGTGAGTGCCACGGCGACGGTAGCGGCCAACGACAGCGACCCGCAAGGTCAGCCGCTGGTGTTCAGCAAGCTGAGTGATCCGGTGAGTGGCACGGTGGTGTTCTCTCCGACGGGTAGTTACACGTATGTACCGGGGGCGGGCTTTGTGGGCAGCGAGCAGTTCACCTATCAGGTGTGCGACAATGCCTCGCCGACGCTCTGCACCACGGCCACCGCTCACCTCACCGTGCAGCCAGCAGTTGAGACGTTATCGCCAGTAGCTACGTCTGATATTGCTAACACCAACGTCAACGTACCGGCCACAGGCAATGTGCTGACCAACGATATCGATCCACAGGGTAGTCCGTTGACGGCTTCCGTGATAACACAGCCTACGGCGGGAACCGTCTCGATGCTATCGGATGGGACGTATGTTTACACCCCACCAACTGACTTTACGGGGACAACGGGCTTCTGCTACTCCGTAACGAACAGTGCTGGCTTGAGTTCAAGCGCCTGTGTGTCGATCAATGTCAACCCGGTTCCTTCACCGACAGCTAATGATCGGCCTATAGCCAATAATGACAATACCCAGACGACGTCGGGGCAGAGTCTGACGATTGCAGTGCTGGCCAACGACACGGACCCTGACAGTGCGACGACGTTGAATGGGCAACTCAATAATCCAACGATTCTGGCTCAGCCAGCCACAGGCACCGCCCTGGTGAATGCCAACGGCACGATAAGTTACACGCCGCCAGCGGGCTATACGGGGGTAGTCAGCTTCCCCTACCAGGTGTGCGACAAAGCCACTACGCCTCTGTGTGCCACGGCCCTGGTGACAGTAGACGTTCAGCCAACACCGCCGGTGGGGACAACCCTGGCTCCGGTAGCGTTGGACGATGCGTTACTGGTGCGTATCAATACGCCGAAGGCGGGTGATGTGTCGACGAATGACACGGATCCGGCTGGTTTACCACTGACCTATACAAGTGGCCAACCAGCGAGTGGAACGGTGGTGATGTCGCCAACGGGTGCCTACACCTACACACCCGCTGCTGGGTACGTTGGCCCGGACAACTTCCTGTATCTGGCTTGTAACAGTGCGGGTAAATGTGATGTAGCTACCGTAAGCCTACTGGTTCAGCCAGCAGCGAATCAGTCGCCGCTGGTCACGCCCGACTTTACGGATGTGATCGTGGGGGTGCCAGCCACAGGCAATGTGCTGACCAACGACCATGACCCCGAAGGCAGTCCGCTTACGGCCAGTGTCATTGGTAGTCCCCCACCGGGGCTGACGCTCTCGCCCGATGGTAGCTACACCTACACCGCTCCAGTGGGCACCACCGCTCCGGTGAGTGTGCCCATCCAGGTCTGCGATGGGGCTACCCCACCCGCCTGCGCCACCACGACGCTGACGCTGCTCCCCGTTCCGGTGGCTAACCCAGCTACCAACGATGCGCCCATTGCCAACCCCGATACGCCCAGGACAACCGTGGGTGTGCCGCTAATGGTAGCGGTACTGGCCAACGATGTGGACCCCGAAGGTCAGCCCCTGTCGAATCCGGTGATCGTGACTCAGCCCACCCACGGTACGGCCCTGGTGAACCCCGATGGTACGGTCAGTTACACCCCAACGGCAGGCTATACGGGCACCGACCAATTGACCTACTCGGTCTGTGACGGCGGTACGTCACCGGCCTGTGCGACAGCCCTGGTCACCTTCACCATCGACCCCACCCCACCGGTGGGTGTGAGCAACACAGCTCCTGTGGCCCTGGATGATGCCCTGCTGACCCAGCGGGGGGTGAGTGCCACGGCGACGGTAGCGGCCAACGACAGCGACCCGCAAGGTCAGCCGCTGGTGTTCAGCAAGCTGAGTGATCCGGTGAGTGGCACGGTGGTGTTCTCTCCGACGGGTAGTTACACGTATGTACCGGGGGCGGGCTTTGTGGGCAGCGAGCAGTTCACCTATCAGGTGTGCGACAATGCCTCACCGACGCTCTGCACCACGGCCACTGCTCACCTCACCGTACAGCCAGCAACACCGCCGACGGTAGCCATTCTCTCACCAACGGAAGGAGGCACGGCTACGACCACACCCACGGTGTCGGGAACAGCTACGCCGCTGGCCAGCGTGACGGTGCTTGGCCCTAACAGTCAGTCGTGCGTCACGACGGCCTCGGCCTCAGGTACGTTCGCCTGTTCGAGCCTGATCTTCCCGGCAGGTCCGCAGAGCGTAACGGCTGTAGTGTCAACGCCTGATGGTACGGCTACGGATGTGAATACGTTCACGGTAGTAGGGCCGGCCTCCTTGACGGTCGCGCCGACAGGGCCTTTAACGACGACCGCTCCAGTGATTTCAGGCACGGCCACGCCGGGTAGCCTGGTGACCATCACTGGTCCTGGCCCGGTGACGCTTTGCAGCACGACGGCTTCGGCCTCGGGTACGTTCGCCTGCCCGGTATCCGTGTCTGCCGGACCAACTACCCTGACCGTCACGGCTTGCCTGTCGGGCGGTTGTTCAACGACCACCACCAGCTTCACGGCCATCGCTCCGCCCACGGTAGCCATTCTCTCGCCAGCCAATAACAGCACGGCGGCTACCACACCCACGATTTCGGGCACGGCTACGCCTAATGCGGTAGTAACCCTGACGGGTAGCCCCGGCAGTCTGGGTGGGCCGGTGAGCGTAACGGCCAGTCCAACGGGTGCTTACTCGACGTCGGCCCTGACCTTCCCGGCTGGTCCGGCCAGTGTGACGGCCGTGGCGGTGAACGCAGGCGGCACCAGTACGCCAGCCCTTACGAGCTTCACGGCCGTTGGTCCGCCCAGTCTGACGGTGAGCTCGCCGGTGAATGTGTCGACCACCACCACGCCGACCATTGCCGGCACGGCCACGCCCGGTAGCACTATTGCCATCACCGATCCGTTGGGGGCCACACTTTGTACGACCACGGCCTCGGCTTCAGGGACCTTCGCCTGTGGGCTGACCACGCCACTGCCGGAAGGGCCAAACACCCTGACGGTGACGGCTACCACTCCCGGTGGCCGCACTTCGCTACCCGTTACCTTCACCAGCGTCGCCCCACCCACGGTAGCCATTCTCTCACCCGCGGATAACGGCACGGCTACGACCACGCCCACGGTGTCGGGAACGGCCACACCGCTGGCCAGTGTGACGGTGCTTGGTCCCAACAGTCAGTGGTGCGTCACGACGGCTTCGGCCTCGGGTACGTTCGCCTGCTCGAGCCTGACGTTTGCGGCGGGCCTGCAGAGTGTGACGGCCGTGGTGAGTACGCCCGGTGGCAGGGCTACGGATGTGACCATGTTTACGGCTGTTGGCCCCGCCGCTTCGTTACCCCCCCTGGTGACGCCGGATATTGCCAACACCGCACCGGGTAAGGCCGTGAGCAGCAATGTACTGACCAACGATACGGACCCGCAGGGGTTACCGTTGACGGCGAGCTTGATTAGTCAGCCAGGGGCAGGGACAGTAACGCTCTCGCCAACCGGCAGCTACACCTATACGCCACCCGTCGGCTTTACCGGAACGGTCAGCTTCTGTTACGCCGCCTCAAGCACGGCGGGCCTGAGTGCCAGCACCTGTGTGAGCGTGAATGTAGCGCCAGACCCTGTGTTGACGGCCAATAACCCGCCTGTTGCCAATAATGACAACACCCAGACAACAGCGGGCATACCGGTAACGATTGTGGTACTGGCCAACGACACGGACCCTGACAGTGCGACGACGTTGAATGGGCAGTTGAGCCACCCGGTGATTCTGTCGCCACCGGCTGTAGGCACCGCCCTGGTGAATGCCACCGGCACGGTGAGCTACACGCCGCCAGCGGGCTTCACGGGGGTAGTCAGCTTCCCCTATCAGGTGTGCGACAAAGCCACTACGCCTCTGTGTGCCACGGCCCTGGTGACAGTAGACGTTCAGCCAACGCCGCCGGTAGGAACGACCCTGGCACCGGTGGCCCTTGATGATGCGTTGATCGCCCAAGTCAACACACCAAAATCAGGCACGGTGTCGGCCAACGACAGCGATCCGGCTGGTTTACCGCTGACCTACACGAGTGGCCAACCGATCAGTGGCACGGTGGTGATGAGTCCGACGGGTGCCTACACCTATACGCCCGCTGCTGGGTACGTTGGCCCGACCAGCTTCAGCTATGCTGTCTGCAACAGTGCTGGCCAGTGCGATTTGGCCACGGTGAGTGTGCTGGTGCAGCAACCCGTCGACCCTGCTGCCCTGGTGTTGCGGTTGAAGGTGCTGTTGCAGGGCGCATTGATTGGTGGTACCAATAACCTGATGCGCGATGATCTGCGGAGCCAGCAATTCCTGCCCTTGACCGAACCCTACTCGGCTATGGGAGGTGTCCGCTTCACCCATGTCAATGGAGGCGGTGGCGAGACCATGCCTGCCAGCGTAACGGCCCAGAATGTGGGTACTGGTGACGCGATCGTTGACTGGGTGTTTGTGGAACTCCGTGATCCGAGCAATCTGTCGCTGGTGGTGGCAACGCGGTCGGCCCTGGTGCAGCGCGATGGTGACGTGGTGCTGGCCAGTGATGGTGTATCGCCGCTGAGCTTCCCGGGGATGACCGGTAGTTTCTACGTGAGTGTGAAACATCGTAACCACCTGGGTGTAATGACGGCTACCAGTGTTCCACTTTCAGTAACTGGTACGATTGTTGATTTCACGTCAAGTAGTTCCGCTCAAACCTGGAATAAAGTGGTCGGGGTATTTAACTACGAAGGCTGGGAGCAGACTACGGTTAATGGCAAACAGGCCCTGTGGGCGGGCGATGCCAACCACAATGGTAAGGTCAAATACCAGGGCACGGCCAATGACCTGATCTTGATTTTCTCTGAAGTGATCGGCGCACAGACCGGTAGTACGAACCCCTTGTATAACTACAACAATGCACTGGGGTACTATTTCGGGGATGTGAACATGGATGGCAAGGTCAAATACCAGGGAACGTCGAACGACACTTCGCTGATATTTACCAATGTGATTACCAATTACCAGACCAGTACGCAGATGAATAGTGCCCAACTGTACAACTTCGACTGGATGCTGGAACAGATTCCATAGTAACGGCCCGGGGGCATAGCCAGCCGCTATGCCCTCTTTTTTTTAACTATCTTTCAGTTACCACCATGAAAACGAGTTTTTTGGTATTGTGTTTGCTAAGTCTGGCGCTGACTGGCCTGGCCCAAACGGTTGATTACACGCTGCGCTACAACATTCCGCTGAGCCGGTATGAGGTGTATGCCAGGCCAACCTTCACGCAGACCCAGTACAATTGGGGCAGCGCTCAGGTGACCGTTGTCACACCGTCTGCAGTAGCCAACGTGGCCTTCACCATCAACAGCGTGGCCGCGGGTGGCTGGACCGACAATTCACAGGCTTACGGTGTGCTGGGCTCCGATTTTCACGGTGTTGGCTCCAACGGCCTGAAGGTCGATCTGACCACGGGAGTGGAAACGCTGCTCTTTACATTCGTATTGCCTGGGGGTGCCTGTTTGCCCGGTCTTCGCTTGTTCATCAACGGGTCAGATCCTGATTCGAGTGTGGCGGGAATGAACGGGGGCGACTTTGCCAATACCATGTACTCGGCCAACGACGCGCTGGGCCAGACCAACCTCTATCTGCAGAACTACGCCAACACAGGCACCACCTGTACGGCCTGTAATCTGACAGCGCCCACCCTAAGCAAATAACACCCATGTATACGAAACAAGCTTGTTCCTGGATACTGGGTGTATGCGTTTGGCTGTGCCTGACGGCTGCTTCGGCGCTGGCTGCGCCCCGTTCGGTGGGCACAACCGGCAGTTTGGTCACGGGCTGGCTAGCCGACTCGGATCTGGACGGTGTAGACGATGCCAGCGACTTATGCCCCGGTACACCCGGTGGTACTGCGGTGAACGACTACGGCTGCCCGCTGACCCTGGCCAGCTGCGACTACACGACCTCAACGGTGACCCTCACCAGCAGCGGCGGTAGCAGTGGCACGGCCGTTACAACCAGCTACGTGCTGGCTTCCAATACAGGAAGCATCCTCCAGATCAGCCCTATCGCCAGTTTCTCCGGCTTGAGTGGAACGGCCACGTATATGGCTGTGGCGCTTACCTACGAAGCACCCGTAACGGGCCTGTCGGTAGGCAATGCCC
Organism: Fibrella arboris; assembly: GCF_041321095.1. NCBI lineage: Bacteria > Pseudomonadati > Bacteroidota > Cytophagia > Cytophagales > Spirosomataceae > Fibrella > Fibrella arboris. The sequence continues at coordinate 373,590 of NZ_JBGGWE010000001.1, read as the reverse complement.
TGAGTGCCGTCTCGGCTTCCTGCTTCGACTGGTCAACGGCCCTGGTTTTTAAAGCCTGCGTGTCTTCGCCGCCGCCCGCTTCTCCCTGCGACTATCAGATTGGTCAGCTGATTACCTTTCAGAGCGCGGGTGGTAGCTCGGGGGCAGGGGTCAAAACCAGTTATGCACTCACCGACGCATCGGGCAAACTGGTGCGTATTGGGTCAACACCCTCGTTCAATTCTGCGGGATTAAGCAATGGCACGTATTCGGCCTATGCCATCACGTATACAGATGATAACAGCCTAGCCAATCTGGTGGTGAATGGGGCCAATACCATCGGTCAGGTAACGGCTAGTTGCCTGGCCTTGTCGCCGGCGCTGTCGCTAACGCTTTGCGGTGATTGTGTGGGGCAATGTTTACCACTGCTGGTGACTCGTGTCCGCTAAACGTAACTGGAAAGAACCAGACTCATGAAACAAGCGATCTTACTCGTACTGGGCTGGCTGATCAGTCCAGCCTTACTGGCTCAGTCGTCGCCTGAAATTTCGGTTCGGTTGTCGTTCAATGCGGCGGCGAATCGCTACGAGGTGATTGCCCGCGCTGGCTTTTCGGCGCGTAACTTTGCGTGGGGCCCGTCGCAGGTGTCGGTGGTATTGCCCGCCTCGCTGGCCGATCAACCGCTGTCGATCCGTAGCCTGCTGGCTGGTTCGTGGGCTGATAATTCGGCGGTGTTTGCGCCCGCTGCGGCGCCCACGGCAGACTTTCATGGCATTACCAGTCAGGGCGATAAGCTGGATCTGGTGGCGGGGCAGGATTATGTACTCTTCGATTTTGGGCTACAGCCCGGGTACGTTGATAAGGTACGGTTATACGACGAATCGAAAGATCCCAATTCGGCTCAGGCCGGGATGCAGGGCGGCGATTTTCGGAATTATATGTCGGATATTCAGGGGAATGATTACCTGAAAATAGACAGCCGGGTGGCCTCCCTGCTCATACTGGCCATAGAGGGCAACCAACCGGTCAGTGAAGCCGACAGCCTGAAAGTGGTGGCGTATCCCAACCCGAGTGTGGGCGGGAAATTTCGGCTGTACATGAAAGGTTTTGCGCCCGGTGAAACGGTTACCGTGAAACTGACGAATGCCAATGGGGTGGTGCTGCGCTCTTTTTCAGAGCGCGTAGCAACGCTGGCCGGCCGTGAGATTGACGGGAGCGAATTGGGCGGTTATTCGGTGCTGACAGTAGAGCGGAAAGATAAACCCGAGCGGATATCCCAGAAAATCTGGTTTCAGTAACCAGCCTTGTTGAACGTATAGAACAGCCATTGGCCACCTTATCCCGAGGGAGCCAATGGCTGTTTTTTGTGCCCTTGTCGGACCCCCGCCAGCTAATGTTCTAAAAGTGTCTGCCTATGTTCGCAATGTGTCTGGTTATGGAGCAACAACCCTGGGCGGCTGAACGTAATGATAAGTATTGTTTACTGTCACAGCTCGATTTATGCGTAGCCCTTTCAAGTCCGTTATCACAGCCATGGCCATTGGCTTTTTGGCCTTTTTCTCCTGTAAAAACACCGACACCACGGTAACACCCACCTCGGCAGCAGTCTCTGCGCTTTCGTGTGGGTCGGCCACCCTGTCAGCCACGGCTGCCAGCGGCACTGCCTATACGGGCACGGCTAGTGTACCCTATACGGGTGGCAATGGGTCCTCGTATGCTGCTGGTAGTGCCATCACGTCGACCGGTGTAACCGGGTTGAACGCTACGCTACAGGCAGGCACGCTGGCGAGCGGCGCGGGGAACCTGACCTACGCCATTAGCGGGACGCCTTCGGGCACGGGTACGGCTACGTTTGCACTCAGTTTTGGCGGTCAGACCTGTAGCCTTGCCTTAGCGGTTGGCGCACCGGGTTCAGGAACTACGTCGAGTGGCTCCAGCACCATTACCGGCGCGCTGGCCGCCACGGCCAGTGCCAATACGACCTGTGCAACAGCCACTGGCCTGGCCCGTGTTGTTTGCCTGGCCGAAGCGTTCAAGGCCACGTTAAGCAGCAGCCAGGTAGCAGCCATGCAGTTTACGTACAGTAAGACCAACGCGCAGAAATGGTCGAATCTGCCCGCTGCGCTCTCTGCCCGGATAGGCATCACGCTGGGTTCGCTCAACACTGTCCAGCTGGCGGCGTTTCGTGACCTGATGGTGGCTGTCTTGGCGATCAATACCACCGACGAAGGGTATGATGAGATGTTGGGTAATCTGGTAGCCGATGATTACCTGAACACGATCGGGGGCGGTTCTGCCTACGGAGCCGGTAATTTCTACATCTCGTTTCTGGGTACGCCCAGCACCAGCAGCCTGTGGGAGATCCTCTTCACCGGTCATCATTACACCCAGCCCTACACGTTCAATGCGGGCGTTCTGACTGGCGTTACGCCAGCGTTCCGGGGCGTTGAGCCGGCGGCTGCAGTGAGCGCCAACAACCGCAGCTACCAGCCTTTTGAACAGGAACGGCAGGTTTTCGCCGCCATGCTGTCGGGCCTGAGCAGTAGCGAACAGGCCACCGCCAAACTCGCAGGTACGTTTACCGACCTGGTGTTAGGTCCCGGTAAAGACAACCAGTTTCCCGCTACCAAACTGGGGGTCAAGGTTGGTAATCTGAGCGCAGCCGAGCAGGCGCTGGTGCTGAATGCCATCAAACTCTATGTCAATGACCTGGAGGCTACTACGGCAGCTACGATCCTGACCAAGTACACCGCCGAGTTAGCAGCGACCTACGTTGCCTACTCGGGTACAACAGCCGTTGCTTCGGCCAACGACTACGTTCGTATCGACGGCCCAAGTGTCTGGATCGAGTTCTCGTATCAGGGCGGCGTGATCATCAGAAACACGCCGCATCCGCATTCGGTCTGGCGCGATCACACCGGCGATTATGGCGGCAACTAAGCTATCGTTTCCGGGGCAACTAAAAAGCACACCCGGTGGCTCTCCATTCAGGCGGGTGCTGGGTGGTTTGCTGTGCCTGCTGGCTCTGTCAGGTACGTTGTTGGCCCACCCGATGCCCAATTCGGTGGTGCTGCTCACTGTGCATGCCCATCGGATCGAGGCGGACGTACAGATTCCGCTGAATGAACTACAGGCTGCGTTTGGCCATGCCGTCAATGATTCGGTCAAGGGGCTGATCACCCGGCTTGGTCCACAGTTGCAGGCTTATCTGACCCAGCATATCCAGGCACAAAGCCCTGATGGACGTACCTGGACCGTAACGGTAGGTACGCTGGCGGTGCAGGAAACCCAAAATCCGATCAACGGCACGTATCGCGAACTGACAGCCTCTATACGACTGGTGCCGCCTGCGGGCGCCGATGTTCGGCGGTTTATATTTCATTATGATGCCGTTCTGCATCAGGTGGTGACGCACAAAATACTGGTATCGGTCCGGCAGGATTGGGAACGGGGGCTGGTAACGGCAGAAACGCCCGCGCAGGTAGGCGTCATTGAGCTCGACATTGTGAATAACCAGGTACGACCGCTCACCGTCAATCTGGAAACGGGTAGTAGCTGGACCGGCTTTCGGGCAATGGTACAGCTCGGGATGCGGCATATTTCAGAAGGTACCGATCATTTGCTGTTTCTGCTGGCCTTGCTGCTTCCTGCCCCTTTGCTCGTTTCGGGTCGTCGGTGGGGGCGTTTTGGCGGGGTGCGTTATAGCCTGCGGCGGTTACTGCTCATTGTGACGGCCTTTACCGTTGGGCACTCGTTCACGCTGTTGCTGGGCGCTATGGGCTGGCTGCGTTTACCCGGACAGCCCGTTGAGGTGCTCATTGCGGTGTCTATCCTGGTGTCGGCTATTCACGCTCTACGGCCGCTCTTTCCGGGCCGTGAGCCGTGGGTGGCGGCTGGGTTTGGTCTGGTACATGGGCTGGCTTTTGCCAGTACACTGGCCAATCTACAGCTCGATACCGGCCCCATGGCGTTAAGTATCCTGGGCTTCAACCTGGGCATCGAACTTATGCAGGTGGGCATTATCGCGCTCGTTATCCCGTGGTTGATTTTATTAAGTCAGACGCCGTTTTACTGGTTTCTACGTAGCTCAGGGGCCGTTCTGGCTGGGGTGGCGGCTCTCGCCTGGGTAGCCGAACGGGTGTCGGGGCAGGCCAATGGGGTTACGGCGCTGGTTGAGCGGGTGGCTACGCTGGCTCCCTGGCTTTGCGTGGGGCTGGCCGTTATGGCCGTTGTGAGCTGGCGGTTCAACCGGATTCGCCCCGCCGCCTAGCGCGGTGCTACTTTCACGCATGGCTGACGCGTGTCAGCCATGCGTGAAAGCTACCTTACTTTGGTCTAACCAATCCTTTACGCCAGGGTTTTCCGGGCTTCACGGTCGGGGTCGTTGACCAGCGCGGAGGTATCGTCCAGGATCATGGTCTCGCCGTTTTGAGCGGTGTACGGTTTCCAGTTGGGTAAACCGCCCCCGTTGGGATTGCCCGTCTTCACAAAATTAAGGAACGACCCGGCCATTTTTTCCGACAGCGCACGTGGCCGTTTGCCACCACCGGTATGGGTCAGCATCAGATCGGTGTTGTAGAACCAGAAACAGATATCATCGCAGTGGAAGGCACGCATCCGGCCATCGAAGAGCGGGGGTTGCCAGCCAAACCAGGCCACATAAACGGGCGCTTTTTGCTGGGCAGCTTTCGCGTCGGCAGCGGCAATGGCATTCTTCCGGTTAGAAACGATCAACGCCCAAAGTTCGATGGGGCGCGCCTTCGGGAAGTTTTTTGCGTAAGCATCCACGATCTCGCCTGCCTTATCACCAAAACGCGGCCTGATCTTTTCTTTCACTTCGGCCAGCGAAATGCTTTCCAGGCTGGCTTCTGTGCGGTCGGGGTTCATCTCGTGGAACGTAGTACAAATCAGCAATGGGATGCTGGCCGAGAAATGAGCGGGGTCGGCGAAAAAGGCCCCTTCGTTCAGGTACGTTCCGTCGGCGACAGGGGAGAAGCCCCCCCGCTGAATGTTCATCCGTTTAGCTTCGTCGGCCATTTTATCGACGGCCCGGTTGGCCATATCGATATACTGCCGCCACGGAATCTGCTGGAGTTTATCGATCTCGCCCGCTTTCAGGCCAGCCTCGTCCATGATGGCCAGGCCCAGCTTTTCGGCGTACTCTTTTTTGGTGCCAGCCAGCGAACTGCCGCTCAGAGCCACCGCCTTGTGGAACAGTCCTTTGGCGGCGGGCATATTCATCAGCGTAGTGACTTTGGCCCCGCCACCCGACTGCCCAATAATGGTTACGTTGTTGGGATCACCACCGAAACCGGCGATGTTGTTTTTAACCCATTCGAGCGCCGCCACCATGTCCAGATTGCCCACGTTGCCGGAAGCCGCATGGCCGCCGGCCGCTTTAAGGTCGCTGTAGCCGAGCGGCCCGAGCCGGTGATTAATGGAGCAGAAAACGACATTGCCGAGGCGCGACAGGTTTTCGCCGTGGTAGCCGTCCTGTTCAATGCCGTTGCCGTTGGTGAATCCGCCGCCGTGCAACCAGACCACCACTGGCCGTTTCTGCGTGTCGATGGCGGGCGTCCATACGTTCAGTTTCAGGCAGTCTTCCGATACGTCGTCGTAGTTCCAGTGGTCCACAAACGAGGCATAAGGGTTAGCGTAGCGCTTTTCCATGATTTGTGGCGCCGAGTTTCCCCACCACAGTGCCGGCCGGATATCGGTCCAGGCCGTTGGTTTTTGTGGTGGCATAAACCGGTTCTTCCCGGCCGTATCGGCTCCGTAGGGAATGCCCAGAAACTGGGTGATGCCCCGTAGGATAAAGCCCCGGACCTTGCCGTATTGCGTGTTGGCAAGGGCGATGTTGTCTCCGACAAACAAAACCTGATCATCGCCGACGGCCTTCACTTTTTTGGGCGGCACTACCCCCGCAGCAGCAACGACTGGCTGCGTAACACCCAGGCTGGCAGCGCCCACGCCCAGCGACTGTAAAAAATTACGTCTTGACGATTTCATGGTAAATTTTTGATGAGGGGAAAGGGATGATACTGAGCAGACTATCCGCGAAAGACGGGCATACCCTTCTGCCGGATGAGCTGATTCTATAAGGGGCGCTGCGGTTTATTTTACTAGTGGCAGGGCCAGTTTTAACCGCCCGTTGAGTGGGCAACCTACAGCAAGCGCACGTGTGCTGCCACACGCTTATGCCCACTGCCGCGGGCACTCACCGGCGCTGGTGTGCTTCCCGGAATTCGGAAGGCGATAGGCCCGTGTGTTTCCTGAAAAACCGGGCAAAATAATTGGGGTACTCGAAGTGAAGCAGGTAGGCGATCTCCGACACCGAATAAGTAGTATAGGTGAGGTACTTGCGGGCTTCGTCGAGCAGGTGGGCCTGCACCAGTTGGCTGGCCGATTTGCCGGCCACCGACTGGCAGATGCGGTTCAGGTGTACGGGCGTAATGGCCAGCTCATCGGCCAGCTGCGCAATGCTTCGCGACGTGCCCGCCTGCCGAACGCGCTGCTGAAATTTGCGGAAATACTGAAGCGACAGGTTATTGACGCCCGTTCCCGGTTCTTCGTTTTGTTGCCAGTGCCGGTAGACAACCAGAAAAAGCTGTTGCAGACACACGTGCAGCATCAGGCGCTTTTCGGGTTGATCGTCAAACACCTCATCGTCGATGGTCGCCATCAACTCGTTGATCCGCCCGGCGGCGTTCGGTTCCTGAAAACTGGTGATGCATTGCAACGTACCCAGCATGGCGGTCAGGGGCGAGTTGGCCGGAAACAGGGCATCAACCAGCGCATCAGACAGGGTCAGAATCCGGCCATTCGCTTCGGCCTGGTACACGAAACCATGTAGGGCGGTAGGAGGGATCAGTAACAGACATGGCCCGGTAAGCTCGCGGGCGCCGGTAGCGTCCTGAAAGTTGAATTGTCCGTTCTCTATGAAAAAGACCTGAAATAAGCGGGCGTGAATGTGTGGCTGAATAACCCAGTCGAACCGTTGGCTTCGGGTTTCCAGCAACTCAGAAAATACATAGTCAGCCGTGGGCTGGCGATCGGCGGTTTCGCTACTCGCCTCACCGTAAAGACCGTCGTACTGCGTGATACGGTGCACAGGGTACAGGTTTAGTTTGTGTCCAACGCCAGGTGGTCAATGACTAGCCTTGCGTTGCGCTAAAAAAGCAAATAATAGCCAGGTTTATCACTATTTATCGGGCGAAATGCAGGGATAAGTTAACCAGCGCCTAGCTTGTCAGTCAACCACCAACCCGTTTCAGGCCCTGGTTTGTTCGACGGGCCATAGATTCGGCGGCGCTGATGTTCGATTTGTTTCCATAAAAGGCCGAAGTGTTTCGGCGCCCGGTTGGCCGCGACAGATACCTTTGTCACGCCATCTCCGGTACCGAAAAAGGGGTTGGCTCGTACCTAACGGCAGTATATTGATGAAGCAATTGATGAGCATTTCGGTAATCGTTTCCCTGCTGCTGACCGGGTATGCATCGGCATCGCCATTATTTACCAGGGCTGCCGATCCCCTGGCGTTTAATCCGAACCGGAAGTCCGACGAGCGCACACTTAGCTTTCCGGATGGGAAAACGGTAAAATACAGGGCCTACGAGACCATCTATTACGTGGCCAACGTAGCCGACTCGGCCTACCAGTACCTGAATGTGTACGTACCAGAGTCGGCCTATACGAACAGCCGCAAAACGCCGATTCTCCTACGTACCTACGTGGGCGGCTATTTCTCGGCCAAAGCCCAGGCACCAGTTGGCACCGACGCGTCGGGCAGGGCGTTGCAGGAAGGCTACGTGGTGGTGATACCCGGTTCGCGGGGCTGGAACGCCAAATTGACTAAACCCGATGGGACAACCGCCTTCAGTGGCAAAGCGCCGGCCGGTATCGTCGACCTCAAAGCGGCCATTCGGTATTTACGCCATAATGACGCTGTTATGGCGGGGAGTGCCGAGCGGATCATTACCGACGGTACCAGTGCTGGCGGGGCCATGTCGGCGCTGTTGGGCGCCACGGGCAATCACCCGGCCTATGAACCGTATCTGAAAGCGCTGGGGGCGGCCAATGCCCGCGACGATGTTTTTGCCGCCGTTACGTTCTGCCCGATCATCGACCTGGACCACGCCGACATGATCTACGAGTGGTTATACAGCGGCACCAACCAGGGCACGCGCGCCCTGTCGCCGGCGCAGGCGGCAATCTCCGGTGAGCTGGCGGCTCAGTATCCGGCCTACCAACGTAGCCTTGCCCTCAACCTGCCTGACGGGGCGCCACTGACCGCCGAGACGTATCGGGCTTACCTGAAGACATTCCTGATCAGGTCGGCGCAGAAAGCACGGGATGCGGCAATGGACATGCCAGCCAGTACGGGCGTGAAACTGAACACGGGTTTTCGCGGGTCGCCGGGCGAGTTTGTCACGGATATCGATCTCGACACGTACCTGCCGTATATCGTCGGCAAAACCCCGCTCAAGTCACCACCGGCCTTTGATAAAATGGGTACGCTCGGTCCCGACCTAACCCCTGAAAACCAGCTTTTTGGTACCCAGGCAAGTAGCGCCGTGAACTACACTGACTTTAGCTTGCAAAAGGCAACCGGTAACCCGTCGGCCACCGTCGACAAAGCGATCAGAGACCGGGTCTATCTGCTGAATCCGATGAATTTTATTGGCGATGCCAAGGCCGTCACGACAAAAAACTGGTACCTGCGCCACGGTGCGCTGGACCGGGACACGGGCTTTCAGGTACCCATAAACCTGTACACGAAGCTGGTCAACAAGGGCTATAACGTAAACTTTGCTTTACCCTGGAATCGGGGGCACAGCGGTGATTATGACCTTAATGAGCTGTTTGCCTGGATTGATAACGTAGTTAACGCTGCCAAAAAATGATCACTGCACTCCCTGCCACCGGACCCACCCGCCTGTCGGGCCTTCAGGTATCGAGCATTCTGGTTTGCTTTCTGATGAATGTGCTCGATGGCATGGACGTGATGGTTATCTCATACACGGCCCCGGCCATTGCAAAAGCATGGGGCGTATCACCTGCCGACCTCGGTCTGGTATTCAGCACAGGCTTGCTGGGCATGGCGGTAGGAGCCATGTTTCTGGCCGCGAAAGCCGATACCATTGGCCGCCGCCAGATGATCTTGCTTTCGGCGGTGCTGATGGGCAGCTGTGTGCTGGCTACTATGTATGCCTCGTCGGTCATGATGCTCATTCTGGCCCGGTTTATCAGTGGGCTGGGTATCGGTAGCATGCTGGCCAGTACGGCCACGCTGACGGCCGAATATGCCCCCGCCCGTACCAAAGACTTCTGGGTCAGTTTAGTCATGGCAGGCTACCCCATCGGGGCGGTGCTGTCGGGTATGGTAGCGGCTCGGATCATTCCAGCCTACGGCTGGCAGGCTATGTTTGGCGTGGCGGGAGCGACCACCCTCCTCACGCTACCCATCATTTATTTTTTCCTGGCCGAATCGCTCGACTTTCTGCTCAAATCCCGCTCGGCGTCGGCGCTGGAACGAGCCAATGCGTTGTTGGTACGCATGCAGCGCACTCCACTGACCGAGCTTCCTGCGTTACAAACGGTTGCGGTAAAGGCGTCGGTGACCGAATTGGTTGGTGCCAACCGGCGCGTGGCCACTCTGCTGCTCTGGGTGGCCCTCTTTATGTCGTTTGCGACGCTTTATTTCCTGATCATGTGGATTCCCAAACTGGCGTCTAACGCGGGTCTGGCGATGAATCTGGCTATCTACGCTGGCACGGTATTCAACCTGGGTGCCTTTTTCGGGATACTCACACAGGGGTATCTGTCGGCCCAACTGGGTTTGCAACGCGTCATCTGTGGATTCCTGATGGCCACTGCTGCGCTAATGGTGGCATTTGGGTTCGTGAGCGGGTCGGTATGGGTCCTGGTGTTGGTTGGGTTAATCGGCTTCGGCATCCAGGGCGGTTTTGTGGGCATGTACTCATTAGCGGCCAAATTATACCCAACCCGTATTCGGGCAACGGGGGTGGGCTGGGCCGTGGGGGCAGGGCGCATTGGCGCAGTGGTGGGCCCCATCGTTGGCGGACTGCTGATTGGCCTGGGCTGGAGCCTGTCTGCCAATTTCATGGCGTTTGCCATACCGGCCTTCATCGCCGGTATGACTACCCTACTCATTCGCGTAGCCGACCCATCATGAACGTACCTACCGACGATAACACCCGCAACACCATCTGGGATCTGGCCCATCTGGCCCACGTTGAGGTGCTGACGCCAAAACTCGACGACAGCACCCGTTTTTTCACAGACATTATGGGCATGTCGATCACCGCCACAGCGGGCGATTCGGTCTATCTGCGGGCCTACGACGACTATGAGCATCATACCTTGAAGCTAACGGCCAGCCCACAGGCCGGTATGCGCCATTTTGCCTGGCGTGCCCGCAGTCCCCAGGCCCTGGCCCGGCGGGTGGCAGCCATTGAGGCTACCGGTTTAGGCATTGGCTGGCATGACGGCGACCTCGGCCACGGCCCCGCCTATTTGTATCGTTCGCCCGATGGTCACCTGACCGAGATTTATTTCGAGACCGAGAAATACCAATGCGGCCCCGCAGACCAGTCGGCGTTGAAGAATACGGCCAGCCGGTTTCCGGGACGCGGGATGAACGTCCGGCGGATCGATCACCTCAACCTGTTTGCCTTCGATGTGCGGGCTTTCCGCGATTTTCAATTAAACACGCTGGGTGGTATCCTGTCGGAGAGCATCGTTGATAATCTCGACGATATGAACCCGAAAGCGGTCTGGTTTATGGTGAATTCAAAATCGTATGATCTGGCCGTAACGGTCGATCATCTGGGGGTACAGGGGCGATTCCATCATGTAACCTACGCGGTCAACAGCCGGGAGGAGGTGCTGATTGCGGCCGATATTTGCCTGGAAAACGGCATCAAAATTGAAACGGGGCCGCACAAGCATACCATCCAGCAAACGTTTTTTCTGTATGTCTACGAACCCGGCGGCAACCGCGTCGAGATTGCCAATACCACCGCCCGGCTCATCACCGACCCTGATTACCAGACGGTATACTGGACCCTCGAAGAACGTAAAAAAGGCCAGGCGTGGGGGCTGCCCACCATCCCCAGTTTTCACACCCACGGCACGCCAATGCCGGGTGAGCAACTGGCGAAAGAGTGAAGGGCGAGAGCGCGCGTGGTGAACGTACCCGCTACTTCCATTCGCACTCTCGCCTCTCACTCTTTCACTCTCTCGCCACTCACTCTTTCACTTTTTCGCCATTCGCTCTTTTCCCACTTATGAAAAAACTTCTCGTTATCGGTGCGCACTCCGGCGATTTTGTCTGGCGGGCAGCGGGCACCATTGCCAAGGCGCTTGAAGAAGGAGCCGATACGTTAGTCGTTGCCCTGTCGTATGGCGAGCGGGGCGAGTCGGGCGAACTCTGGAAAGAAGACCCGACCCGCAGCGTCGACAGCGTGAAGGTAATTCGCCATCAGCAGGCGCAGCAGGCCGCTGACATTCTCGGAACACCCATCCGGTTTCTGGATTGGGGCGATTACCCTATGCTTTTGACCGATGAGCGGGTAGAACAGCTCACTACCCTCATTGGCGATTTTGAACCGACGGTTATGCTGACGCACAGCGAAAAAGACCCATTCAATCCCGATCATCCGCTGGCCTTCCAGGCGGTGCAGCGCGCCCGGTTGCTGTCGTCGGGGGCGGGCGTACCGAGCGCGTTTAAAAACATTGATCCACCCGTCTGGTACTCATTCGAGCCACACCAGCCCGAACTATGCGGATTTATACCCGATACGTTCATCGACATAACCTCGGTGATGGAGAAAAAACGGGCGGCGATGGCCTGTATGGGTGCGCAAACGTACCTGCGGGACTATTACGCCGAACTGGCCTCCCGCCGTGCCAACCACGCCCGCCGTATTTCGGGCCAGAAGCGTATTCAGTTTGCCGAAGCCCACCAGAGCCAGGTGCCGCGAATAACAGCCAGTATTTTCTAGCCATCAACTGGCCAGTAGGTGGCGCCCGCGCCGATATACCGGACCAGGGCGCACCGGCCATTGATAGGCATTGGTCGTTTAGCTCATTAATGACGCGTAGCAACATGATAGCAAAAGAGCTTTCCCGTTTCTCAGCCGCCACCATCCACGAGGCCCTCGGCAAGGTGGGAAACCTGACCTCGGCGATAAAACCCATTGCGCCGGGCATGACGATCTGCGGACCGGCTTACACGGTACAGACCATCCCCTGCGATAATAAGATACTACACCGGGCCTACGCCTACGCTCAACCCGGCGATGTGCTAGTGGTGCACTGTTCAGACTATTACGAGGCCGGGTATTGGGGTGACCTGATGAGCCTTGGCGCCAAAACAAAGGGGATTGCCGGTCTGGTGATCGATGCCTGCGTGCGTGATGCCGACGACATCGAGGCGATGGGCTTTCCGGTATTCAGCCGGGGGCTGTGCATTCGGGGGACGTCGAGCATCGAGGGAGGCACATTGAACCAGCCCATTGTGATTGGCGGGCTGGTCATTCACCCCGGAGACATCATCGTGGGTGATCGGGACGGCGTGGTCGTGGTGCCCCGCAATCGGGTTCAGGAAGTCATTGACAAGGCCACAGCCCGCGAAAGCCGCGAAGAAGCTATCCGCGAACAGCTCCGGCAAGGAAAAACATCAATTCAACTCTACGGATGGGAAAAAGAGTGAGTGGCGAAAGAGCGGGTACGTTCACCACCCACTCTTTCACGCTCTCGCCACTTATGAAAATCGCTATTCTTGGTTTGGGTGAAGCGGGGAGTCGTTTCGCCAATGATCTGGTGGGTTTGGGCGTCGACGTCGTTGGCTATGACCCCGCTTGTAAACGAGCCCTTTCTCCGGCGGTAAAGCTGGCCAGTAATAATGCCGACGCGGCCCGAAACGCGGATATAGTGTTGAGTGTAAACGTGTCGGCTGTGGCCGAACAGGTTGCTGCGGAGGTGTGGCCAGTCTTGCAGCCGGGACAGGTATACGCCGAAATGAACACCGCCTCGCCCGATACCAAGCGGCAGGTCGAAGCGATTATCAGCCCGTCGGGGGCGCTGGTCGTCGATGTGGCCATCATGGCGCCGGTGCCGCCCAAGGGTATTCTGACCCCATTTTTGGTGTCAGGACCTGGCGCTATCCTTTTCGCCGGCCAATTACAACCGTTAGGCCTGCACATCAGCGTCCTGAGCGAGGTGGTAGGGGAGGCCGCCACCCGCAAGTTGCTGCGATCGATCGTGTATAAAGGCATTGCTGCGGTAGTGGGCGAGGCGGTTGCCGCTGGTCGCTCGTTTGGCCTGGAACCGTACATACGGGAGCAGATTCTGTCTGTTGTTGGGGGCGATGATACCCTGATCGACCGGTTTCTGGAAGGGAGCAGGACCCACGCTATTCGCCGAAGTCACGAGCTCGAAGCGGTTGTGGCCATGCTAACCGCCCGGGATATAGAACCGGTTATGGCCCGCGCCACACTGACTAGTCTGGAAAACCTGATCGATCGTAACGAGTCACAGGCCACATGACGCAGGCTGGCAAATCCCTGATCCAACATCCCTAACCCACCATCTTCTTATGCCACAACTTGCCATTCCAGTGATGCAATTCCGGGGAGGATCGTCGAAAGGCCTGTTCTTCAGGGCGTCTGACCTTCCTGCTGCTGAAGCCGAACGAAACCGCCTGCTGCTGGCAGCGATGGAGGGCGTCGGCTGTGGCGATCCTCGACAAATTGACGGCCTGGGGGGCGCTACATCGTTGACCAGTAAGGTAGCGGTAGTGAGCCGGTCAGGCCGATCCGATGCGGAGCTGGATTATCTGTTTTTGCAGGTAGTGGTGGGCGCAGGGCGGGTGTCGGCCGATCAAAACTGCGGAAACATACTGGCGGCCGTTTTGCCGTTTGCGATCGAGTCGGGCCTGATTGAAGCTGACAGCCCGACCACCACGGCCCGGATCAACATGGTGAATACGGGAGGTATCTGCGAGGTGACGGTACAAACGCCCGGCGGCGTGGTCGATTACGGGGGCAATGCCAGCGTTGATGGGGTTCCAGGTACGGCTGCACCAATCATCTGCAACTACCTGGACATTGCCGGGTCGAGCTGCGGCGCGTTGCTTCCCACAGGCCAGGCCCAGGATCGGGTAGAAGGTATCGCCGTGACCTGTATCGACAATGGCATACCGGAAGTGCTTCTTCGAGCCGCCGACCTTGGCATCAACGGCTATGAATCACCGGCCGAACTGGACGCCAATGAGCCGTTGAAACAAACGCTCGAACGAATCCGGCTGGCCGCTGGTCCGCTTATGAGGCTGGGCGATGTATCGAAAAAAACGGTGCCCAAACTGTGCCTGATTGCGCCGCCCCGGTCGGGGGGCATGGTTAGCACCAGAACGTTTATACCGCACCGGGTTCACGAAGCCATTGGCGTGTTGGGGGCCGTGTCGACCGCAACAGCCTGCCTGTTGCCCGGTTCCGTGACAGAGGGCATTGCCGTTCTGCCGCCAAGCGCTGAAGATGGGTATTCCGTTGAGCACCCAACCGGCGAATTCACGGTTCGGCTGGAACAGCAGGTGGTAGAGGGCGCCGTGCGGATCGGCAAATCGGGCGTTATCCGCACGGCGCGTTTGCTGAGCCGGGGCGAGGTGCTGGTGCCATGATCAGCCACTAGGGAACGTACCTGGCCCGTCCCTTAGTGGCTGGGAGCTAGTTTTGTCCTGCTCGAATTTACAAGTGATCTGTTTTTAATCGACTTAGTTATGTGGTGGATCTATGCCTTACTCTCGGCCTTGTTTGCCGCGCTAACAGCCGTACTGGCCAAAGTTGGCATTAAGGGCGTCAATACAGACCTGGCCACCGCCATTCGAACGGTGGTCATCCTGGTCATTGCCTGGGGGCTGGTGCTCTGGCGGGGCGGCATCGACACCATACCCACGCTCAGTCGCCAGAACTGGCTGTTTCTGGGCTTGTCAGGCCTTGCCACTGGCCTCTCGTGGCTATTCTACTTCAAAGCGTTGCAGCTGGGCAAAGTCGCACAGGTAGCGCCCGTCGACAAGCTGAGTGTAGCCATCGCCATTCTTCTGTCGGTCGTGTTTCTGGGCGAAGCGCTGACCTGGAAAGCGGCCATCGGAGCCTGCCTGATCATTGCCGGTACACTGGTATTGATTCTCTGAGCCTGTAGCCTGGTATTGATGGCGACCGGTTGCTCATAACGTGAATTTCAGGGCCATGTTCACGATCCGGCCTTCGAGTGGTGCCCAGATGGGTCGGAAGGTTGGCTGAACAGTCAGATTGGCCCCTGATACCACTGTCTCGTAGTTCGCCTGCCTGATATTGAACAGGTTCTCAGCGTTCAGCACCAGCCGCCAATGGTCGTTGTAGTGGTATTCGGCTGCGCCGGCAAAGAACCAGTAATTGGCCACTGGCTGGTTGTTGTAGAGGTACTGTGTGCCCACGTAACTGGTTTCGATGCCAAACCGGAAATGGTCATTTTCCCAGGCTACCGTTGTCGAAAACTTGTCTTGTGGGGCCAGGGGCAGGTACGTATTATCCGTGGGGCCATTGCGCCGGGCGAGTGTATGGTTATAGCCGAAATACAATTCATACGCCTTGTATTCGAGCCGCACGTACGTATCGGTGCCAACGCTATACAGGTCATAGGGCGCATTGATCAACTGGGTATACGCGCCCAGATTGCCCGACAGGCTGGAAAAGGCAGACACGACCGGCGCATTGACGAAGGTGTAATAAAAGGCCTGATCGACCTGTACCGAGAAGCCGTTCTCGAAACTTTTGGCATAGGCAACGTCCAGGTTGGTGCCTACAGATCGTTCCGCTTTCACCGTAGCCACATCGATTGGCAGCAGCCGGGGAAAAATCAGGCTTACGTTCGGCGCACCGGGTGTTTGGTTCACAAACAGGTTAGGCGTTTTGTAGCCAGTGCCGACGCTCAGACGCACCGTCCAGGGCTCGGCGGGTTTCAGTTTCACCGACAACCGGGGAAGAAAGAAACGGCCAAACGTATTATGGTGGTCGAATCGGAGCCCCGCCTGCAACGCAACTTTTTCGCCGGCCTGCCAGTCGTCCTGCACAAATCCGCCCACGGTATTGTACGTGTAATCGACCAGTCGGGTGCTGTCGGGATTTTTTCTGAAGGCTTCGACCGTCAGGTTCGCCCCCACAATGAGTTGGTGTTTCCCGAAACGGACCAGGTCATTTCCTTCCAGGTAAACCGATGATTGCCGCCCGTCCGACAGTTTCTGGTAGTCGGTGTTCTGCCGGTGAAACGTACTCAACGCCCCTTTCACCGTCAGCGCATTGGTGGCTGAGGTGTTGTGGCTGGCGTTGAAGTCGACCGTATGCCGTTGCAGGTCGGTAACGTTCTTGTAGGCAGTAGGCTGCGCCCCTTCCAGCGCGGGCAAATACCCCCCGGCGCGGTGTTCGGTGGTAAACGCGTACCCAATGTCCAGTTTGGTCTGGTCTGTTGGTTTCCAGAAAAAACGGGGATGAAACGTAAACTGCTTGATTTCGGGGCTGTCCGTGAAGCCATCGCCGGTTACGTCGACCGCCTGCTGATCGGTGTAGCCACTAAAGAGCGTCAGTCCTGTTTTGCCGTACCGTTGCGCGTAGTAGGCATTCAGGTTGGTCTCTTTCAGATTCGATCGGTTGAGCAGCGCCGTGAATTCAGGGGCGTCGGAGGTAGGGGCTTTAGACACAATGTTGATCATGCCGCCAATGGCGCCACCGCCGTACAGGGTCGAAACAGACCCTTTAACTACCTCGATCTGCTTTAGATCCAGCGGCGGGATCTGCAACACGCCCAGGTTACCCGAAAACCCTTCGTAGAGGGGTAATCCATCGCGCAGGATCTGGGTGTATTTCGGATCAAGCCCCTGCATACGAATAGCCTGATTGCCATTGACGGCCGAGGTACGTTGCACATGGATGATGGAAATGTCGCCCAGAATACTGCTGATATTGCCCGGCACCACCGCACTCTCTTCGTCCATATCTTCCTGGCCCAGCACGTCAACCTTAATGGGCAGGTCATCAATCCGGGAGTTGGTACGGGTAGACGTAACGGTCACTTCGTCGAGCGACTGGTCCTGGCTGTGGAGCTGAAAGACGAGCGTATCGCCGCCCGTAGTTAGCGGGAATGTTTCTGTTTCGTAGCCGATGGCACTTACGGTAAGCGCGGTGACGCTGGCTGGTGCATTGAGCATCGCCGCTACGCCGCTGGCATTGGTAACCGCCCCAATGACCGGTTTAACGCCAGCGGGTGTTCGAATGGTGGCGCCAATGACCGGTTCGCGCGTTAAGCTGTCTTCAACGCGAATAAAGCGGGCTGTTTGCCCATACGATGAAGCCGCTACCAGCACCAGCAGCGTAGGAAGTATCCAGTGTCGCATACGTTATCATGTTTGCCGCCAAGGTTCGGCATCAATTATGAAGGAAATTTGAAGGACGATCAGCCCACCGTACCATAACGGGTATTGCTGGCGTATTGTCATCGCTGGATTGATCATTAAACCAGGCGGATGGCTGCTGGCGCTCCGTTGACGCTGGCGGGTAGCCGAATTGATCGCTGAGGCCCGTTCGCTTATTGACTGCTAACAGCGTACCAGGCTACTCATTGCTTGACGGAGTTACTCCGTATGGCCAACTTCATTGTCATTGTTGGGCGTTTTGCTACAAAAGCCGCCTTTTCTCTCTGTTGGCCAGGGGCGGATCTGTCCTGACGATCAAACCCGGGCGGCATGGAAACAGTTGCCGATCTCCCGGTTGACTATGCGGGCAGGTGGCCCGCCAGGCCAACCGTTCGCTGGCCGAAGTGCGGGGAAGTCGTGGCCGGGGCAGGGCCATCGAAAGCATGGGGGCCGGAACCGCCAGTTGAACGAGTACGAAACCAACCCCTGTAGCCTACTGTGGGCTGTTCTCGAAGAGCTTGAGCGCCTCCTCATCTTTATACCTGACAATTTGCTCCTTCAACTGCTTTTTCAGCGAAGCGGTTACGCGCTCGTAGCCCTTCCGGCCATATAAATTCCGCCTATTTTGCGGGTCTTGCTGAATATCGTACAGCTCCCAAAAATCGTCTGGACCATAAAAACGAGCCAGCGTATATTGCCTGGTACGCAGCCCGAAATGGGGCGAGACATGGTGCGGCTGCGGATATTCATAGTAGTGATAATAGGCATCGTTCCGCCAGGGTTTCTTTCCCCCGGTCAGTAAGGGTAGGAACGATTCCCCCTGCATATAGGCGGGAACGGCCGTTCCTGCCAGGTTAAGCAATGTCGGTGCCCAGTCGACGTTCGAGACAACCTGCCTGACCTGACTGCCCGGGGTAATGACGCCCGGATACCGAATGACAAACGGCGTTTTGAGCGATTCCTCGTAAATCCAGCGCTTATCGAACCAGCCATGTTCGCCCAGATAAAAGCCCTGATCGGAAGTGTATACGACGACCGTATTTTGGGCCAGCCCGGTTTGGTCCAGGTAGTCGAGCAGCTTGCCGATGTTGCGGTCCAGTGACCTGGCGGTCGCTAAATAATCTTTTAAGTAGCGCTGGAATTTCCATTCGGTCAACGCCTTGCCCGACAGCTTTTTATCGTCAAATTCCTTACTGATCTTCGCGTAGTAGCTCGAAAACGCTTTTTTCTGCTCAGGGTCGAGGCGGCGATAGGCACCGTCCCGCACAGATGCATCCAACTGTTTCTCCTGGGCGGCGGTAGTTGGTGCATCGTTGTAGCGTGTCTTCTTCAACGCAGCTCGCTCTGTTGTCAGCTTTGCTTCGTCAAGCCCATAGTCGGCGTGTACTTTCAGGTCAGATGTCAGGATCATTGTTTTTTCAATGCTCATATCCTGCTTTTGGGCCGCCACACGCCCCGCATACGTATCGTAGAACGTAGATGGGATCGGGAACGTAACGGTATCATACGCGCCTAGATCCTCGATAGCGGGCATCCACTCGCGGTGCGTTGCTTTATGGCCAACGACCAGAAAAAACGGTTTCGACGGGTCCCGATGGGCCAACCAGTTGGTAGACAGGCTCGTTACCACATCGGTAACGTACCCAGGATGGCGCGTCGTTTTGTTATTGGAGTCGACGAAATCGGAATTGTAATAACTACCGTGGCCCGGCAGAACATTCAGGTAATCGAAGCCGTGGGGCAGGCTACCCAGATGCATTTTGCCGACCCAGGCGGTTTGGTAGCCATTCTTCTGCAACTCTTCAGAAAAGACCGGCTGATTGATGTCAAAAACCTTCTCATTGAACTTATAGCCGTTCCTGTGCGAAAACTGGCCGGTCAGCAAGGTAGCCCGGCTAGGACCGCAGATTGAATTGGCTACGACATTGTTGTAGAGAATGGCTCCTTCGCGCGCTATCCGGTCAATGTTCGGGGTTTTAGCCAGCTTACTACCGTAGGCACCAATGGCCTGGGACGTGTGGTCGTCTGAAATAATGAAAATAATATTGGGCCGGGCGGGTGGAGCGCCGTTTTCTGCCTCTGGCGAAAACGTCGTCGCGACCGACAGGAGCAGCCCTAAAATACCCATCCCTTTTAACCAGTTAGGCAGGAAAGTGAATTGCATGATCGAGTGCGAGTAAGTTCTTTGGCAAGCGTGAAACGAGGGTGAACACAAGAGGCAGTAGTACCGTATCAAGACAAAGCCAGCGTGGGCCAGTTGCTAATTGCCTGCGCCCCCTGTTCTGCCGGAAGTGCGTGTTGCGCCCGGAATGTCAGCCAATCAGTTCCCCGTTGTAATCGCTGTCTTAATCCTTATTCTGCTGGAAGCGCGACTCTGAAGTGTAGAGAGCAGGTCACCTCTATTGATCCTGCGCGTAGTTGTCGAATTTTTTCACCACCGGGCGCGTTTCCTGACCAATGGGAAGTCGTCCAGGGCGTTGGAGTAGGGTCTTTGGGCATGAACTCGTCCCGTTATGAAGCACCTCAGTGTTAAACAAAAAACGCTAACCTGTTGACAGTTAGCGTTTTCGTGTGTTTTTGTATTCGGATGAATACTTAAAATGTGCTCCCGAAGGGATTCGAACCCCTATCGTCGGTACCGGAAACCGAAATTCTATCCATTGAACTACGGAAGCAGGTACAAGCCCAAGCGAGCCGATGGGCCTGTTTGGGAGTGCAAATATAGCGGTTCTGCCGGGTTAAGCGCAAGTGCAAGTTTGAAAAACCAGCAACGTGCCCACTTTCTACAGTAGTTTCATCGTATCGTAGTCGCCCACTTTTTGCAGATACAGGTAGTGAATCAGCAGCCCGTTCACATTGTTCACCAGCTTGTGCGCCTCCGGGATGGTGGCAATAACGGAGGTAATGCGCTCTAATTCAGACTCGCTGTCCATCTTCTGAAGGTGAAACCGCATGATTTCGTCGCGCGACATGGTCTTCTCCACAAAATAATAATGCATGGCTTCGTCGCTGGTGCCGGTGCTGGGGTACCATAGCCTCGGATTTAACTTCGTCAGCTCATCCGGGGTGATTTGCAGGCCAATTTCTTCGCCTACTTCGCGGGCAGCCGTATCAGTCGGGTCATCGTCAACGTCGACCATACCGGCGGGGTGTTCGTAGGTTTGGGACCCATCGGAGATGCGGCGCTGCCGGACAAGGACTACGAACTTCTCGCCGGTCTTGTCATCAATCAGACAGACGAGCACCGAAGCGGCGTGCCCTTTCAGGAAACAAACGGGCGGAATCTTGTCGCCTTCGGGCGTATCGGCGTCGACGGTGAGCATGGCGAAGAGAACTTCACCATTATGACGACGGCGGATGAAATGATCGCTAATTTTGTGGATGGTCAGGCCGTTGAGTTCGAGCTGCTTTTTCCAGAATTTGAATTTCGGGGCGTCTTCTAACTGTTCCATAGTATTGATTCAACAGACGCCGTTACCTGCGCCTAGCTATACATTATGCTCTCAAAGATACTCATTGGCCTGTTGGTCGTTCTGGTTGTGTTTTTTCTGGTAGCCCTGCTCATTGGGTACCTGATCTCGGCTCCGCACTACAAAGGGCCTGTTTCTGACCATTTCAACGGTAAAACGTTCTTTACACCCGGTGCCCCACAGCCGCGTGGCCTGGCCGATGTTATTCGCTGGCAGCTGAATCACGACATCACCGAACCCTGGCCTGCTTACCACAACGACCCCGTTGGCAACGTACCTGATGCACAGGTACCGGCTGGTGCCGATTCAACGGGCGCATCGCCCGTACGCGTGACGTATGTGAACCATTCGACCATGTTGTTGCAATTCGACGGCCTGAATGTGCTGACCGACCCGATCTACGAAGATCGCGTTAGCCCGTTCTCCTTCGCTGGCCCGGCCCGTAGCTGTCCGCCGGGCATTCGCTTCGGGGATCTGCCCAAAATAGACGTGCTGCTCCTCAGCCATAATCATTGGGACCACCTTGAAATTGGGACGGTGAAAAAGCTGGCCGCCCGCGACAAGCCCCGAATCATTTGCCCGCTGGGTGTCAAAGCCTTTCTGGACGAGGAGGGGGTGACTAATGTTACCGAGATGGACTGGCAGCAAGCCGTGCCGATCAATGAACAGACAACCGTGCACTGCGTTCCGGCGCAACATTTCTCGGGCCGTGGTATGTTCGACCGCGACGCGACGTTGTGGGCTGGGTACGTTATCGACAATAAGGCCGCTGGGAAACTGTATTTTGCGGGCGATTCAGGCTACGGACCCCATTTCAAAGCCATTGGCAAGCAGTTTGGTCCGCTCCGGCTGGCGCTGATCCCGATCGGCGCCTATAAGCCAAACTGGTTCATGTCGCCGGTGCACGTAAATCCGGCCGAAGCCGTGCTGATTCATCAGGACGTACGTTCGCAACAGAGTGTAGCCATTCATTTCGGCACGTTTCCGCTGGCCGATGATGGGGAAGGCGAACCCGTGACCGATCTTAAAAAAGCGCTGACCAGCCAAAAAGTTGATTTCGAGCGGTTCAGAGCGCTAAAAAATGGCGAAAGTGTAAATTTTTAGCCCCCATTCCAACGTTCTTTTAAAAATTGGGGTACTGGTATATAGTTCACTTAGGATGTCGCTCCTCAGGCATCAATTCAAAAAACAATGCGTAAACTGAGTCTGGCGTTTATCGCCGCTGCCATAGCCATCTCCTTTACATCCTGCAAGGATAATTACGTCGATCCTACGCAGGATACGTTTGTTAATGATACCACAGCGATTGGCGTCTATGCCCGGAAAAACGGCCTGGCCGTGAGCGAGACAGCCTATGGCGTCCGGTATGTGATTACGCAGGCCAATCCGACGGGGAAACTGCCTGCTCAGGCCGATGAGCTGGAGTTCAAATACACGATCGCCAAACTCGACGGCACCGTGATCGATATAGCCGCCCGCGATACCGCTATTTATTTCCCGTTTGGGCTGAATGCGATGTTGCCTGGCCTGGAGGCCGGTTTTGCGAAGGTACGCGAAGGCGAAAAAGCCATCTTCCTAATCCCGTCATACGCCGCGTTTGGTACTGAAGCAGCCGTTGGCAACAAACTGCCCGCCAATACGCCCGTTCGGTTCGATGTGACGCTTAACCGCGCCCGGTCGGAAGATCAGCAGATCGAGAATTTTATTGAACGCAACAAGTACACCGTTTCTGAAATGCAGACGAACGGGCTACGGGTTATCAAAACAACGCTGAACCCTATCGGGGCACAACTGATTGATGGACAAACCGTGACGGTCAAGTATTCGGGTAGCCTGTTGCGGGCTACAAAGCCGTTTGACGACGGGGGTGGCAAAACACTCGATGTACCACTGGGCCGTAGCAGCTTCATTCCCGGATTTGAAACCGGTCTGAAATCGTTTAGGGTTGGGGAGAAAGGGGTTATTGTGTTTCCTTCTTCATTAGGATACGGCACCACCATCAAGTATGATGCAGTGGGCAACGTGGCCATTCCGCCCTATTCGCCGCTGGCGTTTACGGTAGAAGTTGTTTCGGCTAAATAAAACCGTCGGGTTCCTTTAGCATAAAAGCCCTCCAGGAAGCTGGAGGGCTTTTATGTTTATTAACCAGTGCGTATTGGTCTGTCTTTGGAGAATAGCCTTTCTTAACTATTTCCGGTTTTACTGGTTTGGCAAACAGGGTGGCGAATGGGCAGAACCAGTTCCGCCACCCGATCATCTGACAGCTTCCAGGTAACCAACGGTATGAACAAATCCTATCTCCGGTCATTGCAGATCGGTTTCATTGCTGGCATGCGCGCCATGTCGGCCCCGGCCCTTTTAAGTCGTAAACTGTCGCAGGTTATTCCGAATGAAGACCCGAAACACCTGCTGCAATACCTGGCGCAGCCCGCAACAACGAAAGTTCTTACTGCACTGGCCGGTGGCGAACTGCTGGGCGATAAGTTACCCAGCGCACCCAACCGCACGTCGCCGCCGCAGTTTATAGCCCGTATCGGGATGGGTGCTGCCTGCGGGGCGGTCGTTAGTGAGGTAGAAGGGCAGAAAATGCCGATTGGCGCTGTTCTTGGGGGTCTGGGGGCCGTGGCAGGTACGTTGCTGTTCTTCAATCTCCGCCGCTGGCTCGATCATGATCTGGGCTTACCCGACACACTTGGCGCCCTGGCCGAAGATGCCCTGGTGGCCACGGCCGGCCTGGCCATTGTAGATGGCATTAAACCCACTGGCTACCTGGCTTACTAACGTACCTGATTCTTTCGCCGCACCCTTATGAACGATTCATCTTCCGAGCAATTCGATGCCGTGATTATCGGCGTTGGGCAATCGGGTAAACCGCTGTCGACGGCACTGGCCGAAAAAGGCTGGCGCACCGCAATCATTGAGCGGAATCATGTAGGAGGGTCCTGCATCAACTATGGCTGCACACCGACCAAAACGCTGCTGGCATCGGCCGAAATGGCTTTTCAGGCCCGCCGCGCCGCCGAATACGGTATTGAAACGGCCAGCGTAAAGGTCAATTTCAAGGCGGTCATTGATCGGAAAAACAACGTGGTCGACAAGTTCAGGAAAGGAATAAGCGATTCATTCGCCGAAACCGAAAACCTGACGTTCATTCAGGGCGAAGCCCGGTTTATGGGCCCCAGCGAAGTGGCGGTAAAACTGCCCGATGGCGGCGAACGAAAGCTGACCGCCCCCCACATCTTTATCGACTGCGGCACACATCCCAAAAAGCCCGACCTGCCCGGCCTGGACACTGTGCCCTGGCTAACATCGACAGAACTGATGGACGCGACCGAGCTACCCAGGCACCTGCTGATTCTGGGTGGAGGCTACATCGGCGTTGAATTCAGCCAGATGTTTCGTCGGTTTGGTAGCGAGGTGACCATCATTGAGCGGGGTGATCAACTGCTTTCCCGCGAAGACAAAGACATTGCCGACGAACTGACGAAAATCCTGGAGGACGAAGGCGTGCGGGTGATGACCAACACCACTGTCGGCCAGGTGAGTAAAAGTGCCGATGGCGGCGTTACGCTGACCTTGAAAACGGAGGAACGCCCCCTTGCGTTGACCGGCACGCATTTGCTGGTCGTGACCGGCACCACGCCCAACACCGCCGCGCTTAACCTGGCGGCGGCTGGCATAGCAACTGATGAACACGGCTTCATTCAGGTCAATGACCGGCTGGAGACCAGTCAGCCGGGTGTCTATGCGTTGGGCGACATCAAAGGCGGCCCGGCGTTTACCCACATTTCGTACGACGATTACCGGGTAGTGAAGCAGAACCTGCTCCAAGGAGGCAACGTGTCAATTGCCGGTCGGCCGGTGCCCTATACGATCTTCACCGATCCGCAACTGGGCCGGGTTGGTCTGAGCGAAACCGAAGCGCGCGAACAGGGGAAATCGATTAAAGTGGCGTCGATGCCCATGTCGAGTGTGGCGCGGGCCATTGAAACGGAACGTACCCAGGGCCTGATGAAAGTGATTATCGACGCCGATACTGACCAGATTCTGGGCGCGGCGATTTTGGGGATGGAAGGCGGCGAGGTAATGACCATGCTCCAGATCGCGATGATGGGTAACCTGACGTACCCACGCCTCCGCGACGCCATCTTTGCGCACCCTACCCTGGCCGAAGCGCTCAATAATGTGTTCAGCAGGGTGGAGTAAGTTTGTGATCGGTTGCTGTATTGCTTCGCGAGTCGAAGGGCCCGACTCGCGAAGCAATACAGCAACCGATCAACTAATCCATTACCCCATCCGCCGTTCGCGCCAGCGGCTTGTTGACGCGGTCTGTGTCTGAAGGGCGGGGGCCTGTGGCTTCTGCTTATCCAGCAGGTACGTTGCCAGCACGGCCGCCAGTTCGATTTCCTGCGGGTCGGCTTCGGTTTTCAGCACCTCGGGTGTGAAGTAATTGGCGACGAAACCCGTATCGAACTGGCCGGAACGGAACGCATCATGTTCCATTACGAATTTGCAGAACGGCAGCGTGGTTTGTACACCCGTGATCTGGTACTCACCAATTGCCCGGATCATCTTCTGAATCGCGGCTTCGCGGTCATTGCCATACGTGATCAGCTTGGCAATCATCGGGTCATAATAAATTGGAATCGCCATGCCCTGCTCGAACCCATCATCGACGCGCACGCCGTTGCCTTGTGGCCGAACGTAGGTGTCCAGCGTACCTACGTCGGGCAGGAAATTGTTGGCGGGGTCTTCGGCATAGACACGTACCTCCACGGCGTGGCCTTTTAGTTTCAGGTCTTCCTGTTTGATCGTCAACGCTTTGCCTTCGGCGATGTAGATCATCTGCTCCACCAGATCGACGCCCGTAATCAGTTCAGTGACCGGGTGCTCTACCTGGAGGCGGGTGTTCATTTCGAGGAAGTAGAAGTTCAGGTTCGCATCGACGATGAACTCCACCGTGCCGGCTCCGTAGTAGCCACACGCCCGCGCCACATCAACCGCCGCCTGCCCCATCGCTTCCCGGATGTCGGGCGTTAGAATGGCCGATGGGGCTTCTTCCACCACTTTCTGGTGTCGCCGCTGCACCGAACATTCGCGCTCGAAGAGGTGAATGATGTTACCGTGCTGGTCGCCCAATACCTGAATTTCAACGTGGCGGGGCGAGGTGACGTATTTTTCGATGAACACCGACCCATCGCCGAACGACGAAACGGCCTCACTCACGGCGCGGTCCATCTGCTCGTCGAAGTCGGCTTCCTTTTCCACGACCCGCATGCCTTTTCCGCCGCCACCCGCGCTGGCTTTGATCAGAATGGGATAACCAATGTTGGCCGAGATGACTTTGGCTTCTTCGCGGTCATCGATGGCGTCGGGCGTTCCGGGCACCATCGGGATGTTATAGCCCGATACGGCGGCTTTAGCGGCCAGCTTGCTGCCCATCACCTCGATACTTTCGGGCGAAGGGCCAACGAAAATCAGGCCCGCTTCCCGTACCTGACGAGCAAAATTGGCGTTTTCTGACAGGAACCCGTAACCCGGATGAATGGCATCGACGCCCAGTTTCCGGCACACCTCGATGATGGCGTCGCCCCGCAAATACGACTGCGCCGATGGGGGAGGCCCCACGCAAACGGCTTCATCAGCGTAGCGAACGTGCAAGGCATTGCGGTCGGCCTCCGAGTAGATAGCCACGGTTCTGATGCCCATTTCGCGAGCGGTACGCATGACACGAAGGGCTATTTCGCCGCGATTGGCAACAAGCAGTTTATTAATTTTCATAGGGGGTAAAGGTCGTTTTTGTCGGGTGTATTGCTTTCGTGTCGAAGGGCCCGCACGCGAAGCCAGATGCGCAAGCGCGAAGCAACAGTTGACATCCGAATCTGCACTGCAACTTTAACCATTAAATGAGTACGATTGGCTTCTCTGAGCAGTAACTTTAAGAAAGTAATGTCGAGGAAAGTAACTTTGCTCTATGTCCATCAATAAACACATACTCTGGCTTTTTCTGGCCGCTGCAACGCCAGTGGGTACGCCATCTGTCGCACAAACGCCCAAAGCGCGTTACGCCGATCTGCAACAGGCCATTCGATCCGGCGGTCAGCTGGCGGGCGCGAACGGGCCACGATCGGTGAACTGGATCGATGGTGGCACACGCTTCTCGTTCCTCGACCGGGCAGGGGTAATCAAGGTGTTCTCGCCCGCTGACAAGAGCGAAACGGTGCTCTTCGATGGCAAAACCATGAAATTTCCAGGCAGCGGAAAAACGTTCGATTTCGAGTCGTTTCAATGGTCGAACGACTCGAAGAACCTGTTCTTTCAGACCAATTTCCGGCCGGTCTATCGCCGGTCGGGCATATCGGATTACTACGTCTACAGTTTGGCCGATAAGGTGCTGAAGTTGGTTGCCAAAGATGCGCAAACCGCCGAACTCTCGCCCGATGGCAAGCAGGTAGGGTACGAACGCGGCGGCAATCTGTTCGTGTTCGATTTCGCCACGCAGAAAGAAACGCAACTGACTGGAGACGCGAAAGCGGCTGTCTACAATGGCCGTTTCGGCTGGGCCTACGAAGAGGAATTCGGGTTGGCACAAGCCTGGGCCTGGTCGCCCGACAGTAAGTTCATTGCCTTCTGGCAGTCTGACGAACGGAACGTACCCATCTACCGCCTCACGAATTACCAGGGCTTCCGCGAAACCTACGATTCATTGCCGTATCCCCGCGTGGGTGACCAAAATCCGAGCGTGCGGATTGGCGCTATCGAGATTGCCAACGGTAAAACGGCGTTCATGAACGTGGAAGGCCAGCAGGGCGAATCCACGCCGGGCTATATTCCCCGCATTTACTGGACGTCGCAGGAAGGGCAACTGGCGCTGGTGCATCTGAACCGGAAGCAGAACGAACTGAACCTGTACATGGCCAACGCCCGCACCGGCGATGCTAAAGTGATCATGACCGAGACCTCGAAAACCTGGGTCGATGTGTTTGATTTCTTCGCGGGTGTGAATCACCTGTTCGAGTTTCCGCAGGGCGTGAATGAGTTCTACTGGGTATCGGAACGCGACGGCTGGGCGCACCTGTATCGCTATGATTATGCCGGAAAACTGCTGAATCAGGTCACGAAGGGCAGCTTCGAGGTGTCGACCATTCAGCACATCGATCCGAAGGCGAAAAAGGTGTATTTCACGTCGACCGAAGCCTCGCCGCTGGAACGGCAGCTCTACGTAGTGGATACCGACGGTAAAAATAAAAAGCGGTTGACAACACCTGCCGGTCGCCATACGATCAACATGTCGGACAACGGGCAGTATTTCATCGACCGTTACTCGAACGTGCAGACGCCCACGCAGGTTGACCTGCGCGACGTGAAAGGCAACCTGGTGAAGACGCTGGAAGACAATGCCCGCGTGAAAGAGTATGTGAGTACCAATACCTATTCACCTAAGGAACTAAGCTCGTTCACGACCAAAGACGGTCAGAAAATCGACATTTCGATCATCAAGCCAACCGATTTTCAGCCAGCCAGACGCTATCCGGTGGTCATTGATATCTACGGCGGGCCGGGTTCGCAATCGGTATATAACGACTGGCAGGCGCAACCCTGGCATCAATACCTGGCGCAGCAGGGGTACGTAGTGGTGGGCGTAAACAACCGGGGAAGCGGCGGTTACGGCAGCCAGTTCGAGAAGATGGTCTACGAAAAGCTGGGCTATTACGAAAGCCTGGATTTCGCCGAAACGGCCCAATACCTGGCTACGCTGCCGTGGGTCGATGGGGCGCGGATGGCCATTCGCGGGCATAGCTACGGCGGCTACATGAGCAGCTACACCATGCTGACCCACCCCGGCGTGTTCAAAGTGGCACTCGTGGGCGCACCCGTCACCGACTGGCGGCTGTACGACAGCATCTACACGGAGCGGTACATGGGGCTGGTGCCTGAAAACGACGCGGCGTATCAGAAAAGCGCGGTGACGACCTACGCTAAGAATCTGGCGGGCAAGATGTTTATCGCCCACTCAACGATGGACGAAAACGTACACGTACGCAACACCTTTCAATTGATGAACGCGCTGGAAGATGCCGGAAAAGACGCTGATCTGCGTATTTACCCACCCGGCGCCCACGGCGTAGCGTATAGCTCAACGACTTACGTACTGCTCTACCAGCAATACATGGATTACCTGAACGAGCATCTGAAAGGGGACAACATCGTTCGATAAGGTAAGAGACTTGGCGTTGGAAGTTGCTTTTGCATCTGGCTTCGCTAGTCGTGCCCTTCGACTAGCGAAGCCAGACGCAAAAGCAACTTCCAATACGAAGCTTTCCAG
The DNA here is from genome assembly GCF_041321095.1 of Fibrella arboris. Taxonomy (NCBI): domain Bacteria; kingdom Pseudomonadati; phylum Bacteroidota; class Cytophagia; order Cytophagales; family Spirosomataceae; genus Fibrella; species Fibrella arboris. Next base: position 344,348 of record NZ_JBGGWE010000001.1, on the reverse strand, counting down.
CGTAAAAGCAATTCGCCAACTAAAGCAGCATCAAGCAAAAAAGTAACAAACAAGCGCGTGATGGAGCGGGTTTTAGAAAGAAATCGCTCAATCGCCGTTATGGAAAACACAAGAATCAGCCGCCTGGCCACGGCTGCACTGGTCATTGGCAGCATCGTAGGTACGTACTTCTTTGCCGGTCCACGGAATAAAAAACGCCGCACCGATGTGGTGCCCGAGTTTCAGGACGAACTGGAAACCAATCTGATTACCCCCGCCAATGAAACGTTTGCGGTTGTTTGGCCGGTGATCTATACCGGTACGTTGGGCCTGGCCATACACCAGGCGTTGCCCTCGCAGGCCAGCAATCCGCGCTACGAAAAAGCGGCCCCCTGGCTGGTCGCAAATTATCTGTTGAACGGTCTGTTCGGCGTTTTCTTCTCAAGGGGTGAGAAAGAGGCGCGGGTGGCGGCCAATGCCATCACGGTGGGTACGTTGCCAACGGTACTGGCCCTGCATAATGCCCTGGGAGTTGGCCAAACGCCTGACGTACCGCAACCCGAAAAGACCTTTCATCGGGCAACGGGCATCTACGCCGGCTGGATTACGGTGGCCACGGGGGTGGCCACCACCAATCTGCTCCTTGAAGCGGGCTACCGCGTGAGTCGCGAGCGGGCGGTGCCGTTTGCAGTAGGGCTGCTCGGGGTGCTGGGAGCCATTGGCGTTAGGGTGTCGAAAAAGCTGAACGACCCCTATTACCTGTTGCCGTTTGTAGCGGGCTTTACCGGCGTAGCGGCCAAACAGGCTGGCCGAAACGAAGCCGTAGCAGCAGTCGCCGGTACGTTGGCACTGGTCAGCGCTGGCGTGTTTGTGCAGCAGGTGCAGGCACAATGGCCCAAACCAGCCCTCACTGAGCCAGAACAAGTCCAGTTCGAAGCCGCCGGAGAAGCCCGCGAAGAAATGGATCACGAGCCATATTATATTGATCTGGACTAAGCGGTTGTGCTGTCGCTCTAGGTTGCTTTGCATCTGGCTTCGCGCTGTCGAAGGGCCATGCGTCAGCCAGCTGCAAAAGCAACCCGTATAGCACCCGGCCGCCGTGTTATATTGACCTGGATTAGCGAACTTGTGGAAACCTATAAGGTCGCCAGGCCCTTATAGGTTTATCATGCACTACACCCTTTCTGTTGCCAAACCAAGCAGCCATTACATTGACGTCAGCTGTCGTATTGATGCTGTGACGGGCGATTCGCTTGCGTTGCAGTTGCCCGCCTGGCGACCGGGTCGATATGAGTTGCAGCATTTCGCGAAAAACATCCGGTCATTTGCCGTTTTTGATCAGGACGATCAGCCGTTGGCGTACCGGAAAGTGACGAAAGATCGCTGGATGGTGCAGACAAACGGTGCTACGTCGGTTCAGGTACGTTATGCGTATTTCGGACTGGTGGCCGGTGACCATAAGCTCGACGCCGGGAGCAGTTACGCCGATTCATCGCATTTCTGGTACATCAATCCGGTTAACCTATGCGTATATGCCGAAGGTCGGCTGGATGAAGCCTGTACGCTCACGCTCAACATTCCCGATGGCTGGCAAATTGCCTGTGGCCTTCCGCAAAAGGGCTACAAAACGCTACTGGCCAGCAGCTACTACACGTTGGTCGACAGTCCGCTGATTGCCTCAGGTACGTTGCAGGCCATTCATTATACAGTGCGGGAGGTTGCCGTAACGGTTTGGGTACAGGGCTGGAATTACCTGCTGCCGCCCGCTTTTGACCCCGCCCAGATCACAGCCGATTTCACCCGGTTTACCGAAGCCCAGATCAGGCTGTTCGGCGATTTCCCTGAACCGGAATACCATTTCCTGACGCTTGTGTTGCCGGTGCCCTATTACCACGGCGTTGAGCACAGGAACAGCACGGTGCTGGTACTTGGTCCTGAACTGGAAGGCCTGGCTGCTGATGGCATAACGGTTGAAGGCGCAGGCCTGTACACCGACCTGTTGGGCGTGGCCTCGCACGAACTATTCCACGCCTGGAACATCTGCCGGATTCGTCCCGCCGAGCTGACCCCCTACGATTTTACCCGCGAAAACTACTTTACCACCTGCTTTGTGGCCGAAGGGATCACCACGTACTACGGCGATCTGATGCTCCGCCGGTCGGGCGTGTTCGATGATGCGGCTTATCTGAAAGAACTGCTGGTGATTCTGAAACGTCATGTCGAGCAGGCGGGGCGGGCCTCGCTGTCGCTGACCGAATCGTCGTGGGATCTATGGCTCGATGGGTACGTTCGTGGCGTGCCCGATCGGAAAGTGTCGGTCTACCACAAAGGGGCTATCGTGTCGCTGATTCTGGATCTGCACCTGCGCCGGAAATTCAACCACGAACGCGCGCTCGACGATGTGATGCGATTGCTCTGGCAGCGCTTCGGTGCGGCTGACAATGGCCAACCCGCACGCGGCTATACATACGATGACTACCGAGCCATTGTGGCTGAAGTAGCCGACGAGCCTATGGACTGGTATTTCGACAGTTGCATCACCAGCAACGTACCCATCGATTCCGTGCTGAATGAGTACCTCGCCTTTGTGGGCCTACGGATGGACTACGATGAGGCCGGCCTCGTGGTGCTGCAATGGATCGGCCATGAGCCGGAGCGGCTGAACTGGGTACGTTGGTTTATGCAGACGTTGGTACATTGAAATGACCGTACTTCATTCAGGCATTGTTCGTGAGCGAACCGGGCATTAGTTTTAGGTTTTCGCCAAACTAAAATCTCCTCATGAACAAAAAGATAGGGCTGCTGGCGGCGCTAACGCTCTCGGCGGGCGTTGTGCTGGCACAGAATAAACCTAAGGCCGAGGACGTGCAGACGTTCACGCTCAAGAACGGGATGAAATTCATGGTCCTCGAAGACCACTCGATTCCCAACGCCAATTTCTATTCATTCTGGAAAGTAGGCTCGCGCAATGAAGTACACGGCATTACCGGCCTGTCGCATTTCTTCGAGCATATGATGTTCAATGGCGCCAGGAAGTATGGCCCCAAACAGTTCGACCGGGTCATGGAGGCCAACGGCGGGTCGAACAACGCGTATACCACCGAAAACACGACGGTCTATACCGACTGGTTTCAAAGCGGTGCCCTCGAAACGATCTTCGATCTCGAAGCCGACCGGATTCGCGATCTGGCGATTGACCCGAAAATGGTGGAAAGCGAGCGCGGCGTGGTATTATCAGAACGGAGCACTGGTCTGGAAAACAGCAATTACCGCGTGCTGAGCGAATTAGTACAGTCGGTAGCGTTTGTGGAGCACCCGTATATGTTTCCGGTCATCGGTTTCGAGTCGGACATCAAGAAATGGACGCAGGCCGATCTGGAGCGGTATTTCAAGACGTATTATTCGCCCAATAATGCCGTGGCCGTTGTGGTAGGCGACGTGACAGCCGCACAGGTGAAGAAACTGGCTGAACAGTATATAGCGCCAATTCCGGCGCAAAAACTGCCCGACAGCCTCCGCACCGTTGAGCCGCCTCAAAACGGCGAACGGCGGGCCACGACCTACAAAGATGTAGCGACGCCCAATATTCTGCTGGCGTATCACACGCCCGCCTCGCGGCACCCCGATTACTATGCGCTCGATCTGCTCAGTGGCGTGCTCAGTTCGGGTAACTCGTCGCGGCTGGTGAAATCGCTGGTGCTCGATTCAACCATTTCATCGCGCGTGTTCACCAACGCCGATATGTCGTTCGACCCGAGCCTGTTTTCTATCTACGCCATTGCCGCCAGCGGTGTTACAGCCCCACAACTGGAGCAGGCCGTGTTGCGCCAGATCGATAAGGTGATCAACGAAGGCATCACGGACGTGGAGCTGCAAAAGCTGAAAAATCAGAAGCTGATGGAGTTTTACCGGACCATGGAGTCCATTAATGGAAAGGCCAATTCGCTGGGTACGTATGAACTGTATTTTGGCGATTACAAAAAACTGTACGAAGCCCCGTCGCTCTACGAAAAAGTGACTAGAGAAGATGTGCAGCGCGTGGCCCGGACGTACCTGACCGAGCGCAACCGCACCGTGGGCTACCTGCTGCCGGAACCGAAGCCAAACCCGGCCAAAAACAACTAACAGAGCTTCCCAATCCGACATCACATGAGATACCTATTCACGTTTATTATTGCCCTTGTGGCGGTGGGTACGTCGATGGCACAGACGTTCAAGGTGCCACCTTACCAGAAATTTAAGCTGAAGAATGGCCTGACGGTTTACCTGATGGAGCAGCACGAAGTACCGCTGATCAACATCTCGGCCGTATTCGATGCCGGCGCCGTGCAGGATGGAAATCGGTATGGCCTGGCCAACATGACAGCGCAGGCGCTGCTGTTCGGAAGCTCGAAATACACGAAGGCGCAGCTCGAAGAAAAGATCGAATATGTGGGGGCCAGCGTAGAGACATTTGCTGGCAAAGAGGTGGCCAAAATGACTGCTTCGTTCGCCGTAAAAGATCAGGATCTGCTGTTCGATATTATTCAGGACGTGCTCACCAAGCCAACCTTCGATCAGGGCGAGTTCGATAAATACAAACAGCGGCAATTGCTTCAACTCACGCAGCAGAAAGAAAGTCCACGCGGGGTAGTGGGGTCGTATTTCAACCGGTTTGTCTTCGAGGGGCACCCCTACGCCAATCCACTTTCGGGAACGCCCGCGTCTGTTTCGGCGATTTCGGCGAGCGATGCCCGGCAGTTTTACCAGAAGAACTTCACCACCGATCGGGCGGCCATCGCCCTTGTCGGCGATTTCGACACGGCGGCCATGAAGAAGCGCCTCACCGATCTGTTTGGTAACTGGAAAACGGCCACCGCCACCTCGCCTGTGGTTGCCGAACCGACGTTTGCCTTCGATAAAAACCGGGTGCTGCTGGTAAATAAAGACGATGCCCGCGAAACCACGTTTTTAATTGGAGGAAAAGGCATCACCCAAAACAACCCCGATTTCATTCCCGTGACGGTGGTCAACACCATTCTGGGTGGCCGGTTTACATCCTGGCTGAACGATGCCCTGCGGGTAAATTCGGGCCTGACCTACGGGGCCAACAGCCGCTTCGGTACTTTCCGGAAAAGCGGCACCTTCGCCATCTCGACCTTCACAAAGAACAGCACCACCACCCAGGCCATCGATATGGCCCTTCAAGTGCTCGACAGCCTGCACCGGACGGGTATCGACGAGAAAACGCTCTCATCAGCCAAAAACTACGTCAAAGCTGATTTCCCGCCTCGCTACGAATCGGCCAGTAGCCTGGCCAACCTGCTTACCGATATGTTTAGCCTGGGTTTCGATGAGTCGTTTATCAACAATTTCCAGAAAAACGTCGACGGCCTGACGGTGGCCAAAACGCGGCAGATTATTGATCAGTATTTTCCGAAAGACAGGCTTCAGTTTGTCTTGATTGGCAAAGCTGAAGCCATTCGCGATAAGGTGAAAAAGTACGGTACCATCACCGAGAAAGAGATTAAGGCAGAAGGATTTTAAAGGGACCGTTGTCGCTTGCCTGTGGCGATTGCTTGTAACGTTAGGGCCTCTGGCCCGTTGGTCAAATGATGCCGAATGTTGATCGTCAACCGGGTCATGAGTTACCAACGGGCCAGAGGCCATCTAGTTAAGGGTCACTCGCCACAGGCAGGCGACAACGGAGATCAAGCAGGCCGTTCCATCTCCCTTTTTTCCGCCGCTGGAATACCAAAATTTGGTGTTCCGTCGTGGTGCCAGTGAATGCGCTGTAGGCGTGGATTACGTTCGTTTTCGCAGCCCTTATTCGGGCCGGGATTCGCGTGATAGAGGAGCCAGGTTTGCCCGGATTCGGTGTGAAAAACGCAGCCATGTCCCGGCCCGAAAGAGCCGTTATGCACCGACGTTTTGAAGACCGGTTCCTGCGCTTTGGTCCATGACGATGCATTCATCAGGTCACTATCGATTTTAGCCGTTAGCAGCCCCATGGCGTATTCGTCTGTCCAGCAGCCACTGGCCGAATAAACGATGAATAGCTGATCGTGATGGCGCATGAAGGCAGGCGCTTCATTCACCAGCACCTGGTTACGTTTGCTCTCGGGGTCAGGGTCGTGGTTGTGACGCTCCCAGGGCAAAGTTGGCTCAGACAGGAGCAGCCGGTCGCCCACGCAGGTCCAGGGATTGCTCAGGCGGCAGAGGTAGATATTCTGCTGCCGATTCTCGTCGCCCTCCCAACCCGACCAGGCCAGCAGCAGTTGGCCATCCAGGTCGATAACGGTGCCGTCGATCCCCCATTTCCCATCGGGTGTGGTGAGTTCGCACTTCATGCGCCACTCGCCTTGCAGCGGGTCACAATCTCTGTTTTCCAGCACCCATATTCGCTGATCGCCCGCATCCCGGTCTGCACCCGCGCTGAGGTAAGCGTACCAGCATTTGTTACCCGTTCCATCGTCGAGGTAGTGCAGCTCGGGGGCCCACATATTTTTCGAGAAGGGGCCGTCGGCAGGTACGTTCCAGACAATCTTCTGCTCGGCGTTGGCCAGATCAGCAATGTCGCGCGTCTTCCAGATAGTGAGGTTGGTACGGGTCGAATGCGTGTAGTAATAAAACCCGTCATGGCAGGCTGCCCAGGGGTCGGGGCCATAGGAAAGCAACGGATTCGTGAACGTCGTTTTTGAGATAGGCATTGTGATCAATCAGGCTAAAGGCCATGATGCACCAACTTGCCAGGGTAGAAAAGGTTTGGGTAAAGGCAACGTACCTGAGCGGTTATCAACTCAAATTACTTCTTTCTGAAACGACCTTGCCTGTTGGCTAGTTTATTCGTAAATTGGTGGATTACGCCAACCTGGAGCAACAACGCTGATGAACTTTGAATTAACCTCTGACTTTCAACCGACCGGTGATCAGCCCAAAGCCATTGAAGAGCTGGTTAAAGGTATCAATAACAATGAACCGGCGCAGGTACTGCTGGGGGTCACCGGATCTGGTAAAACCTTCACGGTGGCCAACCTGATTGCCCGGACCAACCGCCCTACGCTTGTCCTGAGCCATAACAAAACCCTGGCAGCACAGCTCTACGGCGAGTTCAAACAGTTCTTCCCCAACAACGCCGTCGAGTATTTCATCTCCTATTACGACTACTACCAGCCCGAGGCCTATATCGCCACCACCGGTACGTATATCGAGAAAGACCTCCAGATCAACGAAGAGATCGATAAGCTACGGCTGGCGGCCACGTCGGCGCTGATGAGCGGCCGGCGCGATGTGATCGTAATTGCGTCGGTGTCGTGTATTTACGGCATGGGTAACCCCGAAGAATTCAAGAATAGCGTGATTCGGGTGGGCGTGGGCGAACGGATCAGCCGGAACCAGTTTCTGCATAAGCTGGTCAGCATTCTTTACAGCCGCACGGAAGGTGATTTTCAGCGGGGCAACTTCCGGGTTAAAGGGGACACCGTTGATCTGTACGTGGCCTATGCCGACTTCGCGTACCGGTTTATTTTCTTCGGCGATGAAATAGAAACCATTCAGCGCATTGACCCCGGAACGGGTAAAAAACTGTCGGAAGAGAAACTGATTACGATCTTTCCGGCCAACCTCTTCGTAACGGGTCGCGATACGTTGAATGGGGCTATCCATCAAATCCAGGATGATCTGGTAGCGCAGATCAAGTTTTTCGAGAGTGAATTCCGCGAGCAGGAAGCCGAACGGATCAAGGAACGGACCGAATTCGACCTGGAAATGATGCGCGAACTGGGCTACTGCTCGGGTATCGAGAACTACTCGCGTTATTTCGATCGTCGTCAGCCCGGCCAGCGCCCGTTCTGTTTGCTCGATTATTTTCCCGACGATTTCCTGATGGTGGTCGACGAAAGTCACGTGACTATTCCGCAGATCCGCGCTATGTGGGGTGGTGACCGGTCGCGTAAAGTAGCGCTGGTCGATTACGGATTCCGGCTCCCGTCGGCGATGGATAACCGCCCGCTGACCTTTCAGGAGTTTGAAGACCTCACCCCGCAAACCGTTTATGTGTCGGCCACCCCATCGGATTATGAACTGCGCAAAAGTGAAGGCGTCGTGGTGGAGCAGCTTATTCGCCCAACGGGGCTGCTTGATCCAGAGATCGAGGTACGTCCCAGCCTGAACCAGATTGATGATCTGCTGGAAGAAGTGGATGCTCGCATCAAGAAAAACGAGCGCGTACTGATCACCACGCTGACCAAGCGAATGGCCGAGGAACTGAGCAAGTACCTGGAGCGGGTCGGCATCAAAACGCGCTACATCCACTCGGAGGTAAAAACCCTCGACCGGGTTGAAATCCTGCGCGACCTGCGGCTCGGTAATTTCGATGTGCTGGTGGGCGTGAACCTGCTGCGTGAAGGGCTTGACCTGCCCGAAGTGTCGCTGGTGGCCATCATGGACGCCGATAAAGAAGGTTTCCTGCGCGACATCCGGTCGTTGATCCAGACCATTGGCCGGGCCGCCCGAAACGCGAATGGACGGGTGCTGATGTACGCCGACCGGATCACCGGATCAATGGAAAAAGCGATCGACGAAACAAATCGCCGCCGTGCCATTCAAACGGACTATAACATCGCGAACGGCATTACACCCAAAACAGTGCTTAAATCGCGTGAGTCGATCATGGGGCAAACCAAAGTGGCCGACTCGAAACCGAAGCAGTTCTACGTGGAGCCCGACGAGATCAACATTGCGGCTGATCCGGTTGTGCAGTATATGGGTAAGAACGACCTGCAGCAACTGGTGAAAGAAACGCAGGCACGCATGGAACGCGCCGCCAAAGACCTCGACTTTATGGAAGCTGCCCGCCTCCGCGATGAGCTTTTCCAACTCCGCGATAAGTTGAAGGAGGAGAAGGTGTAGTTGCTGAAAAGTTACTATTGACAGTAATTTTCGTTTGTACTGATCGTATTATATCTTTGTATTGGATGGGGAGAGATCCCCGCCCATGACCTTGAGGTGACGTAACCGGCCGGTTTTAGCGTCACCTCATTGTATTTTTAGCGCAATTGTTCCGTCGTAGATTTCTTCACGTGTTAGTGTAATTACCTTCTCATCCCGGATAATCCAGAGTTTACGGACATTCTTAGTAAACTTCATTCGACCGATAATTGCTGACCTTATGTCAGCTGCCGACACCTTGCTTAGAATGTGGATTACAAGGTAGTTTGCTTGATGGCGACCTTTACGGATTGCTTCTTCTATAGCTGATCGAGTGGGCGTAAGGTTATGTTTGAATTCTACTTCAATTTCTTCGTTAAGAAAATAAGCGTCTGGGTTTTTTGCGTAAGGTGTAGTGTCAATTGGTAACAAGCGCACTTTGTAGCCCAGCTTTGCTAACAGAATAGCTGTTGCCACATTACGCTCAGTCTCGTGATTGTGGTGCGTGATATGTATTTCCACGTAACCCCCTGTCTGATTGATTTCAGATTCGCGAGGGTCTGGATACACTAGTCGGTAGTTAATCAGATCAGACATAGGGCGATAATACTAACACAAAAGTAGGCATCATATGGTGTCTGACGAATAAGTATTTTTGACCAAAAGCGTTCGCCATGTTCACCGACGAGTACTTTATGGAGATAGCCCTTTCGCTGGCTGAAGAAGCGGCCGACATGGGCGAGATCCCGGTTGGCGCGTTGGTTGTTTGCCAGAACCGTATTATCGGAAAAGGGCGTAATCAGACCGAGCGACTGAACGATGTAACGGCCCATGCCGAAATAATCGCTATTACGGCCGCTACACAGGCGCTGGGTGGTAAATACCTGACAAACTGTACACTTTATGTTACGCTCGAACCTTGCGTAATGTGCGCAGGTGCCATTTTCTGGGCGCAGCTTGGTCGGCTGGTCATCGGTGCCGACGATCCTAAACGTGGTTACTCGCGGCTGAGTCCGTCGCCGATGCATCCAAAAACAAGGGTAGAGACAGGCATTTTAGCCGATGAAAGCAGCGCTTTGATGACGAACTTTTTCGGGCGGCTAAGAACATAAAGCAAAAGCACGGTGTTAGACCGGGTGAATTAAACCTTAAACACGATATGGCTTTCGTATTAGATCCACTGCCCTACTCGAGCGATGCGCTTGAACCAAACATAGACAAGCAGACCATGGAGATCCACCATGGCAAACACCATAACGCCTACGTAACGAACCTGAACAACGCCGTGACAGGCACCGAAATGGAAAACCTGTCGATCGATGAACTGGTCGCTAACGTGAGCAAATACCCCGTGGCTGTTCGTAATAACGGCGGCGGTCATTTTAACCATACGTTCTTCTGGAATATCCTGTCGGCAAACGGTGGCGGGCAGCCTTCGGGCGAGCTGGCAACAGCCATTGATCAGAAATTCGGTTCGTTTGATGCCTTGAAAGAAGAGTTTACGAAAGCGGCTACTACGCGTTTCGGTTCGGGCTGGGCCTGGCTGATCGTTACGGCTGATGGTGAACTGGCTGTTACATCGACCCCAAACCAGGATAACCCATTGATGGACGTTACCGAGCAGAAAGGGACGCCAATCATTGGGCTCGACGTTTGGGAGCACGCCTATTACCTCAAATACCAGAACCGTCGCCCCGAATACATTGCCGCCTTCTGGAATGTCGTTGACTGGAATGCCGCTGATGCTCGCTACCAACAGGCGAAGGCAGCTTAAGTGATTAATAATGAGGAATTAAGAATTGTGAGTGAAATTTTGTGCGAAAAATGGGCCTAAAGGCACTCATAATTCTCAATTCTTAGCTACCTTTGCATTCTCAAATTAAATGGTGCGCGTAGCTCAGTTGGTTAGAGCGCTGGTTTGTGGTGCCGGAGGTCGTGGGTTCGAGACCCATCGTGCACCCACCATTTGAAGTCCTGACATACGTGTCAGGACTTTTTTTTTAGCCTTAACTGCTACAAACAGCCAGCATAGAAATATGGCCGACTTACCTGCTCCCCGTTATGATAGACCTATTCGTACTGTTCTGGTATTGGCATACCTGGCCGGACTAATTGGGTTGCAGATACCAGCTGTTGCGCCGCTTTTTAAGCAATTAACGGTATTGAACCTGCTGGGTACGTTGGCGGCATTACTATGGTACCATACCGACTGGCGGCCAGCTTTCGCGTTCTACATCGCTTTGGCCATCTTAACGGGCTATTTTGTTGAAATGCTGGGGGTACGCACCGGGTACGTATTCGGCGGACCATACGCCTACGGTACAGGATTAGGGCCTAAACTTTTCGGTATCCCGCCCATCATCGGAGCCAACTGGCTATTGCTGACATACTGTTTCGGTTCCGTTTTTGATCGTTTCCCCTGGCCTGTCTACGTAAAAACAGCCCTGGCTGCCGCTGGAATGGTTGCCCTCGATGTCCTGGTTGAGCCCGTTGCCATTCGCCTCGACTTTTGGACCTGGTTTGGTAAGCCTATTCCCATACAAAATTACCTGGGCTGGTGGCTCGTTGCAGTTGCCCTGCTCAGTATATGGTATGGACTCCCATTTCGTAGAGAAAACCGGGTTGCTCTGCTAATAATCAGCCTCCAGATCGTCTTCTTTGTTGGCCATCAACTCCTGTACAGGTTGGCCATTCGCTAAACAAAGGGGGCCTTATCAGGGTTATAGGATAGAATTCATAATGGCGTTATTGCATTTTCAAATGAAATGTTGCAAAGCGATAGATAGGTGCTTAGTTTAGACATTGCGTTTACCTGCGCAGCGTTGAAATGGGTTCATTTAGCGTGCTCTTACAGCATCTATTTTCTGCACCAACTTGTAATCAGATCATCCCATGAGTAACTACTCGATTAAAGATTTAGAGCAACTTTCCGGCATAAAAGCCCACACGTTGCGGATCTGGGAGCATCGCTATAATATCATTCAGCCCAAGCGTACGGATACGAACATACGTACCTACGATGATCAGGATCTGAAATTGGTGCTGAACATCTCGCTGCTGAAAGACCACGGTTACAAAATTTCGGAGATCTCCAAACTCAGTGTAGAGGCGATGTACCAGGAGGTGATCAAGATTTCGGATCGCCAGCTAAGTTACCCCGATCAGATTCATGCCCTTACCATATCGATGATCGACTTGGACGAGGACCGGTTCGAGAAAATTATCAGTACCAATATCCTGCAGTTCGGTTTTGAGAACACGATGATCAACATCATTTATCCGTTCTTGAGCCGTATAGGTACGTTGTGGGTAACGGGGTCTATTGGCCCGGCTCAGGAACACTTCATCACGAATTTGATTCGCCAGAAACTAATTGTGGCCATCGATGGACAAGTGAGTAAGCAACGACCGAACGGCAAGAAGTACCTGCTGTTCCTGCCCGAAGGCGAAATGCATGAGATCAGCCTTCTGTTTGCCAATTACATCATTCGGGCTCGGTACAATAAGGTTGTTTACCTGGGGCAGAGTCTGCCGTTTAGTGAGTTACTGTTTGCTTACAATGTACATAAGCCCGATTATATCTTTTCGGCTATTACATCAGTGCCTGCCAATCACGAAGCGCAGCTTTACGTTAATAAGTTAAGCGCACAATTCCCGGAAGCCCACTTGTTGTTAACAGGCTATCAGATGGTAGGCCAGGATATCCAAATGCCCGAAAACGGAACGATCATCAATAGCATTGAGGATCTGATTCGGGTAGCGAGTACGTAAGAAGTCCTCTGTCCTCAGTTTACCGTTTACTGTCTTCTGTTGCGCTGCTAAAGAGCGGAGCAACAGAAGACAGTAAACGGTAAACTGAGGCCATAAAAAAGGCCCCTGCTAAACAGCAGGGGCCTTTTTTATACTACGGAAACTTAAACTTTGATCTCTACATCGACACCGCTAGGTAGTTCGAGTTTCATTAGGGCGTCAACCGTTTTCGAGCTGGTCGAATAAATGTCAACCAGACGCTTGTAGGTGCAAAGCTGGAATTGCTCACGCGCCTTTTTGTTCACGTGTGGTGAACGCAGGACGGTGTAAATCTCTTTGTCGGTAGGCAGTGGAATTGGACCACTGACCATAGCGCCCGTCGATTTAACGGCCTTAACAATCTTCTCAGCCGATTTGTCAACCAACATGTGGTCGAACGACTTCAATTTGATGCGAATCTTCTGATTCATAAAAAGCGGTTCGTTTAGTTAACTAATCCCCAGCCGAAAGAACCATTTACTCCGGAGAGGGAAATTTTAAGGAGTTTGCTGTTTACCGTTTACTGTCTTCTGTTGCCCCGCTCTTTGGCGGGGCAACAGAAGACAGTAAACGGTAAACAGCAAACTGATTTTTATGAGAGGCCGCCTTTTTCTTTCTTCACTACGGTGTCGGCGATGTTGTTCGGCACGATTTCGTAGTGTGAGAATGTCAGGTTGGCTGTTGCACGGCCTGATGACATCGTACGGAGTTCAGTGATATAACCGAACAACTCCGACAGCGGCACATCGGCTTTGATTACCTGCGAACCGGCGCGGCTGTCCATCCCTTTCATGATACCCCGGCGGCGGTTCAAATCACCCGTGATCGGACCGGTATACTCTTCAGGCGTCAGTACCTCAACAGCCATGATTGGTTCCAGCAGTTTCGGACCAGCCTGACGACCTGCTTCGCGGAAGCCCATCCGGGCAGCTAATTCAAACGATAGTGAGTCTGAGTCAACGTCGTGGAATGAACCGTGGAACAACCGAACCTTCATGGAGTCGACCGGGTAGCCAGCCAACGGACCCGTTGACATCGCTTCGGCGAAACCTTTCTGAATGGCAGGAATGAATTCGCGCGGAATAACACCACCTACGATCGCATTGTCGAACTGGAGGCCAGCTTTCACTGAACCGTCTTCTTCCGGGTCGCGTGGCATCAGTTCAAACACGATGTCGGCGAATTTACCGCGACCACCCGTTTGCTTCTTGTATACCTCGCGGTGTTCAACCTTCTTGGTGATGGTCTCTTTGTAAGCTACCTGAGGAGCACCCTGGTTCACTTCCACCTTGAACTCACGACGCATCCGGTCGATGATGATCTCCAGGTGAAGTTCGCCCATACCACGAATGATGGTCTGGCCCGTTTCTTCGTTCGACTCAACTTTCAGGGTTGGGTCTTCTTCGATCAGTTTACCAATGGCTTTCGAGAAGTTGTCCTGGTCGGCGGTCTTCTTCGGCTCAATGGCGTACCCAATAACGGGATCAGGGAACACCATCGACTCCAGAACGATCGGGTTCTTCTCGTCTGACAGGGTATCACCCGTTTTGATGTCTTTGAAACCAACCACAGCCCCAATGTCACCCGCCTCAAGACGATCGATCTGGTTTTGTTTGTTGGCGTGCATCTGGAAGATACGCGAGATACGCTCTTTGTTGCCCGAGCGGTTGTTCAGGATATACGAACCTGATTCCAGCACACCCGAGTAGGAACGGATGAAGCACAGACGGCCCACATAGGGGTCAGTCGCAATTTTGAACGCCAGCGCCGAGAATGGCTCAGACGTCGACGGCTTGCGTGACACTTCAACGCCCGTATCCGGGTTTGTACCCACGATGCTCTCCTTATCGAGTGGCGAAGGCAATAGGGCCATCACATAGTCGAGCATGGTTTGTACACCTTTGTTCTTGAACGATGAACCGCAAAGCATCGGCACGATTTTCATGCTGATAGTAGCCTTACGCAACGCCGCCAGAATTTCGTCTTCCGAGATCGAAGCAGGATCGTCGAAATACTTCTCCATCAGCGAGTCGTCGAATTCAGCAACGGCTTCCAGGAGTTTTTCCCGCCATTCGGTGGCTTCGTCCAGCATATCGGCTGGGATCGGTACCTCACGGAAGGTCATTCCTTTGTCATCTTCGTTCCACTCAATACCCCGGAAGTTGACGAGGTCAACCACGCCACGGAATGTATCTTCTTCACCGATAGGCAACTGAAGAGGCACGGCGTAGCTCCCCAGCATTTCCTTCACCTGCTTGCACACGTTCAGGAAGTCGGCGCCAGAGCGGTCCATTTTATTGACGAAGCCAAGACGGGCAACGTTATAGTTGTTGGCCAAACGCCAGTTCGTTTCCGACTGAGGTTCAACACCATCAACGGCACTGAAAAGGAATACCAGACCGTCTAACACACGCAGTGACCGGTTCACTTCAACGGTGAAGTCAACGTGACCTGGGGTGTCAATGATGTTGATGTGGTATTTCTGGTCGCGGTAGGTCCAGTCAACGGTAGTGGCGGCTGAAGTGATCGTGATACCACGCTCCTGCTCCTGCTCCATCCAGTCCATTGTGGCAGCTCCATCGTGAACCTCACCGATCTTGTGACTTACCCCGGCGTAATAGAGAATACGTTCGGTAGTAGTCGTTTTGCCTGCGTCGATGTGGGCAGCGATACCGATGTTTCTCGTCAATAATAAATCGCGAGCCATTAGCTTGTTATACAGAAAGTTATGTAATCCTAAAACGGTGGAAAGAAACCTGCCCAGTTGAACGGGCTGGCCTTTCATGAATCAGGTCGCAAAATTACTGACTTCCAGCGGGAAAGTCAAGTTAAAGTGCTAAGTATGATAAAGGGTAAAGACCGGGACGTGAAACGTACCTTTTCCGGTCTTTACCCTTTATCAGAAAGGCTTCGATAAACTTTATGATAGTAAGCCAGCCATGCTAGGCAACAACGACGATTGCCTATCGCGATAAACGGCCTGATAGCGCATGGGGGTCGTGCCTGTCTGCTGTTTGAACTGCCGGTGAAAATGCGAGATATTATTAAACCCACACTCAAAGCCAACCTGACTGACGCTCAGATCGGCCTGGGTCAGCAGTTTCCGGGCGTGACTAATGCGCAGTTCATTCAGGTATTCGACAAACGATTTACCTGTCCGTTTCCGGAAATACCGGCAAAAGGCCGCCGGCGCCATACCCGCTACCGAGGCGATCTGCTCAATTCGGATCTCTTTACGGAAGTGCTTCAGGACATATTCCAGCACGCGTTTCATGCGTTCGGTTTCGGCCTCGCTGGCCGTCAGCTGATAACTATCTGAGGCCAGAAGAATGGCCTCCCGGTCGGCAGCCAGTTCGTTCAGAATGCCAAGAAGCTCGAGCACCTGCGCCATGCCGTCCAGGTGAGGTAACTGAATCAGCCGGGTGGCTAGTCGGGAAACTGTGCCGGGGCTGAAGCAAAGGCCATAGCGTGAACGTTGCAGCAATTGCCGAATGGCACCCGATTCGGGTAAAACACTCAGCAGGTTTTCGTCTAATGTGGCCGGAAATTGAACAACGATGGCTTCAGCGGGCAGTTCGTCGTACCGATCGTCATCATTTCGCCAGAAGTGCGGTAGGTTGGGGCCAATCAGCACCAGGTCACCTACCTCAAAATTGGTGACGTGATCGCCAACAAAACGTTTGCCATTACTCTCCAGAATGTACGTAAGCTCGTACTCGGGATGGTAATGCCATAAAGCCCCAAACGCTGTAAGACGGATATGCTTTACAAGCAATGAGTGTTCCTGGTCAATATTTACCTTTTCGTAAAGCGCTTTCACTTAGTGCTCCATTTTAACTGTTGAAGGTATAAAGCCCAGTAAAAATAGTCAGAATTTCACATAAAATGTACAGATTACGTCGAGCATTTTTAGCAAAAGGTCGCTGGCTGCAATGTGGCACTAGCTTTGCCGTCTACGAAGAGTAAGGTCTGCTTTTCGAACTACTGCATAAAAGCGACTATTTTTCGGGCAAATCGCGTTACCTCCGTAACCTATTAGTTGTACCTACATTGTATGAATCGGTTTATTGCCCCGTTGGGCCTGTTGCTTTGCCTGTTTACCGCCGTTACGGCCAGCTTCGGTCAGTTTGGCCAGAATAACATCACCAAGCCCACCACGTTTGCGTATAGCGTTTCGCCCACGAAAGCGAAAGTGGGCGATGTCGTTGAGATTCGGATCACGGCCCGCTCTAAAGAAGGCTGGCATATGTACGCTGCCAAAACCAATCCGAAACTGGAGATGGGACCACAGGCAACTACCGTGACACTGGAAAAAAACAAGACGTTCCAACCGGTTGGCGAGCTGGGCTCTATTGGTTACGAAACGAAATTCGACGATGTCTGGGAAGGGGATACGTACATCATGCCCAACCCGGCGGTGTTTACCCAGAAGGTGAAACTTTTGAGCAATAAGCCTGTGCTTAAAGGCACCATTGAGGGCCAAACCTGTTCAACAGTCTGCGTACAGGTCAGCGACGATTTCGACGTATCATCTATGTTGACGGTGGCAGCTGGCTCAACGCCGCCAGAAAGTGTAACGACTGCCGTTGCTTCGGCTCCAACCAGTACCACTACAGTAGCGTCTGCTACGGCCAACGTACCTGAATCGGTTTCGTCTGCTCCTGAGGTGATCGCTGCCGATACAGTAGCCGCGCCAGGTACGTCGGTGGCGCCGGTAGTTGGTGAGGTTGATCCGCTGGCGAAGCCGGAAGGGGAGCAGGGCGGGGCGCAATCGCTCTGGGGCTTTGCGCTCACGGCTTTTCTGGCGGGGCTGGCAGCTTTGCTGACACCCTGCGTGTTTCCGATCATTCCGATGACGGTCAGCTTTTTTACGCACCAGAAGGGGGGCTGGTGGAAAGCGTTGCTGTATGGCGCGTCGATCATTGCCATTTATGTCTTGATCGGTACGTTGGTGTCGCGCATCAATGGCCCGGCTTTTGCCAATTTCCTGAGTACGCACTGGCTACCCAATCTGCTCTTCTTCGCAGTTTTCTTCACCTTCGGCCTATCGTTCCTGGGCCTGTTTGAGATTACCCTGCCCAGCTCGATCGTCAACAAGGCCGATGCCGCTTCGGAACGGGGCGGTCTGGCTGGTATCTTTTTCATGGCCTTCACGCTCGTGCTGGTCTCGTTTTCCTGCACTGGCCCCATCGTAGGCAGCATCCTGGTGGCGTCGGCGGGCGGTGAAGTAGTGAAGCCAATTGTGGGTATGGCGGCGTTCTCATCGGCCTTTGCCATTCCGTTCACGCTGTTTGCGCTCTTTCCGCAGTGGTTACAGAAACTGCCTAAATCGGGTGGCTGGCTGAATTCGGTGAAAGTGGTGCTGGGCTTCCTGGAACTGGCGCTGGCCCTGAAATTCCTGAGTATTGCCGATCAGGTGTATCACTGGCATCTGCTCGACCGCGAAGTGTACCTGTCTTTCTGGATCGTGATCTTCAGCTTGCTCGGGCTCTATTTGCTGGGTAAAATCCGGCTGGCGCACGATAGCCCCGAAATGACCACGGTGGATACGGCTAGTGGCAGTATGCGGTTGCCGGTGGCGAATTCAAAGGTGAGCATTCCCCGCCTGTTGCTGGCCATCATCACGTTTACGTTCGTGGTCTATATGATTCCGGGCCTCTGGGGGGCTCCGCTGAAAGCGTTGGCGGGCTATTTGCCGCCCGAAACATCGCAGGATTTTAACCTGCATGGGGGCGGCTTTGGTAACACAGCAGGCCAACAGGGAACAAAACGGGTCGTTCGGTACGGCGACCTGTTTAAACTGCCGCACGGTATTCAGGGCTTTTTCGATTATAAAGAAGCGCTGGCCTACAGTAAGACCGTAGGTAAACCCGTGTTTATCGACTTCACCGGCCACGGCTGCGTGAACTGCCGCGAAATGGAGCAACGCGTCTGGAGTGAGCCGACGGTGTTGACCCGCCTGCAAAATGACTACGTGGTGGTGGCGCTCTACGTCGATGATAAAACCGAACTGCCGGAAGGGGAGTGGTACACGTCGAACTACGACCAGAAGCAGAAAAAAACGATCGGAGCGCAGAACGGCGACTTGCAGATCACCCGCTACGGCAACAACGCCCAGCCGCACTACTGCCTCGTTGATGAAACCGGCAAGCTGCTGGTTTCACCCATCAACTACGATCTGAACGTCGAGAAGTTCGGCAAGTTCCTGGATTCAGGTAAAGCTGCTTTTGCCAGAAAATAAGCTTTTGCGAGGTACGTTGCTTCTTACTGTGTATGGCTTCGCGAGCTAGGCCCTTCGACAGGCTCGCGAAGCCATACACAGTAAGAAGCAACGTACCTCGCAAAAGCTTATTTCTTACCTGCGTCAGCCGATCCGTTCAGCTTTTCGATAGCCATCAATTGCTTCATGGTTTTCTCCATGCCATCGGTTGAGCCGTCGAGGAAAATGACGTTTCCTTTGCTGTTTTCGGCGAAGTGTTTCACGGCTTCGGTCCAGATCGAGAACAGGATCAGCGAGGCGTCCAGGTCGGCTTCGCTCATTACTTTGGCCGATTCGGCCATACCCTTGGCCACTTCTTCGCGGAACAGCGCCACACCCTGCCCACGAAGCTGCGCCGCCGTTTTCTCGGCTTCGGCCGAAATCTTGATGGCGTTCCCCTCCGCTTCGGCGGCTTTGGTTTTTGTGATCAGCAGCGCCTGTCCTTCGTTTTCGGCGGCGGCTTTCAGGTTCGACGAGGCCACTACCTGCGCCATCGATCGCATAATGACCTCATCAAACGCAATGTCGTTGAGTTGCAGGTCGGTCAGGTGGTAACCCCAGCTCTCGAGCAGCGTATCCAGCTGAAATTTAACGTGTTCGATGATCTCGGAGCGCAGGGCCAGAATCTCTGATTGCCGTTTGGTAGCCACAAAACTACGGATAGACCCTTCGATGGTACGGATCAGCGCCTGCATGAATGAAGCCTCATCGATGAATTTGAACGCTACATTCTTGATCGTCTCTTCGTCCTGATTCAGGACCGAATAGACCAGCATCGCCTTGAAATTGACATTGGCCTGATCGGCCGTGATAGCCTGAAACGCCAGTTCGACTGACCGGTTCTGAATCGAAATTTTGCGGTAAATGACCTCGATGAACGGGATCTTGAAATTCAGACCGGGCGTCAGGACCCGGTTGTATTTGCCAAAGACAGTGATGACAGCCACCGTACCCTGTTGCACGATGACGATAGACAGGAACGCGATGAACGCGATCAGAACGAGTACGATAGGCGTAAAGAGCATGGCCGGTCAGTCTGGTTTAGATAGTGACAGGCCGAAGCTAGTTATTTCGCGCTCATAATCAACCGGCAAACCGGATAAATGGGCCGGCTACCGTAAGGATGTTCGCCACCACGGACGAACGTACCTGAAAGCGGCTGGAATACTGAACGACCGGAAGCCGGTTTACCCGATGGCCTCAACCGGCATCTCCACATCGACCACATTGGGTTGAGCCCCATGCTGACGCCCGTATACGACAGCAGCCAGCAACAGGCCCGCGAACGCCAGCCCTGCGCCAACCCACTGGGGCGACGCATAGCCCAGGCCAGCGGCAATGGGCAGTCCACCCAGGAAGGCACCCAGCGCATTGCCGATATTGAACCCTGCCTGCGTAACAGACGAAGCCAGCATTTCGGAGCCATTAGCCGCCCGGATCATCAGAATCTGGATGGGCGCCCCAAGCGAAAACGAGATAGCCCCCGTGATGAACGTCATGGCCAGCAGCGGCAATTTGAACGGCGACACATAGAAGACCACGATCAGGCTGACGACCATCAGGGCCAGGAACAGCATCGTGGCTTTACTAGGAGATACGCGGTCGGCCACCAGCCCGGAAAGAAGGTTGCCCACGGCCATGCCGACACCCGCCAGCACCAGAATCCAGGTGATCTGGCTCGCCTCGAAATGAGCCACTTCGGTCAGGAGGGGGCAATGTAGCTGAACCAGGCAAACAAACCGCCCGTACCGATGGCCGTGACGCCCAGAATCAGCCAGGGTTCAGCATACGTGAACAACTTTAGGTCTTTACGCAGGTTCGATTCGCCCACGACCGGCATCTCGGGCAGCAGCTTGTAGATACCCAGCAACGTGACCAGTCCCACCACGCCGATCAGCACGAAGGTGATGCGCCAGCTTATCTCATGCCCAATGAACGTACCCAGGGGTACGCCAAGGATGTTGGCGACGGTGAGCCCGGCAAACATCATCGAGATGGCCCGTGCTTCTTTACCGGGGCCAGCCAGTCGGCTTGCTACAACGGCTCCCACACCAAAGAAAGCACCGTGTGGCAGGCCTGACAGTAGCCGGGTCACCAGCATCACTTCGTAAGTAGGCGCAAAGGCCGACAGGATGTTGAACACCGTGAACAGCGCCATCAGCCCCAGCAGAATTTTCTTGGGCGGATAATTGCCCGCCATGGCCACCAGTAGCGGTGCCCCCAACACAACGCCCAACGCATAGGCCGAGATGAGGTGACCCGCCACAGGGATAGAGATATGAAGCGTTCGGGCGAGGTCGGGGAGAATGCCCATCATCACAAACTCGGTCATTCCAATCCCGAAACCACCCATCGTCAGCGGCAGCAAATTCTTATTCATACATATAGCGGCTGCCTCAGGGCAGTACAATTCGGATTAACGGATAAAGCCAGAACAGGTACTTCTTCCAGGAAAAATGCAAATCGACAGAATTTGTTTCATTGCCTGCGAATGTTCTAATTCCTTACTGGTTGAATACAATGCACCCGCAAATATGACTCGTTGACAACGCCGTTATCGAACCATGCGCTGCATAGATTGCAGTTGACAAGAATCGGCGGGCTGCTTTGTTTGAACACACTGTAGCCTGTACGCCGACCCAGCCTGGCAATCGCCGTGGTAAATTGAATCGGCGTGATAAAAGGTTTTTTCCCCGACTTTACCGTTTAGTCAATTCGCTGATGAACAGCCATCTGAGCGACATGTCGCCGCTATCAATTGCTGTGCGAACTGTGTACTTTAGAGCTACGGCTGTTGCTCGGGCAGCGCCGCTAGACTAACCACACCTGTTCTATGGCTTCTTTCGCTGCCTTCCTGGATGTTCAGGGGGTACGTTACCCGTTGCTTACCTATTCACTAGCCATTCACCAGGATACGGACTCGCTGGGTCGACCTGCCTCGCCAACCTATGGCGGCACAATCGACTGCGTACTGGCGGCACCCGGCGCTGATCGGCCTTTCCTAATGCAATGGATGTTTTCGCCTACCATGCAGCAGGACGGGCAACTGGTGCTGATGCAGGACGTACCCAGAACGACACTTAAGACGATTTCCTTTTTCAGTGCTTACTGTGTGGGGTTACAGATGCGGTTCCAACCCGGTGCTGGCGGCGGAGGCAGCCTACAAATTCAGGTACGTATCAGCCCGCAGCGCATAGCCGTAGGAACGATCATCCACGACAACAACTGGCCAGTAGAAAGCCACGGCGCAGGACAGAGTTATGCTAAGCAGGTAGCTCAGGTAGCCAAACGCACTCAAGAGCATAAGGTACCCCCGCAAAGCGCTCAATTGACCGTGGCGCAGGTGCCGGAATTACCCCAAAATAAACCCGAACAAAAGCAATATTCGATGGACCCTAAAGAAGTGAAACGGGTAATTGATGCTAAATTGAAGGGAGAGCCTTATAATGAAGAGCAGTTTTTATACTATCATCTAAATCGAAATAAATTTAACGTAGGAAACGAAGTGACAGAATTAAGAAAAGTAGGGGAAACAAGAGTGATGGGTTATGGTAAATTCGAAGATAACTTAGGGAGAACATGGATAGAGCTTCCTAAAAAATTTAATCAATATCACATGTCTAAAGAAGATTTTGAAAACAATGAAGATCCTCCTTATAGTAGAAAGTTTGTATGCGATGATGAGGTTTCGGGCGTGGGAGGAGAGTTTGAGATGATAGTCAGGAAAGACAACAAGCGAATTGATAGCGAGACCGAACCTAATTACCAGGAAACCTATAATTTTGGACGAACGATGAATTTTCTCGATAATGCTGAACTGTCATGGTCGGGTGAGCGAAAATATTCGAATAAGCATTTTAAATTAGATGTAGATCCTCACGAGAAAAATTCTAATTATTCGTCTAATGGTGATACGGGGTCTATAAGAATAATAGAATGAGATAAGAGCGAATCGCAATAACTAAAACGAATCAATCGGCCCCTACACTGTACGGTTTAGATTAATAGCCTGCTGCTGCACGTGGGGCACTGGCGCTGATGCAGCAAGCTCGCGTTCAGGTACGTCCCACGCCCTACGGACCAGGCTTTTGAGACGAGCTTGCCCCGAAAGCGTGGGACAGAAGGACCGTTGGTGACTGCCCAACGGGGGGGGGGCGTGTGACAGCGCTTCGCCATCCGGGTTTTCGGCATGGTACTGTTCGAAAAGTTCGGTCGGTTTTTTGCCGAACAGCCGCACCAGGCAGTGAGCTTCTGCTGAGGTGTTCATAGTATCGAGCGAGAGTAAGGTCCAAAAAAGGAAAGGCGTTTGGCCGTTTCGGCTGACCAAAGCAGTCACCTATTTTTGGTAAATCGGGGCTGGTAATGAAGCGGTCTGTACCTTAGGTGTTTATACGGCAGTACCCTGCGCCCTATGTCTATGAAACGAATTACCCTCCTCATACCGGCTCTCCTGCTCGCAAGTACTACTTATGCCCAGAGCGAGCTGACGCTGAAGACACGTACCTACCGCCAGCAACACGAACGGCAACTGCTCGATGAATTTATGGGGTTACTGGCCATTCCCAACGTGGTCTATGATACTGTCGGCATTCAGAGAACGGCCAATTACATTGCCGATATGCTAAAGCGGCGGGGTATGGAGCCCCAACGGCTTGATGGAACAACAAAAGGCGTTCCACCTGCTATCTATGGCGAAGTGATGGTGCCGGGTGCCACTAAAACAGTCGTTTTCTACGCGCACTACGACGGACAGCCGGTGAACCCCAACCAATGGGCCGATGGCCTGAAACCCTTCGAGCCAGCTTTATATAGCGCGGCGCTCGATGCCGGGGGACAGGCCATTGAACTGCCTAAAACAGGCGCTTTCATCAACCCAAACTGGCGCCTCTACGGGCGCAGCACATCAGACGATAAAGCGGGCGTTTTCGCGATTCTGGCTGCCTACGACGCGCTGGTGAAGCTAAATATGAAACCAACCGCCAACCTCAAATTCTTTTTTGAAGGCGAAGAAGAGGCGGGGTCGGCGCACCTGAACGAGATTCTGGAACGCCATAAAGACAAACTGAAAAGCGATCTCTGGATCATCTGCGACGGACCGGTGCACCAGACGGGGCGCAAACAGGTGCTCTTCGGCGTGCGGGGCGACGTGAACCTGGAACTGAAAGTATTCGCCTCGAAACGACCCTTGCACAGCGGCCACTACGGCAACTGGGCACCCAACCCCGCCATGATGCTGGCCCGGCTGCTGACATCCATGAAAGACGACGACGGGAACGTGCTCATCAAGGGGTTTTACGACGATGTGACGCCACTGACCGATCTGGAAAAACAGGCGCTGGCCAAGATTCCGCCGGTCGACGAGCAGCTAAAAAAAGAGTTGGGTTTTACCGTGGCCGAAGGCGGCGGTAAACCACTGGCTGACCTGCTGATGCGTCCGTCGCTGAACATCAACGGGTTTGCGAGTGCCAATGTGGGTAAGCTGGCCGCCAACGTCATTCCGACCTCAGCTACGGCCGCGCTTGATCTTCGGCTGGTGTTGGGCAATGACGCCAAACGGCAGGTACAGAAAGTGATCGATCATGTGGTGGCGCAGGGCTATTACGTAACCCAGCAGGAAAGCATCACCGACGAAGAACGGGCCAAATACCCACGTATTGCCCGGATCGTAGCCAAGTCGGGTTATAATGCGCAACGTACCCGGATGGATCTGCCCATTGCCCAGACGGTCGTGAAAGCCGTGCAATCGACGGTGAAAGGCGACATTGTGCTGCAACCCAGCCTCGGCGGCAGTCTACCCCTCTATCTGTTCGACCAGATACTTAAAACGCCCACGATCACCGTGCCGATTGCCAACCACGACAACAACCAGCACGCCGAAAACGAAAACCTGCGCCTGCAAAACCTCTGGGATGGCCTGGAAACCTACGTGGCCCTGATGCGGCTGTAGTGAATACGCGGGCGAGCCTATTACGTCAAGGTCAACTGATGGTAGCACGAAGCAGCTCGGTAAATTCGTCAGCTCTAATCAGATTGATTTTAGGAAAATCATATTGACGCAGCACGTTGAAATGTCGGTCGTTCGTGACGAGGTACTGCACATTGGCCGAAAAAGCGCAGTCGACAAACTTATTATCGTCTTTGTCGGCCTCTATCAGAGCAAGGTTAAAATAAATCTCTGTCCTATAAACATGGGGAAGTAGCAGTAGTCCACCAAGAAAATCTTCGGCTACTTCATGGTCGAAGAATTGGGCGATCTTTTCGGTATACTCCATCAGCACGTCGGTGGATACGTAGGCTTCATAGGCCCCGGCAATGAGTGCGTCTATAAATAAGGCGATACGGCGACCGACTCGGAAGAGCGGCGAGTAGTATGTTGGTATCAATAACGGCGGTTATTCGGTCAGGCATCACCGCTTAGTAACTCATTGATTGTCTCATCAGAATACCCTTTCCGCTCCCAGACGGCATCGGCCCGTTGGCGGGCTTTCTCCAATAAAAAAGCAGCCATAACGTGTCGAAGCTCTTCCAGATCCTCGTCGGGTATTTGGCGTGAAAAGAGCTTCAACAATTCAGCTTGCACGTTGGTGAGCGGTGGATGAACCATAGTACAGTACGTTTTGACAGGTAACAAAATAAACATAAAAGGGATTTCAGAAGAAGCCCGGCCATAACAACAACCAGCACGCCGAAAACCTGCGCCTGGAAACCTACGTGGCCCTGATGCGACTGTGAGCAGAGGGTGAAAACAGCACCGCATCCGGTACGTTGCTCATACACAGCAGCGAACAGCAGCGTACCCGGCTCTATTCGCCACATCTATTAAAGCAACGGTTAGCCTTTCTGGCTGACCTTCCGTAGTTTTGTACTTTCCTAAGAAATCAGCTAGAACCAGAACGGAGAAGCCTGTTTTCAGATTACGGAAAAGAGAACATCGCAATCATAACAACCGACGTCGTTCAATCGATATGCAAACGTCAACATACGTCCCCTTCAAAGTTAAGGACATCGCCCTCGCTGAGTGGGGCCGGAAAGAGATTCGCCTGGCCGAAGCCGAAATGCCCGGCCTGATGGGCCTGCGTGAAGAGTTTGGGCCAAGTCAGCCACTGAAAGGTGCCCGCATTGCCGGTTGCCTGCACATGACCATCCAGACTGCCGTGCTCATTGAGACACTGGTAGCCCTGGGTGCCGATGTGACCTGGTCGTCGTGCAATATCTTCTCAACGCAGGACCACGCCGCCGCTGCCATTGCCGCTGCAGGCATTCCCGTTTATGCCTGGAAAGGAATGAACGAAGAAGAATTCAACTGGTGCATCGAGCAGACGCTGTTCTTCGGCGAAGATCGGCAGCCCCTCAACATGATCCTCGATGATGGCGGCGACCTGACCAACATGGTGTTCGACGTATACCCTGAACTGATCGCGGGCATCAAAGGGCTGTCAGAAGAAACCACGACGGGTGTTCACCGCCTGTATGAGCGCATGAAGAATGGTACGCTGCACCTGCCTGCCATCAACGTAAACGACTCGGTAACCAAATCGAAATTCGATAACAAATACGGGTGTCGCGAGTCGCTGGTCGACGCGATCCGTCGGGCAACTGACCTGATGCTGGCCGGTAAAGTGGCCGTTGTGGCTGGTTATGGCGACGTAGGTAAAGGCTCGGCTGAGTCGTTGCGGGGGGCTGGGTGCCGTGTGTTGGTAACCGAAATTGACCCGATCTGTGCGCTTCAGGCGGCTATGGACGGCTACGAAGTGGTTCCGATGGATGAGGCCGTAACCCGCGCCAACATCTTCGTAACGGCCACCGGCAACATCGGCATCATCAAAGACCGTCACTTCAAGGCCATGCGCGACAAATCGGTGGTGTGTAACATCGGCCACTTCGACAATGAGATCGATATGGCGTGGCTGAACGGAAATTACGGTACTACCAAGAGCCAGATCAAACCACAGGTGGATATGTATGAGATCGACGGTAAAGAGATCATCGTATTGGCCGAAGGTCGTCTGGTAAACCTCGGTTGTGCCATGGGCCACCCATCGTTCGTGATGTCGTGCTCGTTTGCGAACCAGACACTGGCCCAGCTCGAATTGTGGGAAAATCCCGACAAGTACGAAAACAAGGTTTACGTGCTACCTAAGAAACTCGACGAGAAAGTAGCCGCCATGCACCTCGCCCACGTTGGCGCGAAGCTGGAACCACTGGAACAAGCGCAGGCTGATTATATCGGCGTGCAAGTGTCCGGCCCGTTCAAATCGGAGCTGTACCGCTATTAAACGATAGAAGGTAAGCGTTAAAAAGGCGTTGCTGAGGTACTGAGTAGTGCTTCGGCAGCGCCTTTTTAACGCTTAACCTACTTTACTCGCCCGGTATTTTCCTGGCGACGTACCTAGCCTGGCCTGAAAAAGCCGATTTAGCGTACTGATATTATCGAACCCCGTTTGAAGGGCAATCTGATTAATAGGCGCATCGGTTGAGGTCAATAACTGGCAGACGTGCGTCAGCCGGACTTTATTCAGGTAGTCGATAAACGTCATGCCCATGTGCTGCTTGAACCAGCGGCAGAACGCATTGGGTGAAAAATGACATATACCTGAAATTTCCAGTAACGGAATCGGCCGCTGATAGTGCTCGTTGATGTAATCAAGAGCCGTTCGGATGCGAGCCGACGCATCCGCTAAAACAGACTGGCGCTGGTATGCCTGTGGTAAAATCGGCACTGGCTCAGGTACGTTGCGAAGGAGATCCAGCAGTTCGATGAGCCTGATCAGGGCAGACGTACCCGTGTGACAGAGCACCTCCCTTACCTTCCCAACGAGCAAATCGCCTGGCTTCGGAAAAGCGAAGCCTCGTTTAGCAGCCTGGAAGAAGTTGGTCAGCGGTCGACATTCCGCAAATGAAGTAAAGATTTCTTTCGGAAACTGAATACAAAAGGCCTCAACCAACGGTGTAGACTCATCGGCGTAGCTGACAAAAGTGTGTGGTACGTTTTCGCCAATCAGAAATAGGTCTCCTTCAGCATATAGCGAAATATCATCGCCAATAAACCGCACCCCCTTCCCTTTGGCGAAGTAGACCAACTCCAGTTCTGGATGATAGTGCCAGTGCGATTCAAAAACTGGCTGCTGTCGCCGAAAAGCTTTAAACGAAGCAGTGGGCAAATTGGTGATGCCCAGTTCAAGTTCCGGTTTCATGGATTAACTGCTTTAGAATAACAGACTATGTATTTGCGCCGATATTACCTCACTGAGCGAGTATTTGATTAGCTGATGGTAATATCGGCATAAAATAGGAGTAAACAGGTAAAACGGTGTGACCGATCGGGTGTGCATTTTTGTAGTAAGATCCAGGTACGTCAATATAATCCGACAAGTGTATACCCTTATGAAATCGCTGGAAACGCCTTACGAACTCACAACTGAGCAAATTAATTTCTACCAGAAAAACCGGTTTATTAAGCTCAAAAACGTCTTTGACGCCGCTACGCTGACGCAGTATAACAAACTGATCAGCGAACAGGTGGCGAAGATGAACAGGGTAACAGCCGCGCTTGATGAGCGGGATACGTATGGCAAAGCGTTCCTGCAACTCTTCAACCTCTGGCGCGAAAACGACGACGTGAAAGCGTTCGTCTTTAGCAAGCGACTGGCCAAAATCGCTGCCGACCTGATGCGGGTAGACGGCGTTCGGATGTACCACGACCAGGCGCTGTTCAAGGAAGGTGGCGGTGGCATTACGCCCTGGCATGCCGACCAATATTACTGGCCACTCAGCAGCGACAAAACCATTACGGCCTGGATTCCGCTTCAGGCGGTACCGCTACCAATGGGGCCGCTTGAGTTCAGCGCCGGTAGTCATCAGATTGTGGAAGGTCGTGAATTGAGTATCGGCGACGACAGCGAAAAGCTTATTGCTGAAAAACTGCGTGTTACCGATTTTGAACACGTCGTTGAACCCTTCGAACTGGGCGAAGTAAGCTTCCATTCGGGCTGGGTGTTCCACCGCGCCGGGGCCAACATAACCGACCAGATGCGCAAGGTCATGACCGTGATTTACATGGACAAGGCCATGAAGCTGGCGCAACCCATCAATAAAAACCAGGAGAACGACTGGCATACGTGGTGCCCTGGTGCCAGGATTGGGCAGGAGATCGATTCCGAATTGAACCCGGTTTTGTACTGACTTTGTACTATCTGCCACTTTTGACGAATAGGCCACTTTACTATGACTATACGCCGATTTCTGACCACTGTTTTTCTTTTCCTCAATACGGGTTATGCACTCATAGCCCAGCGAGTCGAGCCTGCTTTCTGGTGGGTGGGCATGAAAGATACGCGGCTGCAACTGCTGATACACGAGAAAAATATTGCCGAAACGCAACCTAAACTGGCCTATGCTGGTGTAAGAGTGGCGAAGGTAACGAAGGTGAAAAGCCCCAACTACCTGTTCATCGATCTGGTTGTTGGCCCCGCCGCGAAGCCGGGTACGTTCCCGATTCAGTTTCTAAAGAACGGAAAGTCGGTGATGACGTATCCGTATGAGCTGAAGGCGCGGTCAACAGGCTCGGCGCAACGGCAGGGCTACACACCGGCCGATGTCATGTACCTGATCACCCCCGACCGTTTTGCCAACGGAAACCCCGCTAATGACAACGTACCCGGCCTGCCCGACCCGGCCAGCCGAACAGGGCGAGACACACGTCACGGTGGTGATATTCAGGGTATTGTGGATCATCTGGATTACATCAAAGACATGGGGTTCACGGCCTTATGGATCAATCCGCTGATCGAAAACAAGATGCAGCAGGCCTCGTATCACGGGTACGCCAGCACCGATTTCTATAAGATTGATCCGCGTTTTGGTACCAACGAAGCGTATCGGGACCTGTCGAAAGCAGCGACGAAAAAGGGCATCAAACTGGTGATCGACATGATCATGAACCACTGCGGTTCCGGCCATTGGTGGATGGCCGACCTGCCTACCGACGATTGGCTCAACTACCAGAACAAGCCCGAAATAACCAACCATTCCCGCGAGACCAACCAGGACCCACACGCTTCGGATTACGATAAAAAACGGTTTGCCGATGGCTGGTTCGTATCGGCCATGCCCGACATGAACCAACGCAATCCGCTGCTGGCCCAGTACCTGATCCAGAACACGATCTGGTGGATCGAATACGCTGATTTGCACGGAATTCGTATGGATACGTATCCATACCCGGACAAAAATTTTATGGCCGAATGGTCGCGGCGGGTGATGCAGGAATACCCGAATTTTTCGATGGTAGGCGAAGAATGGTCGATGAACCCGGCGATCATCGCGTTCTGGCAAAAAGGCAAACAGAACCGGAACGGCTACGTGTCGTACATGCCGAATATGTTCGATTTCCCCCAGCAAAACGCGCTGGTGTCGGCCCTGAACGAAGATGATAAAATCTATAATCAGGGTCTGATGAAGCTCTATCAAACCCTGGCGCTGGACTTCCTCTACGAAACCCCGACTAACCTGGTTGTTTTCCCCGATAACCACGACATGAGCCGGTTCTACACCCAGATCAATGAGAAGTTCGATCGCTGGAAAATGGGTATGGTTCAGGTGTTGACCACGCGCGGGATTCCGCAGTTTTTTTACGGAACCGAAGTCCTGATGACCAACCCGAAAAGCGACCGCCACGATGAGATCAGGGGCGAGATGCCCGGTGGTTGGGCAGACCATACAGCCAATGCGTTCACCGGCAAAGGCCTGACCGATCAGCAACGGGAAGCACAGCAATTTCTAAAGCAACTGCTACAATGGCGGCAGCGCACGCCTGCTGTGCAGACAGGGAAGCTAACCCATTTCGCGGCCAGCAATGGCATCTACGTGTATTTCCGCCACAACGCGTCGCAGAAGGTGATGGTCGTGATGAACAAGAATGCCGAAGCCCGATCGCTTGAGTTAGCCAACTACGCTGAACTGCTGAACGGCCACCAAACCGCCCGGAACATCCAGACGGGTCAGACGCAAATGCTGGGCCAATCGCTGACCGTGCCTGCCATGAGCGCGGTAATCTGGGAGGTGAAGTAAGAAGTTTACAGTTTACTGTCTTCTGTTGCTTCGCTACATCAGCATAACATGCCTAAGCAGCTGTTTGCGTTAGCCAACTCGTCGCGTAGCGACTTGATGTCGGTAGAAAATTGAGTTGATTGAATCTCCTTCCGTCGCATAGCGACCTAACAAAAGCATATCAGTTAGGTCGCTATGCGACGGAAAAGCTTATAGAAAGCAACATAACTATAAACATTATGTCGCTACGCGGGGAGTTAGCTAACGCAAACAGCTGCTTAGCAGCGCGACAGAAGACAGTAAACTTCTTAAAGCTGCATTTGCAATACCCCGTCTGCCACGTACCAATACGTAACCTGACCTCCCGTTGGAACAGTCCATGTTTTCAAATTGAACGTACCTGGATTCCGTATCTCGACAACGCGAATGGCCTTTTTGCCAGCTAACCAAACCAGCGGTTTACCAGCCGTGCACTGTTCTGGTTTATCTGAGTTGGCAGGCGTCATAAAGTAAGCCACACCCTGGCCAAAAACGTGCGCCATGCCGGTTGGTTCAAGGCCAACGGCTGTCTTTTCGCTTATCCCGATGCCTCGTGCGTTGAGGTGCCAGTCAGTGCGGGCACGGGCCAGAAAAGCCACCAGTCGGCCTTGCCGGTTGCGCTCGGCAACGTGGGTATCGGTGATGGTGTTTGTCAGAAAGGGCGCATCGATGAAATCGTTTCGGCCTAGCATCAGGTTGGCATGGTAAGGATCGGCAAGGGCTTCGGCAGTTGTCAGGCTTTCCTTGAAGGCAGGGTAATAAATTGGGCCGAGTATGGCGCAGCCCGCACTGGTGCCGCCCACAGGTACTTTTTTGGTCTTGATCAGGTAATTGATCGCCTCTTCTACTTTCGAATCCTTCCAGAAACGGACATACTTTCCCTGATCGCCACCAGCAATAAACAAGGCTTCGGCATTCCTGATCGTCTGTGCCACGCGTTCATCATTCACCCACTCGGTTGAATTCAGCAAGATAGTTTCGACCGAGTTCACGGGCACACCCAGCGTGGTGTGCAGGTACGTGTTATAGCCATCGGCCCCGCTGGCGCGTAAGATCACCACATCGCCCCCGCCCGATTTTCTGAGAAACCAGCGCATGGCTTCGTCTACGTCGGTGCTGCCACCAGCCAGCAACATCCCCGACGTAGTGGGCGTCGCTACATCGGCAGGATCGCCCGTAAGCCACGTAACGGGACCGGTAGACGTGGCAGGTGTTGGCTCAGCTACTTTTTGACCATAGGCGACGTGCCCTGTCAGAAGCAGCAAAAAATAGGGTAACCGAGCTAAAAAAGGGCATTGGGGTATAAAATGCATAAGGTACCAGGTACGTTGCCGCCCGAAAGAACGGCGGAAAACGGTCATAAAAAAAGCCGGGTACGTTGCAACGTACCCGGCTTTACAAAAATCCATAAGTCCAGAAGTTGACAGTCCTTCGCTAGGTGGCGGAAGGGAACCAGGCAACTTCTCAGTCGCGGCTGCGGCCGTTCAGGATGCTCACGTAATAGAGCAACGTAGCCAGTGAACTAAGCGCGGCTACTACATAAGTCATAGCGGCCCATTTCAGCCCATCTTTCGCCACGCCGTATTCGCGCTGCGACACAACGCCCCGGCTCTCGATCCAGGCCAAAGCCCGCTTACTGGCGTCGAACTCAACGGGCAGTGTGATGAACGTAAACAGGGTCGTTACAGCAAATAAAGCAACTCCAATCTGCAAGGGCAGCAACGTGCTGTTGATCATCAGGATACCGGCCAGCAGAATCCATTGCATATAACGCGAGGACACGCTGACAAACGGTACAATGGCCGACCGGAACTGCAACGGGCCATAAGCCACTTTATGCTGCACCGCGTGACCGCACTCGTGCGCCGCTACGGCCGCCGCCATCACGCTCCGCCCGTGGTAGACATCGGGCGAGAGATTCACGGTTTTGTCCTGCGGATTATAATGGTCGGTAAGTTGCCCGTCAACAGAGAGCACTCGCACGTCGGTGACTCCATTTTCGGACAACATTTTCTGCGCTACTTCGGCACCGCTAAGTCCGCTACTGAGCGCGATCTGCGAATATTCCGTGAATTTGCTTTTGAGTCGCCACTGGACAAACAGCCCCACCAGGAACAGGATAATCATTAATAAATAGGCACCAGGCATGGTCTTCGAGTTAGTTTATGAGGTGGCGAACTGATTCACGCACCTACCAATAAAACAGAATCGGGCTGAAAATTGTGCCCATTTATGCCGCCACTTATCCAGAGTGGGCACCGGTGGTCAACGGTAAGTTCTCTGTTTACAGTAAACTCTAAACAGAGAACTTACCCATATGCTTCGACTATTTTCTGAATCAGGGCGCTGGTAGAATAACCCGGAACCAGTGCGATGGTTTCAACGCTACCGCCATGACCCAGCACAAAATCGGCTCCTACAATGGTGGCTACGGTGTAATCATCACCCTTCACCAACACGTCGGGCCGCAGGGTTTCGATCAGTTCCAGCGGGGTGGGTTCACCGAAAAGCGTGACCAGATCGATGAATTGCAGGGCGGCCATCAGGCGGGCGCGGGCCTGCTCATTCACCACCGGACGCAGGGGCCCTTTTATACAGCTAACAGACGCGTCGGTATTTAGCCCCAGCACGAGTTTATCACCCAGCGCGCGTGCTTTTTCGAGGTAATCGATGTGGCCGAGATGCACAATGTCGAAGCAGCCGTTGGTGAACACAACACGCTGTCCGTCAGTGTGCCAGGCACGTACCTGCGCCGCCGCTTCATCGCGGGAAACGATTTTCTGAGAAGTCATTCAATGAGGTTTATTCGGCGTAATATCTCGTTTCTATCCTGTCGTTGATGCAGTACCCCCAGAATAATGATGATTTGATCCTCCTCGTCTATTCTGTAATACACAGTGTAGGGAAATCGGTGCAGCACTGCACGCCTAATGAAAAGTAAATTCTCTTCGTACAAATAGGGGTTCGACGCTATGACAGCCTCAACACGATCATACTCATTCAGCCAGTCTAAGCCAAGGTCCGTCCTAATCGTCTCGTACTAATCAATAATCGCTTCTTTATCTCTATCCGCCTCAACCGCCAACAGCACACTGAAATTACTATTTCCAGCCATACTTGTCCTTGGTTCTACGGCGTGATTCGTCAGCAGGAATAGCTGTTTCTGGATTCTTTTTGTACGAGGTGTAGCGCTCAGTCAACAGTTTATTAATGAGCGCATCTGTATCCTCTTTCTCTTCATCGGTAAGAGGTGGTAAAAAGTCATCGTATTTCACCGCGATATAGCGGATAAGGTCGATTTGAGCCTCTTCTGGAAGATTATCGACAACTCGATGCAATGTTTCAACCGTGCTCATTATTAAATCAAGTTTGCTGTAATCAAAGATAACCAATTACTGATCAGCGCTGACCGGCGACGTACCTACTTCGGCACCTGCCTTTTTGGTACGGCTCAGCACAATCAGGAATGATAATCCGCCGAAAACGATCACCACGGCCCATTGCGACAGGAGCATCAGTGTGGCCAGCGTTTGACCGTCTTGTTGAGTCAGTCCGTAAAGCACCAGTGCCGAACCTACCATAATGTTGAAGGCACCCAGGCCGCCCTGCGTCGGTGCCGCCATACCAATGGTACCCATCATCAGAATCGTCAACGCCGCTACCGGACCGAGATTGGCCGTCTGGGGCATGGCGAAGAACAGGACGTACATGGTGAGGTAATACAGCCCCCAGATCAGCAGCGTGTGGAAGACGAACAGGCCAGGCTGGCGAAGTTTACGTACGCTAAGCAGCCCATCGATGAGGCCCAGAACGAACGTTTCCACTTTGACAAACAGCGCGTTGCGGCGGAGCACTTCCTTGTATTTGCTATACATGAACCAGGCCACTACCGCTCCACCTATGCCAACGGCGAGAAATAAATAAAGGCCGGTGCGACTACCGGTCCCACCCTTGCCCGCAAACAGGCCGAAGACCAGATCGCTGAGGCGGGTAAATTCCAGCACCAGCGTAAGCCCAATGATAACGACCAGCATCAGCACGTCGAAAATGCGCTCGGCCACGACCGTCCCAAAGCTGACGTTGACCGGTATGCCTTCGAGCCGGTTCATGGTGCCGCAACGGGTTACCTCGCCCATGCGGGGAATCAGCAGGTTGGCAAAATAGCCCGTCATGACCGCCAGTGTCGAGTCGAATGGCGAGGGACGATGGCCGGTTACGGGCTCGAGCAGTAGACTCCAGCGTACACCCCGACTCCAGTGCGACAGCATCGCAAGGACGGCATAGACACCAACCCACATCAGATTGGCCTGACCAATGGCGGTGAACATCGCATTCAGGTCAATGTCTTTGAAGACGAACCAGAGAAGCCCCCCGGCCACAGCGAGGGAAATGGCGTAGGTAAGGATGTTTTTCATAGAAAGAAGTTTACTGTTTGCCGTTTACTGTTGCGCTGCCACTTCAGCGATTCACTCCTTGGCAGCGCAACAGTAAACAGCAAACGGCAAACTGTAAAATTTACCCCCTTGCTGCCTGCCCGCCGGTTACCAGACGGTTATTTTCGTCGGGGAAGACAACCAGCGGCTTATGCGTTTTGGCTTCTTCGTCGGTGAGCATGCAGTACGAAATGATGATGATGATATCGCCGGGCTGAGCGCGGCGGGCGGCGGCTCCGTTGAGGCAGATAATGCCCGTACCGCGCTCACCGGTGATGACATACGTGATGAGCCGTTCGCCGTTGTTATTGTTCACGATGTGTACCTGCTCGTTTTCCAGCAGACCCGCCGCGTCCATCAGGTCTTCGTCGATGGTGATGCTGCCCACGTAGTTCAACTCAGCCTGAGTGACTTTCACGCGGTGCAACTTCGATTTCATTAGGGTAAGCAACATGGTCTGTTCTTGAAAGGCTTCTTCATGCAGAAGGCGGCAGCAAAGGTAGCTGCCGCCTTCCGGTGAGCAAAACAAGCGCGTGTAGGGTAACGTTCAGAATGTACCTGCCTACAGTCGCTCTGAAAGCGCAACTATATACGCCGCAAACCAGGCCCGGCATTCATCTAAACTCGACTGGCCAGAGGCGACCGCCAGAATAAAATCAGTCAACAACGGATCATCAACTGAAGGTGATAGGTCGAATTTATTCAGGTTTAAAAACATCAAAGCAGCACCCAACCCTGTACGCTTATTTCCATCAGAAAAGATGTGATTGCCGATAATGCTGTAGCAGTATACAGCTGCTTTGTCGGATACGGTTAGGTATATTAGGTTCGCCAAACAGTTCAGAATGAACGGCTTCGAGCAGGTAATCCAGGTTTTCTTCGTGCAGGAAATTAGAAGGCGGCATGAAGTTCCCACCATGTTTATCCACCGTCGCTTTGTTCAAGCGAACTACCTCCTGTTTAGTTAAGTACCGCATTAAGCCAAAGCCCGGAAAGTAGCGTCGAAGCGTTGAAAATTGTGTTGCATTAACTGGTTAAATTCAACGTCATCCACTGTGTTTGTCGTTTCAGTCAACAGTCCCTTTAACATACTGCGAAACAGTTCAGGCTCCTCCTGAATTAACTCCCGAAGGGCTTCTTTGACAAGCCCTTTATCTACAACTTTTGTCATGACTACCTGTTGGTTAACGTACCCAATCTACTCAACACCATCTGATTCGCAAAAGTTGATTGGTACGTTAGAACGGCACCACTACTTTCAGGCTTACATTCCGGCCCATGTTGAACACGCCCACGCGGCCGGTGGCGTTGTTTGGGTCAAGGTATTTCAGGCGGCTTTGATGAGCCTGATAAATGACATCGAACAGGTTCGTGGTTGAGAAATAAACGGAGAAAAGTGTCTGTTTCCGATTGTTCGTGATGTCGCCACCGGCACCGATGTGCACCAGTGTATAGCCCGGTGTGGCCGTTTCTGTATTCGAGGCCGCCAGAAACCGATCCTGTTGTTGCGTAAGCTCGATATCCATAGTAGCATAGAGGTTACGGAAGCGATTCCCGATCCGGTCGCGGGTAAGGCGGAGTTGCGTGACCCAGCGCGGTGCAGGCATGAACGGCAGAAACTGGGCATCGTCGGTCGTGGCCGAGAGGTTCCGCCCGAACACCGACGAGTAGGTCTGCGTCAGGCTGAACCACCGGGCTGATGCCGGGTTATAGGTCACCATGCCTTCGAGGCCCTGCAGTCGGGCGTTGCCCTGCGCATAACGAAACACAGGTACGTTGCCCTGAAAGAGCGAATCGGTGCCGGCCCGGTTCAGTACCCGTTCCGAATAAATGTAATTCTGGATGCTGTTCTGGAACAGGCTCAGATCGACATACCAGTTTTTGCTTTCGAACGTCAGGCCGAGATCACCCTGATAGGCTACTTCCGGCACCGCGTCGAGCTTACCGATTTCGTACCGGAACGTACCTGCGTGTACGCCATTCGACGATAGCTCAGGCACGGTGGGGGCCCGGAATCCCCGCGATACGTTAGCGCGGAGGTTCAGCTTCTCGGTTACCGAGTACACCCCACCCAGACTGGCCGACACGTTGCGGTAGGTTTTGTCGGTACCACTAAACCGTTCGCTGTTGGGCCCCTGCGAACGTACCTGGAAAGCATCATTGGCGTCGATGTACAACGAGCCGATGGTCAGCATGCGGATGTCGAAACGGGCACCGCCGCTGATCTTCAACTTGCCGATGTTCTTCTTCGCAAAGATGAACTCGCCGTTATCGAAGAGGGTGTAGTTGGGGTACAAGGCCTGATACCCCTGGTTGTCGAGCGACTGCTGCATGCCGTTG
The DNA here is from genome assembly GCF_041321095.1 of Fibrella arboris. Lineage (NCBI taxonomy): Bacteria > Pseudomonadati > Bacteroidota > Cytophagia > Cytophagales > Spirosomataceae > Fibrella > Fibrella arboris. The sequence continues at coordinate 306,554 of NZ_JBGGWE010000001.1, read as the reverse complement.
CTGCCAACGGTCAGTTCCAGGTTATTTTTCGTCGGGAAATTGTAGCGGACGTCGTAGTAATTGGTGTACAGAAACAGACCCAACTGCGCCTGATTGGGTCGAAGCACGTCGGCAAACTCGTCGCGGCGGTTACGGGCATAGCTGAGGTTGGCCGTCAGGGAGCCACCGTTGGCAAACTGAAACAGGTTGTTGAGCGAAACCTTGGCGTTCACCAGCCGCTGCGAGTTGAACGGCAAGAACTCCCGGCTCGTGAGCTCACCATCAGAAACGGGCCGGTCGGCTACCTCACCATTGGCTAGAATTGATGCGGTGGTGAAGCGGCCGGTCCGGGTGTCGCGGGTGCCGTTGATGATGTTGAACTTCTGTTCGGTTCGGAGAAAATAGAGCCGCGAGTACCCCCAGCGTTTATTCAGCCCAACGTACCCACTGATGTCGAAGAGGTCGGCGTAGTTGGACCCGTAAACACGCCCATCGGCCCGGTTCTGGTAGTTCCCGGCCGATTTGGTCGAGGCCGTTGCCAGCCAGACAAAGCCGTTCTGGTTGCCCGCCGCCTGTACCGACGCGCCCAGCAGCCCATGATTGCTCTGGTAGCTGGTCAGCACCCGCCCCCGAACTTTGCCTTCTTCCACCGGGCGCGGCGACAGGGCCGTAACCACCCCGCCCAACCCGTCGGAACCGTACATCAAGCTGCCCGCGCCCCGGATCACTTCGTAGCGATCAATCGAATATTCGTCGAGCTGAATGCTGTGTTCTTCGCCCCATTGGTTGTCTTCCTGCCGAATGCCGTCGTGCATGGTGATGACCCGGTTGAAACCCAGTCCGCGAATAATGGGCTTACTTAAACCCGCCCCGGTTGTCACCTGCGACATGCCCGGTAGTTTCGACACGGCATCGATCAGGTTGGTCGAACTTTGCTGCATGAGCCGAAGCTGCGACATGGCGGCAATCGGCACCGGACTTTCGCGGATAATGGTCTTGGTCGACGCCCCCGACACGATCACTTCTTCGAGCATCTGCGAGGCGTTTTCCATCACAAAATCCTTTGTTGTGGCCCCACTGATGGCCACGCTCTGCACCAGCGTCTTGTGAGAAATATAGCTGACCTGCGCCGTGAACGTACCGGCGGGCAGGTTAGTAATTCGGTACGCTCCGTCGAGGTCGGTAGTGGCACCGAGGCGTAGGTCTGGCAAATAAATGGCCGCACCAATCACGGCCTCACCCGATTCACCGTGCGTTACGCGACCGGTCAGTGTGTTTTGGGCAATGCAAACAGAAACAGGCAGCCCGAGACAGGCCACCATGAGGAGTAAAATCTTCATAGAGAAACAGACGTTGGTTGACAATCAGTAAGCGGATGCTTACGCCAACGGCGGACCTCTGTGCGAAAAACAGGTGAAAGTACCCCAACGTACCTGCGCATGAATGGCAGACGCAGGAGCGGGGGGGAGTGGCTGATCGGGTACCTGAAACGCGAAAAACGTGGGTTCCGTGAACGGATAGGCCACGTCGGTCATGGCATCGAGCCAGATCAGCTCCTGCTTGGTGTGGTTGTTCGGCTGAACGGGGTCGGAGCCGGGCCCACCCAGGGCTTTGGGTAGAAAAGGGTGCGCGTGAACGACAATCGTACCGTCGGGCAGCCGGTGGGCATGCCGGAACACCACGGCGTTGGTCAGCATGAAGAGCTGAACCAGCAGCAGCAGCCGGGCAACGGTTAGTCGATATGTAGCGTTCTTGCGCATCAGCCAGTAAAGCAGGACGTACGACTTTTGGGTTTCTGCCGATGTACTGCGTCACGCTACAAAGTAAATCATTAACGAATATGTACTCAATGCGTCTTTTCTGAAAGGAACGGATCAGTACAGCCCTTTATACGTATAGTCCGTGGCTACAGCTTGCTCATAACCAGATCGCAGTTGCCATGCAGGCCGATCCCGTTTGTGATCTTTAGTTGAAGGATCGGGTACGTTAGTCTGGTCGCCCAGGTACGCCAGTAAGGGTCGTTCATGGCGGGGTCGTCGGCAAATACGACCTGCACCCTGCGCGTTTTGTAGCCTTCTGCCGTGCAATTGATGTGAATATGCTGTGGAATAGTCCGGCCATTATACTGAATCGGGTAGCTGGCAGGCCGAACGGTCCCAAACCGGTAGCTGCCTGATTGACCGGTGACTAACACGCAGAAAAGCCGTGGATCAGTCTCGCTCATTTTGTGTGAAACAGCGTCAGCGGGCGCGTAGTATCCCTGCTGGTCAGCGTGGTAAATGGTCAGCCGGGCATTGGGAATGGGCGTCCCCAGCTCATCCGTGATTTGCCCGCTGATTGTCATTTTTGGCCCCTTTTCCGTGGCACTACAAAGAGTGCCAACCGCCCATCGTGCCTCACTGTCCAGCGTTTTGCGGATATCGCTACGCTGATTTGTTGTCAAATGGGCATAGTGGTTGGTGATTAGCGCGTGCAGCGAATCGTACATTGGCCGGGTAGCCTGCGTCGATAAGCGCGCCTTCAGTGCGTTGATTGCTGCCTGCCAGCGAACTGATTGGCCGACGAGTGGCAGACTTATTACCCCAATAAGCAGCGGTAGTAGGTGCTTCATGCCCGAAGCTATTGATTATGGTTGATTAAGTGTCAACGGGTTATGAACGGGCGTACTTTTTCGCCTGACGAGCCAGGGAATTGTATGGTCGAACCAGAACTGTCTGGCTGCTCTACCGATCAGGGCTACTCATTGCCTTGACAACAACTGGCCGATATTCGCCGTTTAGATGCTACCGCCAAAGGGACACCCCCCATTTTCATGCAACGCCTTCTCGACAACCTGAACCAGCAGACCGCACGTACCCAACTCGGCGGCGGCCAGAAAAAACTGGACGATCAGCACAAAAAAGGAAAACTGACCGCCCGTGAGCGGGTAACGTACCTGATCGACCCTGACACCGAATTTCTTGAAATCGGCCTGTTTGCCGGCGATGGCCTGTACGCCGAACATGGCGGTTGCCCGTCGGGTGGCGTCGTGACGGGCATGGGGTACGTGTCGGGGCGGTTATGTGTGATCGTGGCCAACGACGCCACGGTGAAAGCCGGCGCCTGGTTTCCGATCACGGCCAAAAAGAACCTTCGGGCGCAGGAGATAGCGATGGAGAACCGCCTGCCCATTATCTACCTGGTCGACAGCGCGGGCGTATACCTGCCGTTGCAGGATGAAGTATTTGCCGACAAAGACCATTTTGGCCGGATGTTCCGTAACAACGCGCATCTCTCAGCCATGGGTGTGTTGCAGGTGGCCGCCGTCATGGGCAGCTGCGTGGCGGGGGGGGCGTACCTGCCCATCATGTCAGATGAAGCCCTGATTGTGGAAGGCACCGGTTCCATTTTTCTGGCTGGCCCTTACCTCGTCAAATCGTCGATTGGTGAAGATGTGGGTGCCGAAACACTGGGTGGAGCGGCCATGCACACGGAAATTTCGGGCGTGATCGACAATAAATACCCTGATGATCAGCGCTGTCTCGATGCCATAAAGCGCATTCTTGATAAAACGGGCGGTCAGCCCCTCGCCGGGTTCAGTCGCGCCACACCGGCCCCGCCAGCCCTCGACCCAACGGAAATCTACACGCTGTTGCCGCAGGACCGGGTAAAGCCCTACGACATGCAAACGATCATTGACCGGCTCATCGACCACTCCGAATTCGACCCCTATAAACCCGATTACGGGCAGTCGTTGCTCTGCGGTTACGCCCGCATCGACGGGTGGGCTGTCGGGATCGTGGCCAATCAGCGCAAGGTAGTAAAAGCCAAAGTACGCACTGGCCCGGGTACGTCGGGGCAACCGGTGGAAATGCAGATGGGCGGCGTGATCTACGGCGACGCAGCCGACAAAGCGGCCCGCTTTATCATGAACTGCAATCAGAAACACATACCGCTGGTGTTCATTCAGGACGTGACGGGTTTCATGGTAGGTAGCCGCGCCGAACAGGGGGGCATCATCAAAGACGGGGCGAAGCTCGTCAGTGCCATGGCCAATTCGGTGGTTCCCAAGTTCACGATTGTGGTGGGCAACAGCTACGGAGCGGGCAACTACGCCCTCTGCGGACGAGCCTACGACCCCCGGCTGATGATTGCCTGGCCCACCGCCCAGATGGCCGTGATGAGCGGTGCCTCGGCGGCGAAAACACTGCTACAAATTCAGGTGGCATCTCTGAAAGCGAAAGGCGAAACCATTACGCCCGAAGATGAGCAGGCGCTGTTGCAGAAAATTACCGATCAGTACAACGCGCAGCTATCGCCCTACTACGCCGCCGCCCGCCTCTGGGTCGACGCCGTGATTGACCCGCTCGATACCCGCCGTTATATCTCAACCGGCATCGAAGCTGCTAACCATGCGCCTATCACCAAGGCGTTCAACGTAGGGAATATCCAGACGTAGTTTTCCAGGGCACCAGCCCTGGAGTCGAGAAATTGATTCACTCCAGGGCTGGTGCCCTGGAAGACTATTTCCCTGTACACGCCCCCTTCGTATAGCTCACGCCAGCGCAGGCCGCCTCGCAGGCATTACCGTAGGTACGTCCGTCGCAACCGCAAACGGGATCATACTGGTACGTGCAGAAGCAATCGGTATTGACCTTTGGCACACAGTCACCCACGGGTTCTAGGGTGTTTCGGGAGCACCCCAGCAGGCAGGACAGGCTCAGGAATGTCAGGAGCGTTTTCATAACTTGTATGGCGAAAGATAACGTACCTGAAAGACCTCGATTAGCCTGAAAGGGTTGCAAAAGCTAAACCTATACGGTCTTTTTGAGACCGTATAGGTTTAAAAATCACCCTTCTTTTCCCTGCACCCAGTCCATCCGTTCGGGTATATCCTGCTCGATGGCCTTCCTGACTTTCTCGACAATCTCCTCTACGCTTTCGCCAGGGCCGATAATCAACGGGGCTTTGAAGCGGATGGATAGTTGTGTGTTCCGCTTTTTGAAGCGTAACCCTTTCTTGTCAAACGCCCGCCGGAACCCGTTAATGACCACCGGAATGACGATAGGATCGTTGGCCATGATCAAGTGGGCTGTTCCCTTACGGATAGGGGCAAAGGGCTTGGTTGTTCCTTGCGGAAAACTCACGACCCAACCGTGTTTCAACGCGATCTGGATTTTATCAACCGCCGCCGAATCAACGTTACGCTGCACTTCACGGCCATCGGCCCGCCACGACCGTTCAATCGTAAGCGCACCGCCAAGGGCGAAGATCTTAGCTAAAATTCCTTTCTGCATCGTTTCGCTGGCGGCCACATAATACTGCCGGGCACGGGGGGCCATCAGGTACATTGGGGGTAGTATGGTGTCTTTGAAGCCCCATTTCACGGCGCAGAACACATGAAAGAAGGCAATAACATCGGCGAAATAGGTCTGATGATTCGATAGAAACAGGACGTTATTGATCGGCAAATTCTCCAGATGCTCGGTGCCTTCGATCTTGATCCGGTTAACCGTTGTGTAGCGAAAATAGGTAAACCAGCCTACCGTTGCGATAATAATACGTCTGAACAGCAGCCAGTTACCAAATGGGTCGCACTCGAACAGACCGATGAAATCGAGCTTGTCGAGGGGCTTGGGCAGGTAGCTGAAGCGGGTCGGTTTAACGTAACGCATAAGAGGGAAAGTAAGCTAATAAGCCCGAAAGGGGTGTCAATGTTTTCGGGGAAAAGTACAAAAAAATAGGGAGGCAAAGCGTGCGAAAACTAGAATTGGCTCTGTGAAAAATTTTTTGACAAGGCATTAATCCTTCAGCCACGTTTGGCCATCCAAGCTACAAATAACCACAAAACGCGCCTATAGCTGACGTTCTACTTCCCGATCTACCTTTTCAACAACCCACATAGACATACCGTCGGGGCCATCTAATTCAACCTTTCTACTGATCATGAAAACTCAGCTCGTAAACACGTTTTTTGCTTCTGCCTTCACGGTCGCCGCTCTTCTCGTTAGTTCATCATCCTTTGCTCAGGTGCAGGTTGGCGTTCGGGGTGGCGTAAACTGGGGGACCGTCTCTGAACCCTCGCTGATGAAAAACCTGCCGGTACAGCCCGAACTGTCGCCTGGTCCGGCCGCCGCCATTTTCCTGGACGTGCCCATCACTGACCGGGTGTCGTTCCGGCCCGAAGTTGGCTACGTTCAGAAAGGCTTCGTTCTGCGCGAAGGCACAAGTCTTGATCTGGGCATCATCGATATTCCCATTGGTGCGCGAATGGCCTACCAAACACAGTCGGTTCAAACCGGGCTGCTGTTCAAAGCCAACCTGACCGATGGCCCTGTGCAGCCCTATATTTTCGGTGGCCCCGCCGTTGGTTATACCTTCGACGGCCGCATCAGAACCCGTGCCACGGCGTTATTCACGACCAAAAACATGGACGTTGACCTTGATTTCGGCAACACGCTTAACCCCTGGGATATCAGCGCGGTAGGGGGGCTGGGCTTATCGGCCGACACAGGAACTGGCAAGTTTTTTGTTGAAGCCCGTTATGACTATGGACTAACTCGTCAGCTACAAGTGCCTTTGGTTAACCTTCCCGTTCGCAACCGCAGCGTCGGTGTGTCGCTCGGCTACGCATTTACGCTTTAATTTTTGTTGATTACGAATCAATCGATAGACGTACCTGCCGCTGGTGGGTACGTCTTTTTTGTGCGGGTAACGATGGGTACGCGGATTTGACGGCTGAACGGGATCTACACGTATTTCGGAAGTAAGCAGCGCCAGTCAGGTCTAATCCGCGTACGCATCATCTTCCGCCTACAAAATGACATTGGTCATGTATACAATTGAGAAAAAGACGTTGAGGGGCACTCAATTCTGTTTATTTTTGTCAATTCGTAACTAGAAAGATACTGCCTCCGGCTTTACCGGCCTTCAATTCATCAAACCGAACATGGCAACACTCATTAACGACTTTACGTACTCAACCAAATCGGAGCCGCACCGGATGCGTACGCGGCAGATTATGAAAGCCCACCCGGAAGTGAAAAAGCTGATTGGGCAAAAAAATCCTACCACGTTCTGGGTTGCGCTTGGCTGTGTGGCCATGATCATCACGATGGCCTGGTTCCTGCGTGATCAGCCCTGGTGGATGGTTGTTGCGGCTGCCTGGTTCATCGGTGCGTTTCCGGCCCACACGCTGTTTATCTGTATTCACGAAGCGGCGCACAACCTGATTTTCCGTAAGCCCGCCGCCAACATCTGGACGGGCATTTTCGCCAATCTGCCAACGGTATTCCCGACGGCTATCTCCTTCAAGAATTTCCATATCAAGCACCACGCCTTCCAGGGTGTTCACGAACTCGATGCCGATCTGCCCGACTGGTACGAGGCCAAATTGATCAACAACTACGCCATTGGCAAAGCCATCTGGCTGCTGCTGTTCCCGATCTTCCAGGGCATTCGTACCCTCCGCTGCATCGAACTGGCCGTGATTGACAAATGGGTGGTCGCCAACGTAGTGGTTCAACTCGTGTTCGACGTGCTGATCGTTGTCTTCTTCGGCTGGAAAGCGCTTGCCTTCATGGTGATGTGTCTGTTCTTCTCGGTTGGCCTGCACCCACTGGGCGCCCGCTGGATTCAGGAACACTACCTGACCCTCGACCCTGAGCAGGAAACGTACAGCTACTACGGCCAACTGAACAGCGTGAACCTGAACGTAGGGTTCCACAACGAACACCACGATTTCCCCTCAGTCCCCTGGAATAAGCTGCCGCAACTGAAAAAATCGGCTCCTGAATACTACGAGACACTGAAGTACCACACGTCTTATGTGAAACTGCTGTTCCTGTTCCTCTTCAGCCAGGAAGTGTCGCTGTACTCGCGTATCGTACGTAAAGAGCGCGGCCGCGTTACCCTCGACGACCAGTCGAAGCCTGACGTGGAGCTGATTCAGGCGCAGGCCCAGCCGCAGCCCGCAACGGTTTAACCTACCTAGATTTCACAGGAAAGCCCGCTTCTGATTCAGAGGCGGGCTTTTTTTGTTGTCTTAATCTGTATCGGCTTCTACCCCCAACCCCCTGAAGGGGGCTAAAGCTCCGTGACTTAGCAAGCAGCGCAATAGCCCCCTTCAGGGGGTTGGGGGTAGAAGCCGATACAGATTAGGAGTCCACCTTGTTTTTGTCCAAAAATCACAAACCCGCGATTTTGGCGTGCACAGGCCTAAAAACCTTTTGCACAATTGGTTTAGGCCTGTGCGTAGGCCAGGAACATGTACGATGAACTTTGCGATTGCGCGGTTTTATTCCTACTTTTGCGGGCTGAAATAGGTTCTTACTTTTCATATTTACCATATACCAATGATTACGGAAACGGCAGTCAATACGGGTAAGATCACACAGGTGATTGGCCCGGTTGTAGACGTGAGTTTCGAGGCAGAAGGCGCTCGGATTCCGGCTATTCTCGATGCCCTTAAGGTAACGCGGCCCGATGGCCAGGTCGTTATCATGGAGTGCCAGCAGCACCTTGGCGAAGATCGTGTTCGCGCCATTGCGATGGATTCGACTGAAGGGTTACAGCGCGGCATGGATGTGATTGACCTGGGTAGTCCCATCACAATGCCCATCGGCGAAGCCATCAAAGGCCGTCTGTTCAACGTCGTAGGCGAGCCTATCGACGGTCTGGGCGCACTGCCAAACGAGCGTCGGTCATCGATTCACCGGGCTGCTCCCCGGTTCGAAGACCTGGCAACGTCGACCGAAGTACTGTATACGGGTATCAAGGTAATCGACCTGCTGGCTCCCTACGTGAAAGGTGGTAAAATTGGTCTGTTCGGTGGTGCCGGTGTAGGTAAAACCGTATTGATCCAGGAACTGATCAACAACATCGCCAAAGCCTACGAAGGCCTGTCGGTGTTTGCCGGTGTAGGCGAACGTACCCGCGAAGGAAATGACCTGATGCGTGAAATGATCGAAGCCGGTATCATCAAATACGGCGACGCGTTCAAACACAGCATGGAAGAAGGCGGTTGGGATCTGACCAAAGTTGACTACGAAGAGCTGAAGCAATCGCAGGCTACGTTCGTATTCGGTCAGATGAACGAACCCCCCGGAGCCCGTGCCCGTGTGGCCCTGTCGGGTCTGACGATCGCCGAATACTACCGTGATGGTGAAGGCGAAGGTGAAGGCCGCGACATCCTGTTCTTTATCGATAACATCTTCCGCTTCACGCAGGCCGGTTCAGAAGTATCCGCTCTGCTGGGCCGGATGCCATCGGCCGTAGGGTATCAGCCTACGCTGGCCACCGAAATGGGTGCCATGCAGGAGCGTATCACGTCGACCAAGCGTGGTTCTATCACATCCGTACAGGCCGTATACGTACCTGCCGATGACTTGACTGACCCCGCCCCTGCCACGACCTTTGCTCACCTTGACGCCACGACGGTATTGAGCCGGAAAGTAGCCGAACTTGGTATCTACCCTGCCGTTGACCCGCTCGACTCTACGTCGCGGATCCTGTCGGCTGAGGTACTGGGCGAGAAGCACTACGGTACGGCTCAGCGCGTGAAAGAGATTCTGCAACGCTACAAAGAATTGCAGGATATCATCGCCATTCTTGGTCTGGAAGAATTGTCGGAAGAAGATAAGCTGGTGGTAAGCCGGGCCCGTCGGGTTCAGCGCTTCCTGTCGCAGCCGTTCTTCGTGGCCGAGCAGTTCACCGGTCTGAAAGGGGTGTTGGTGCCGATCGAAGAAACCATCAAAGGCTTCAACGAGATCATCGATGGCAAGTATGACCACCTGCCCGAATCAGCGTTCAACCTGGTTGGTAACATCGAAGCCGCCGTTGAAAAAGGTGAGCGTCTGTTGAAAGAAGCAGGACAATAAGGTAGTTTTCTGTTTGCTGTTTTCTGTTGCGCTGCACAGGCCAAGTAGTTGAGTTAGCGAAGCAACAGTAAACGGCAAACGGTAAACAGAAAACGTTATAAAGATGCAACTCGATATCATAACGCCAGACCGGAAGGTATTTTCAGGCGAGGCTTCGTCGGTGACGTTTCCGGGGTCGGAAGGTCAGTTTCAGGTGCTGAACGATCACGCGCCGTTAGTGAGCACACTGGCTCGTGGGCCGGTTACCATTGCCACATCGGGCGGGGTGAAAACCTTTACCGTGGATGGCGGCGTGGTAGAAGTTCTCCGCAACCGCGTGCTGGTTCTGGCCGAAGCCGTTCTGGCCGCGTAAGACGAACGTACCTCTGTACAAAAAGCAGACTCAGTAATGGGTCTGCTTTTTTTGTGGGGTTTGGGTTGCTCGTTGTCGCTTGCCACAGGCAAGCGACAACGGGACCATGACACGAAGCAAGTTTCAACGGAACGGCCACCATTTCCGCGCTCGTGATATGAGCAGGTAGGCTATGGTGCCCAGCGCCGTAACGGTCATACCGGAGAGCATATAGGCTGTGCCGGTAGAATAAAAAATGTAACTCCAGACGGCGATGACCAGAATTACGGGTAACGGGTACAGCGGCATTCGGAACGGGAAATGCACCGCAGGTCTGTCCTCGGCCGTCCGTTTTCGATGCAACAGGAGCAAACCCACCGCCTGCCCGATGAACTGAATGACGACCCGCATGGCCAGAATCGCCGTGATGACGTTGGCTAGTTTAAATAGCAAACTAAAGATGAACGCCAATCCGCCCAGAAAGAGGAGTGAAATGTACGGAAACTCGCGGGTAGGGTGGAGCTTGGCGAATACATTGAAAAACTGTCCGTCGGCGGCAGCGGCGTAGGGAACGCGGGAATAACCGAGCAGTACCGCGAAGAGCGACGAAAAGGCAACGACCAGCACCAGCAACGTGGCAAACCGGGCTGCCCCGCTACCGTATAGCGCCTCCACCATCGTGCTCACGATAAACGGGCTGTTGGCGGCTTTCTCGAAGGGTAATACGCTGGCAACGCTCAGGTTCAACGCACCATAGAGCACCGCAATGCCGACTACCGACAGGAACATGCTCAGCGGGATATTTCGCTCCGGTTTCTTGATCTCGCCCCCCAGGTGACAGATGTTGTAATAGCCTAGATAACAATAAATTGTCTTTACCGAAGCTACGCCAATTGAGGCTGCTAATACGGTAGGCGAAACGCGCTCGGCCGACGTCCAGGCGTCGCTCAGCAACGTACCTACCGACCGCGTTCCGTAGTATAGACCGCCGAAGATCAACCAGCCCATCGTACCGAGCACGCACAGCCACAACAGCACGCTGATACGGCCAATACCATCGATGCGGCGATAGAGTAGGGCAATGACGAGCAGCACCACCGCCCCCGAAACGATCCGGCGCGTGATTTCGTCGAGTGGGTAGAGGTACGAAGCATACTGAGCAAAGCCAATCGCGCCCGACGCAACAACGAGTGGGGCCTGAATCAGCGTTTGCCAGACATAGAGGAAGGAGAGGAGCTTACCCCATTTCTGGTCACCGTACGAGATCTTCAGAAATTGGTAGCTGCCGCCAGCCTGCGGAAAGGCCGCGCCAAGTTCTGACCAGACCAGGGCGTCGATGACGGAGATAAGTGCGCCCAGGGCCCAGGCCAGCAGAAAATGCGGCCCGCCAATGGATTTCATCACGAGCGGAAGCACCACAAACGGCCCAATCCCCACCATGTCGATCATGTTCAGGGCCGTTCCCTGCACTAAACTAAGCCGGCGGGGTAACCCTGCCGAAGGCGTTGACTCAGGTACGTTGGAAGAAGTAGACGTGTTCAAATCAAGCAGTTCCTGACTGTAGGTTGTATACGTCTGTGAATCCGCACCGGGTACGTAAAGTTCCAACAGCGGTTGGTCACGACTAGTATCGTTGGCTTGCGTTGTCGCTTGCCTGTGGCGAGTGACGATTATCGATAGGGCCTCTGGCCCGTTGGTAGACAATTACTGACGATAGGCATAATACTGCTTCGTTAGCTATGAACGGGCCAGAGGCCCTATAGATAATCGTCACTCGCCACAGGCGAGCGACAACGAGGGGTAGTTAGGACTTCTCTACTTCCCCGCTTCCGTCACTTCCAGCACAACGCTGGTACGGCGGTCATTGACGGCGGGGTTCAGGCCAACCGTCATCAGGAAATCGCCGGAATAGGTAACGGCTGGATCGATGGGTGATTTAGCGCCGGGCATCAGGTTTATTTCCTGAACGGTATACCGTTTGTCAGGTTGCAGGCCCCGTAGCCGGATGGGCGGCAGGTCGCTGCCCGCTTTGAAACGGCTGTTGACTAGGTACGCAAACAGCACGGCTTTGTCCTGCTTTTCACTCACGTACAGCATCGATGCCACGTCGTTGGCGTAGGGCGACTGAAGCCGATAGAGGTCGCCGTGGTAGATGGCGGGTTTCAGTCGCTCGTAGCTTTTCAGCGCCTGCTGACTGAATGTTAGCTCGTCGGGCTTCAGGTGGCTCACCACCAGGTCGTAACCCAGCTTCCCCATCATGGCTACGTCGGTGCGGAACTTGATGGGTACGTTGCTCCAGTTGGTGACGTGGTTACAGGTGGCAATGGCCGGGAAAAACATCGAATAGTTGTACTGGATAAAAATTCGCTCGCTGGGACTGGTATTGTCGCTGGGCCAGAATTCGGTGAAGTACTTCAGCGCGCCATAATCGACCCGCGCACCGCCGCCCGAGCAAAGCATCATCGGAACAGCCGGGTACTTGGCCCGCAGTCGATCAAGCACCTTATACAGCCCCCGCACGTAATCGACGTACACGTGATTGGTTGGATTGACCGATGAATAAACGTTGTAGATCACCGCATTACAGTCCCACTTGATATACCCCAGCGTCGGATTTTTGGTGAACAGGCCATCAACTACGCCGTAGACGAATTCCTGCACGGCCGGGTTCGATAGATCCAGCACCTGCTGGTTACGGAAAACGGCATTTTCGCGGTTGGGGAGCCTGATCACCCAATCGGGGTGTTTCGTATAGAGGTCGCTTTTGGGATTGACCATTTCCGGCTCGATCCAGATACCGAATTTGACGCCCGCCGCGTCGGCTTCTTTCACGAGATACCCAAGCCCGTGGGGAAGCTTTGCCTTGTTTTCCTGCCAGTCGCCGAGGCCCGCCCGGTCATTGTTGCGGGGGAATGTATTGCCGAACCAGCCATCATCGAGCAGAAACAGATCGACGCCGAGTTTCTTGCCGTCTTTAAACAGATCGACCAGTTTAGGTTCGTCGAAGTCGAATTGGGTGGCTTCCCAGTTGTTGAGCAGTGTGAGCCGATCGCCGTTTCCCTGCGGAATACGATGATTACGGGCCCAGCGGTGGAGGCTGCGGCTGGCGCCGCCCGTGCCCTGCGTCGAAAAGGTGTAGATCAACGCGGGGGTAGTGAAGTCGCGGCCGGGTTCAAGTGTGTATTCCGAGGCGTAGGGGTTGATGCCAGCCAGCACCCGGACGTTGTGGTATGGATCCAACTCAAACGCGAACTGGAAATTGCCCGACCACGCCAGTGTACCGGCCAGCACCTCGCCCTGCTCTTCCTGCGCGGGCTGGTTCAGCGAGAGCATGAACATGGGCGACTGGAGCATCTGGGCGCGGGTACCCAGCTTGCTGTCGAGCACTTTCATGCCCGCCGTGAGCTGTGTCTCTTCGGGCCGTACCTCGCTGGCCCAGTTTCCGTGGTAATGCGTCAGGAAGTACTTGCCTGCTGACAGGTATAGGTTAGCCGATGCATATTTCTGCAGCCGAACCGCTTTCTTTTCCGTGTGCCGAATCGTTGACCAGCTTTCGAGGACGTCTTCATTCTGGTAGGCCCGAAAATTCAGGGTCACCTCAAACGGGTACTGTGGATCTTTCAGCAACACGGTTGTCAGGGTCTGGCCCTGTCCGGCTGGTTTTGTTTCGTGCCGAACATAGACCAGATCGAGCGAGGGGTTCCCGTCGGCGTGGGTAGCCTGAATGGCTGGTTCGAGCAAACTGCGTGAGCCGGCGGGTGTGTAGGCGGCGTTGTAAAAATCGGAATAGCCTTCGTTCAGGTACGTTATACCCGGTAAACGGCTGTATTCACTGGCCTGTTGCAGCCGCTTTCCGTGATGGACAATAACCAGATGGCCTTCGTTATTGACCCGGAGCACGAGGGCTGTCCGGGCGGTTTCGATAGGAATCTCGATGATGGCCGCAACGGCTGTCTGGGCTACCACCGATAAGGCGAAAAGCAGACTGAGGGTAATCAGGAAGCGCATAAGGAGTGAGAAAGAGCGTCTAAATTAACGTGAGTTATGGATAATTCTTCAATGGATTGCTTTAGCGCATTGCTGACGCCTAGTCGGAGGGCCGTGCGGCAGCAATGCCCTGAATCAGCAGAAATTTACAGCTAGTGCTATGCGTAAATCAGCTCAAATTAAGCTGTATTGATAGGTTATCGAGCCGTCAGTCGATTAATTTTCCGATTCGCTCCATGGTTTCGATGCAGGCGCGGCCACTATGGTAGGGGCATTTCCAGGCGCTGATTTTGGTGTTGCCCAGCACCTTACCTGCCGGGTCGACGCCGCTGAACCACTCGCCGTTTTTTGTATCGAGCAGGTGCGTTTTAATAAATTCCCAGCTAGCGGCCGACTTATCGAGGAATAGGTTGTCTTTGGTCTGCTGGTAGGCGTTCATGAAACCAACCATCGCTTCGGCCATGACCCACCACGACCGTTCGCGGTTCCAGTGGCCCTCGTCGTGGCGTTGCGTGGGCTTGTGCTCGTCGGGGCCTTCATATTCGTAATTCATGCCGCCATCTGCATCAAGGCCAGAGAGCGCCGCCCGCGCCATCAGCACCGATTCTTTGCGCACGTTGGCCAGCCAATCGGCTTCGTGCAAGACCTCGGCGGCTTCGAGCAACAGCCATGATGCCTCAATGTCGTGCCCATAGCTGATGCCCGTGCGGCGCGGCTCCCAGCTCATACCCTGAAACAGCACCATCCGATGCGTTTTAGAATCAATGATATGGCCGAGAAAATTGTGGATCAGGCCACGTACCTGCGCTTTCAGGCCGTTATCTGGCCAGACGCGGAGCAGGCCGACGAAGGCTTCCAGGATGTGCAGGTGCGTATTCATCGTCTTGCTCTCGCCGTTGTCTTTGCGCGCAATAGCATACGATGTCGCTTCGGTCCAGTCGCGGGCAAAAGCTTCGATGAAACCGCCTTTTGCCGGGTCATAGGCGTGTTTCACCATGTTGCGGTAAATGGCCTGCGCGAATTCCAGCGCTGGTTTATGCTTCGTAACGCGGTAGTATTCACTCAGACCATAGACCGCAAACGCCTGTCCGTACAGCTGCTTGCTATCGTCCGTTGGTTTGCCCTGGGCATCGACCATCCAGTACACGCCACCGTATTGCGGATCACGAAAATAGGTATTGAGGTAGTCGAAAGCGCGTTTTGCCACCGGCAGGTATTCATCATCGTGCTGCGTATGGCGGGCCGCGGCCGAAAACGTCCAGAGAATACGGCTGTTCAACACCACGCCTTTCGCGTCGTTGGGTCTGGGTACGTTGTCGTATCCCACCGTTCCGTAGAATCCGCCATTGACTGGGTCGGGGGCGTAGCGTTGCCAGTAGGCCAGACTATCTTTCAACTCCTGGCTGAGTTCACGCTGCCAGAGGCGCAGGTCGGGTACGGTCATGATCGGACACAGATTGTTGGTTGGTATGCGGAGGCTGATGGTACGCGGATTTTGGATTCAAAACGGATTTGCCCTGCTTCAGCCCTCAGAATCCACGTAAATCCAAAATCCGCGTACCATTAGCCTCCGCGTGCTCACGTCAGAAGTAGGTTTTCATTACGGCGGGGTACTGGGGGATGACTTGTTCAGGGTCTTGTATCTCCGGGTGCCACAGTTTCTCCCATTCAAAGCTATAATACCCGCTGTAGCTACCGGCCTTTAACGCATTGATGGCTTCGCGAAGGGGGGCTTCGCCCTGCCCAACCTGCACATACTGCTGTTTCCCATCTACCAAATGAAGGTCTTTCACGTGCACATGCCGGATGAATGGTTTCAGTTGTCGATAAACCGCCGCCGGGGCTTCCTTTGCATCGACCCACATATTGACGATATCCCAGATCAGGCCTACGTTCGGGTGTCTGGCCGCCTGCATGATCGGAAGCAGTAAGTCGCTCCGGGTTAGCTCCCCGTGCGATTCGAGCAGCACCGTCACTGCGCTGGGTTTGGCATACGTACCCAACTCCAGCAGCCCGTCGCTGATCAGCCGCAGTGTGTCTGGTCGATGCTGGTCGGGCGGCAGCTGGTCGGGAAAAACGCGGACAAACGGGCAATCGAGTTCGTGGGCCAGATCGATGAAGCGGCGGGCATCGTCGAGGTTCTTTTGCCGTTTGCTGGCATCAGCATGGTGCAATTGGGCCGACGACCCCAGGTTACAGATACGAACGCCCCGATCGGCAAACTGGGTACGTGTTTCTCTGGCGCGGGAGACCGAACTAAACGCCGGTATTTTGGTCAGATCCAGTTCACCCTGCACCCCCCGAAACTCAACAGCCCGATAACCAGATTTGGCGGCAACGTTTAGAATGGTGGCCAGATCCCATGTTGGGCAACCGAGCGTAGAGAACGAAAAACGCGGTTTTCTGGCTGTAAAACCTGGCAACGTACCCAGCAAGACCGTAGACAGTCCGCCCAAAAGTGTTGTTTTTAGTGCGTCGCGGCGCGTTGGTCTGTTCATGAGTTTAATTGGTATGGCAGGCTTCGCGCTCAGTTGCTTCTGGCTGCAGCCAAAAGCAACTGAGCGCGAAGCCTGCCAATCATAAATCCCCCCGTTTCATCTGCTTCACGGCGTAGTCGACGGCGCGGGCGGTGAGGGCCATGTAGGTCAGCGACGGGTTCTGACTCGAGGTGGATGTCATGCAGGCACCGTCGGTGATGAACACGTTTGTACAGGTATGCAGTTGATTCCACTGGTTGAGCAGCGACGTTTTCGGGTCGCGGCCCATCCTGACGCCGCCCATCTCGTGGTTTTCGCTACCCGGTAGTCGGCCGGTGTCGTGGGTTTTGATATTGGTGAAACCGGCGCGGTCATACATCTCGGAGAGCTGTGTCCAGAAGTCACGAAGCATCTTTTCGTCGTTATCGTCGTAAGTAACCGACACGCGAAGTAACGGAACGCCCCACTGATCAGTCAGCGCTGGGTCGAGGCGGACGGTGCTGGCTTCTTTCGGAATCGTTTCGCCCATCATCCCTGACAATACCTGCCAGGGACCAGGCGTGTAGCGGCTCAAGCGTTCTTTCAGGTCGGCGCCAAACCCGTCTTTGTCTACCTGTGAAGGGCGCGACGCGTAGAAGGTAGAAGTATAGCCCCGTAGAAACAGGGACGCCGGCCCGCTCGTTTCCTGCTTATGCACATTCCGAAACCGGGGAATGTAACAGCCGTTGGGCCGTCGGCCCCAGGTTGTTGAATCGGCGAAGCCGTCATACTGGGCGGTAACGCGCCCCCGGTAGCTATGAAAAGCCATAAACTTGCCCAGCAGCCCATTATCATTGCCCAATCCGGCGGGAAAGCGGGTCGACGTGGAGTTCAGCAGAATCTTGTTCGTGTTCAGGGTCGAAGCGTTGAGGAACAAAATGCGGGCGTAATACTCGGTCATCTGGCCGGTATGCACATCGATCACCCGAACGCCGGTGGCCTTGTCGGACGCGGCCCCGGCTTTCTTCTCGTCATAGATCACCGAATGCACCACCGAATCGGGCCGGAGGGTGAGCTTGCCGGTCTTCATCGCCCACGGAATCGTCGACGAATTGCTGCTGTAGTAGCCACCGAACGGACAGCCGCGTTCGCAGAGCGTGCGGTGCTGGCATTGGGCACGTCCCTGTTTCGTATGGATCGGGTTCGGCTTTGTGAGGTGCGCCGCCCGACCAATAATGACGGGCCGGTCGGGGTATTTCTCAGCCATCTGTTGCGTAAAGAATTTTTCTACGCAGCTCATCTGGTGAGGCGGTAAAAACTCGCCGTCGGGTAGCGTAGCCAGGCCGTCGCGGTTGCCCGAAATGCCCGCAAACTTCTCCACATGGCTGTACCACGGAGCGAGATCAGCGTAGCGAATGGGCCAGTCGACGGCGAACCCATCACGGGCGGGGCCGCTGAAATCGAAATCGCTCCAGCGCTGGGTTTGCCGCCCCCACAATAACGACCGACCACCTACCTGATTCCCCTGAATCCAGTCGAAAGGCTTGTCCTGTATGTATGGGTTCTCGCTGTCTTTGGCGTAAAAATGGGCGCTCCCTTCATAAAACGCGTAATTCCGGCTGGCAACGGCGTACTCTTTTTTTGTGTGAAGGCTTGCCTGACCCCGATGGTCAAAATCCCAGGGATTCAGCAGGGCCGTCGGGTAATCGGTCACGTGCGCCACGTTGCGGCCACGGTCGAGCAGGAGGGTGCGCAATCCTTTTTCCGTCAGTTCTTTGGCTGCCCAGCCGCCGCTGATGCCTGACCCGACCACAATGGCATCAAACTGATTCCGAGGGACCATACTATTCGTTGAGGCGCTGGCAACGTACCTAGGCCAGATACGTTACTGATCGTCTCTACTTGTTTAGTCTGGTAAGGCGTTGAATGGCGTATTCTAACCTGTGTGGTTACGTATTGATTGGTGCTGATGCGTGTTGCTTCGCGCTGTAGGCCCTCCGACTAGGCGAACCGGCCTAGTCGGGGACGCCTAGTCGGGGATCGCGGCGGCGAACCGGCCTAGTCGAAGGGCCTAGCTCGCGAAGCACCAAACGCCCCTAACGCTACCCCACCACTGGCAGCTTGATCGTAAACTCAGTGAACTGCCCTTCTTCTGTGTCTATGGTGAGCGTGCCACCGTGGCCTTTTGTGATGATGTCGTAGCTGATCGACAGGCCGAGGCCAGTACCTTGTCCGGCGGGTTTGGTGGTGAAGAACGGCTGGAAAATCTTCGCTTTTACCGATGCCGGCATACCCGTGCCGTTGTCGCGGATGGTGATGCAGACCTGATTCACGTCCTGCTGCGTGGAGACAACAACTTCGGGCTGGTAGCCAGCTTCGCCCTGCTGCTGCCGTTTCTGAACCGCATAAAAAGCGTTGTTGACAATATTGAGAATAACCCGCCCCACTTCCTGCTGACTCACCAGTACATCAGGCAGCATTGGGTGCAGATGCATAGTCAGTTTGACAGCAACCGATCTGTCTTTTGCCTGAAGGCTGTGGAAGGCCAGTTTAGCGTATTCGTCAGTCAGCGCATTCAGGTCGGTCGGTTCTTTCTGGCCACCGGTAGTGCGGGCGTGCTCCAGCATGCCTTTGATAATGGCCGATGCCCGGTTGCCGTGTTCACTTATTTTCTGAAGATTCTGCTGCACATCCGCCAGTAACTCGCTTTCCAGTTCCTCGTCGCGGTGTGGTTCGGCACGGTGATCGATCAGCTCAGTGACCAGCTCGGTACTGACTTCCGAGAAGTTATTGACGAAGTTGAGCGGATTCTGAATTTCATGCGCGATACCCGCCGTCAGCTCCCCAAGCGACGCCATTTTTTCGGATTGAATCAGTTGCGCCTGTGTGGTTTTCAACTGGGCGAGCGTGGTTTGCAGGGCCTCTTTCTGCTCATTCAACTGCTGGTTGGCCACTTGTTTGGCGCGGTTGTTCCGGCTTAGGACGAATAAGAATGCACCCAGCAACGCGATACACCCGATCAGAACCAGCACGTATTGGCGTTGGCGGTTGGCGTCCTGTTCGCGTAACTGACGGTCTTTTGTCAGCAGTTGAATCTGCGACTCCTTTTTCAGCAGGTTCTGTTTGTAGGCCAGCGAAGCCAGCCGCCGACTGGTTGCCTCGGCCGTCAGGCTGTCTTTGTAGGCTGTGTATTGCAGAAAATATTGATACGCTTTGGCGTAGTCGCCCTCCTGGGCAAAGGCTTTGCTCAGGGCCTGGCTCGAGTCGCGGAGTTTTTTCTGTACCGTCAACTGACGAATGACCTGTGGGTTCTTTCTGTCGAAATGAATGAGCGTATCCAGCCAGCGGTCCACGAAATCGGGTTTCATCCGAAAATGACGTACCCAGTCGGGGTTCATCGGTGCAGTAGGAACGGTAGTGGTGTAATCAACGGGCGTTTCAGGCGGAGATTTTCGGTCGGGTAGTCGCCTGCCGGCCGTTGTGGGTGGTTCCATTGTGAACGGAAAATTGTCTGGCCCCCGGCCACGTGCCATGGCATTGGCCGCCATCGTTTTGCCCAACGATTCAAGGATGGGGCTGAAAAGCGCTGCCGATGAGGGTGATGTACGCAGGCTACTCGCCTGTATCCGGGCAACCTGCCCTAATGTCCAGCCTGTTTCGTTTACGTCGCGGAGCTGGACAGCCAACCGGCCTGCTTCCTGAATAAGGGCCGCTGCCTCCTGAGTTTGCTGTTGTTGCACCCGTAGATTGGCCAACTGGCTCAGGGCCACTATCTGCCCCGGCACATACGCTAACCGGCGAGTCTGCACCAGCAATGAATCGGTCGTTTCAACAGAGGTTGCGGGTTTGGCGAGGGTGCTTCTTAAGCGATACATGCCCCGTCTGGCTGGCTGTGGCCCGCCGCCCGGTACACTGTCACCCTGAATGGTCTGTGTTTGTCCGGAAAGCGCAGAAGCCAGCAAAAACAGCAGAAGGCAAATTGGTCGACCCGGTTGGAAGAGCTGTTTCATGAATAACGTACCTGAAGATGCCGCTTTGAAGGCTTTAAGGCCTCTGGGTGTAACGGAGTTGCCCGTCACCTTCGGCCGACTAAAGATAGATCACAGGACTGTATTTGACGAAGCGCCTGGTGCACAAGCGGAGTGATAAACATACGGAATAATACACCACTGATGGATAGGGCTCAACGACCGGGTTGCACAGGAGGTGCGCGTTGGAACGCCCGTCCCTAAAACTTCTCAACCATTTGGCAGGTCTCCGGCTTATTCAGAGAAAATGGCTATCAATGAAATGGAACTAGCAGGAAAAGTAGCGCTCATTACTGGTGCAGGGTCGGGTATTGGTAAAGCAACGGCCGTGCTGATGGCAAAGGCAGGGGCCAGAATCGTTGCCATAAGCCGCACCCAAGACGAAATTGACGAGACAATCCGGGCCGTGGAGCAGGCAGGTAGCGAGGGATTAGCCTTGACGGCCGACATCGCCAAAGCTGATGACATGAAGCGAGTGTACGACGAATTGGCCAAACGCTTTGGCCGACTCGACATTATTTTCGCCAATGCAGGTATCAACGGTATGTGGGCGCCGATTGACGAGCTGACGCCCGAGGAATGGCAGAAAACGATCGACATTAACCTCACCGGCACCTACATGACGGTTCATTTTGGCGTGCCGCTCCTGAAACGGCAGGGTGGAGGTGCCATCATCATTACGGCCTCTGTCAATGGTACCCGTATCTTCACCAATACAGGATCAACCGCTTATTCGAGCACAAAAGCGGCGCAGGTTGCTTTCACACAGCTGATTGCGCTGGAACTGGCCAAAGATAAAATCCGGGTGAATGTGGTTTGCCCCGGCGCCATCGACACGGAGATCGACGATAATTCCTCGAAACGGGATATCGATACGATCAAAGAACCGGTAGAGTTTCCGGCAGGCAGCATTCCACTCACCGACGGAAAACCGGGCACCGCCGATCAGGTCGCCGACCTGGTGCTATTCCTGGCTTCTGACCGGGCCAGCCACATCACCGGCACGCCCATCTGGATCGACGGTGGTGAATCGCTACTGGTCGGTTAAACAACCTATAAAACCTGCGGGTTTACTATAATATTTGCTAATCAAACTCAACGACATGAAAAAGTACTGGATAACCAGCCTGGTCTTTGCCTTTTGCCTAACCAACCTGGCTGTTGCCCAACAGCCAACGCAGCAATCATCCAGCGCGAATGCGACTCCTTCACCACCCAGAAAAACATCATCACGCGAGGGCCTTAACCGCAAAGGGGGCGTTGACGTAGGCCGGGAAGGCAGCCCAAAAATGAAAGATGGTGTTTCACGATCCGGTAATTCGAACCTCTCGCCTACATCGCCCACCAACGTGCCCCCGCCGGGTGGTGATAAGCCAGGTACGTCGGCCGGAACGAAGGCTACCGGTGGCGCCAGTGCTGCGGGTGGCTCAACGGCAGCACCCACAACAGCACCGGCTCCGGCAAAACCAAAAGGAACCGGGACGCGGAACGGGAACACGGGTTCGGCGGGCATCAAGCCAGTGCAAACGCAGGGAAGCACATCCGAGGGGTCTGCCAGCGTTCCGTCGCCGGGTGGCGCATCAGGTACCGGTACCAAAACGGTTCGATCAGTACAACCCAAAAGTCGCGCCGCTATGATGGACGCCAAGGCAAAGCAGAACCAGCCTTCAGCTGCCGGGCAAGCCAGCAGCGCTACAAAAACGGGTAGTAATGGGGCGGCTTCGCCGGGGGCAACCAACATCACCATTACCGATCGTGCTCAGAAAGAAGGCTCTTACAGCGACGCCAGCAAACGGAATAAAACACCGGAAGGCGCGAGCAAAGACCCGCTGAAGACAGGTCCGAACGGGCAGCAGACAAAGCCTAAACAGTGAGGTAACGGCCAACGGGGTTTGTGGCGTTGGTAGGTAGGCCAATTTTAATAAATTGGGCGGTCGAACAAACCAATCGATTCGTCGTCAGGCTATGCTCCGTCCCAAACCATGCGAAGAACTCGCCACGCTTACCGGGTTGCTGTCTGCCCGGGAGTATGTGTGCGAAGAATGCGTAAAAACGGGTGATTCGTGGGTGCATCTACGTACCTGCCAAACCTGTGGCAAAACGCACTGCTGCGATTCGTCGCCCAATAAACACGCGACCAAACACTTTCTGGCCACGCAACACCCTGTTATCGCATCGGCCGAGCCGGGGGAACAATGGGTGTGGTGCTTCGTACATGAACAGATAGCTGCTTGGTAGCCATAAAAAAAGCGTCGGCCATTTACTGGTCGACGCTTTTTTATAGACGCAATGGGTTATTTATCGCCCGTAGCCCGTGTTTTCACTGTTGGTAGCCATCAGCGGGTACTGGTCGAAGATGGACCGGACAATCCCTTTAAAGTAGTTATTCTTGAAATTGGCGTTACGCATCATTTTCGAGGCGTAGCCTTTCCAGATAACCTGGTATGTTTCGGCATCGATCAGGGAGATCATCAGCGTGCCTTCGTCGAGGTTATAATCAACGCGTTTGTAGGTAGCGTCATCATCTTCCCGCACAACCCAATCTTTGATAATGGGCTGCTGATACCCCCGGAAACGGAGATCACTGCGGAAAATATTGTACGAAACGAGCAGATTCGGGGCGCGGTTACTGACCCGATATCCACGCGCTTCCATCTGGTGCCGAATGGCGTCCTGAATGTCAGAGCAGAGTAAGGTTGAGTCGATGAACTCGCACTCCAAAAAGTTGAACGATTTATAATCCTTGAAGTGACCTTCATAGCTGTAATCATGTTCAACGAATAGCTTGCCGCCTCCAGGCGAACAGCATACCATGCTAAAACCGGCCAAAGCCAGCACAACGAACAAGCCGACAAATCTGCTCATAATTATGGATGTAAATGTTGTTAATTCAGATAATAAGTAAGGTGAAGTGAAGGAAATGATGTATGCTTTCAACAGCAATCTACCGACTATTGTTTGGTGTTGCAAGCATACAACGTACCGAATTGATAATTTATTAACCCCGATAGTAATCAAGGGCTTGGCGCATCAATGTTTTACTGACCGGTATATCATAAGCACATCGCCCGGGGCCATCAACGAGGGCCATCCGTACCTGCCCGGCCCGGTTTTTTTTGTCCTGAAGCGTGTGGGCCAGAATTGGCTCCGTATCCTCAGTTTTCAGCGCAACACGACCATATACGGCAAAAAGGTATTCTTCGATTTCCTGCAGTAAAGTCGCCTCGATCATCCCGAGTTGAAAACTGAGGTAAGCTTCCATAATCATACCAGCGGCAATGGCTTCGCCATGCAATAAGCGGCCTCTGGGGCGGTCGAGAAAATGCGTTTCAACGGCATGACCCAGCGTATGTCCGAAGTTCAGAATCTTCCGAAGGCCTTTCTCGGTGGGGTCCTGCGCCACTACACGTTCTTTAATCGCTACTGAATGGGCTACGGTCTTGTTCCAGTCGATGTCTTCCAGGTCATAACGCCGGAGCCTCGCCCACTCGGCGGCGTCGGCGATGAGGCAATGCTTGATCACTTCGGCAAACCCTGAACGCAACTCCCGTTCGGGCAACGTACCCAGAAAGGCCGTGTCGATCAGAACGGCGCTGGGTAACTGAAAAACGCCTATATGATTTTTTAAGCCTTGAAAGTCGATGCCCAGCTTGCCACCCACGCTGGCGTCGACCTGCGACAGCAGGGTAGTGGGCAACTGGGCAAAGGCAATGCCCCGTTTATACGTTGCTGCACAAAAACCACCCATATCGCCAATGACACCGCCCCCCAGATTCAACACCAACCCATGCCGGTCAACGTTGGCGCGGGTGAGCGCCCCCCAAATGGTTTCACAGGTAGTCAGTTGCTTGTGCCCCTCGCCAGCGGGAATTCGAACCAGCGTATGTTTTGGTAACAGCGACTTCACCAGCGGGTAGCAATGTTTAGCAGTATGGGTATCAACCAGCACAGTCAATGATGAGGATTGTTGCTGCTCGATAAACGAAGGGAGACTTTCGGTGAGCGGGGCTATGGTTACAGACATGGAACTAAAGGATAGGTAATACTGGAGAAACTGGAGTAGATCCGCGTCTGTCTGACGCAGGTACGTTACTTTACAGGCAGAGGTTGCCTGGCTACGCTATTTTAGGTACGTTTCCTAGCGGGCGCGGGCGGCTAAGTCGGTAATGGGAATATCGAGTAGTCGCCCAATGGGTTTTCCGTCCCGGTAGGCTGCCACGCGGAGACGGTCGCCTCCTTTCGGGAAAATGAAGGGCTGAAGATACCGCGGAGAGAGTGCATCGGGCAGGGTATTATCGGTGGTGTAGAACAGGTCGATGCCGGCCAGTTCGTGACTGATCATAATGTCCAGTAACCCCGAGGTCTGCCGTTGCACGGTTACGTATGGATTCAAATAGCTACGGCTATAGTTGGTGCCTGCCACGTCGAAACGGGTAAAATGGCTTTCGATACGCCGGATAAAGTCAGGCCAGTTGCGGCTGTTTTTCGGCGACCAGAGTACTTCGGCAATGGCCAATGCACGCGGCCAGATCATGTACTCGGCATGACGGACAGTAGGCACCGACTCGGTCCAAAGGTTGGCTTGCCCGCCCAGAATAAGCTCGGCCCGTACACTGTCTGGCACAGGCTCGAAGGCATACGAATTGCTGAGGCGACAGATGCCGTAGGTACTTGGTTCGGCCGAGGGGTCGCCCTGATACAGGTCGAGGTAACAGTTCTGGTAGGGCGTCATGATCACCGGATGCCCCTGTTTAGCCGCCGTAATTCCGCCAGCCATCCCGCGCCAGCTCATCACGGTCGCATTGGGAGCCAACCGAATCGCCGGACCGTCTCCCTCCAGAATCTCATCCCAGCCAATGAGTCGTTTGCCCTTGCTCTGTACGATCTTCTCCACGCGCCGGATGAAATAGCGCTGGATTTCCTCAACAGTTTTCAGCCCGTTGGCTGCCATCAGCGGTTTGCAGGCGGCGCACTGTTCCCAGAATCCTTTGTAGGCTTCATCGCCACCGATATGTATGTAGGGGCCGGGAAACAATTGCGCAATTTCGGTCAGCACCTTATCGACAAACAGGTACGTGCTGTCGTTACACGGATTCAAGTTGTTGTCTTCCAGCTTGTAGAATTTCCCGTTTGGATAGATCGGGACCACTTTTCCGCTGCAAGTTAAAGCCGGATAGGCAGCAATGGCGGCCAGCATATGCCCTGGCATATCAATCTCGGGCACTACCATGACCTGCCGTTCGGCGGCGTACTGCACCACTTCGCGAATATCATCCTGGGTGTAGAAACCGCCGTAGTTCTGGGCTTCGCCGGGAATGGGGTTCTCGCGGTTAGTCCAGCGGCCCGTGCGCGGCGCTCGCCAGGCCCCCACCTGTGTCAGGCGGGGCAGTGCTTTGATCTCGACCCGCCAGCCCTGATCGTCGGTGAGGTGCCAGTGAAACACGTTGTATTTGTAGCGAGCCATCTGGTCGATAAACTGTTTGACCTGCTCTTTCGTAAAAAACGACCGGCTCACATCGAGCATCATGCCCCGCCAGCCAAACCGGGGTTGGTCACGGATCGTAACGGCTGGAATGGTGGTCCGGCTGGCTGCTGCGACAGACGTACCTGCAAATCGAAAATTCGGCCGTTCACGGTCGGCAGGAAGCAATTGCCGTAGGGTCTGTAGCCCATAAAAAATGCCCGCCGGTTCAGGAGCCGTGAGCCGGATACCCGTTGGCAAAACCACCAGCTCGTAGCCTTCCCGCCCGATGTTAGGCACAGGTGCCAGCCGGACGGTAATCGCATTGGTGGGCCTGGCCAGGTCGTTGAGACGCAGGCCGGGCATATTGGCCTGCACTAGCTGTCGCACCTCGGCAACCGGCGTCAACACGGCCAGCTGCGTGTTGGCGGTAATCGTGAATTGGCCGGTCCCTGCCTGCACGAATTGTGGTTGGGGAATCAAAGCTGGCAACGGAAGCTGGGCAAAAGCAGGCAACGTTACGGTGAGCAGACCGAATAAAATCGATTTCATGGACGAACATCTTGTCGCCACGAAGGTAGGTAAACCCGTTGTTTACTAGGAATACGTGATATACTGATTCTGCACGCTGCCATCATCGTACAAATCGACAACGGCGTAGCCCGCGGCGGTATACTGGTAGGCACCGAACCACCAGGCACCGCTCACCGCTCCATTGCAGTAGTAACTGACTCCATTAAGATCCACACGATCGGTCAGATGGATATGGCCACTCAGGCAGGCTTTCACGTTGGGATGCCTGGCAAACAGATCAACCAGTCGACGGGCGTCGGCGTGCATCCATCGGCCAGGTACGTTCCAGGTCTGTCCTTCGTAACGTTTGCCGTCGAAGAAAACGCAGGCGGCCAGAATCGGAATGTGCGTGATCACCAGCACGGGTACGTTAGCGGGCGTTGCCCGTAAATCGGCCACCAGCCAGTCGTACTGCGCTTCGTCGAGGTGGGCGGTGTACCAGCTTCCGTCAGCGTTCGCCTGCACACTGTCGAGGATGATCAGGTGCCAGCCGTTCCGGTCAAGGCTGTAATAGGGCCGGGTGATAGCCAGTTCATCCATCGCCCATTTTCGCCCATCGGCCAGGGCTATCGCTGTTTCCTCGCGGCACCAGATATCGTGGTTGCCTACGCAACTCAAGACCAGCAGGCTGTTATCCTGCTGCAACACCTCGCGATACAGTTTCCACTGGCGTTCAACACTGCTACGCCCCCTACCGTGCGCTTCCATGATGGCGTCGCCGCCGTTGACCAGTAAATCGGGTTTGATCGCGAGGTTTTGGGCGTGGTGCAAACAGCGGCCAAACCCTTTGGCCGCCCCTACCATCGCTTGCATGTGTACATCCGTGAGGTGGGCAATGCGTACCGAACGACGGGGTGCTGGTTCGATTGTAAGCGAGGGAGAACAGGCCGCCGATGCGTGTGAATCGGGCAAAAGGGAAGCGGCGTGGGCGGCAAGCGAAGGCGTAGCCAGGGTGGCAAGACCAGCGCCCGCCCGTTTAAGTAGGTTCCGGCGATTCATAGTCCGTTTTCTCGCTACAAAAGTCGCCTGGTCCCATGACGTAGCTATTGGCCTATGGTTATGAATCTGTTAGGTATTTCGGTCGCCTGCGGCTTTTCGTAATAATTCGGTAATAGCAATGAAAATGGATCATTAGCAAGGCCAACGGGGCTGGAAGGCGTATATTGAGCCACTAAATTGCTCCCTGCGTATGGCCCGACTGATCTACATTCATGGGTACGTCGAAGACCCAAGTATTTTCGATAACCTGGCTCCGCTACTCCCTACAGCGTCGGTGTTGACACTGAACTTACGGGATGAATTTGCCCGGTGGGATCCCGACGATAAAACCGTAAACGTTTCGACGCTGGCAGCGTACCTGGCCAGGACCCATCAGATCAGCGCCGACGACGTGGTGATCGGGCATTCGATGGGCGGCTGGATTGCGGCCAACCTAAAAGCGCAAACGGGTTGCCGGGCCGTGCTTATCTCATCATACACCGATGTCAAGAAGGTAATCACATTCACCCGTAATATTGGCCTGGTTCGGCTACTTGTCAACTGGGGTATTGTGCAGAGTAACGCATTTGCCAGCTATGCCCTGAAAAAATATCCGTTCGACGAGTCTCGATCGCTACACAAAGCACTGATTAACAACATGCTCAGCCAACCACGGCGGTATGTTTATCAGCAGCTACGCGTTTTACTGGCCCCGTTTCCTATCCCGCCCGCCACCCCCGATGTTCGGATCCATACCCCTCCCGACAATGTGTTGCGCTATCCCGATGAACCGTACCACAAAACGCCTGGCGATCATTTCAACCTGGTTTTTCATCCCGAAGCGGTCGCCGCGCCAATTTTAGCCTGGTTAGCAGGCTTAAGGCAAGGGGCTTAAGCCTTTTCTTCCCCGTATAAGCACATACAGTAACATGCCTAACGGACCGAGCATAAAGCAGAACAGCAGGCAGGGAACCAGCCAGCCGTGGGCAATAGTGTACTGCTGGGCATCACGGAGGATCCAGCAGCCAGCGACCAGATCAAAGGCAAGGTAATGTATCCAGCCGGCCAGCAGTACGCCCTCGCCGCCCTGCTCAAAGAGCGTCATGACTCCTTTTAAGGTAGCAAACGACATAAAGTCGAGCGTGCCGCCTGTACTGGTGAACAGGTAGTACGCGTATAGGATGGCGAGTAGGGCGGGAATCAGCAGCGTTCGGGTGAGCCACTGCGTAACGTGCCAGCGCGGAGCCGTCAACATCAATAGCCATTGAGGGAAGACGAGCGCATTGGCGAGTGAGAAAGCCGATTCGTATGACATAGTCAACAAGGAAAGGTCTACTTATCTAAAGTAACGCTTTAGTATGAAAGGCCCAAGGAAAGTAATCCACAATATATTAGGTTATCCACACTGATTTAGGGGTAAAGTGTGGATAACTCACGTAAATGTTTAGTATATACTGATTGAATGGGCTAAATAGGCATAACATTTTCCCCGGTTTACAGTTGCTCGGCCACCCGTTTGACCAGCGAAGTATGTCCGGTTGGCAACAGGGTTAATGCACTGTTGGGCAATAGGTCGATGAGCGGCTGTACACGTCGTTGGGGCAAAACAACATCGTACATTCCTAGAAACAGACGTACCTGAACGCCATGCTCGATCATCGTTTTGGCAAACACATGCCTGTCAATGCGCAGCAATCGAAAACCCGTCCAGGATTGATAGATCTGGGTACGTTGGGCGGGCGTCTGCATAGTTGCTTCGCCAAAGCGGAGTAATGACGCATTGAGCAGACCAGCTTTAACCAATACATGGGCTGCCTTTGTGAACAACGGTGTGTTATTCAGGAAGAAACGTAACAACGCTCGTCCAGCTTTAGTCGACGTGGCCAGCGTAAACCAGGGGTTTTGCGTAATGCCATCGGGAGCCAGTAATACTAGCTCGCCCACCCGGTTGGCAAACAATTGAGCGGTGATCAGGGCAAAACGACCGCCTATACTGAAACCAACTACCGAAAAGCGATCAATCCGGTGCCGGGCCATGAATTCGGTGAGTAAACTTTGCCAGTACGTACTGGTTATTACCGAAGGCCAGCCGGCAAGCCGGCTTTCACCGTGGAAGGGAAGATCAACGCTATAAATCGTGTGGGTGGATGCCAATGGCTTGGCAAATGGCTCAAAACAGCGACTATCCTGACCAATACCGTGAAAAGCCAGCCAGACGATTGGCCCCGAACCGTATTTGATAAACGTTAACACTTTGTAGACGCTGGTTGCTATAGACCAACGTTTGATGCCTATGCAAACATTCCCTAACCTCGCCGCTTTCACGGCCCATGCCGGGCAGGAACTCGGTACAACAGACTGGGTGACGATCTCACAAGAGCAAATCCAGTTGTTTGCTGACGCCACCGGCGACCACCAGTGGATTCATCTGGAGCCAGACCGGGCCGCTCGTGAATCGCCCTATAAGACCACCATCGCGCACGGATTTCTGACATTATCACTGGCACCTCATTTGCTGGCCGATATTTACAAAGTGGAGTCGGTGAAGATGGGCATCAACTACGGAGCCAACAAAATTCGCTTTACCAATGCGGTACCAAGTGGAAGCCAGGTACGTATGAAAGCATGGTTGCACCACGCCGAGCCGACCAATGCCAATGAAGACAGCGACGGTGTTCGGGCCATCATCGAGTGCGTGTTCGAAGTAGAAGGCCAAACCAAGCCTGCCTGCGTTGCCGAGTTGATTATGTTGTTGTTTGAGTAAAAAAAGATGGCCCATGCACAATGGATCATGGCTTCGCCACGGAACGTACCCAGGCAGAGTCATTGTCCATGATTCACCGGGCATGGGCCATTAAAAACGCTTATGCGCCTAAACGATAAAGTTGCCATCATTACAGGAGGAGCGCGCGGCATTGGCCGGTCTGCTGCTGACATTTTTACCCGCGAGGGTGCCACCGTCATTATCTGGGATATGCTTGATGACGGCGAGACAACCGCCCAAAGCCTACGCGATCAGGGTCGGAAGGCCACCTTCATGCGGGTGAGCGTTACCGACGTACCTGGCGTGGAAGAAGCCGTTCGGTCGGTACTGGAACAGCATGGCCAGATCGATATTCTGGTCAATAATGCAGGTATCACCCGCGACCGCACCCTGCTTAAAATGAGCCATGCCGAGTGGCAACAGGTGATCGACGTGAACCTGACGGGTGTCTTCAACTGTACAAAAGCGGTGGTGCCACATATGGTCGAGCGCGGCTATGGCCGAATCATCTGTACCTCGTCGGTGGTGGGCGTACACGGCAATTTCGGCCAAACAAACTATGCTGCCACCAAAGCGGGGGTGGTTGCCATGTGCCGTACCTGGGCCAAAGAACTTGGCTCGAAAGGGATTACCGCCAATGCCGTTGCGCCCGGTTTTATTCGGACCGATATGACCGATGCGATGCCCGAAGAGGCCCGACAGGCTACCATTAAACTGATTCCCGCCAAACGAATGGGTGAGCCCGAAGACATTGCCTACGCTTATCTGTACCTGGCGTCTGAGGAGGCTTCGTTCGTGAACGGGCAGGTTCTCGGTGTCAATGGCGGGCAGGCATCATAAGGAGTCCTCTGTTTTCTGGCCTCTGTCTTCTGTTCCGCCGCCAGGCAACGACTTGTCTCATTAGTAAAGCAACAGAAAACAGAGGCCAGAGGACAAAAAACCGTATGCATGCATACTATTTACTTTGTACTTTTGTCGTAACTCGTTTCATCATCACAACTATGACAACGGCACCACAAGACCTGCAGGGCCTTAATTTTAATTTATCAGAAGAACACTTGGCTGTCCAGGAAGCCGCCCGTGACTTTGCCAATACCGAACTGTTGCCGGGTATTGTTGAGCGTGACAATGCCCAGCAATTTCCAGCCGAACAGGTACGTCGGATGGGTGAATTAGGCTTCCTGGGGATGATGGTCTCACCTGATTATGGCGGCGGCGGTATGGATACCGTCTCTTATGCACTGGCTATCGAGGCCATTTCGAAGGTCGATGCATCCGCTTCCGTCATCATGTCGGTCAATAATTCGCTGGTTTGCTATGGGCTGGAAGCCTTCGGGTCAGAAGAACAGAAACAGAAATACCTGGTACCGCTGGCTACCGGGCAGATGATTGGCGCGTTCTGTTTGTCAGAACCCGAAGCAGGCTCTGATGCTACCTCACAAAGCACTACCGCCGAAGACCGGGGCGACCATTACGTCATAAATGGCACCAAAAACTGGATCACCAACGGGGGCTCGTCGGGGGTGGCGCTGGTGATTGCGCAGACAGACCGGGAAAAAAAACACCGGGGCATCAACTGCCTGATCGTTGAGAAGGGAACCCCCGGCTTTGTGGTCGGGAAAAAAGAAGATAAACTGGGTATTCGCGCGTCAGATACTCATTCGTTACTATTCACCGATGTGAAAGTGCCCAGAGAAAATCGAATCGGTGAGGATGGGTTCGGCTTCAAATTCGCCATGTCGACCCTGAACGGTGGCCGAATCGGTATCGCGGCTCAGGCACTCGGCATTGCGGCGGGGGCTTATGAGCTGGCGCTTAAGTACAGCCAGGAGCGCAAGGCGTTCGGTAAAGCCATTTATGAGCACCAGGCCATTCAATTTAAACTGGCCGAAATGGCAACGAAAATTGAAGCGGCCCGCCTGCTGGTCTATAAGGCGGCTCGGTTGAAAGACGAGCACAAAGACTATGTGCAGGCAGCCGCTATGGCTAAGCTGTTTGCGTCGGATATTGCCATGTGGGCAACCACCGAAGCCGTTCAGATACACGGTGGTTACGGCTTCGTCAAGGAGTTCCATGTTGAGCGAATGATGCGCGACGCCAAGATCACCCAGATCTATGAAGGTACCTCTGAAATCCAAAAATTAGTGATTGCCCGCGAACTGATTCGATAGGTAGTTTCTTAAAAAAACTATATTTTAATGAGGTGACGGCCCTATTTTCAGCGAATAGGGCCATTTTTTTTTAGCTAACGGAAACTTTTGTGCTTGTATTAGTTTTGTACAATTTATTAGTTTTGTGCAATATTGCAGCGCAACACGGCTACAGTAATCCCGTTCCGACTATGGAAGACTATAATAAGATTATCGAATCGCTGGGGGTGAAATTTATCAAGGCACGGAATATTCGTATCCTCCAGCCCATTGTGATCAAGAATTTCTACGATGTGGAGAACACATTGTTGATCCTATATAACGGTGAAGTGTCATACGGCGACGAGCATCAGAAAGTTGATATCGGTGATATGCTCTTCATTCCAGGTGGCAAACACGTAACGGTTACCTACGGCGAACCATCGAACCCGAAGCCCGTCACGAATGAAGAGTTCATGACCCACCGGGAACATTATTTCGAGGCGAACCGCGACCCGACCCGTATTGGCAATATGCCCAATTCGTTTGGGTACGTCTCTTTTGAAGCGAAGGTGTTCGACTCAGTCAACTTCTTCAATTCGCTCGACGTGCCGCCGTTTATCATCAAGCATGATGAAACGCTGGCGCAGGCCATCCGGCAAATCCTGATCGAGGATATGACCGATGTGGCTGGCAAAGGGCGGGTAATTAAGATCAAGACCGAGGAGATCGTGATTGAGGTGATCCGTTATATTCTGAAGCAACGTCTGTTTGTTGAACAACTGGTCACCAATAGTACTTACTTTAAAGATCCTCGCCTGATCGACATCTTTGCCTATATCAAAGACAATATTGGTGGTGACCTCTCGAATAAAGTGCTCGCCAATGTGGCCAACGTATCGGAAGATTACGTGGGTCAGTATTTCAAGATGCTGACGGGCATCAATCCGCAGGACTATATCGAATACCAGCGGATGGAAGCGGCTGTGGGCTTGCTACGCACCAGCAAGAAAAGCATTCGGGCAATCGGCGCTGAAGTAGGGTACAAAGATACCGCCTATTTCTGCCGTCGATTCAAGATGATGTTCGGTATCCCAGCCGGTAAAATGCGCCGCCGTGAATCGCTCATGAACGTCTAAGCTAGCAAACGACTCCTTTTATAAACTGTACGTTAAAAGCCCGACTCGGATACTTCTGAGTCGGGCTTTTTGTTTGCTATAAAATATAAGTAAGCAAATTTTCTATTTTAGAAACACATATTTTGATTATCAGATAATTGCTATTTATTTACTGGTGTTTTTTACTCAATTTATTCAGCATTTATCACTTTTTTTGTCATCTCGGCTACAGCTTGAAACACACGAAATTATAGTCTAGTATATCCCAGCGTAATTTATTTTTTATGAACACCCCGTCTACTTATTCCACAAGCCTTATCGGTCGCGTTGTGATACTCCTATGTCTACTTTGTACCATACATTCGGTCAGTATCGGTCAGAATTTGGCTACGTGGTCTTTTGGGAATTCTGGAGTCAACGCGAGCCCAGTTGCCACTAATGTGACAGCATCTGTGGCGGCCTATGTTAATCCGGGAGCTAGTACGACAATTGCTAGTAGTCGCTTTAACTGTAATCAGTGGGATGTAACTGCCCCTAATCTGGGGCGATATTTAGAAGTTAAGATAACGCCAGCCAGTACATACAGCCTAACGATTACCCAGTTTGCGATCAATGTAGAGAACAATAATACGGCAACTATATTATCAGGGCCATCTGCTTTTGAAGTACGAAGTAGTACGAATGGGTTTGTTTCATCCTATACTTCCTTGAGCATTGGATCAGTAACAGCCACTCCTACTAACATTACTGTTCCGATAACAGGTATTAGTCTCATCACCGCCACCTTCACTGTTCGCATCTATTTTTGGGGTGCTACCGATCCCGCCCGCTTAATACGGATTGGGAGTGTGGCCCTAAGCGGTACAGTACATGCCCCAACCTTACCCGTTGAACTGGTCAGTTTTCAGGGAAAACCAGTTGCCAATAGGGTGCAACTAAGCTGGGCCACGGCCTGGGAACGGACGGCCGACCGGTTCGTGGTGCAACGCAGTACCGATGCGGCTGAGTTTATCGAAGTAGGTACGTTGCCTGCCGCCGGTACTACCAATGGGCCACGTACCTACGCGTTGCTCGACGAGCAGCCCGCTCATGGAGCCAACTACTACCGTTTAAAACAGGTCGACCAGGATGGATCGGTAAACTACTCGAAAACCATTGCCGTGATCATTCGTACCGACCAGCCATTCATTCAGGTCTACCCCAATCCGTCTGACGGTCGGCAGTTTCAGCTTCAGCTACGTAATCTGATGGCACCAACGGCTACCATTCAGACAGTAGCCGGGCAAACAATTCGGGGTAACTGGCTCAAACTAACCGATACGGAAGCCACCTGGCAACCCGATATACCACTTGCGCCGGGGTTGTACCTGCTCACTGTGCGCGATGGGGCAATGGGCCAGGCGGTGAAGGTGCTGGTTCGGTAGCGATTGTAGGCTGGGTTGCAACAAAAAACCGGTTTTGGGTGTCCTATACAAAGTCAGTGATTTTGTATCTTGACCATCTATGCAAGCTGAATTAACTCTTGCCCGGCCAGCCCGGCACTTCCTGCCCGAGAGCTATGAACTTCAATCATGGGCCGATGTACAGCCTTTTTACGATGAATTGCTGAGTCGCCCCATTCCGCATGCCGATGCCCTGCGGCATTGGTTCAGCGACCGGAGTGAACTGGAATCGTACCTCTCCGAAAACTTCGCCTGGCGCTACATTCGCATGACCTGCGATACGGCCAATGCAGACCTGGTAGAACGGTTAAACTTCTTTATCGAAACCATTCAGCCAATGATGAGTACGTTGGGGAATGATCTTGATAAAAAGGCGTTGGACAGTCCGTGGCTGGCCGAACTGACGACTACTGCCGAGCAAGTGATGGTACGTGGCATGCAGATGGCGAGCACCATCTTCCGGGACGAAAACGTGCCCCTGCAAACGGAGATGCAGACCGAAGAACGGCAATACGGTGCCATTGTCGGGGCCATGACGGTAACCATTGAGACGAACGGTATTCGCGAAGAGGTTACGCTTCAGAAAGCATCTGACTTACTACAGTCGACAGACCGGAAAGTGCGCGAGAATGCGTGGTTTTTAATTCAGGAACGTCGGTTCAGGGATCATGAAAAACTGGATGATCTGTTCGATAAGCTCATTGAGTTACGGCAGCAGATCGCGCAGAATGCCGGTTTTGCCAACTTTCGTGACTATATGTTCGCTGCGTTGGGTCGATTCGATTATACCCCCGACGATTGTTTTACCTTTCACGAATCGGTGGCCGAAGCAGTGGTGCCTTTGTTGAATGAGCAGGCCGCAGAACGGTTGGTCAAACTACAGCGT
The DNA here is from genome assembly GCF_041321095.1 of Fibrella arboris. Classification (NCBI taxonomy): domain Bacteria; kingdom Pseudomonadati; phylum Bacteroidota; class Cytophagia; order Cytophagales; family Spirosomataceae; genus Fibrella; species Fibrella arboris. The sequence goes on along the minus strand of NZ_JBGGWE010000001.1, from coordinate 270,565 downwards.
ACCGACGATTCGGTACAAACCCTGAGGCCGTGGGATACCAAAGTGGACCCCGACGGGCATCCGCCGCTGGTACCGTTCGCTACAGCTGCCGATCTGGTCGATAAAACAATTCGCTGCTTCGATAGGCTCGATACAACGGGTGAACTGGGTGGTTACCTGCGCATCATGCGGAAAATGGGCCACCTGGATCTGGAGTCGCGAAAAGGAAAGGCGCCGGGTGGGTACAATTATCCGCTCGAAGAAATCGGCGTTCCGTTTATTTTCATGAACGCCACGTCCAGCCTGCGCGATTTAGTGACGATGGTACACGAGGGCGGTCATGCCGTTCATTCATTCCTGACGCGTGAGCTGCCCCTAAAGGCCTTCCGTAACCCACCGATGGAGGTCGCCGAACTGGCGTCGATGTCGATGGAATTGATGTCGATGGATCATTGGGATGTCTTTTTTGATAAGCCAGATGAGCTGCGTCGCGCTAAACTGGCGCACCTGGAATCAATCGTAGAGACGCTACCCTGGGTAGCCACCATCGATCAGTTTCAGCACTGGCTTTATGGAACGCCATCCGAATCAGGTTCGATCCACTCGACGGCTGAACGCCGAGCGGCCTGGGTACGTACCTATGACCGTTTTGCCGACACAATCACTGACTGGCGTGGATTGGAGCACTACAAAGAATACATCTGGCAAAAACAGCTGCACCTCTACGAAGTGCCCTTCTACTACATTGAATACGGTATTGCGCAACTTGGTGCTATTGGCGTATGGCGCAACTACCGGCAGAATGCACAGGCGGGCCTTCAGGGGTACAAAGAAGCGCTCAAGCTGGGCTACCAGGCGCCCATCCGGGCCATTTATGAGGCGGCTCGTGTGCCGTTCGACTTTTCAAAGGCGCATATCGGTGAATTAATGGCCTTTGTACAGCAAGAGATCAACGATCTAAAAAAGCAATAAGCAATTTCTGCCGACTAACCACTTTGTGATTACCTTTGCGGAACTTTCGATTTACAATCAAGCTGCTATGAAACGCGTCGTGTATATGGGTATGTGTGTGCTGGCTGGTCTCTCACTGGCTTCATGCGATTACCAAAAGAATAACACCATCCGTCAGGAAGATTTCCGTAAGAACGATTTCCGGTCGGGCTACAAAGCCGGCGACGGTGAGGTTTACGGAACCGGTCCTGATTCGGCCGCCGTTCAGTCGACATATAAATACAAGCCAAATCCAGAGCTGGATGCGCGGACACAAAAAATCCGTGAGAAGCTGTTTGGAGCTGGCACGGTTGGGCAGGGCGCTTAATTCTGCCAGGCCATCGGAAAGAAAGAGGCGATGCCATGGGGTATCGCCTCTTTCTTTGTTAGGGAATGGTGGCAGTGAATATGACTTTTTTGCGTTACTTTGCCCCACTACTAAGCCCGTTCAATTAGGATTTTTTGGATAGTGTAGGCTGATAAACAAGGCGTTGAAGGTATGAATGTTGCATTAGTTACAGGTTCGGCAGGACTCATTGGCAGCGAGTCAGTTGCCTTTTTTTCAGATAAGTTTGACCTGGTCGTAGGGATCGACAACAACATGCGCCAGTACTTCTTTGGCGCAGATGGCTCAACAGAGTGGAATCGCAATCGGTTGAAAGATGCGTTTAGTAATTATACGCATCGCCCCGCCGACATTCGCGAGGTGTCGCAACTGGAGCCAATCTTTAAAGAATTTGGCGCCGACATCAAGTTGATCGTTCATGCTGCTGCTCAACCCAGCCATGACTGGGCCGCCCGCGAACCGTTTACCGACTTTACGGTAAACGCCAACGGCACGCTGAATCTGCTCGAGATGACCCGGCAGCACGCGCCGGAGGCGGTATTCATCTTCACATCGACCAACAAGGTATACGGCGACAACCCAAACTACCTGCCGTTGATCGAGACGGAAACCCGCTGGGAAATCGACGAAAACCATCCGTATTTCAAAGATGGCATCGATGAGTTCATGAGTATCGACCATACCAAGCATTCCTTATTTGGCGCGTCGAAAGTAGCGGCCGACATTCTGGTGCAGGAGTATGGCCGGTATTTCGGTATGAAGACGGCCGTGTTCCGGGGGGGGTGTTTAACGGGCCCTAACCATTCGGGTGCGCAGCTGCATGGTTTCCTGAGCTACCTGATGAAGTGCGCCATTACGGGCACGCAGTACACCATCTTTGGTTACAAAGGCAAGCAGGTACGTGACAATATCCATAGCTATGATCTGGTGAATATGTTCTGGCACTTTTACCAGAACCCTCGCGCTGGTGAGGTGTACAACGCTGGCGGCGGCCGTCATGCCAACTGCTCCATGCTCGAAGCGATCAACGTATGCGAAGAGATCTCGGGCAACACCATGAATTATACCTACTCTGATACCAACCGGATTGGTGATCATATCTGGTATATTTCGAATCTGAATAAATTTAAAGAGCATTACCCCGGCTGGAACTGGACCTACGATCTGCATCAGACATTGGTGCAGATCCACGATAGCATGGTAGCTCGGTTAGGGCAAACCGCCTGATCGAGCCAGTGGCCGTCGGGTACCAGCCGACGGCCACCCCCATTTCACTCATGAAACCTTCTACCCAATTAGTAGTCACTGGATGCGCGGGCTTTATCGGTAGTCACCTCACGGATCGGCTATTGGCCAGTGGATACCGGGTTATTGGCGTTGACAATTTTGATTCGTTCTACCCGCGTGCCGTTAAAGAACGGAATATATCGGGTGCGCTAAGCCATCCGAATTTCACGTTCATCGAGGCCGATATCCGGGATTCTGCCTGGCTCAATGCGCTCGATACGGATGTAGATGCCGTTATTCACATTGCGGCCAAAGCAGGCGTGCGCCCATCCATCGAGCAGCCCGACGAGTATATCAGTACGAACATTACCGGTACGAATAACCTGCTGGCCTGGATGCAGCGGCGTGGCATCGGCAAGATGGTTTTTGCCTCGTCGTCGTCTGTGTATGGCAACAATGAGAAGATACCCTTCAGTGAGACCGACAGCGTTGAGCAGCCTATATCGCCCTATGCGTTTACCAAGCGTTCGTGCGAACTGCTGACTCATAACTACCATCACCTGTATGGTATGGGTATCGTTAATCTTCGCTTCTTCACCGTTTACGGAGAACGGCAGCGGCCCGATCTGGCCATTCACAAATTTGTTCGGATGATGGCCGCCGACCAGCCGATTCCCATGTTTGGCAAGGGTGACACCTCCCGCGATTATACCTACGTGGGCGATACCGTGGCGGGTATTATGGCCGCGCTAACGTACCTCGACGCGAACCCCACTACGTACGAGATCATTAACCTGGGCAATCATAGTCCGGTAACGCTGCAAACACTTGTGAGCACGTTGTATCGGCTGATGAACAAGGCCCCCCAGATTCAGTACCTACCCATGCAGCCTGGCGATGTGGACCGCACGTATGCCGATGTATCGCGGGCATCAGAGCTGTTAGGATACAAGCCGAAGGTATCGCTGGAAGAAGGCCTGGGCCGGTTTGTCGATTGGTACAAAACAACGTACCTATGACCAAACCGCTGTTGCTCAAACCGGCCAGTAGCTGGCTTTACTGGACTAGCGTAGCGCTGATAGTAAAGGGGCTATTTCTGAGCTGGTTTCTGACCCGGACATACTACCACGACATCGATGGGTTTTGGGGGCAGAGCAACGGCGATATGATGACGTACATCCAGCCCATCGAGAGCCTGCTGGCTCATCAGGGGTTTAAAACGGATGTACGAATGCCTGCTTATTCGGCTATCTATCTGGCTTTTCGGATGCTATTCAGTCCGCCGGTGGCTTGCAACCTGGTTATTCTGCTACAACTGATTGTGTCGGCCATATCGGTCTATGTGCTTGGTTTGTGCGCTAAGCGCCTGTTCCAGGCCGACCGGGCGTTCTACTGGGCGTTCTTCATCTATTTGTTCAGCACGTTTGTCAGTGTTTTCGATGGCTATTTCCTGACCGAGAGCCTTGCCGCTTCGGTTTCCATCTTCTTTTTATACAGTTTCCTGCGCGTCGATGAGCGACCTGCTCGCTGGATACCGCTGGTAGCCGCCGGTACGTGGCTAACCTGGTCGATCTTTCTGAAGCCTGCCCACGCCCCATTACTGGCCGTTCCGCTGGTGATCTGGGGTTTTCGCTGGTTACAGAAGCAGTTGAAAATCAAGCAACTGATTCGGTATAGTTTCCTTTTTCTATTGCCCTTTGTTCTAGCCGATGGGGCCTGGATGGTGCGCAACTACCGGACCTACAAAGAGGTGATTCCCTTGCTGAAAAGTCCGTGGTACCCCGAAAGTTTCTGGCCTGCCAATTATTTCGACCTGATGGCCTTTTGCCAGACCTATGGCGAAGACTTTTCGTTCTGGTTTCCCAATACCGGCATCCGCTGGATTCAGGGCTGGGGGAACAACAATTTCCTGCCGCCGGTGCGCTGGTATGTGAACGAGGAACTGGGGCCGCCACCCAACTATGTGTACACCGCAAAATTCAATCTCGATTCGGTCACCTCGGTTCGTAATCTGTGTTACCGCCTGGGAAACGGGCCGGTGCTCGATTCGGTGCAGCGAAGTGCTATTTCGGCGCAGATAAAGGAGAAAATGAACCGGTACACCCGGTCGGTGCGCGAAGACAACCCGCTGGTGTATCATGTGTGGGCACCGCTTCGTTATACGTTTACATTTTTACACGGCAGTTGGGGCTACACGTTCCTTGATGATATAGTGCGGTCACACTGGCCCCGGTTTTTGCTTCGGGTGTATCATTATATCTTCGTATTGATTCCAGGATTACTTGGGCTGGTATTACTAACCCGACGCGGGCTGAAACATGACGCTCGCCTGTTGCTGATCCCGCTCTCGGTGGCTTACTGCATCATCGTGTATGTAGTGGTGTTGCGCCATCCCGAAACTCGTTACCTGGCTCCTTTTTATCCGTTTTTGGTCCTAAGTGCCGTTACTACCTTTTTGTCTATTGCTCGTTCCAGACAGTCTCAAAACCGTTCAGTTGCATGGCCTACCTCTCCGTAATAGTGCCGATTTATAACGAATCGAAAAGCATTCCCATCCTGTTTGATACGCTCGAAAATGCTATCGGACAGTATGATTATGAAATCATTGCCGTTAACGACGGGTCGAAAGATGATTCGCTGGATCAGCTGCGCCTTGTTTGTTCGCGGAACAAACGGGTAAAGGCCGTGAACTTCAAGCGTAACTTCGGGCAGACGGCGGCTATCAACGCGGGTATTCAACATGCGTCGGGCGAGGTGATCGTGCTGATCGATAGTGACCTTGAAAATGACCCCAACGATATTGCCAAGCTCGTCAACCGGCTGGATGACGGCTATGACGTAGTGAGCGGTTGGCGGCAGAATCGTTGGAAGGGTGAGTTCCTGACCCGTAAGCTGCCTTCGATGACCGCTAATAAGCTGATCAGCAGCATTTCGGGGGTACCACTTCATGATTACGGCTGTACCCTGAAAGCCTATCGCCGCGAGGTGATCAAGGACGTAACGCTGTATGGCCAAATGCACCGGTTTATTCCGGTCTATTGTGCCTGGCAGGGTGGGAAAGTGACCGAGATGCCGGTCAACTACCAGCCGCGCCAGTTCGGAAAAAGTAATTACGGCATCTTCCGTACCTACAAAGTGCTGCTCGATCTGGTGCTGATCAAGTTCCTGGAGAAGTACATGCAACGGCCCATTCACTTCTTTGGTGGCGCGGGGATTCTGGCTTTTCTGGTCACGTTTGTGGCAGTGATTCTAGCCGCTTACTTCAAACTGACTGGTCAGAAAGACCTGGTCGAGACACCATTGCCAACTATCGCCTCCATGTTTTTTGTGGTCGGTATTCAGTTGGTGCTGATGGGCGTCATTGCCGAGATTCTGATGCGGACGTATTACGAGTCACAGCAAAAAATGCCCTATAGCGTAAAAGAACTGATTAATTTCGACGTACCTGGCGAACTGGTACAGGGTTATTAAAGTGTGTAGTCACTAAGTTGGCATTGCGCTTCGCCGTTAGTAATGGTCATTGGTTGGGTGGCGATAAGCGACAATTAATGACCACATAGCGTCATGACAACTTAATGGCCAGGTAAAACTAGGCGTTACTGATTATGTGTGGATTAGCAGGGTTTACAGGACGGGGGAGCGACGATGATCTGTTGCGGATGATCCGGCAACTGAAGCATCGGGGGCCCGATTTCCAGGGCGGCGACGTAAAACCCGGCCGAAACGCTCTGGTTGGGCTAGGCCATGCCCGTCTGAGTATCATCGACCTGAGTTCGGGCGCCAACCAGCCGTTTTACACCGAAGATCAGCAAATTGGCATGGTCTTCAACGGCGAAATATACAATTACGTCGCGCTGAAAGAAGAACTACAGGCGCTGGGTAAATACCACTTCCGCACCACGTCGGATACCGAAGTGCTCCTGTATCTCTACCAGGAGCATGGCGTCAAGCTGTTCGATAAGATCAACGGGATGTTTGCGTTTGCCATCTATGATTTTAGAACGGGTCAAACGCTGCTGGCCCGTGACCGGATGGGGAAAAAACCACTGCATTACAGTGTCATTGGCGATACACTCATCTACGGCTCAGAACCCAAGGCACTGCTACAGCACCCGCTCGTGAGCAAAGCCATCAGTCCCGATGCGCTGAACGCTTACCTGACGTTTGAATACGTACCTACACCCTACAGCATTTACCGGGATATTCAGAAGCTGGAGCCTGGCCATTATCTGCTGTTTGAGGAAGGGAAAATTACGGTTAACCGCCCCTTCTGGACGATCCAGTTCAATCATCAGCCTATCTCGTTCAACGCGGCGCTGAGCCAGTTCGATGCGTTACTGAACGATGCAACCGCTTCCCGGCTGGTCGCCGATGTGCCGCTAGGCGTGTTCCTGAGCGGTGGGCTCGACAGTTCGGCGGTGGCTTACTATGCCCAGAAGAACAGCGAAAGCAAGATCAAAACGTTCTCGATCGGGTTCCAGGAAAAATCGTACGATGAGGCCGATTATGCCCGTACGGTAGCCAGACACCTGGGTACCGACCACTACGAAAAAGTACTGACCGCTCAGGACTCGCTCAACTTACTGCCCGATATTACGGCCAAGCTGGATGAGCCTTTTGCCGATGCCTCCATCATTCCAACGTACCTGCTCTCGCAATTCACCCGCGAACGGGTAACGGTGGCGCTGGGCGGCGACGGGAGCGATGAACTGCTGGCGGGCTACCCAACCTTCGCCTCCGATTATGTTCGGGGCGTATATGGCCGGATGCCGCGCCTGGTGCACTCGCTGGCCAACCGGGCAGCTGAGTTGTTGCCGGTAAGTGACAACAACATCAGCCTGGATTTTAAAGCCAAGCAGTTTTTGAAAGGGTTTCAGGAGAAACCGGCTTACACGCACACGCTCTGGCTGGGCAGTTTTTCGCCTGCCCAGAAACGGCTTCTGCTTAGTGCTGATGTGCAGGCTCAGCTGACCGATCAAACCGGACTGGGGCTGATCGATGCACATTTGGCCGAGTTGCCTGCCAACACCGATGCGTTCGACCAGACATCGTATATCTATTACATGACGTACCTGCTCGACGATATTCTGGTGAAAGTAGATCGGGCCAGCATGTATAATTCGCTCGAAGTACGCGCCCCGTTCCTCGATTACCGCATCGTTGATTTCGCGAATAGCCTGCCCGAATCATTCAAGCGAAAAGGGTTGACAGGCAAATACATCCTGAAGACCTTGATGCGCAACAAAATTCCCGACGACATCATTGATCGGCCTAAGAAGGGGTTTGGTATTCCGCTCTCGCAGTGGTTACGCAATGAACTTCGGCCTCTGTGCGACGATCTGCTGTCTGACGAATCGCTGAAGCAGCACGGCTTATTCAACGCCGGGTACGTTCGGCAGATTCAACAGGAACATTATTCCGGTAAACAAAACCACCGTAAACTGCTGTGGACGCTGATGGTCTTTCAGCAGTGGTACAGACATTATCATTGAGTATGAATTGGCAGAAAAAAGGCCTTGTTTTCAAACCCTCCGGGGCGTTTCCATTTAGCCAGACGCACGCCCAGGTTCCCTTCGGGTTTCCGATGGAAGATCGGCTTCGGGTTTACTTCTCCACCCGCGACGCTGCGGTTCAATCGGCCACGTCGTTTGTTGAACTCGACCCCGATGACCTGTCGACGGTACTATACGTTCATGATAAGCCTTGTCTGACCAAAGGGGATGTAGGTACGTTCGACGAAAGTGGAGCCATGCCCTCCTGGTTTTTGCAGGTGGGCGACGAGATCTGGCTGTACTATACGGGCTGGAACAAAAGCGAAACGGCTTCATACCGGCTGGGTATCGGCCTGGCCATTAGTCGGGATGGCGGCCTGACGTTCGAGCGGAAATTTACGGGCCCCCTGCTGGATCGGTACATCTTTGATCAGGTCTGGGTAGCGCAGCCCTGCGTGATCCGTGAGCGCGACGACCTCTGGCGGATGTGGTACCTGTCGTGCACAAAAATCGAAGTAATCGACGGGCATCCTGAGCCGTTCTACGACGTGAAATACGCCGAATCGACGGACGGGATGCATTGGAATCGCACAGGGCAGGTCTGCGTTGGGTACGACGAATTTACCGATGCCATTGGCCGTCCAACGGTATTCCGCGACGGTGACCTGTACCGGATGTATTTCTCGTACCGCAGCGCGACCAACTACCGGACCGACGTGCAGCGGAGCTACCGGATTGGCTGCGCCGAATCGACGGATGGCATCAACTGGACACGCACCGACGAGCAGGCAGGCATAGAACGATCGGCTGACGGGTGGGATTCACTGATGATGGACTACTGCCATATCTTCGCGCATCAGGGCAACTGGGTCATGCTGTATAATGGCAATGGCTTTGGCGCCTCCGGCTTTGGTTATGCGCTGAATCAGCCTGAACATTGAGTATAATCAGGACGTTCATCAGCGTAGATACGCTAAGTTTGTGCGTCTCCACTGGCTAAGAAACCCGTTGAACGCTGGTTTTTAGTGAAGCTGGCAGCTAAACTTGTCTCACAACATCACAACTCACTATGCAGGAGGTAGCTAAGTACATCATCAAAGTTAACGCCGACATAAAAGACGGGAAAATCGTCCCCGAAATTCCTTACGAAGAGGTAATGCGGCTGGTGAATGAGCCCAATATCGTTATCATCAAAACGGGATTCTCGCCCGAGACGCTGCGTAGCGTCATTGATGGTACCCGTGCCTGGGCGGCCAAAACACCTATGGCGCAGGCCCCTGATAGCTTTGATAACAACCAGCATAAACAACGGCTGCACATTGCCAAAATCCAGCAGGCGCCGCAGCTGTTCCATGACCATACGTTCGATGCCATCCTGGAGCTGGACGATGAATTCCGTCAGACGCTCCTGAACGTATTCGACCCCGTTCGCGAATTCTGGAATAGCCTGACTGGGAACAACGAGCAATATGGTATTCGGAAAGGCCAGCCCTATTTTCACCCGCAGGTAACGCACTATCCGCTGGGGGGCAGCTTCTTCGGGCGCCACTGGCATCCGCTGAACCCACAGAAAGTAGGCATGATTCTGGCGCTGAACCAGTACGGCAATGATTATCATTCGGGCGGTACCGGGTACGTCATCAATAACCACGTCGTAGAAACGGAAGGGTATCAGGATATGGGTGATATGATCCTGTTCCGCTATGACCTGCCCCACTGGGTGAGCCCGTCGAGTTTTGCCGATCGCTTCAGCTGGGATAACCCCGCTGGCCGTTGGGTGAGTATTTTGCCATTTTATGATCCCTGGGCCACGCCTGCCGACAATGAAGAGCCTCAGGGTTGGAGTACACAAATTGCGCAGGCGAAAGAAGTAGCCGTTTAATGAAAGTAAAAGTTTCTGTACTGATTATCACGTACAATCAGCATCGGTTTATCCGTCAGGCGATAGACAGCGCGCTTGCTCAGCAGACATCGTTTCCCATCGAGATATTGGTGGGCGACGATTTCTCCACTGACGGCACGCGGGAAATCATTCAGGAATACGAACGGCTGCATCCGGGCCTTGTCAAGGGCGTGTTGCACCCACGCAACATGGGTAAAAATGGCGGCATCAACTTTCTGGAGACCCTGAAACTGGCCGAAGGGGCGTATTATGCGCTGATGGACGGTGATGATTACTGGACAGACGTACACAAGCTACAAAAGCAGGCTGATTTCCTGGATGCGCGCCCCGATTACTCGATGGTCTTTCACAATGCTGTGATCACCTACGAAGACGGTACGCCGGAGCATGTCCTGAATGAACCCGATACGAAGCCTTTTTTCACCATCGATGATTTGATTGGCGAAGAGGAAATCTGGTTCATGGCTACCTCGAGTACTGTGTACCGCAACAGCATCCGCGAGTATCCGGCCTGGTTTATGGAATCGGTAAGCGGTGATATTCCACGGCTTATTTTGAAAGCCAAGCAGGGGAAAATCGGCTACCTGCCCGATGTAATGTCGGTGTACCGAAAGAACCGGGGAGGCACCAGCTTCACGGATAAGTATGACGATGCCAATTTCCTGCGGAACCGCATCGCTATGTATGAGGCAATTGGCCGCGAACTGGATGGTAAATACGATGACAAGCTGAAGCGAAACATCGCCCGTTATTACCGCTGGATGCTCGACAGCCATCAATACCGGGATCGGTATTATCCCCGGAATCTACTAGCGGCCAAATACCTTCGGCTGGCCCAGCCCGCCGACGACGAACGCAAACAGATAATCCAGAAATACATTGTGCCTGCGCCTGTCATGCGCCTGTACAGTGCGTTGGCCATCTGGCTAGGGCAATTTCTGCGAACAAACTGAGCGCAGCAACGTACCTACAAAGAAGCCCCCGACCAGTCAAGGTCGGGGGCTTCTTTGTAGGTACGTTGCTGTTGGCTCTTTATTTGCCTTGGCCGCTTGACAGCAGATTGAAGAACTGGTCGAGCTTGGGCGTCAGAATGATTTCTGTACGGCGGTTCGATTTCCGGCCTTCAGGCGTTGCATTATCATCTTTGGGAGAGTACTCACCACGGCCACCGGCTGTGAGGCGGGTTGGGGCTACACCGAATTTGGTTTGCAGTACCCGTGAAACGGCAGTGGCACGCAGTACGCTCAGATCCCAGTTATCGCGCAGAACACCCGATACAAATGGTACGGCGTCGGTGTGGCCTTCAACCAGAATGTCGAGCTCGTTATGGTCGTTTACCACTTTAGCTACTTTCTCCAGAACGGCTTCGGCCTGCGGATTAACGTCGAACTTACCCGAGTTGAACAGCAGCTTATCTGAAATAGACACATACACAACACCTTTCTTCACTTCTACCTGCACGTCCTGATCGTTAATATCGGCCAGTGAACGCTTCAGGTTCATCACCAGCGCCAGGTTCAGCGAGTCTTTGCTGCGAATCTGGTTATTGATGTTGTTCACGTATTTTGTTTGCTCGTTCAGCGTTTCGAGCGATTTCTTAATACTTTCGGCACCTTGTTTGCTCACTACCGACAGGTCAGACATGCGGTCGAGCAGATTGGTGTTTGTTTTCTTCAAGTAATCAACCTGGCTTTGTAAGTCAGATAGTTGGGTGACTTTGCTTGCCAACTCAGCATCTTTGCTCTTGATTGTCGACTGCAATTCGGTAGTCCGTTTATCGCAGTTGTTCAGGTCAGCCAACGTTTTTTCGTGAGCTGACTGTAGGTTAGCCAGTTCCGCTTTTTGCTTTTTGCTGGCAGCGCACGAAGACAACAGGGTCAGGCCGGCGCAGATAATCAATACATTTTTCATGAAGAATTGAAAAAATTAAACAGTTATCGGGCAAACGCCGATGATCTCAAGAGTAGTACCCCGCACTTCTGTTACTCAAAACGTTGGTTCGACTAAAGGCTCCTTATATTAAGCCGCAAAAATACAATTTTTTGTAAGAATGTGCAGCGTTATTCCTGTAGAACCAGATAACTTGTTGGTTCACTGATGCGTCGGACACGTGTTATTGTTGTATCTTCCTGTTCTGTATGATCGAACTATTCAGACGCAAAAAAAAGGAAACGGCTCCTGTTGCCTCACCAGTATACCCATTGCCCGCCCACATGGCTGATTGGTTGTCTGTCGAAGCATATAACCAGATTCTTCTACTTACAGTTGACCAACTTAGCTTAAAGGGAACAATTAACCTGATAACGGACGAAGGCGTCATTCATGTTCAATTTACCGGCCAAAAAAGTCCAACCCATTTCTATATGGATAATCTGTTGCGGAAATGTATGGCAACAGAACCAGCTGAATGGGAGGCTATGGTGGCAGGTCACGTAAAGATTCTGCCCATCAACAGTGCCGCCATAACGTACATCTACAAGGATTTTGAGTTTGCCGCCCCTCTACTGAAAGTGCAGGTAAAACCGGTTGGCTTCGCGCAGGATATCATACACGACTGCGTTTATCGACAGGATTTTCCGAAGACGAATACCTTTCTGGTTATCGATTTCGACGATGCCCTTCATTATGTCCGCCGTAGTGAGATGAGGGAATGGGACGTTTCGGATACGTACCTGTTCAATGTAGCGCTCGATAATGTCGCTCGCGAAAAGCCAGACGTGTCGAGCCACGCCCTCGCCGACGAATTGCCCCTGTACACGCTGTTTCACAATGATTTCGCTGTGGCCTGCGCCATTGAACTGGCTCGTAATGCCGATGAAGCCATTGGCCCGTATGGAGCTATTGTAAATATTCCGGCCAAGGGGGCAGTGTTTGTGCACCCACTCGAGGCCGATACGGTGGTCGACTACATCGCTGCCTCACACGAACTGGTACATGGCTTTTATGCCGATGAAGTATACACAGTCAACAAAGAATATTACTGGTATTACAAGGGCGGCTATAGCCTATTTCCGATGCGCATAGAAGGCAATCAGGCTTATCTGTCTTATCCCGACCGGTTGCGGAAACTTCTGGAGGAGTAATCGCTTAAAATAAACTCCCCTGCACCACCTGCGGTTGAAGCGTGGGCTCGCGAAGAGTTAGTCCACAATGCTCATTGAGCTGACGTACCCAGTAGCGAATCAATTCCGGAGCTGTATCATTGTCGCCCCCGCCATGCACAAACAGATAGGCCGTTTGTAACCCTTTATCGAACCATTTTTTAAGGCGTTGTACCCAGTCGTCGGTGCGGGTATAGTCGGTTGGATGGCCCTCGTTGGCGATGAAACGTAATGTTAACACCGGGCTGCTTAGGCCCATGTGCAACACATCGCGTCGACCCGCCACGTCGGTGATGACCGTGTGCCGGTGCAGGCCGTGTAGCCGTTCGAGGGTTTGCCCCCAAATAGCGGCTGATTTGAACCAGTCGGGGTGGCGAAACTCCACAGCTACATCGAGGTCGTCGGGCAGGTCGCTGAGATAGCGTTCCAGAACAGGCCATTTGTCTGGGCCGAACATAGGCGGCAGTTGCAGGAACGACATGCCCAGAAACTCTTCCAGCCCGAAAATGGCGTTAACGAACTCGTCCGTCAGGTTTTCGGCACCTTGCAACAATCGTTCGTGGCTGATCGCCTGCGGAAATTTGGGGCAATACAGAAATGGTAAGCCTAAGTGCTTCCGTTCGGCAACTACACCTGCCGCTTCCGTCTTCCACTTGTCGATCATGCCAGGTGTTGGGATCTGGTAGTGCGTCAGGTTCAGTTCAATGGTATTAAACTGCCGAACGTAATGGTGCAGGAAGTCTTTCTCTTTGGCGGTCGATGGATATACCTTGCCCACATAGTCTTTATTGGCCCAAACAGGTCCGCCGATAAATACATTGGGTTGGTTGTAGGGCGTCACGTCAGTCCAGATCCGGGCATTGAATGTATGGCCGGGCGGCAGGGATAAGGTAACGGTGTCGAGGTTGGTTATTCGTCCAAAGTCCATGATGAAGGCGCAGCTAAGCCGCTTTGCTGCTATAATACGAAAAGCAAGCCCTTTGTTTTAGGCTGCGCTGTCATTAAGTGGTCGTCAGGTTACGCCGCCATCTATTGGTTGCTATAATACGAACAGCAAGTGGCCACCTAATGCTAGCGCAGCGTCAGTGTTTCGCGCGTTCGTAATGCTCGCGGAGGAGGTCGTCGCCGAAATCGTTGGTCAGGTCGCGAACAACGGTGTGTACGTGGTTGGCGTTGTTCTGCGTGTTGTCGTATTCAATTAACAGCATTGGTCCGTGAATGCGGTAGTAGTAGCCAATGCTGTTTCCTTCGGTCATATCGCCCGCCCAGGCAAAACGAAGCTGGTCCAGGCCCGCTTTTTCGATACGGTCCATCTGCTGTTTGGCCAGCGTAATTCGATAACGGTCCACATACAGTTTAAGCAGGTCTAGAAACTGGCGGCGCTGGCTCGCGGTCATATCCGCATACGGCAGGCCATCCATTCGCTCCAGCGATACGCGGCGACTATTGCCCGTCATGATGTTTCCGAAGGCTTTTTTGGCCAGGGTTGCCTGGGTCAATTGTTTCTCGTTCAGGCTGTGCAGGAGTTGGAAAGCCATCTCGGTTTCCTGCCGTAATACCTGTTTACCCTTCTGGGGAACGTCTATCCGCACTTCGCCGGGGTTACTGCCCATAAACATAGGCGTCAGTGACAGTACCTTGCCCGTTAGCGACGAGAACTGCGCAGACAAATGATGCCCTTCAAACCGCCATCCCCACGGATCGTTGCTGCCTACTTCACCAAAAATGGTCACGTAATAGCCTTCCGGGTCGCGATAGGTATCATTCTCCGGCCGTTTTTCGACCACCCGCAGCACGTTTTCAAGATCCGAAATCTGAGTGGCTTTGCTGTAGCCTTCGTCGCTGAGACCGGTCTTCAACAGGGCCCAGGCCAGCTTCTGCTGATCGGCGTTCATCTGTTTCAGCATCAGTCCTTTGCGGGCGTGGGGGACAAAGTCCCAGTTTACCCGTTCGTTATCGGCAAAGGGGTACGTTGCCTGCTTCAACTGGTCGGGCGATAGTGCCTTCAGGAAAGCCTGTGCGGCATCGGCCATCTCATCTTTCACCCGTTTCGGGGCCAACACCTGCGCTGTGGCGGGCAGGATGAATACACACAGAAGGACAACGAGGAAATGTCTCATAAAAGAACACGGTTAACTAGCCCTAGAAGGGCCGGTCAACCGTGGTTCTACTGAGCAGCCAGGTACGTTACAGAGCACCTTTTCCGGCTAGTTGCAACAGGAAGGCGTATTCCATCGCTACTTCTTTCAGGGCGTTGAATCGGCCTGAGGCGCCGCCGTGGCCTGCTTCCATGTTGGTGTGCAGCAGCAGTACGTTGTTATCAGTCTTCATGGTGCGCAGTTTGGCTACCCATTTGGCGGGTTCCCAGTACTGTACCTGCGAATCATGCAGGCCCGTGGTTACCAACAGGTTCGGATAGGCCTGTTTCGACACCTGATCGTAGGGTGAATACGATAGCATGTAGTCGTAATATTCCTTTTTCTTCGGATTGCCCCACTCGTCAAATTCACCGGTCGTCAGCGGAATACGTTCGTCCAGCATGGTCGTGACCACATCCACGAACGGAACAGCCGCCACCACGCCCCGGTACAGCTCGGGAGCCTGATTGATGACCGCGCCCATCAGCAGACCACCGGCACTACCGCCCAGCGCAAACAGCTTGTCGGGGGCCGAATAGTTATTGGCAATCAGCCATTTCGAGACGTCGACGAAATCGTTGAAGGTGTTTTTCTTTTTCAGCAGCTTGCCGTCATCATACCAGGCCCGACCCATTTCCTGACCACCACGAATATGGGCGATAGCGTAGATAAAGCCCCGGTCCAGCAGGCTGAGTCGGTTGGCGCTAAATTCTGGTTCGGTGTTGCTGCCGTACGACCCGTAGGCATACTGCAGCACCGGCGAGGTACCATCTTTGGGAGTACCTTTCCGGTAGGCGATCGATACGGGCACCTGCACACCATCACGAACGGTTACGAAGACGCGCTCTGAAACGTAGTTTTTCTTGTCGAAGCCACCGAGAACGGGCTGCTCTTTCATCAACGTCTTTTCCTTCGTATCCATGTTGTAGTCGAAGGTCGACGAGGGGGTGGTCATTGATGAGTAGCCGAACCGGAGTATGTTGGTATTGAAATCAGGGTTGTTGCCGATACCTGCTACGTAAGCCGGATCATCGAATTGAAGATACTCGTCGGCCCTGTTTTTTTGGTTGATCACCCGCAGCTTGGCCAGTCCGTCTTTTCGCTCGCCCAACACCAGGTGATTGGTGAACACGTCCATGTTTTGCAGGAATACGTCGGCCCGGTTCGGAATCACTTCGTTCCAGGCGGCGCGGTTGGTCGTGGTGGTGAGGTTGTCGGCGGCTTCCATGAGGCGGAAGTTCTGCGCTTTGTAATTCGTCCGCACGTAGAACTTGTTGCCAATGTGCTGAAGGTCGTACTCGTGGCCGCGCTCCCGGGGATAAAAGACGCTGAACGTACCTGTTGGCTTGCTGGCATCCAGCAGCCGGTATTCGGTCGTAACGCCGTTATGGTCGCTGACAATGGCTACGTACTTTTTCGACTTCATCCGGTAGAGCCCCATATAAAACTGGTTGTCTTTCTCTTCGTATACCAGCACGTCGGCCTTGGGGTCAGTACCCAATACGTGTCGGTACACTTGGTAGCCCAGCAATGTCTGCACGTCTTTCTTTACATAGAAAAACGTTTTGTTGTCGGTTGCCCAGGCAAAATCGCCCGCTTCCACGTTCGGGATCACTTCGGGATACACCTGCCCCGTTTTCAGGTTCTTTACCCGCAGCGTATACAGGCGGCGGCTGACGGTATCTTCGCAATAAATGGCCAGCTCGTCGTTGTCGGAGACCTCATAACCACCAAGATTATAGTACGAATGCCCGTTGGCCATTGCGTTGCAATCGAACAGTAACTCTTCGGGAGCAGTTAGGGCGCCTTTCTTGCGAACGTAAATCGGGTATTCGCCGCCCTGTATAAAGTTGGTCTGGTAGTAATACGCGCCATCTTTATACGGAACTGACTGGTCCTGTTGCTTGATACGGCCCTTCATCTCGCTGAAGAGCGTTTCTTCGAGCGCTTTCTGCGGAGCCAGGACAGACTCAGTGTAGGCGTTTTCGGCCGTGAGATAGCTGATAACGGCTTTGTCTTCGCGGTCGTTAAGCCAGTAATAATTATCGGTGCGGGTACCACCGGGAGAAACGATTTCCTTTGGTTTCAGCGGAGCCACGGGGGGCTTCGGGAGTGTCTGTGCGTGCGCCATGCTGTACAGCGTCAATGCTGCAAAAAGTGCTGTAGTGTGTTTGTTCATGAAAGACGATGAAAGTAGCCTTGCCGGTTCCCTGTGAGTCGGATAGCGAACTGACGAAAAACGGCACCCGCTCACATCGTGAAGGAGTGCCGTTTTTTAAGCGGTAGTTGGGTATGCTCCTTACGGCACTACTTTCATGATGCCTTGCATGACGTAGAAGTGACCGGGAACTGAACATTCGTAGGTGTAGTCGCCGGGTTTGGTTGGGGCAATGAAATAGATTGATTCGTTGGTATTTGGCTGCAACAGGTTGGTATGGTGCAGCACCTTGTCGGTCTGTGGGATGTAGTTTTTCTCCTGCCCTTCCAGCCCCAGTTTCATTGCCAGCTCACCCACCTGGATGGCGGAACCAGGCGTGACCACGACGAAATTATGCAGCATATCGTCTTCGTTATTGAAGACGACCCGCACTTTGCTACCCGCTTTCACCTGGAATTGCGCGGGAGCGAATTTGAGGCCCGGCTTGGTACCCATGTTGATGGTGTAATCGGCATCACCGGCCCAGGAAGCAGGCATCTCGGTCACGCGTTTGGCGGAAGCAGCCCCCATTGTTTTGCCAGCCGGTTTGGTCGTCGTTGCTTTGGCCGCCGTTTTTTTACCCGTCGATTTCGTGGCAGGCATGGGCGGCGTGCTGGCGGTCGAGGCCATCATCGAATGGTCGTGCACAGGCGCGGGCGCGAGGCTGGCCACGGCTAATTTTTCGCCGTCAGGCATGTTGTTCAGCGTATAATACCCTACGTTATGCAGCAGCGTGCGCCCATTGGCCGACCGTACGCCCGCCGCCGTGATCTCGTGGATATAGCCCAGGCGCAGACTGTCGACCACCAGCCGTGCTGTCAACCCATCTGTAGACACCGCAATGCCTTTGATCGGGCATCCGCCGCGATTGATGACCGGACTGCCATAGGTAGCGTGGTATTTGTAGTTGAAGCCCGTGACTTTATAGGACGCCGGATCGGCCGCCAGCGCCGGGTCAACGGGGGTCGTGAATTCGATCTCGAATCCGTCGGGCATGGCGTGGATCGTCTTCATTTCAAAGGGTGTGCGCCCGGTCCAGACAAGCCGTTGCAGGCTGAACAGCTCTTTACCCGTCGAGGACCAGCCGCGGCTGGTCATGCCTACGAACATCGAGGCATCGTGGCCCCAGACGAGCCGGAAAACGCCTGACGAAAACCCTTCCCGGAACGGGAAAACAACGCCCTGGTACTCGCCTTTCACCTTCTCCAGATCAACACGCGACAGAATACTCTGTCCCTGATCGCCCACGAACAGCTGACCGGCAAACGGGCCAAACCCGCCCTTTGTATTGTCGGGAAGCATGCCTGACGTAGAGATGCCAAGAATGCCGTGGGGCAACCAAACGGCCGGGGCTTTCAGGTCGGTGAAGCGCTTCGAAACGTCGTAGAGAGGCTCGCCGGTGTTGGGTACGTCCTGCGGCTTGATTTGTAGCGGCGAGTCGGGCAGGCCAGTCCAGCGAAGGCTTTCGGCGTTACCCATGAAGTCGCCCCGTTCGACCTGCGAGATACGACCCGACCCGACCCAGTCGCCCTGGTTTTCGCTGTAGAAGAAATCACCAGCCTCGTTCATAACGTACCCAGCCGGCGATCGCATACCTGCCGCAAATGGCTTCATTTTACCCTCGGGCGTGATCTCGAGCGTCCAGCCTCGCCAGGGAACCAGACTGATACCGTGGCCAAGGCTGTTGCTCCAGCCTACGTTGAGCGTCACCAGCATATTGCCGTTGGGCAGAAACGTAGGGCCATACGAATATTCGTGATAGTTGCCCGACAGTGGCCATGAATACATTTTATCGTACGAATCGGCGCGGCCATCCTGGTCGGTATCGCGCAGGCGGGTTACCTCGCTGCGTTGGGTCACATAGATATCACCGTCTTTGTAAGCAAGGCCCAGCGGTTCGTGCAAGCCGTGGGCAAAGCGCTTGTAGGTGGGTCGTTGACCGCCGCTGATATACGGATTAGATACAATCCAGACTTCGCCACGGCGCGTACAAACGGCCAGGTTGCCGTCGGGCAACGTAGCCATGCCACCCACCTCCAGCACGACATCTTCGGGAACGGGTAATGAAATGATCTTATAAAAATCATCTTCCCGCTCAGGGTCAACTTCCGGTTTAGCCAATCCGTTCGGAGCCGGAGCGGGTTGTTTACTGCTCGAACTAACCGGCTTGCCGTCTTTCGATTGAATCTGGGCCTTTGCCGGCAGCTGGCAGGCACCGATGAGTGCCGCCACTACGAGCGTCCGTTGAGCCAGTTGGTATAGATTTATTTGAATGAGTTTCATTGGTGCTTGTTTGCGTCATTTTTTGTCGTCCCGGTCGGGATGCCAAAAAAGGTTTACCAAATAATTGAATAGGAGGCGGTGCCCGTGGCGCCGGTTGCTTTGATGGGAATCAGCAGTTCCTGGGTACGTTGTGGCGTGGTGCGAACCACTGGTTTCTCATTCGCTGGCAACTCAATGAAATACTGCTTGTCGTTGATGGCGTAGAGGCCATTGGGCAGTTGGGTAATGGTGCTCCCTTCGGCAGCGCGGCACCAGAGCTGGCCTTTTTCCTGCCCCAGACCAACGGTGAACGAATGCGCCAGCCGACGACCTTCATCCTGTGCGGCAAACGACTCGCGAACGCTTGCCGTACCCAGCGTGTACTTAAATACCGGCCGACCATCTTTATCAAGATCATACCCCTGATTGGTGTATACCGAATTGGAATCGGGCCAGGCGGCGTTGGCATCGGCCAGGAACGTGACAGACGGTTTGCCGGCCATGTCGATGACGCTACCGAGCGGCACCGACAGCTGCGTTTCGCCACGGCCATACCACATAGGTGTTGTTTCGAGGAAATCGCCCCGCCAGATTTGCAGGAATTCACCTTTACTTAAGTCGAAGCTGTAGTTGGCCTCACCCGGCTCACCCACCGAAATGGTGTGGGTACGTTTAGCCCCTTTATAATTCACAAAACCGCGCTGCATCACGGGTTCACTTTTGGCCAGCACCGAAATTTCACCAACAGGGTCCTGCGCTACAATGACCGGGTTAAGCGTAGTGTACTGCACACCGGGACCTTCGAGTGAGAGCGTGATGTCGTTGGAGCGGGCATACCACAGGCCAAAGTTTTTATAGTACGCCAGTTTGAGCGGATGATCGCCCGCCTCGAGCATGACCATAGTCGAGGCCGATCCGCCGTTGCGCCCACTAATGGTAAACACCGGCTTGTTGGCAATAGTCAGTTGCCCTTCGCCATTCGGATTGGTAGGGTTTGTCTCCGCCGGAATCCAGGCCAGGTTGAGATCGATCAGGTACTGACCGGTACGAGGGATATGAATGGTGCCGGTGATGATGCCGCCAAACTTATCGCGGCTGCCGGGGGCCAGGTGCGCCAGCACGTCGAGGTTCATCTCGCGTTTAGGCGTCATAGCGGTCATATCGTCTACTGACTTGAACCGACCTTCGTAGGCGCTCAGTTTCATGTTCGTCAGCGTTACCGGTTCAATACCGTAAGCCTTATAGCGGATGTTACGGATCGCCACGGCACCGTGATCGCCCTGAATCATGAGTGGGCCGGTTGGTTTTTCGTCGGTGAAGGCGGCGGCTCGGGTTGGGCCGGTCACTTCCACATTTTCCTGCACCGTAACGCCATTCTGGATTACCTTCAGAAAACGTGCATTGGCGATCTTCTGGCCAGTACTATTGAAGCGTGGGGCGCGGAACGTGATCGAGACGTGTTGCCACAAGCCGGGTGCTTTGCTGACGTTCTGGGCGGGCGGGTGCCCTTCATAGCCTTTGCGGCCTTCGGGGCGGCTTTCGTCCCAGCGTTCGTAAATAGCGCCACAATCGACGGTACGGGTGTTTTTCACGCCCCAGCTATCGAACAACTGGACTTCATAACGGCCCTGTAAATAGAGGCCGGAGTTGGCGCCTTTCTCCATCATGAAGTCCAGCTCCAGTTGCAGGTCACCGTGCTCCATGGCGGTGAGCAGGTGTTCGTTGGGTTTGGCCGAGAGGGTATTGACAAGCATGCCGGTACCGGCCTTGGTGCTGCCCTTACCAGCTGTATTCGGGTCGTAGAGCACATCGCCTACCACTTTCCAGTTGGTACCTGTTGCCCTGAACGCGGCCAGATTTTGCAGATCAACCTGCTGATAGGGAATTGTTGTCTGCTGCGCCGATGTGCTGGACGACAAAGGCAGTAGACTGCTAAGTAAAAAGAGAAAACGGTAGTGCATAGACACTAAAAAAATAGACGGTGATTTCTTACTGATTAAATCGGCGTAATACTGCGGTTTATCAAGGCTCCCTGCGGGATGTGCGGCCTCAAACCACAGGTGATGATCGCCGCCGGGATGAATGCAGGCATTTGAAAAGACTACTGATGGCTACGGAAAACATTGATTTAGGCTGGGAACAACGTATGGTAAGTATAAAGCAGAAGTAGGTCAAAAGATGGTATACTATGTAGTTGTGGCAGGCTATTTTGTGACTGCTGCCTGTTTGTCAGACCAATGTGTGATGAGTCAGTAATTGTACTCGTCGTTTAAAAAGATGCAAGGAACTCATAAACTGTTGATTAGCGGTATTTACCGTAAGCCAGTTTTTTGCTTCCCTACGAACGAAGAGCCAACAGGAATCCATATATTAGCTTGTAAATTAAGCAGATGCCAATGCCTATTCGTTCGCTTACGTACCGGTATTTATTAGCGCTGTCATTGGTGGCAGGTCTCACTATCTGGGGGCAGATATTGGTGCAACGGCAATTAAGCGGGCAGGAGAATGATTCATGGCTGGTCAATTTTGCCGGTCGGCAGCGATTTCAAAGCCAGGCTATCGTAAAAGATGTACTGCTGTTGACTACGGCAGCTTCATTCGTTGATACAAAACAGATTACCGCCGAATTAGCCCGGCTGCTCGCTACCTGGGAGCGATACCACATACAGCTCCGGACAGGCAAACTGGCTGATCTACACGCGCAGCACACGAATAGCGATACTATTCGGGCCATGTTTCTGCAGATCAGGCCTCACTTTGAAACGATCCGAACAGAAACACACTACCTGCTCGAAAAGTCCGGCTTATCCGCGGCCGAGAAAAGGCAGGCCGTCGATGCGATTCTGGCCCATGAACGTCAGTTTCTGAGTCAGATGGATCAGATTGTCAGGCAATATCAGTTTGAGGCGCAACAAAAAATTGAGGCGTTGCAGCGTATCGAGCGCATATTGATGGTGGTGACCCTGTTGGTCTTATTTCTTGAGGCCCTGCTGATTTTCAACCCTGTGGTACAAACGCTCAGAGCTAATTTTACGCAGTTGATAACGGCGAGGCAGCAAGCAGAAACCGCTAATGAAGCGCTGCTGGAAGCCAACAAGACATTGCAGCAAACCCAACAGCAACTTCTGCGCGAATCAGGCTTACGGCATCAGCAGCAACTGAGCGAACAGCGCATACGTATGGCCTCGCTGGTGCAGGGGCAGGAAGACGAACGCCGCCGCCTTTCCCGCGATCTGCACGATGGGATCGGCCAGATGCTGACGGGGCTGAAACTGCTGGTGGAAAATATCCGTTCGGCGCAGCTTCTTCCCGAGAATGAGCAACGTACCTACGCCAGTCTGAAAGGGCTCGTCGTGAAGATCATTCAGGAAACACGCCACGTATCGAACAACCTGATGCCGCCCGTGCTGAGCGATTTTGGGTTAGAACCGGCGCTGCGCTATGTGGCCGAGCAATCGGTGCAACAGTCGGGGCTGACTATCCGGGTGTTGTCGCAGGGGGCAGATACCCGACTTGAGCAGAGCATCGAAATAGGTTTGTAC
The DNA here is from genome assembly GCF_041321095.1 of Fibrella arboris. Lineage (NCBI taxonomy): Bacteria > Pseudomonadati > Bacteroidota > Cytophagia > Cytophagales > Spirosomataceae > Fibrella > Fibrella arboris. The sequence continues at coordinate 247,388 of NZ_JBGGWE010000001.1, read as the reverse complement.
CGAATTGCCCAGGAAGCCCTGACAAACGCCATCAAGCACTCGGAGGCGACCGATGTGGAGATTGAACTGCGCATTCGGGAGAACCGGTTGCTACTGGCCGTTAGCGATAATGGCCGGGGCGTTGGCCCGTCGCAGGGCGACGCCGTAGTGAATGGGCAGGGCTTACACAACATGCGCCAGCGCGCCCGCCTGATGGACGGTGTGTTCCGGCTGCTTTCTCAACCTGGCCAGGGAACGCGTATTGTGGTCACTATTCCGCTGGATATAGAAGAGCCCAAGGCAACGCCATCACTGAGCGACAAGGTAAAAGTGTAATCGCCAGCTCGTGAAGCGTTACCGGTCCACTTCGCCCATGACCAGATCGAGCGACCCGATAACGGCCACCAGATCGGCCAGCATGCCGCCCCGGCTAATCTCGGCAATAACCGACAGGTTGTGGAATGAGCACGACCGGCAATGCGAACGCACCGGAATATCGGATCGCCCATCGGTGCGGAAAAAGAAACCCAGTTCACCCTTTGCGCTTTCGCCCCGGAAATAATAATCACCCGCTTTGGGCCGAATCTTTTTGGGAACCATCGCCTGCGGGTTATAATCGGGGGTGCGTTTATAGTCGGCCGTTAGTCGGTCAAGGCATTGTTCAATGATGCGCACAGACTCCCAGCATTCCTGAACGCGCACATAATTCCGGTCCCAGCAATCGCCCACGGCTCCGGCCTGCCCGGTACCGATCGGAATATCGAAGTCCAGCTCTGGATAGACCGAGTACGCATCGACCCGGCGCAGATCATAACGAAGCCCCGAACCACGTAAGACCGGGCCCGTACAACCATAGTCGATGGCTACCGCCAGGGGCAGAACACCCACGTTACCAGTCCGTTTTCTGAAAATCTCGTTATCGATCAGTACCTGCTGCAACTCGACCAGTTTAGGTTTCAGGTACGTGACAAATTCGCGGCAACGGACTTCGAAACCAACCGGCAGGTCGTAGAACAGCCCGCCAATCCAGATGTAGTTGTAGAGCATCCGGGCGCCGGTGACCCATTCGAGCATCCGTTGAATGTGCTCGCGGTCGCGCATGAGCCAGAGAAACGGCGTGAAGGCGCCGATATCGAGGCCATAGGTACCGATTGCCACAAAGTGCGACGCAATGCGGTTCAGTTCGGCTACCAGCACGCGGATGTATTCGGTCCGTTTCGGCAGGTCGTTTTCAATGCCCAGCATCCGTTCAACGGCCATGGCCCAGATGTGCTCGCCGTTCATGGCCGCCAGGTAGTCGAGCCGGTCAACGAACGGGATGCTCTGATTGAACGGCAAATTCTGCGTGTGGGCGTCGAAACAGCGATGCAGGTAGCCGAGGTGCGGTATTACGTCCTGCACGATCTCGCCGCTGGTCACGATCTCAAGCCGCAACACGCCGTGGGTACTGGGATGTTGCGGACCCATGTTCAGAATCATCTCGCCCTCAGCGAGTTGCTCCTGCTCATACACGTTCGGCTCCGACGCCCGAAAATGTCCGGGGCTGTACTCGTACTGAATGCGGGACTCGAGCGGCTGTTCTGTGATCATGGCGTTGCAAAAGTAACAGCCATTTCGTGGGAATATGTTCGGGTACCAGCGGGAAATAGAAGCGGAGCGTTACCTCAGTAAACGATAACAAAGCCGTTTCGGAATAGCTTATATACAGTCAACTTAATATGTATCATGGGAATCACATTAGCACAAGCCGAAGAATTGATCGCCGCTGCCAAAGCCAAATCGACCGAACTAGGTTTAAAAATGAATATTGCCGTTGTTGATGCGGGGGCCAATCTGGTCGCGTTTGTGCGTCAGGATGGTGCCTGGTTAGGCTCAGTCGACATTTCGATCAAAAAAGCGAAGACGGCCCGCTTCTTCGATATGAACACGGGTGACCTGGGGCAGGCCTCGCAACCGGGTGGTTCCCTGTATAACATCGAGCACTCGAACGGCGGGCTGATTACATTTCCCGGCGGAATACCCATCAGAGATGCCAGTGGCGAAGTAATTGGCGGCATTGGGGTGTCGGGCAGCACGGTAGAAAACGACCACGCTGTTGCTCAGGCAGGGGTAGAGGCTATCAAGTAAAGCCCTATTCGTTGCTTCGTTGGATGCATAGCCCTGTAAGGCCGCGGCGGCGGACCGTTTCGGCCTTACAGGGCTACGCATCTGATAACCTGACCTCGTTGGCACTACGCCTACTACTGATCACCGCGCCGCCAGATGAAGCCATCGAGGACGTAATGAGTTAGCTGGGGCAGGGCCAGCAAAGGAACGACCAGCACCAGCCAACCGGAATTTGTCAGCGTAGGCAGGTGCTGAAAAGGGGCAAATACACCGCTATGATCACGCCAGACGAGGCCATCCCACAGGCCCTCTTCCAGATAGGCCAGGAGCGCCAGAAAGCTGACAAACAGGAGCGCGCCCCAGACTTTTGTCTGTAGCGGCGTCGGCATGGTAGGGCGGTTGCTTACCCAGATCAGGGCCATATACGGAATGCCGTGAGCCACTACGTTGAGCAGGGTGAACGTGAGGTCGCCATTGAACCAGACAATACCCGCATACCACGACAGCGCCGTTCCGAGTACCAGGGCTTGCTTGGGTACGTTCAGGCTGCGTTGTTGTACATATCGCCTCATTTCCTGGCCAACGTACCCAAACAGCAGCAAAACGTAGCCTATACCCAACCCTGTCTTTATAGTTGCGGCTACGTGAGCTGATAAAGCGGGCTGCCAGAAGTCATCATCGACAAACCAGTTGAAGTTGCGGCCGGGCGTTAGGTGCCACCACAGAATAGGGTAGAGCGTGGCGGCGTAGATGGTCAGCACATCGACGCGGGTGGTTTGTGTATGGCGAGTATAGAGCTTGAGAAACCCGTATTGCTGCCGGATGAAATGGAAGACAGCCACATAGGCCAGTCCTCGCCAGAACCAGTTGGCCCCGAGACTATACAGCAACGTACCCAGCACATAACAGAGTACCGGTACCAGCAGAAAGGTCACCCGCTGCCGTTGAAAACGCGCAGGGTCAGCGTAGGTACGAAACAGCGTACTATACACATGCGCCACGTCGATAAGCAGGACCAGCCCCACCCAGGCCGCTACGGGCATGGCGCTGCTATGGCCGTATTGTGCTGGCAACAACGCCACAACCCCCAGCGCCACAAACGGCGGAGCGAGAATAAACGCACTGTCATAAGCCGGTGATTTGATCCAGGGCATTGGTGGGGTAGGGAATAGTAAGGCTTGTGGTTTTTGTTATCCCGACGGCAGGAGCGGTCTGCCGTTGCGGGATGACAAAAAAAGTGATTAACCATCAATTTGATCCAAATCAGCACCTCCAGCGTCCAGTATCGCTTTCGCCGCACGGATTCCCTGCGAAAAGGCTTCTTCAAAAATAGACAGGCCACTCAGGTCACTATGCGCGAAATGAATGCGGTTCTGAATGGGCTGCCTGGCTTTCTGACGGGCTTCGCCCCAGACAAAACCGGGTGTAGGCGCAATCATACCGTGCCCCCACACCCAGACTTCGGCTTCGCGTACATACGCCGATAAGCCCGGATGGGCCACTTCCAGCTCCGTGAGTGTCTGGGTCAGCCATTCTTCCCGGGTAGTCGCATAGGCCCGTCGACGTACCTGCGCCGGGTCGTTGCCGGTTAGTGGGCGGTAAACGGTGAGCACCCGCTGTGGGCTGTCGGTGAGGTGCTGGTGATTAGCCGACACGTACCCCACCGATTCGGTGCCGTAAAGCACATTATCCCAACAGAGCGTTGGTCCGGCGGTTTGGGGCAGCGCCTCAACGGTCAGGTTCACCACCACCCAGGGTGCATACTGAAAGCCGTCGACCGGCCGGTTCGGGGCAACGCTCGCCAGTAGCCGGCTTGCCACAAATTGCGGAATGGCCAGCAATACTTGCTTGGCCCGGATCACCGTTTGTTCGCCCGTAGGTACGTGGCTGACGGAAACACGAACGACGCCGGGCTCGCTCAGGTCAAGCGCGTAGGCGACAGCTTGCGTGCGAATGGGCGCATCGGCCTGTTGACGAAGCTGATTCATCAGGAATCCGTTGCCTTCGGGCCAGGTCAATACCGCCGAATGGAGGGCGGCGCCACTGCCATCGACGCCGGTTCCTTTGCGAGAGGCAAAATAATGGAGCCCCGCCCAGGCCGATGTCTGGTCAGGTGTGCTGCCGTAGTCGTCTTTGCAACTGTAGGCCACATACCAGCGCAGGTACGTCGACGTGAATCCCCGCTGATCGAGCCACTCCGTCATGGTTATCGTGTCGAGCTGGCGATAAACAGGGTCGTCTGAAGAACGGTCGAGCGGTATGGTGAAGGCGTCGCGACCGTCGGTTCCTTTTGCTTTTTTCAGCGTTTCGATCAGGGCTAAAAAGCGCACAATCTGCTGGCGGTCAGCATCGGGAATGCCTTCGCTTGGGACCAGGCCATCCTGCCAGCGCCCGTCGAGAAAGAGGCGTTCTTCAGGGTCGTGGCACAGGTGATAGTCGTTGTAAACAGGCGTTCCGTTTGCCGTGACTCCCGTGATAGTGCCGGTCTCGCGCAGAAAATCGATCAGTTCGCTGTGGCTTGTGTCAGGCACGGGCAAATAATGAGCGCCCCACGGGTAAGCCGACACCTCGTTTTTGCCGCTGCTGGAATTGCCGCCGGGCTGCGCTTCCAGCTCAATCATCAGCACATTGCGACTGCCTTCCCGCCACAGCCACCGCCGCGCCGACAGCCCCGCAATGCCGCCGCCAATGATTACTACATCATATTCCTTTGGCTCTATGTGGGTGGCCGGGGTCAACGCCTGCCGGAGCCAGTGCCCTGCTTTGGCATTGGGTCCATGCAACGTTCCGGGTACGTTAGTCCAGTCGATGCTGGCGGCCGATGTGCCCGCCGCGTCACCGCTCGCCGACGTGCAGCCCTGCAACAAGGGCGGTACTGTGAATACACCAAAGGTGGTGGTTTGTATGAATCGACGTCGGTTCATGGTGTAGCACCGAAGCTCCATCTTCGGTAGTGGTAAACGGGCTATTGACTACCGAAGCTGGAGCGTCGGTGCTGCGTCGGTTCACTGCCCGGCGGCGGCCCAGTCTTCTTCGAAATACTGTACCAGCGATTGATTGTTGAGTTTGTTGAGGTCGGTGGGGAGTTCGGCCATGTCGGGCGGGAAATCGCGGAGGCGGCGGAGGCTGTTGGCGTCGATGAAGCGGAGGCCGGGCGGTACGGTCTGGGTGCGTGGTCGGGGCGTGTCTTGCAGCGAAGCCAATACGAAGCCCCACTCGCCAAACGACGGCACATAGGCGTGATACGGCAGTGTCTGGAAACCTTCAGCCTGCATGGTATGTACCACGCACCAGAATGACCGCCGCGCCAGAAACGGGGACGTCGACTGCACCACCACTACGCCGCCCGGAGCCAGCCGTTGCGCCAGTTCGCGGTAAAAGGCCGTGCTGTACAGTTTACCGATCGAGTAGTTCGACGGATCAGGAAAATCGACAATGACCACATCGTAGCGGGCCGTGTCGGAACGTACCCAGCCATAGGCATCCGCGTTGATGACCTGTACCTTCGGCGACAGCAGCGACCGGTTGTTAAGGCTGGTCAGGAGCGTGTTTTCCTGGAAAAGGCGCGTCATACCGGGGTCCAGATCAACTAACCGGATGCGTTCAAGCTGGGGATAGCGAAGCAACTCCCGAACGGCCAGCCCATCGCCGCCGCCCAGCACGAGCACGTGTTTAGCGGCTGGGTTGGCCTGCATGGCCGGGTGCACCAGCGCCTCGTGGTAGCGGTATTCGTCGGCCGAGCTGAACTGAAGATTGCCGTTCAGGAACAGTCGCAGGTCCCGGGCGTTGCGCGTGAGCACGATCCGTTGGTAGGGCGTGCTTTTGCTGTAGATCACGGAACTCTGGTAGGTCGCCGCTTCGGCAAAGGCCATGATCCGTTCGGCACCGACGAAGCCAGCCAGCAAGGCCAGGGTTGCCAGGCTCGCCGCTGTGAGTAAGCCTGGCCGGAAGGGTCTGGTTTCAGGGAATTTGAGCAGCAACCAAACGGCCACGCCCACATTGAGCAGCCCAAACAGGAGCGAGGTGCGCACCAGGCCAAGCATGGGCACGAGCACGAGCGGGAAAATCAGCGACGCCAGCAGCGCCCCGATGTAATCGAAGGTGAACACGCGCGACACCAGATCGCGGAAGGCCACGCGGTGTTCCAGAATGCGCATCAGCAACGGAATTTCCAGGCCTACCAGTATGCCCGTCAGGCCCACGAGTGAGTAGAGCACGAGCCGGAACGACACCACATATTCAAACAGAACGAACAGCAACGGCGCGCTGAAGCCACCCACCAGCCCCACGAGCAACTCAATGCGAACGAACCAGCGCAGCAGGTTGCCATCGAGCTTGTTGGACAGCCACGAGCCCACGCCCATCGCGAACAGGTACGTCCCGATGATCGTTGAAAACTGCGTGACCGAATCGCCGAGGAGGTAGCTGGCCAACGTACCCGCGATGAGTTCGTAGATCAGCCCGCAGGTAGCAATGACAAAGACCGACAGCAGCAACAGCCATTGCTGCGATGATTCCTGCTCCGCTACCCCGCGTCTGCTGCCCGACTGTGTTGGCTGGTCAACCATGCGACGCCATACCGACGATGAAGGCCACGGCCAGCATGAACCCGGCCGCCATGATCGCCAGCGCTACGTTTTTCTCGTCGACGATCTTTTTCCAGAGGTTTTCCGGGGCCAGCTTCTCGATCACCACAAACGAGACCACCAGGATCACGATGCCGATCAGCGAGTACACAATGGAGGCAACAATGGCCTTCTGGTTTAAATATTCCATGCGAAAAGGGGGTTATTTGTGATAAAAGCCGGTTCGTCCACGATAGCCGCCGCGTCCGCCTGAACCGGAGCCGTAGCCATGTTTTTCGGTCTCGTAGTTGTCGTCACCCAGGAGGCGATTGCCCGTAAACTCCGCCCAGGCGAAGAAGCCAAGCAGCACAAGCACAAGCCCGACATAGATTGGTGATTTCGTAAGAGTGGAGATAATCTTTGATAGCATAAGCTTGGGAGGCGTGTTGTGTGTTGATAACTGCGTTGTCACTCGCCACAGGCAAGCGATTACGACGAGCATAACATGGAAAGATCATGCTTCTTCCTCGTCTTTCGGGCCAAAATCACTTTGTTGCCAGCGCAGATTCTCCACTCCGCTTCGCCGGAAGAGGATATAAATTGGATACAGAATCAGCAGGCCAATGAGCAGTAAGACATTACTGATCAGTGATGTATTCTGGCCCACGGTCACCAAAAAGGTGAGCTGTTGGCCGTATTGCGTGTAAGGCGTTATTTCCAGGTGATACTGCCCTGACGGAATCTTCGATAGCGTGGCCGAGCTTTCGGTGCCACCTTCCGTCCAGCTTTCGCCGCCTTCGTAGCCGTGGTAATACTCGACCGCTTCGGTAAAAATGTAGCGCTGGTTGGTCTGCTCGTTCACCAGTTCGGTGGCAAACTCAACCCATGTGTTGTCAACATCAGATTTGAAGTCGATATCGACTGCCGTTGGGCCTTTGATCGTGAACGACTGGCTGCGGACCATCTTCGGCACTGGCTGCGACCGGGCAATTCTGGCCGAATCGATGGCGCGCTGAACGGGGTCTGTCAAGGCGCCTGGCTGAAACTGCGCTACACTGGCCAGCGTTTCGCGGTGAATGGTACCCGCTGGTCGAAACAGGAGGTTTACGATATGAATCCCGATCACGGCAACGACCGCCAACAGGGTTAATCGCCAGGTGTGTGGCCAGCGGTCGGCAAATCGATTGGGCTCGATAGCCCCCACACCATACGGGTCTGGCAGGCTGTTGGCATCCAGTCCGAAGGCGGTGGTGATCTCTTTTTTGGCAAGATAAGTCGCTTCGTACCAGTCATTCTGAACATTATTTTTCTCGTTGACCACCATACGCGGCGGTGCAATGAACTCCTCGATGGTCAGCGACTCATCGTCGAGGATATTCCAGTCGAATTCACCGACAGCCATGATCAACTCGGCTTGATAGCGGGCATACAGCCGGTAATCGTCGCCAGTGGTAGTGATCACATAGGATTTACCATAGCTGACAGAAATTGTGTACGGACTGGCGGCTGGCTCGATCCACATCCAGTGGCCATTAAATTCGGCTAGTTGGCGTGTGGTGCCGTTTTTCAGCAGCAGCATGTATTCGCGCCATCGATAGTTGGTGCCTTTTTCCTGCTTCAGCATGAACCCCACTACGCGCACCCACCTACCGGTCAGATAGCCTTCCGTACCAATGGCAATGGGTATCTTTTCGTTTTGTGCCGGACGGGGATGCGGAATAACCGCTGGCCTGTTATCGTATTCCGCCTTGAACAGCTTTTGGCAATGAGGGCAACCGTAAAACGAACTGTTTGGGTCGTAATACGTTAGCTCGTGCTGGCAGTTGGGGCAGGTCACCGTGTCGGGTGTGGGCCAGGGCTGGGTGTCGGTAGGGAGCGTATCAGTCATCGGCTAACGGTATCTAGCGTGAGTTCCGTACCCGCAAAAGCCCGCAGGGTGTCGGCATAAAACAGACGCACTTTGTCGGCATTGTCGCGCAGGTAGTTCGACAGGAACACATCGAACGTGGCGCGGCCGAATTCGGGCCAGGTATGAATCGATACGTGCGATTCGGTCAGGCAAACCACCGCCGTGAACCCGCCATTGTCGAACGAATGATACACTTCGCCCACTTTCGTCAGGCCCAGCTCGGCAATGAGCCTGTCGAACACGGCCCGGCAGGCGGCCGCGTCGGTCAGCCGGTCGGCAGGTGCTGCGAAGGTAGCCAGGATGTGCAAACCGGGTTGGTACGTGTTCATAACACAAGTATAGCCGTTTACAGAATGTGTAGGTAACCTGTTTGGGAAGAATGGTTTTAATGGCTGAACAAGCTTGGGTATAGGTGGTTTACTATCCGTCGGCAAAGCCGACAGCCTTCTACTGACAGTGATCTTATGAAACCGCACCTCTCTCTCGCCTTGCTGATCGGCTTAACCGCCTGCAACCGGCCACAGTCAGCAACGCAGAATCAGTCGACAACCAAAACCGATTCGGCACCGGCGTCGAGCCAGAAAGTGGCGTTTTATACCGAGAAAACGCCTGCTTACGACGGTACTGGCCGCGTGTACCTGGGGCGGGAGATTTCGCAGGTGATGGGGCACCTCGGTGCCGAATGGCTCGAACGGCCCGAACGGCAGCAGGAAGAACGCACCGATCTGTTATTGGCCGCCCTCGATTTGAAACCAACCGACGTCGTGGCCGATATTGGCGCTGGAACGGGCTATTTCAGCTTCCGGCTGGCGCGGGCCGTGCCGCAGGGCAACGTGCTGGCGGTAGATATTCAGCCCGAAATGATCGAGTACCTGAATGAGGGTAAGAAGAAGGAGAATCTCACGAACGTTGAGCCTATTCTCGGCACGATCACCGATCCTAAACTTCCTGCCAACAGCGTCGATCTGGCCCTGATGGTCGATGCCTATCACGAATTCTCGAATCCCCGCGAAATGGGGGTTGCGCTGGCCCGTTCGCTGAAACCGGGCGGTCGAATCGTGCTGGTCGAATACCGCGCCGAAGATCCGAACGTACCGATCAAAGAGCATCACAAAATGAGTGTGATGCAGGCCACCCGCGAAATGACCGCCCTCGGTCTGAAACTCCTCAAAAACGACAGCCGCCTCCCCCAACAGCACGTGCTGATCTTTGGGAAGAAGTGAAAAAAAGTTTACTGTTTTCTGTCTTCAGTCTTCTGTTGCGCTGCTGAGTAGCGAAGCAACAGAAAACAGCAAACAGAAAACAGTAAACTTTTTTGTTTCCTTTCCAACCAATTGCTGGGCGGGCTGCACTTTGTTGTGTAGCTGTTAAAACCATGTTTCGCCTGGCCACTTCACCCGACATATCTGAACGCGATCTGGTCAGCCAATGCCTTGACGACCAGTTGGCAGAGCGGCGAATGGCGCAGCGGCTGTTGTATGACCGCTACAAACGGGCGATGTACTCAACCGCCTACCGCATCACCAACGACCCCGATCATGCCCACGACGTGTTGCAGGATGCCTTTGTCGAGGTGTTTAAATCGCTTGGTCAATTCAGCTTCCGGTCAACGCTGGGGGCCTGGATCAAGACGATTGTCGTGCGGCAGGCCATTCGGAAACAGCAGCTTGAAGGACGCTTCGAAACCATCGACGAGACGCGGCATGACCAGCCCGCCTTGTTGCCCGACACCGTAACGGGTGCTGAACTCGACGCCGCTATTCGCACCCTGCCAACTGGAGCCCGCACTATGTTTCTGCTGGTGGAAGTGGAAGGGTACATGCACCACGAAGTAGCCACGATGCTGGGCGTGTCGGAGGGGACGTCGAAGTCGCAGGTCAGCTACGCGAAGAAACTGTTAAGACAGCGACTCTCATGAACGACCTCCTCGCCCTCCTTCCCGCCTATGAGCCCCGGCCCGACCTCTGGGACCGGATCGAAGCCGATCTGGATTCCGACGAGCGGCTGGCTATCGTGGTGGCTGAACTGCCCGATTTTGACCCAGATAAGGACCTCTGGAACCGGATCGAGGCGGCAATCGACCGGCCCGGAATAGACGCTGCCGACGTTCAGGAATCGCCTCGGCTGCTTGCTCATCCGGCCGTGGAACCGGCCCGTACAATACCTGTGGCGCGGCGAATTGGCCAGGTACGTTGGCTGGGAGCCGGCGTGGCAGCCGCCTGTCTGGTACTGCTGGGTACGTGGCTGTTCCGGTACATGACCGCACTACCTGCCGAACGAATCGAATACGCCGTGGAGCAGCAAACGGAACCAATGGCCACCGATAGGGAACTACCCGAACAGAGCGCTGCCGACCAGCGTGCCGAGGAGTTCATTAACCGGCAGTGTGAAGAAGCAGCCCTCGTCTGTCAGAAGCCAGAAGTGCGCGAGCTGCGCGCGCAGCTGGGCGAGCTGACGAATGAACAAAAACGGCTGGCGGCTGAGCGACAAACGTTTGGCGATGACCCGGCGCTGGTAATGGCGCAGGTGAAACTGGAGAATCAGCGCGCCGAAGTCACTAAAGAACTCATAACGCTTCTGCGATCATGACCCGTCTTCTCTTCTTTTTCCTGCTCTGGCTCCCCATTCTGGGGCGCGCGCAAACACCGCTACAGGTGGTGACGAAGGTAGTCGAAAAAGACCTGCCTTATGCCGACGGACAGGCCATCCGGCTGAAGGCCCAGAAAGCCGACGTTCAGGTACGTACCTGGAACCGGCCAACAGTATCGATCCGGCTCCGGCTGGTGGCCAAACATCCCGATCGGGCCGTGGCTGAGCGTGAGGTGGCCTATCATCAGTATACGCTTCAAACCAACGGCAATACCCTCGACCTGTCGAACCGGATCGTTATTCCGGGGGGAGCGGGTAAGGTACAGAGTCAGCTGAAGGTTATCTATGAAATCAATGTCCCCGAAAAGGTCGTGCTGGCCATGACCAATTCGTTCGGTGACATAAATCTGCGGGGGTTATCGGGCGATGTGACGGTGGCTTTTGAATTTGGCAGGCTAACCCTCGACGATATGGCCGGTAAGCTGACCGTCACCTCCAGCTACGGCGACATCGAGGGACGAAACCTTGACGCAATACTGACGCTGAAAGCCGAGAAAGCGGATGTGAGTCTGCGTGATCTGGGTGGCTCCTGCCGTATCACTAGCCATTATGGAAAGTTGTTGGTACAGCCCAATCCGCAGTCGTTGAAAGCGTTATCGGTCGAATCGGCTCGCGCGGAGACGACAGTTCAGGCCCGAAACGTGGCTGATTTCCGCTATGATATAATCACCACCTATGCCGACATCCGCGTGCCTGATGGGCTGGCCGACGAGTTGGGAAAATTTGGCAGTAAGCAAACATTTACGTACGAACCGCCCGGCCGGAAAGTCGAGCTTGTGATTCGGACTAGTTATGCCAACGTGCTCATTCAGAGCGATAAGTCTATTGTGAACCGGTAATTCTCTTCGTGATGAAAACAACATACACCTACCTGGCCAGTGCCTTGCTGGGGCTGCTGACCACTACGGTCAGAGCACAGGAATGGTCGTTCGGTCCCAAAGCCTACCTGGGCCTGAGCCGCGTACTGACCGTGGGCAATGAGGCCGTGCTGCCCATCGGCTCCATCAGCACCGTAGCCGATGGCGATGCCACAATGAGTGGGTTGGGGGCTTTTGCCCGGTATGACCGCCCACACTGGTATGCCGAGCTGGATGCCAGTCAGGCCCAAAGCTATGCCGCCAACATAAACGTTCAGTCCCGGTCAGGTTCAGCGCCGCTGTATCCGAGCGCCCGCCGGTATGACGCGCGGTTGCTCGTAGGCTATAAACCCTTGCCCTGGCTTCGGCTCAGTGCGGGGCTGGTTGGTGGGTTCAATACCTGGAAACAGCGCGATTATACCGCCGATATTACCCGGTTAGACGCCCTGGCTCAGGCCGAGCCGAACCCGTCGATGCGGGAGCGGTGGCAGAATGAAGCCGATTACTACCGCCTTAACGAAACGGCTGGCAAGGCATTGAAACGGAACGTGCTTGAGGCGCAATTGGGCATTGGTGCCGACGTGGGTGGCCTGACGCTCGACCTGACCTACAACCCCGGCCTGCTGCCCGCTATTGACGGAGTAACGTACCTGGGACGAACCTATGCCATTCAACAACAATACGCTTTCTGGTCGCTGGGGGTAGGCTATAAACTATTTCCGCTAAAAAGCCACTTGCTGGCCCCGCGCAAAAACAAAGCCTATGCCCGTATCCAGCGCGATATTCCGTTTGTTCGTAATGAATTCCATGTTGGGGTGGGTATTCTTTTCGAGGATCTGAACAGCGCGTTCATCTACGAGAACCGGTATACGCATTATGTTCGCCCCCGTTTCGGCTGGACGCTTGGCCTGAGTTACCTGCGTGGGCTCAGCGGGTACGAGTCCGGTTTTCAGACGGGACGCTTGTCGGTAGTCAACGTCGTTTCAGCGCTGGCCGGGGTTAGGGTGCTGCCGCTATACAGTCGTCAGCATCGTATTGGGCTCACGTTTGGTGCCCAGCTGAGCTACCAGCGCGGCCATATCAGCAGTGGCCGTAGTGCCCGCACCGTATTGATCAACGGTCAATCTGTTCTGATTCAATCGGTCAATCTTACCACCAACGCCGGCAAAGGGGCGTTTCAGGCAGGGCCGCAGGCAAGCATCGACTACCAGTTTCTTCCCACCGATCGGCTGGCTATTGGCCCCTGGCTACGCGCTACCCAGGATTTCGGCTCCTTCGGCCTACAGGCAGGCTATCGGTTTTAGAAAAAGTGTAGTACCGAAGCTGGAGCTTCGGTACTACACCCCAGACTAACATCACACGTCATGAAACGTCTCCTTTTACTTCTCATCGGCCTGGCAACGTACCCAGCCGTTGCCCAATCATCGTTCCGCTTTGAGGCAGAAACGGGCGTATCGAGTCTCCGTTTACCGGCGCCGTACCGGAAAGGATGGCAGGCACGGCAGCAACTGACAGCCTACGTTCGGCCCCGGCTGGGTGTCGCGCTGGGCATCGGCTGGGGCGGCTCGGCCAATACTGACCCGCTATACGGTACACTAAACAGCTATGGGCAGCCAGACCCCCGCGCCCTGCTCGATTTCTACAACCGGCAGGAACGCATGATCGATTTGTCAGCAGTTTGGCTACCCCTACTCACAGATCGGCATCAGTTGAAAGTGCAGGCTGGCCTGTCGCTGCAACGGAGGCGGGAAGTGAACATCGACAGTATTTTTGTGGAACAGCCCAACGACCCGTACTATGAGGCGTTACCGACCTATACCGATCAAAGCCGGGCCATGCCAATGCTGGCCCTGGGTTATGATTATCGCCTATCGACGCGCTGGGCGGTGGGTGTCAACGCCGTTGCTTACCTGCCCGCCCACGAAAAAGCCATGACCACGCTGGGAGTACGCACCTCATATCGGTTCAACATCTCGCGTGACTCGCTGGGAATGAGTAGAGGGTCTGGCCAACCGCTCACCTGGGGTGTGCGCCTGGCGGCCAGTCGGGTAGGGGAGAACGGCAGTTCAAGTGCCGCATCGCGCAACGTCACCAAATTCGCAGCCGGTCTCTGGGCGGAGTACCCGTTATCACTGACCTGGGGCATGCGGGGTGAGGTCAACTATACCCAACGCGGTTACCGGTTCGACGGGTACAAGACCAGTAGCCGGAGCGCCACCGCCTTGACTGTCAATGCAACGTACCTGGACGTGCCGCTCCTGTTCCGGCACGAGGCCGCCGAACGCTGGCATCTTTATGCCGGGCCGTATCTGGCTTTTCTGCTGGAAGGTACCTCACAACAGGAAGGCCAGCCCGTCGTGGCTATCCAATCCCACACAAACACGGGTTTGCTGCTGGGTGCTGACTATCAATTCAGCAAAAGCCTGTCGCTCGATCTCCGTTATCAGCGCGACCTGATCCAGCTTTCCACATCGCCCTACAATGATGCCTACCACAGTTACCAGCTAGGCGTGAACTGGGCAGTTCGGTAAGTGAAACCTATGCCAGTTTGCTCTTTCTGTAGCCGTAGGAGAAATAAATGACTAACCCGATGATCAGCCAGGCGCCGAACGAAATCCAGTTGCTCACGCCGAGCTCGGTCATCAGGTACAGGTTGGTCAAGACGCCGATGACGGGCAGCAGTGAGAAATTATAGCGGAACCCCTGTACGGCCAATACCAGCCAGGTGAACCAGAAAACGAGCAACAATGGCTTCTCGTCGGCCACTTCAGCGATGTGCAACCCATGCGCATACGCGAAGGCTGCGATAAAGGCCAGTCCGATAATGTATTTGCCGTTGATGTAAGGCACCTTGAACTTCGACTGCGCCGTGAGTCCCCGGGCGTCGAGGAACAGAATGCCCGCGCACACCAGAATAAAGGCGAAGAACGTACCTACGCTGGTGAGGTCAACGAACGTTTTCAGGTCCATAAACAACGACGGAATAGCCACGATCAGCCCCGTGATGATGGTGGCGAACGAGGGCGTCTTGTATTTGGGGTGAATCGTCGCAAAGCGTTTCCAAAGCAGTCCATCGCGGCTCATCGTCATCCAGATACGGGGCTGCCCAAGCTGATAGACCAGCAGTGCGCTCGTGATGGCTACTACAGCACTGACCGAAATAACACCCGCCACGAAATCCAGATTCACTTTCTGGAACACGTAAGCCAGTGGGTCGCTTACGCCCAGTTCTTTGTAGTTTACCATGCCGGTCAATACCAGCGTGATCAGCACGTAGAGGACCGTACAGATAGCCAGGCAGTAGAGCATGGCGCGGGGCAGGTCGCGTTGCGGGTTCTTACATTCTTCGGCGGTGGTTGAAATGGAGTCGAAGCCGATGAAAGCAAAAAACACCGACGCCACGCCACTCAGTACACCTGCCACGCCATTGGGTGCAAAGGGCGACCAGTTGGCCGGTTTCACATAAAAAGCGCCGACGCCAATAACCAGCGCGATAACGCCCAGCTTCAGCACCACCAGAATATTGCTCGCCACCCGCGATTCTTTGATGCCGACATAGACCAGTGCCGTGATCAGCACCGTGATGATGCCCGCCGGCAGGTTGGCGATCAGGTGTATATCGCCAACGAGCGGGGCATCGGCCCAGGCCTGAGCCAGCACGCGGGTATTGTCAGGCAATGTGTCGAGCGACGTACCAGCCTGCCGGGTTTGTTCAACCAGCTCAAAGGCGCGGTGGGCGGTGCCGTAGTCGGTGGCGAAATACTTGGGGAACGTGATGCCGAATCCGCTGAGCATCGACGTGAAATACTCCGACCACGAAATAGCCACCACCATGTTGCTGACGGCATATTCCAGGATGAGCGCCCAGCCGATGACCCACGCAAAAATTTCGCCGAAAGCCACATACGCATACGTGTACGCGCTGCCGCTGACAGGCACCGTACTGGCAAACTGTGCGTAGCTGAGGGCAGTGAACACGCAGGCGATGGCCGTAAACACAAACAGCAGCGACACGGCTGGTCCGCCGTTATAGCTGGCCAGGCCAATGGTACTGAAAATGCCGGCGCCGATGATGGCCGCGATGCCGAACGAGGTCAGGTCGCGTACCCCCAGCGTTTTCACCATCTTGCTGGATTCGCCATCGGCAGCATCACTCAAAATCTGTGTTACGGTCTTTTTGCGGAATAAAGAATCGATCATGGAGGGAGGTAGTCTGAAGAAGTGCTAAGTCGTGAGTCTGGATGGTCAACAGGAGTTTGCGGATTTCGCCAAACTCTTTGACAACTTTGCCTTGATGATTCGTTAAAAATAGGCAGAGTTTGCCCTTTTTTGCCAAATGTCTATCCAGATCACCAATCTTTCTAAACAGTACGGTCAACAACGGGCCGTTGATTCGATCACGTTTCAGGTCTCGCCCGGCGAGATCGTCGGCTTTTTGGGGCCCAATGGTGCCGGGAAATCAACGACCATGAAAATCGCGACGGGCTACCTCTCACCCAGCGAGGGAACAGTACTCGTGAATGGACACGACGTGCAGACAGACGCAATGGCCGTGCGCCGGAGTGTCGGCTACCTGCCCGAGCATAACCCGTTGTATCTGGATCTGTACGTGAAGGAGTACCTGCGGTTTGCCGGTGCATTGCACGGTCTGAAAGGGGCCACGCTCAGAACCCGAATTGCCGACGTGATTGAGCAGGTTGGCCTGACCAACGAGCAGGGAAAGCGGATCGGCCAGCTATCGAAAGGCTACCGGCAACGTGTGGGCCTGGCCCAGGCATTCCTGCACAACCCGCCTGTGCTGATCCTCGACGAACCAACTACCGGCCTTGATCCTAACCAACTCGCTGAGATTCGGGAGGTGATCAAAACCGTTGGACGTGATAAAACGGTACTTTTTTCCACCCACATCATGCAGGAAGTGGAAGCCCTCTGCGACCGGGTCATCATCATTAACAAAGGCAAAATCGTAGTCGATAGCCCACTAGCCCAACTGCGTAGCCAAACGGCGCAGCAACTGGCCCTCATCGCCGAATTTGAGCACGACCTGCCCGACGCTGGTGTGCTGGGTACGTTGCCCGGTGTGCTTTCGGTTGATCATGTTGGTTCCGGGCAATACCGCCTTACCGCCACGGCCGATAGTGATCTGCGTGCCACCATCTTTCGCCTTGCTGCCGATCGTGGCCTCACGCTCGTTGGCCTCCGCCAGCAGGAAACGTCCCTCGAAGGCGTGTTTAAGGAATTAACGAGATAAAGCAGGAATGGCTTTGCCCCGCAGCGGGGCAAAGCTGAAGTCAACCCACCGTGATTGAGTAATGGGCGACGAAGCTGTTGCCCGCCCGGATGCGGTGAATGCCCTGCTTACCGTCGATGGGGCGCGGTTTGGTCGACGTGTCGGCAACGCCTAGCCAGGGCTCGATGCAAACGAACGGAGCGCCCGGTTTGGCCCAGATGCCGAGGTAGGGGAAAACGGCAAAGTCGAGGCGGATCGAATGATCGTTTTTGCGGCTCTTCAACGTCACCTGCCGCGATTTGAGGGTTAGCAGCACCAGCGCGTCGTTAGCAAATAAGTCGGGGGTCAGGTTCAGTTGCCGATTCTCCAGGTTGATGCGTTGCTTCTCGCCATTGAGTAGCCCATCGGCACCGAGCAGACTCGTTTCCAGCGTGCCATCGCGCTCGAATTCAAGGTAATAGTCGGTGTAGGCTTCGCCCGGCTGAAAAGGCACGTTGAAAGCCGGGTGTGCCCCCACCGACATAAACATATTGTCGGTGCCCCTATTTTTCACCCGGTAAGTGATGGTCAACTCCGGTCCGTCGAGTTCGTAGCTAATCTCGAAGATGAAATCATACGGATAAACGGCTCGCGTCGCTTCTGACGAATGGAGTTCAAACGACGCGAACTCCGGGCTCGATTCGGTGCAGACAAACTCAGCTGTACGGGCAAAACCGTGTCGTTTCATGGGGTACGTTTGCCCATTCACCACGATCTGATCATTGGTCTGCCCACCCACTACCGGAAATAAATTGGGGGCGTGCCAGGGCCAGATGGCCGGGTCGGCCTGCCAGAGGTGCTCAGTGCCCGTTTGCCGATCAACCAGTGATGTAAGTTCGGCGCCCTGATCGCGGATACCGACGCGGAGGTGTTGATTTTGAAGCGTGTGCGTCATAGATAAAGAAACGAGAGTTCAATCAATTGGTAAGTTAACTGTACAAAAATTGGTTGGTTTTTATAACATTGCCACCGCGAACCCGTTTAAGGCATAACCCGCTGAAAGCAGTTTCTGAAAAAAAGCATAGCGACCGTGTTGCATTAGTGATTTTTTTTACTTTTGCACCCTCAAAAATATTGACATCAAATCAGCTAGATTTCTACTATGTACTGGACTCTCGAATTAGCATCCTACCTTGAAGATGCCCCATGGCCTGCCACCAAAGATGAACTGATTGACTTCTCGATCCGGTCGGGTGCCCCACTGGAAGTGGTCGAAAACCTTCAGGAACTGGAAGACGACGGCCAGCCGTATGAAAGCATTGAGGAAATTTGGCCCGATTATCCAACCAAGGATGATTTCTTCTTTAACGAAGACGAATACTAATCGTCGTCAGGCATCATGACCTGAACACCTGATCTGACTGGTTACTGTTTGGTGCCAACGGGCAACGTTAGTTATACTGATGTTGCCCGTTTTTTTGTTGTTTACAAGCAGAAGTTGGCGTCGGGGTTGGTTTTGGTAAATAAGTTGAAAAATAATCCATTTATTTTTCAGAGCGTAAACTAAAGAGCGCCGGTGGGCGTTTACTCTATATCAATCGCAAAAAAAGCCCCGGCACTGACAAACAGGCCGGGGCTTTTTCGTTGGCAACGTACCTGGAAAGACCCGCCTAGAAAACCAGCAACGCCGTTACGAGCACTATGACTACGGGTAAGCCAATGGCAAACCACCTGGCGGTCATCCACTGAGGAACCGGCCAGCCAAGTTCGGCGCGAATGCCAGGGTAGAAGGTCATGCCGCAAGCGACTCCACCCAGCAAGCCACCAATGTGCGCGGCATTATCGGCCCCGATGCTAATGCCAATCAGCAGGTTGATACCCACTACCGACAGCGTGCTTTTCAACAGCGCCTTTCGGGCTTCATCGTTGAACAGATTGGTCATAACCAGCGCCAGCAGGACCCCTTCGATGCCGAAAATGGCGCCCGAGGCCCCCGCAGAAACGGCAATAGTGTGCCACCACAGGCTACCAAGGCTGCCCGTTAGTCCGGTGGCGAGGTAGGCCACCAGAAAACGCCAGCTCCCGACCAGGGGCTCAATCTGCATGCCCAGGTACCGCAGCGACATCATGTTCACGGCCAGGTGAATGACGCCGATATGCAGAAAACAGGCCGTCAGGAGACGCCAGGGCTCACCAGCGCGGGTCATGGTCGTAAAATTGGCTCCCCACCGAACCAGGTCTTCGCCGGTAGGGCTCATGATGTTGACGCCGGAGAGAACCATTACGGCAAAAACAGCGATGTTGAGCATGAGCAGTACCGGCGTAACCCGATAACCATCGCGGGGGGTGAATACATCGCGCAAACTGCCCGGATGATACGCAGGTTTATCTTGTTGCGAGTGATTCGGGTCAGTGGGAGTCATAGGGGAAAGATACTATAGATTAAGGGTGTCAGGTTTTAAGTTTCAGGTTTCAGGTTTCAAGTTTCAGGTGTCAAGTGCGTTGCGTATGCTACCATTTGGTCAACTAGCAACGCACCTGAAACCTGAAACTTGACACCTGAAACTTGAAACTTGAAACCTGAAACCTTCTGCTTACTTTTTAGCCATTACGCGCCAAACGGTGCCTTTTACCGAGTCTGTGATGTAGAGTGAGCCGTCGGGGCCTTGCGCCAGACCCACCGGGCGGTGCTTGGCTGATCCGGGGCTGGCCAGTTCGAGCTTGCCGGCATTCGCGTTTTTACCAGGAATGCCCTGCTCAGGAACACCCGCAAAGTTTTCGGCAAACACCTCATAATTGCCTGATGGACGACCGTCTTTACCAAACGGGATGAAGGCAACAAAGTACCCGCCCTGCATCAGTGGGGCGCGGTTCCACGAGCCGTGGAAGCAGACAAACGCCCCGTTTTTATAGCGGGCCGGAAACTGATTGCCGGTATAGAATAGTAGATCATTGGGAGCCCAGTGTGCCGGGAAGGCCATGATTGGTTTCTCCTTACCTGCACATTGATCCTGCCTGGTACCATCGCCGCCGTATTCGGGAGCCAGCAGTTTTTTGCCAAGGAAATGGTTGTTGTAGCAATACGGCCAGCCAAAATCAGCGCCTTCCTTCACCATCAGAAACTCTTCAGACGGTAGTTCGGCACTGACCGAGTCGGTGAAAACGCCGCCCCAGTTATTCAGGTTGTCGCGGCCATGTTGCAGCGCGTAGAGGGAATTCGAGGCCGTATTCCAGTCGAGGGCCACGGCGTTGCGGATCCCCGTAGCATACCGTTTGCCATCTGACTGCCGCTGATTTTTCTTGTTAGCGTCGAACTGCCAGATACCACCGTAGTTTTCCAGAATAGGGCAGGGCATCTGCCCTTTCGAGCCGGGCTGACGGTCTTTTTCCTGACAAGCGTTGGAAGGCGCCCCGAAATTGACGAACAGTCGGCCATCGGGCGAAATGGCCAGCGATTTGCTGGCATGCTGGCGTTGCAGGGTCAGGCCCACTACAATTGGCTCGGGCACGGCGTCGGCCATGACCTTGCCGTTGGTGAGCTTGTATCGATACACCGATGTGTCAGACGACGCGTAGAGGTAACCGTTGGCAATGGCGGCACCCGTACCCGTGTTGTTGCTGAACATCACCGTTTCTTCGGCCCGGCCATCGCCGTTCGTATCGCGAAGTTGCACCAGGCCTTTACCGTCTTTCAGGCGCTCGAGTTTTACAAAGACGGTGCCCGTTGTGGGGTCAACTGCTACGTGGCGGGCTTTACCAATGTTGTCGGCAAAGACCAGGGCGCTAAAGCCGGGCGTGAGTTTCAGGCCCCCATTGTCATCGTCGAACCGAATGCCCTGGATAACGGTCGCTTTTTTAAGTGGCTTACCCGGTTTGGGAGCGCCCGGCATAGGAGCGGCACTGGCACCCAGGCTCAGCGCAGCCAATGAGAGAAGTAGAAGAGCAGTTTTCATCAAAAGGAGACTAGCTTGTTAACAGGTCAATAACCATTTATTGAACGGCGAAGTTAGGTAGCTACGACAAAAACGTCTGCTATAATCGTATTCACTTAACAAGAGCTACCAGTTATGGACCCGCAACCAACACCTGACGTACCTGAACAGGAGCAGCCGGATAGCAACACGCTGGGCGGTACAACCAGCACCGGCGCTGGTCCCGATGGCGAGCAACGCACCGTTCCAACGCCCGAAACGACTGGCTTAGGCCACGATGATCTGGACAAAGCCGATGACGTAGCACGCCGCGTGGATGAACGGAATCAGGAAAAAAACAGCTAACCAGGCGAACTCCCGACAAGCAGGGAGCCTGTTGGCCACTACAACGGTACAGTACATTGCATAACCGCGTTTTGACAATGGAGCCCATTTCCTGGAACGACTTCCTGAAGGTCGATATGCGGGTAGGAACGATCATCGCGGCGGAGCCTTTTCCGCAGGCACGCAAACCCGCCTACAAACTCACTATCGACTTTGGCACCGACATCGGCACCAAACGTACGTCGGCTCAGATCACCACGCTTTACCAGCCCGACACGCTTGTTGGGCAGCAGGTGATTGCGGTGGTGAATTTCCCGCCGAAACAGATTGGCCCGTTCATGAGCGAATGCCTCGTAATGGGCAGCGTTGCCGCCAACGGTACCGTAACGCTGCTGACCACCACGCAGCCTGCCGAAAACGGGCTGCGTATTGGATAACGGCAACTCTGGAAGCGTAAACGGGGGCACATATGCAGCTCGGTCAGCTCACGGCTGATTCGAGCAGCTGGATGGTGCCTTTGGTCGCGTCGATTTCAGCGTTGAGGCCTACGGGAATGGTGAACTTGTCGGTGATGTGGCCGATCATGGACCCGGCGAAGGCAGGTACGTTCAGCGGTTCCAGGTACGTTGCCAGAATATCTTCCAGCGTCAGGGAACCGTAACTGTTTGTCGACTCGCATTTGCTGCATTTACCAAACACCACGCCAGCGACCTGGTCCAGGATACCCGCCAGTTTGAGTTGCGCTATCATGCGATCTATGCGGTAAGGTTCTTCCTGCACATCTTCCAGAAAAAGAAGCGCCCCTGTCCAGTCGGGCAGGTAGGGCGTGCCGATAAGGTGGCTTAGCACTGTCAGATTGCCGCCGAGTAGCCGTCCCCGCGCCGTGCCGGGGCGAAGGGTAGTAATACGGTCGCGGGTGGGGGCCAGCGTGGCTGCGTCGTCAACGGGGTTTTGGAACTGCACGGCTTCCCCATGAATGAGGACCCGCTTCAGCCAGTCGGTTGTGAATCGGTTCCAGGTGACCGAGCCAACGGGGCCGTGCATGGTGACGAGGCCAGTTTTGGCGTTGATGGCCAGCAGCAGCGCCGTAATGTCGCTGTAGCCGATCAGGATCTTAGGCGTGCGCCGTATCTGGTCGTACTTGAGCAGCGGCAAAATCCGGGCGCAGCCCCAACCACCATGCATAGCCATGACTGCATTGACAGCTGGATCGGCAAAAAAATTGTTGAGATCGGCGGCCCGGTCTGCATCACTACCGGCTAAATAGCCGTATCGATCATAAAAATGGGCCGACAACTTGGTTTTAAAGCCGAGTGCCTGGAGCGATTCGATGGTGATTTGAACTGTTTCTTTACTGTAGGCCGGGGCTGCCGGGCAGAAAAGGCCAATGGTATCGCCGGGTTTGAGTCGGGGCGGTTTAAGGGGCGTAACGACGGAAGGGCGAGACTGTAGATAAGGGGTGGTAAAAGGCGCCAGTAGAGCCGATTTAAGCCAGGTACGGCGTGGAATCATGTGCTTTATTTTCGCACTGAAAGCGCCTATTCCGCAATTTATACCCAAAATAAACGGCCTTTGGTACCCGTTTTGATACACTCAGTAGAAAGGTATTTTAGCCACCTTTGGCACCCTATAGTGCACGTCACGATAGTACGAATACATGAAGCCTTATGCCCAGTATACAGCCAGAGAACTGGCTGCAGACGACCTCTTTATCCGGTGGGTGAAACACCCGGAGGATGATGAGGTAGCGGCGTTTTGGCAGGGACTAGAAGACATGCAGCCACAACTGCGGATTCGGTTCAGAGATGCCCGGCAACTGGTGCAGGAGGTGGGTCGTTCACTGACAATCAATACGTTACGGAACGATGAAATCGCTACGGTCTGGGGGCGGATTCGAGGCTCCTTGCAGGACCTGGAGGATGTGCGCCCGCTGCGTCCGGAAGTGCGTTCATTTATTGGGTGGTGGTACTTTACCCGCTCTATCGCCGCAATTATTGGCATCGTATTGCTGGTCGGCTGGACCGTGTATAAGCAGTATACCCAGGAAGCTTCCCGGCTGATTGCCACCACCACTCAGTCGCGGCGAATTGCGCTGCCTGATGGGTCGGTTGTGATGCTCTTACCGCATAGTCGGCTACGGTATACGCCGGGTGGGTTTGTTCGTGAAAGTGCGGCTGAAGGAGGTACCACCGTTGAGCTGACCCGCGCTGTCTGGCTGGATGGTGCCGCTGATTTTGTGGTAGCCAGCCCAACGGGCAGAGGTGTATCTAACGCCTTTCGGGTTCATACCGACAACCTGACGGCCGAAGCCACAGGCACCCGATTCCACGTCAGCCACGAGCAGGGCGAAACCCGGGTGCTGCTGTATGATGGCAAACTGGATCTGCTGGTGGGGCACAGCCAGGTACGCCACCTGTCGCCCGGCGAGTCGGTACTGGTAGCAGGCGGCGATGTGCAGACTGAATAAAGAACTGTCAGAAGGCTTCGCCGTCATTAAATGGTCGTTTATTGTCATTGTTGTTTCTTTAACTATGACAATAAACGACCATTTAATGACGGCGAAGCCTTATACTAATTTCCCCTTCAACTGGGCCATTTCTGCCGTTGGTGTGGCCCCTTCGTAAAGAATCCGGTAAACGGCATCGACGATAGGCATACGTACCTGGTATTTCCCGTTGATGGCGTAAATGCTCCGTACTGCATAATACCCCTCGGCAATCATGTTCATCTCGGTCTGTGCCGACTGAATGGTGTAGCCACGGCCAATGAGCGTACCGAACGTGCGGTTACGGCTGAAAGGCGAATAGGCCGTTACCAGCAGATCGCCCAGATAAGCCGAACGGCTCAGGTCGCGCTCCACGGGGTAAACGGCATCGACAAACCGACGAATTTCCTGCATGGCATTGGAGACCAGAACAGCCTGGAAGTTATCGCCGTAGCCCAACCCGTGGGTGATACCGCAGGCCAGGGCAATAATATTTTTCATCACGGCGCTGTACTCCACGCCATACAGATCGTTGATCGGTGAGGCCTGCACGAAGCGGCAAGTCAGCAGATCAGCCACGCGCTGTGCGCAGTCATCACCAGTGGAGGCTATGGTTAAATACGACTGTTTTTCCAGCGCTACTTCTTCGGCGTGGCAGGGACCGGCAATGCAGCTGAGATGGTCTTTAGGTACGTTATAGGTCGACTCCATCCAGTCGGTGACCAGCTGGTTCGAGGCGGGAATCATGCCCTTGATAGCCGATACGACGTGCTTTCCGGCAAAATGAGCTGGTGTCAGACCCGTGAGGGCTTCTGAGATAAAGGCCGCCGGTACAGCCAGAATAATAAAGTCGGCATCACGGATAGCGTCCCGGATCCTGGTGCAGACCTTCACCTTTCGGGGGTTTATCTGTACATCGCTGAGGTAGCTTCGGTTGTGATGAAATTGCTGGATATGGTCGGCATCTGTTTTACTGCGCAGCCACCAGCGGACCGAATTGTTGCCTTCCGACAGAATTTTAATCAGGGCTGTGGCCCAGCTGCCGCCGCCAATCATGGCTATTTTTACAGGTGTTGATGACTTCATGGAACAAATAAACCCGTTTTCGATACGAATGGCCAAATTTCTGGCTAAACAGACCCTGCTCCCGCTATGCTAGTCATTCTCGGACCTACCGCCAGCGGCAAAACCCACTTAGCCGTACAGATGGCCTACCAGCTTATCTGTGACGGGCAACCCGCCGAAATTATCAGCGCTGACTCACGGCAGGTATACCGGGGAATGGACATCGGAACGGGTAAAGATTTAGCCGAATACACCATCGATGGCCAGCTTATTCCGTACCACCTGATCGATATTGTCGATGCGGGCGATGAGTACAACGTCTTTCGCTACCAGCGCGATTTCGACCGGGCTATGCAGGGAATTCTCAGACGGAATGCCGTGCCAATTCTGTGTGGCGGTTCAGGTATGTATATTGAAGCGGCGCTACAACCCGAGGCCATGCTGGCTGTGCCGCCCGATGAGCGGCTTCGCGCCGAGTTGGAAACGCTACCCGATGGGCAATTGCTCGACCGTTTCAGACAAACGCAGTCTGCTTATTCCGGGAAGGCCGATACATCGACCCGGAAGCGGCTGATACGCGCTATCGAGATCGGAACGTACCTGAACGCCCACCCAACTGCCCGGCCTACATCACGCCCTGCCTTGCCCGCCTATCGCGTACTTGGCCTTGATCCACCGGTGGCCCTGCGGCGCGAGCGAATTAGCCGACGCCTGCGTGATCGGCTACAGCATGGCCTGATCGAGGAAGTGCAACAGCTCCTGAAACAGGGGATACCGGCTGAGAAATTGATCTATTACGGCCTTGAGTACAAGTACGTTACGCAGTATTTGCTCGGTCAGCTAACGTACCCGGCAATGGCCATTCAGCTCGAAACCGCCATTCACCAGTTCGCCAAACGCCAGATGACCTACTTCCGCAAAATGGAACGCGACGGACTAGCGATTGAGTGGCAGAAATAAGTATCAGGTTTCAGGTTTCAAGTTTCAAGTTTCAAGTATCAGGTTTCAAGTTTCAGGTTTCAAGTTTCAGGTTTCAAGTGTCAGGTTTCAAGTTTCAGGTTTCAGGTGCGTTGCTAGTTGGCCAAATGGTAGACTACGCAACGCACTTGAAACCTGAAACCTGAAACCTGAAACTTGACACCTGAAACCTGAAACTTGAAACCTGAAACTTGACACCTGAAACTTATTCCTGCACCCACTCGCGGTGGGGGGCGTCGGGCCCTAAGTGGAAACACCTACGGCATCTGGCTTCGTAACTGTCTGTTTCTCCGAGCAATACGCGTTCCTGCGAGGGCACAAGCCGGTACGAATAATGAGCAATATCCCCACAGACGACACAAATGGCATGAACTTTGGTAACAAATTCCGCAATGGCCATCAACTGCGGCATGCAGCCAAAGGGTTTGCCCGAAAAATCCATGTCCAGTCCGGCTACAATGACTCGCTTACCATCATTCGCCAACTGGTTGCATACCTCAACAATGGTTGAATCGAAGAACTGAGCTTCATCGATGCCTACCACATCGCAGGGGTGCGCCATGGGTAGGATATCTGCTGAATTGGAAACAGGCGCCGATGGAATCACCGAGGCATTGTGCGAAACAATGTCGCGTTCGTGATAACGGGTGTCCAGGCTGGGCTTGAAAATGCCGACGTTGAGTTTGGCGATCCTGGCGCGGTTAAGCCGCCGAATTAACTCCTCGGTTTTACCGGAAAACATGGAGCCACAGATCAATTCTATCCAGCCAACGCGCAAATGGGGCGGTTCGCGCCGGCGGGTGGGTTCAATAAACATACTGTTAAAGACGTTGGGATGCTATCAGCACAATTGAGTGAAGCCCATTTTGAGGGATTTATACGGGCCGTAATCCGCAACAAACACGTTGAAAAAGACCTGTCGCACAATTTTTTGGGCCTTCAAATCGAGGTTTCTAAGAAGCGGCTACTTGATTTCAATATATTTACAAAGCAAAGGCTTTTAACAATGTCGAACAAGTTCAATACAAACGCGCTCAACGAATACAGTAAGTCGTATGCCCGACGGGTTACGGCTGATTTTTACCACGCTAATCCGACCATCAATGGTAAGCAAATTCTGAATCTTACGCCCGTAAATCAGATTAACCTATTCGTTGTCAGCAGCTTATTCGATAAATGGAAAGGGGAAACCGAAAAGTTTCGCAGTCCTTTTTTTGATTTTGGCAGTCCTGAAGTTGAGGAAGCATTACGGTCGTTTATGAACGTGGTCTCGCAGCATATAGCGGTACGCCGCGAACACCTGGAGCCACTGCTGGCCGACGCTACCAAGCGTACACTGATAGCCTTGTTCGATCCGCGTTATTACTACGATGACCAACTGCGTAACCAGCCAGATTTTACACTAACGGCCGAAAACCTGCGTCACCTGATCCGGTATACGCAGATCAATAAATTCATTCCGATTGCGCTGGAACAGCGACTCAACGGACGGCCATTTATCTACGTCAACCAGGCGTTGGGTTATCTGGACGAGATTCTGACACAACGTGTTCAGGAACTGGAACGCCCCGAAAAATACGTCGAAATGTTCTCAGAGAAGGTGGTCGTGGACCTGTCGACCCTGCTGCGTGGGCAGGCGTTTGAAAACTATAATTCGCCATCCGCCCGTTCGTTTTTCGACCTTGACGAAGAGGCAGCAACGCCCAGATTGGCGCCAGTCTCTCCGGCCAACGCGCCTGTTCCGCCCGTTGTTGCCCCAACGCCACAACCAACTCCTGCTTTAGTTGACGAAGAGCCAGCTACTACACGAACAGTAGCCTTGAATGGCAACAGCGGCTATTTCCCCGGTTATCAGGAAGCACCAACAGCCCCCAGTAATCAGCCGAACGTTTTGTCAGTAGATACCGAAACGCCGGTCATAGCCCTGAATACATCGCAGACAGATGCCAGCACAATTACGCCGGGCGTAGCTACACTGGGCGATTCGCTTCAAAAATCGGCAAATGGAAGTTTGGCAAAAAGCATTTCGCTCAACCAGAAATTCCGGTTTATCAACCAGTTGTTCAACGGAAGTGCCGACGCCTATAACGAAGCTATTGCCGAACTTGACCAGATGACCAACTATGGCCAGGCGCTCGATCTGATCTCGTATCGCTACGCCAACCAGTTCATGTGGAACATGGATAGCGACGAAGTTACCGAACTGGTCGAAATCCTGAAGCGCCGGTTTTAAAGAGAAACGGTACGCGGATCGGGCAGCTTAAATGGATTGACGCAGCTCTTTGATTCAAACGGATAGGCTCTGTCTGAAGCCAAGATCTGCGCAAATCAGTATGATCCCTTTAAGCTGCGTACCATTTTATTTCACCAGCAGATTGTCCAGGGCCTTGCGGAGATCCGGGAATTTATAGCGGAAGCTGGTTTCGTCGGCCACGCGGCGATTGAGCACATAACTGCCGCCCAGTACGGTAACCGCCATTTCGCCAAACATCAATTTGATCACGAAAGCCGGAATATTGGGCATGATCTGAGGTTTGTCGAGCACCTTCGCAATCAGGTGGGTCAGGTCGGCGTTGGTGACCGGTTGGGGCGCTACGCCGTTATACACGCCGGTCCACTCGCCATTTTTCATCGCTTCGATAAACAGGCCGCACAGGTCATCGATGTGAATCCAGGAGATGTACTGTTGCCCGGACGCGATAGGGGCGCCGACGCCCAGTTTAATGGGTTGAACCAACTTAGGTAACGCGCCACCATCCATTGTCAGCACAACGCCCGTCCGGATCTTGACGGTGCGGATGCCCAAGGCTGCAACCGCTTCGACCGACCGTTCCCAGGTACGTGTCACCTGCGCCAGAAAATCATTGCCGGCCGGGCTGTTCTCCCGCATTGGCCGGTCGCCACTGTCGCCGCCGTAATAGCCGATGGCCGACGACGCAATAAAGCTTTTAACATGGTGCTGGCTGTCTTTCAACGCGCTAGCCAGCAACGCCGTCGACTTGGTACGGCTGTCGAAAATCTCCCGTTTGCGTTCATCAGTCCACCGGCCGTCGGCAACGCCTGCGCCGGCCAGGTGAATAATGTGATCGGCCGTTTGGATAGCCCGACTATCGAGTTGCGCCTTGTCGATATCCCAGAGATAGCTTTTAACGCCGTTCTGTTCCTGGGCCGAACGGCTCAGGTACGTGACGGAATAGCCTTGTTGCTGAAGCAATTGAGTGAGTCGGCGGCCAATAGTGCCTGTGCCGCCTGTGATCAGTACAGTTTCCATAGGTGGTTAGCGATACTAGATAGTTCTGGTCTGCTTAGTCAAAAGCCGCTAGAACGAAGGGTTTATAACCTATTAACCCGCTAACTTGGAAATTGTGCTAAATAAGCTACTAACTAGTTGGTTATCAAGGAGACAAAACTGACAGCCTGTTTCCCTGAGAGCTAGTGGTACCACTCCGTTGGCGTATCCAGTTGTCTGGCGTAATGAGCAGCCGCGCTGTCATAAACGTACCTGAGCACCTTGTTCATGTCGTCTTCGAACTCCAGGTAGTAGTCGGGGTCGAGTTTGTTCAACTTTTTCAGGATCGCGTCGGTGCGTTTGGCCACGTAGATGGCGCATTTTTCGGTCCGGCTGCTGAGTCGCTGTAACAGGTCCGCATGGTTATCGAAAAAGCTCCTGAGCAGGTGTATGGTCAGATCGACTTCGCCGTAGCTGTCCTTGGTCACCTTTACATGCCGGGTAATATAGCCGCTGACGGTCCGCATGTCCATCATCATCCAGGCGGGCGAATCCTGGCTAAGAACAGCCGTCCGGTCGGTCAGGTCACGAATCAGCTTCCGGCGGTAGTCGAGCGTGGTCTTGTTCTCAACCAGTTCATATTCCAGCTTTTCGGTCAGAATCGGGTCTTTCGCAACGAGCCGAAGCAGGAGTTTATCTTTCTCCTTATCGGGCAGGTACGTTATGGCCCGTTTCAGATCCGGGCTTAAGGCAGCGGGCATAGGGTGGGCGTTTGCTGTTTCTGTATGGGTTGGCGTATGCCTTCGTTTACCGTTTTATCAGGCGGGCGAAGGTGAGCGATAAATCAAGCAGGATCATTTTGGCGCGGGCGTTTCGCTCCAGGTGGTAAGCGCCTTCGTTCAGGTCGCCCACCATCCGTTCGATCAGGTCGGGTTTGAGCACCTTTCCAAAATTACGGACAAAGTTAAGTTCGTCGTCGGGTAGTCGGAGTAACTGTTCAGCACCCTGTTGCCAGAGAAACAGATCACGGCAAAGGCGCAGGCTGTAGTCGAACAGGTTTTTCTGACGCTCTTTCGGGATCTTATCGAACTCGTCGGCCTGTTTCACCAGCCAGGTCAGGTCCTGCCGGTAGCAGGCCCGCATCCAGTCGGCAAACCAGGTATGCTGGCTGCTACTTGCCAGATCATCGCCTGTCGACTGCCCAAGCAGCAGCGCCTGTGCCATATCGCCATCGCTGAGGTACGCAATGCGCCGGGCCCTGGTCTCGTCGAAATTAAGGGTTTGCCGCAGGTACGTTGCCACTTCCGTGTCGGTGAAATTACGCACCGGCACGCGCTGGGTACGTGACAGGATCGTGATCAGCAGCTTATCGGGCTGATCGGTCACAAGCAGAAATAAGGTTCGTTCCGGAGGCTCTTCCAACACCTTCAGCAGGGCGTTAGCCGCTGTGGCGTTCATTTGCTCGGGTAACCAGATCAGCATCAGCTTGTAGGCACCTTCATACGCTTTCAGCGATAGCCGTTGCAGGATATTCCGGGCTTCTTCTGCCGAAATATTAGCCTGTTTGTTATCGCCGCCCGTAGCGTCGAGCCAGTCGGTTATTGTTCGGTATGGGTTGGTAGTCAGAAACTTGCGCCATTCGGGCAGTAGCGACTCGCTGGTGTTCTTGCCTTTTATATTCACCACCGGATACACCATATGCAGATCGGGATGCACCAGTTTCGCCATCTTGAAACAGGAAGCGCACTGCCCGCATCCGTCTGTCAGGTTAGGGTCGGTAAGGCGGGTTTCGCAGTTTACATAGGTAGCCAACGCGAGCGCAAGCGCCATGTTGGCACTGCCAGTGCGGCCATCGAACAGGAGGGCGTGGGCAAGGTGGTTGGTTTGAACGGCCCGCACCAGCGTTTCCTTGGTGTCGTCGTGGCCAATAATATCAGAAAACAGCATTGTGTTGCGAAGATAGCCTGTTTCGGCTTTGCCTCCCGCCGGGGAGAAAGGTCGAATCAAGCTATCTTTGTCACTCACCGTTAAATCAGTCCTCGGTCTTCTGTTTACTTTCTTCTGTTGCGCTGCTTAGGTACGTTGTCTTCCCTAAGCAGCGCAACAGAAGACAGTAAACAGAAGACCGAGGACAAAAATCACCACTTCCGTTGCGCGTTGTTCACCTTAATACGTACCAGACAACCGGGGGAGCTGCTGTTGCCGCTGGCCGGCTCAACCGGGCACTCAACCAGATTGGCGTCGATAGTACGTTGCTCGTTCAGGAGTCGACCCGGGCCGAGGCCGATGTTGAGGCGCTGGCCACCAGTTTCCTGGCAAAAAAAATGGCGTTCGCCCGCTTTGGTGGCGAGCGGCTGGCATTCTTGCCCTACGAGAAAGATAAGTCGGTACGCTTCCAGTTTTCGCCAGCCGTAACGGGTGTGGATCTAACCTACAATTCGCTGATTCGTCAGGCTGATATCCTGCACCTTCATTGGGTCAATTTTGGCTTTTTTTCCGTGGAAGGGCTGGCCAGTCTCATGCAACTGGATAAGCCCATAGTCTGGACCATGCACGATATGTGGTCATTTACGGGCGGCTGCCATCATAGCGGTACCTGCGAAAACTACCAGCGCGAATGCGGGAACTGTGTGCCGTTTCTGCGTAATCCTGGCCCGGCAGATTTGTCGCATCAGGTGTGGCAACGAAAGCAGAAAGCCTATGCATCGGCGCATCTGGTGCCCGTTGGTTGTAGCGAATGGCTCGCCAACCGGGCGCGTAAAAGTGGTCTCTTTCGCCCATTCTCCGTTTTGAACATTCCCAATCCGATCGATACAGACCTGTTCAGGCCACTCGATAAAGTGGACGCGCGTCAGGCGTTGGGCTTACCGACAAACCGGCGATTGATTCTATTTGCGGCGGCGAAGGTTAGTACGGTGGGGAAGGGGTTTACCTATTTTCAGCAGGCATTACACCAGCTTCACAGCCAACTGGAAAACCCACGCGAGGTCGAACTCCTGATTTTCGGTGCTGGTGACAAAGGCCTGCTGCACGAACTACCGTTTCAGTATCACTTCCTCGGGCCGTTGAGCGATATGGCTAAAATCAGTCAGGCCTATAATGCCGCCGATATGTTTGTGATCCCGTCACTGGCCGAGAACCTGCCCAACACCATTATGGAAGCGATGGCCTGCGGTACGCCCGCCGTGGGCTTCGAGGTGGGTGGTATTCCCGAGATGATTCAACACCGCGAGTCGGGCTATCTGGCGCAGTATAAATCGGCGGAGGACCTGAGCGCGGGCATGAACTGGCTCTTGAGCCTGTCGCCGAACAACTATGCTGCGATTGCCCACGCCGCCCGGCAACACGTACTGACGCATTACGATGAGTCGGTCGTGGCGGAGCAGTACGCGGGTTTATATGAGTCGTTATTGGGTGAAAAGTAGTAATAGCACTGAAACGGTCCGCCGCAGCGGCGGACCGTTTCAGTGCTACATGTTCCTATGATCTCCATCATCACCATCACCTATAACGCCGAGCAGTTTCTGGAGCGGACGATCAACAGTATCGTGGCGCAGCGGCAGGCCATTTTGGGCGTTGATTACGAATATCTGGTGGTCGATGGCGCGTCGACAGATGGGACGCTGGCGCTGGTGCGGACATACAAAAGCCATATTTCCCGCTGGGTGTCCGAACCGGATAAGGGATTATATGACGCCATGAACAAAGGGCTGCATATGGCCGTAGGCGAATATGTCTGGTTCATGAATGCCGGCGACGAACTCTACGACGAAAATGTACTGGCAAAACTACTGGACCAGGTACGTACCCAGCCGCCCGACGATCCGGTCGACGTGTACTACAGCGATGCCCTGTTTGTGAACGAAGACGGAACGCCGGTTGGGCTGCGGAGCCAGGTAACGCCGCATGCCTTACCGGCGGGCGCCTCCGACACATTGCGCTGGCAGGACATGGCCCTGGGCATGAAGGTAAGCCATCAGGCGTTCATTGCCCGGCGTACAGTCGCTCCCGATTACCCGGTTACGAACCTCAGTGCTGATCTCGACTGGGAAATTCGCTGTCTGAAAGCGGCGAAGCGCACCGAGCAACTTCCATTTGTGTTGTGCCGGTATCTGGTCGGTGGCCTGTCGAAGCAACAACATCGTCGCTCACTGACCGATCGGTTCAAGGTACTAACCTGGCATTTCGGTCTGTTGCCAACCATTTGGAATCACGTGCGGATCGTTTGGCGGGCCGTAGGGCGAAAATTGTCCCAATAAAAAAACGTTACCGGTGTATACTCCTAAATCCTCTGAAGGGGACTTTGCGTTGCTAATTACCGATGGTCTGGTGATTGAGCGAAACAAAGTCCCCTTCAGGGAATCTAGGGGTATACACCGGTAACGTACCTGGAATCAATTCAATAGGCCTACTTTCTCGGCAACGGTCTCAACAGACGTTACCTGATCGGCCGTTTTTTCTTCAGGTAAAATGAATGCCAGCGGCTTGCTCACCTGTTGCGGTAACAGCGCGATGTCGAGTACCTGACCAACGGTGTCTACGTAGTGGAAAGTCAACTCCTTCACATAAGCCGGATTGATCTCTTCGATGTCTTTGCGGTTTTTCACGCACATGATGATCTCTTTCACACCCGCCCGGTTTGCCGCCAGAATCTTCTCTTTAATACCACCCACCGGCAGTACTTTTCCCCGCAACGTTACCTCGCCGGTCATAGCCAGATAGGGGCGTAGTTTCCGTTGCGTGAAGATCGACGCCATCGACGTAACCATAGTAATGCCCGCCGACGGTCCATCTTTCGGCACGGCGCCCGCAGGTACGTGTACGTGCAGGTCGTAGTTGCTGAAAATTCGGTAGTCGATGCCGATGTCGCCGGCGTGGGCTTTCAGGTACGAGAGCGCCGTCATCGCCGACTCTTTCATCACGTCGCCCAGCTGACCCGATAGGGTCAAGGCACCCTTACCACGGCTGAGGCTGCTTTCGATCAGCAGGATTTCGCCGCCAACCTGGGTCCAGGCAAGGCCGGTAACGATACCGGCAATGTCATCATCGGAATACAGGTCTTTGTCGAAGATTTCGGCGCCAAGCAGCTTGGGTACGTCGGCAGGTTTCACCGTCTGATTGTAAGGCTCTTCCATCGCAATCGATTTGGTAGCCTTACGCACCATTGCGCCGATTTTCTGCTCCAGGTTCCGCACGCCCGATTCGCGGGTATAGCCTTCAATGATGCGCAGGATCGCTTTGTCGTCGAACGCCAGATCTTTCGTTTTCAGACCGTGTTCCCGGCGTTGTTTCGGAATCAGGTATTTCTTGGCAATCTGTACTTTCTCTTCGACGGTATAGCCCGTGATGTCAATGATCTCCATCCGGTCGCGCAGGGCGGGGTGAATGGTATCGAGTGAGTTGGCTGTAGCAATGAAAAGGCACTTCGACAGGTCGAACTCCACATCAAGGTAATTATCAACGAAAGTGGAATTCTGCTCAGGGTCAAGTACTTCCAGCAAAGCCGATGATGGGTCGCCCCGGAAATCGCTGCTGACCTTGTCGATCTCATCCAGAATGAACACCGGGTTTGAGGTGCCGCATTTACGGATGTTCTGAATGATCTTGCCCGGCATGGCACCGATGTACGTTTTGCGGTGACCCCGAATTTCGGCTTCGTCATGTACACCGCCGAGGGCCATCCGGCTGTACTTACGGCCCAATGCTTTGGCGATTGACCGGCCAAGCGATGTTTTCCCCACGCCGGGAGGGCCATACAGGCACAGAATCGGTGCTTTCATGCCCTCGGTAGCCCGTTCGCTTTTCAGCTTCAGCACCGCCAGGTATTCCAGCACACGCTCCTTTACTTTTTCCAGCCCGAAGTGGTCGCCGTCGAGAATTTTCTGCGCCCGTTTCAGATCGAAATTATCTTTCGAGAATTCGTTCCAGGGCAGGTCAACCATCAATTCGATGTAGTTCATCGTGATGGGGTATTCCGGTGCCATCGGATTGCTGCGCTGCAGTTTGCTCATCTCTTTATCGAAATGATCTTTCACTGCTTTGGGCCAGTGTTTTTTGCTGGCTTTCATGCGCAATTGCTCCAGTTCGCGGTCGGGATTATCCATGCCCAACTCGTCCTGAAGCACTTTCATTTGCTGGCGCAGGTAATAATCGCGCTGCTGCTGGTCGAGGTCCAGCGTGGCTTTGCTCTGGATCTCGCGTTTCAGTTCCAGCAACTGCACTTCCTTCAGCATGTATTCGAGCAGTAGCTGCGCCTGCTGAACGCCCTCCAGTTTTTCCAGAAGCATCTGTTTATCAGCTACATCGGCGTTGATGTTCGATGACAGAAAGTGCAATAGAAACATGGGGCTTTCGATGTTATCGAGCGCGATGCGTGCTTCCTGCGGAATCTCTGGATTCAGCCGCAGAATCTTGTAGGCGGCTTCTTTCAGGGTTTGGAGCAGGGCTTTTCCTTCCTTCTTGGTCGCGTTGGGAAACGAATCGTCGATCTGCCGCACGGTAGCCGTCATAAACGGATCTTCCTGCGTTATCTTGTTGATTTCGAAGCGCTTTTTACCCTGAATGATAATCGTAATGTTGCCATCGGGCAGCGTAATCATCTTGATGATGTACGCCACAGTACCAATGTTATATAGATCATCGGGCGTAGGTTCATCTTTCTGCTGGCTGTTCTGGGCCACCACGCCAATGATCCGACTTCCCTTATAGGCTTTCTTTACCAGACGTACTGATTTCTGTCGCCCTACGGTAACGGGAACGACCATACCTGGAAACAACACGGTGTTGCGAACAGGCAGAATGGGCAGATGCTCGGGCACTTCATACTCCACATCGTCATCGTCGGGCGATCCGAGTGGAATCATTTCAATATTATCTAAATCGGTGTCTGCCATAAACAGGCCGGCAGCTAAATCAGTTGGGAAAGTCATAGGCGTTCCTGCCAAAGTGACAGTAAGTAACGTATTGAGTGGTGTCGTACAGGCCAGAGGAAGTAGAAAGGTAAATCAGACAAGTAGTGTGCCAGCTCTTGGCCACTTCTACGTTGTCAGGATTTTACGGCACTAATGAAGGTAGGCGATTTATTTTAAAGCGATACTGCCTGCACCGGTTGATTGTTTCGGAACACCACCGTTTTCTTCTGCTGGTTATATTGAATGTTTATTAAGTTAACCTGATCGCTAAATAAGTCCATTAATATATCTTGCTTGATCACTATATTTTTAAAGGTATCGGCACCGGAAGCGGGCATTTCCAGGTACACCCAGTGCGCATCAGCCTCCTGTTCGTAGCCAACGTAGGTGTATGACCTGGGCTTACGTTGCGCATCAGCGACAACAAAGTGCTTGCGCACATAGCGTTCCAATAATTGATCTGCTTTGGCAGGTCCGCTCAAGTTAACCAGCTTGCCGCCGTTTTCTTTTGTCAGAGCCGTTTCCAGATCGTCGGTAAACATCCGAACGCTAACCTCAACCATCTGCGATTTGGCATCAAACTGCATTTGCGTCAGGCTCGTATGGAAATCGTGGACATGAAAGGAAAAGAGGGGTAAAAGGAGAAAAGGGAGCATGGAGGAAAGGAGGAGCTTCGCCCCGAAGCATCTGTCTAGCAAAGTCCCCTTTCCTCCTTTCCTCCATGCTCCCTTTTCTCCCTCCATAGCCTTACTTAAAAAAGATGTCATTCAGGAAAGCGAAGGCCATTAACCCTAACAAGATCACCATACCCACGCGTTGCGCACCTTCCACGAATTTATCAGACGGTTTGCGACCCGACACGATCTCATAGAGCAACATCGATGCATGCCCACCATCCAGCGCCGGAATGGGCAGGGCGTTCATGAACGCAAGGGCCATTGATAACAGGCCCGCTAGCGACCAGAAGCGCGTCCAGTCCCAAACACCACCAAACATTTTGGCAATGCCAACCGGGCCACTGATGGCTTTAGACGGTGAGACCTCACCTCGAAAAATCTTGGCGAAACCCCGGATGTTATCATAGATGACGCCAAACGCCCGTTCGGTACCCTTTGAAACGGCTTCGCCAAAGGTGTAGTCAACGTGCGTTTCTTTCAGCAGCGAATTCGGATAAAAACCAATCGTGCCTTCATTGGACACGACCGGCCGGATGGCCAGCGACTGGTTACCGCGTTGCAGGCCCAGCGTAATCGCTTTGCCTTTATTGGCGCGAACGGCCTCCTGCACTTCGTGGAAATAAGCCGTTGGTTTACCGTTTACGCTGGTGATGCGGTCGCCGACTTTCAGGCCTGCTTTCTCGGCTTCCGAACCCAGCGCTACCTCACCAATGTCGAACGGGAAAATGGGCGCGATAAACTGGCCAGCCGTTTCTTTGCTCGAAAATTTCTCGGCCATGTTGTTCGGTACGTCGATCCGAATCCGTTCCAGACTGCCACTGGCATTTGGTCGTTCAACCGTGTAATAGCTGTTGGTACCCAGCAGCACATCGGGACTGGTCACGTCGGCGATGTTATCAAACGGTTTACCATTGATCTCCACAATCCGGTCGCCCGTTTTCAGGCCAATCTGTTTGCCGTATTCCAGGGCAACAATGCCATATTTGGCGTCCTGCGTGGCAATATAGGTACTCCCCAAGCTATACATCAGGGCCACGAAAATGGCAATACCCGTAATGACGTTAACGATGATACCGCCCAACATCACGATAAGGCGTTGCCAGGCTGGTTTGGCGCGAAACTCGTAGGGCTGTGGAGGCAGGTGCAGTTGCGCCGTATCCAGCGACTCGTCGATCATCCCCGAAATCTTCACGAAGCCGCCCAGCGGAATAGCGCCGAGGCCGTACTCTGTTTCGCCTTTGCGGAAGCTGAATACTTTGGGCGGGAAGCCGATAAAGTACTGCTCGACGCGCATCCCGAACATACGGGCGGCTACTAAATGCCCTAACTCATGAAGGCCTACTAAAATTGACAGGGCCAGCAACAGCTGACCAACCATGATTACTGTTTCCATCTACAAGTATTTAGACACAGAAAGGGGATACTGGACGTTGGGTAGTATAGAATCCTAAATCCTGTATCTGCGTATTCAGCGTCTTATTCTAAACAAAAGTACCAATCTTTTCGGTCGCAATCCGGCGGGTTTCTTTATCCGTGGCTACGTAGTCGTCGTAGGTGGGGTTTGCCACGAATGATGCGTGCTGCATAGCGCCCTCGATGACGTCGGAAATCCCGAGGAAACTGACCCGGTCGTTCAGGAAAGCGTCGACGGCTATCTCATTGGCTGCGTTGATGATACAGGGCATATTGCCGCCTTTGTCGAGCGCATCGAACGCCAGTTGCAGGTTTCGGAACGTACCCAGGTCAGGCTGCTCGAAGGTCAGCGACGGATAATTGGCGAAATTAAAACGTGGAAAATCCGATTTTAGTCGATTGGGATAGCCAAGCGCAAACTGAATGGGCAATTTCATGTCGGGCAGGCCCATCTGCGCTTTGATGCTGCCGTCTTCAAATTGCACCAGTGAATGCACGATACTCTGCGGATGCACGACTACGTCGATCTGGTTTGGCCGCAGGTTGAAGAGCCATTTTGCTTCGATCACCTCCAGCCCCTTGTTCATGAGCGTAGCCGAATCGATGGTGATCTTCGCGCCCATTGTCCAGTTGGGGTGTTTCAGGGCCTGAGCGCGGGTCACCGTTTCCAGGTACGTTCGGTCTCGCCCCCGGAATGGACCACCCGACGCCGTCAGGATGATCTTCTCGATGGGGTTATGAAACTCGCCAACCAGGCATTGGAAAATGGCCGAATGTTCCGAATCGACGGGGTAGATGTTGACGCCCCGTTCGGCGGCCATGCGGGTAATAAGCTCGCCCGCTACCACCAGCGTTTCTTTGTTGGCCAGGGCAATGGGCTTCCCTGCTTCAATGGCTTTGATGGTTGGCAGCAGCCCGGCATAGCCCACCATGGCCGTCAACACCATATCGACGGTGTCCATCTGCACCACTTCAGCAATGGAGTTCAACCCGGCATACACCTTGATATCCAGCGGGTCGAGGGCCGCGAAAACGGCGTTGTAGCGTGACTCGTCGCAGATGACCACCACGTTGGGGCGTACCTGGCGGGCCTGTTCAATCAACAGGTCGGCGTTATGATTCGCCGTGAGTACTTCCACCTCAAACTGGTCGGGATGGGCCACTATCACCTCAATGGCTTGGGTACCAATAGAGCCCGTAGAGCCCAGAATGGCAATGCGGCGTTTAGGATTCGGATTCGTCATTCAAATAAATCAGCAGACCGTAAATACGCTTTTATTTCATCAAGTACGTAAGCAGCATCAGTTACAGATCTCCGGGCGTCGGTCAGCACAATCAGATCATCGAAATCATAGTCTGCTTTTTCGCGTAAGTCCTCCGTTCTGGCCAGAATTGCATTCAGTGGTCGAGGCAGCTTACCCGTTGCCAAATAAAGCTCGTGTAGTTTTGCCTGCAGGCCTTTGTGCGTTTTTACAAAAATACCTTCGATGAATGATAACGTGCGAAATGCATCGAACATGGCATAGTAAGCCCTATTAATTGTACCGGTTAAATGTCCCTGTGCCAAGAGCAATTGAGCTGACTCCAGATTGTCATCAGCTTTATCAATTAACTTCTTCATGCGTTCTTTCACAGTTCAATACCGTCTTTAAAAATCTCCCCGTGCGTATGAACCGAAAAGAATTAATTTTTGAAGCTTATTACCGTATAAATCAGCGAGTTCGCATTTCAATTGTGCCAGTACAGCCCCAACAGGCTCAGGTACGTTTGCTAAGCGGTTCGAAGTTTTCAGGTGCGCTTCCATAACTCAAAGCTAACGCATTACCTGCAAAAGGCCGTCGGCGAGGGTGCGGTCGTTGCTGAGGCGGGGCACTTTGTTCTGGCCGCCCAGCTTGCCCTGGCTTTTCATGTACTGCTGAAACGCCCCGCGTGGTAAGGATGTCAGCTTCAGCGGTTGTAGAATGGCGCCGCTGATCAGGTCGTCGTAGTATACGTTGAGCCTGGCCAGTTGCGTGTCGAGATCGTGTACAAAGCGGGCCGTATCGCGGGGGGGCTGGCCGAATTCGATGAGCCACTCGTGGTAGGGAAGGCCTTGGGGCGGACTGACCATCGGGGCCACCGTAAACTCGATCACCTCGGTTTCGGGCTGCTGCTGCATGGCGAACTGCAAGGCTTTTTCTACTTCTTCGCCAATGACGTGCTCGCCAAAGGCCGAAATGAAGTGTTTTATACGCCCCGTTACCACAATCCGATGTGGGTTCTGACTGACGAATTTTACGGTATCGCCCAGGGAGTAGCCCCACAAACCCGCGTTGTTGTTGATGATGACGGCGTAGTTTTTACCTAGCTCAACCTCATCGATACTCAGGCGGGGCGGGTTTTCGGCGAAATACTGATCGGCGGGGATAAACTCGAAATAGATACCACTGTCGACCAGCAGCAGCAGCCCCTCGGCGGTTTGTGAATCCTGATAGGCAATGAAGCCCTCCGAAGCGGGGTACGTCTCGATGCTGTCGATACGCTTGCCGATGCTCTCGAACAGGCGGTCGCGGTAGGGGGCAAAGTTCACGCCGCCGTAAACGAAGACCGAAAAGTTAGGAAAGACGTCTTTAATGGCTTTGCCCGTTCGCGCCTGGATCCGGTCGAAGTACATCTGCACCCAGGGCGGAATGCCCGAGATCAGCGACATGTCTTCGGTCAGCGTCTCGTCAATGATGCGGTCAAGTTTGGTTTCCCAATCGTCGATCGTATTAGTCTCGTAGCTCGGCATCTGGTTCGAACGCAGGTAGGCCGGAATATGGTGGTTCACAATGCCCGACAGCCGTCCGGTGTGGATGCCTGCCTTCTCGTCCAGCTCGGGACTGCCCGACAGAAAGATCAGTTTTTTGTCCAGAAAAGCGGAGTTGCCGGTTTCATCCACGTAACAGAGCAGCGCGTCGCGGGCCGAGTTAATGTGGTTTGGCAGCGATTCGCGGGTTAGCGGAATGTATTTGGTGCCCGACGTAGTGCCCGACGTTTTAGCGAAATAAGCGGGTTTGCCGGGCCACAGGATATCGGGTTCGCCCTGCGTAAGGCGCTCGATGTAGGGTTTCAGTGCTTCATAATCCCGAATGGGAACAGCCTGCCGAAAATCAGCCTGGGTATGTATATCGCCAAAATGATGGTCACGGCCGAACTGCGTTCGAGCAGCGCGATTGACGAGGTACTGGAACCAGCGTTGCTGGGCATCGCCGGGCCGTTCGCGCCACGATTGTTGCCGTTGCCGAACCCAGCGGGCCAGCGGTTTACTGAAAGTTGAACGAATTCCCATACAGATGCAAAGGTAGGCTTTCCTTAAAGCAACATAGGCACTGACATAACCGGAACGTACCTGATACGCCGGGTAAGTCAGTGCCTAC
Source organism: Fibrella arboris (assembly GCF_041321095.1). Lineage (NCBI taxonomy): Bacteria > Pseudomonadati > Bacteroidota > Cytophagia > Cytophagales > Spirosomataceae > Fibrella > Fibrella arboris. The sequence continues at coordinate 205,702 of NZ_JBGGWE010000001.1, read as the reverse complement.
TCGTTTTTTGCTGCCCGAAAACAGCGCTATTTATGACCGGCGAAGCTTGGCTTCGATCGTTTGCTGCGTGTGCGGAACGGCGCGAAGACGTTCTTTGGGAATGAGTTTCCCCGAATCGATACAAATACCATATGTTCCGTTTTTGATACGGACCATAGCCGACTCCAACTGGTTGGTGAACTTCTGCAACCGGGCAGCCAACTGGCTCAGGTTTTCGCGTTCGCTGGTATCAGCACCGTCTTCCAGTAACTTCGAGTTGCCCGATGTATTGTCGGTACCACTATCATTTCGCTTGCTGAGCGCCTCTTTGATGTAGTTCAACTCACTACGCGTGGCCTCGAGTTTCTGCGAGATCAGCTCCTGAAACTCTTTCAAATCTTCTTCCGAATAACGCTTTTTCTCTTCCTGAACCATCGGTTGGTTGTATTGATAAGTTGGGTACTGCCCGGTGAATACCACAACAAAAATACAATGCTGTGAGCGTCTTTTCAATAAAACATACGGCCTCTCAACTATTTTCAGAAAACTTACCCAGTTGATTATTGGCTAAATGGCAAACCAATATTCTGAAAACTGCTCAATTAGTGCCCGACTATTCGGTCAAAGCCACGGTCGAGCGAACAATATACGTCATCATTATACTAGATAATTCTTAGATAAAATAGGCTTTTATCGTCAATTCATAGTAAATCGTTATGTTTACGGCCGCAAGAAACGGGCAGAAGGCTACAATAAAAGATACATTTTTTAGAACCTTATGGTAGCAATCTGACTTCTTAATGTCTTGCTTCTCTGCGTAATAGCGTGGAAATCAACACAGACTAAAAATCAACTGGTAATGGGATATATTGAACCAGCTCCAATTAAAGACAAAGAAAATCCGCTTCAATCCATGATGTCGCGTTTCGACGCAGCGGCCCGGCTGGTGGGCATCAGCGACGAGATGTACGACATTCTGAAAGTGCCCGCCCGACAGGTAATTGTGGGCCTTCCCGTTACGATGGATAACGGAAGTATCCGGGTATTTGAAGGGTATCGCGTTATTCACTCCAACATTCTGGGGCCGTCGAAAGGCGGTATTCGGCTCGATCCGGCTGTGCACCTCGACGAGGTACGTGCCCTGGCCGCCTGGATGACCTGGAAATGCGCCGTGGTTGACATTCCGTATGGGGGCGCCAAAGGTGGCATCGCCTGCAACCCCCGCGACATGTCGGCCGGTGAGATTGAACGGCTCATTCGGGCCTACACCGTGCAGATGCTCGATGTATTTGGCCCCGATCGTGACATTCCGGCTCCTGATATGGGCACTGGTCCGCGCGAAATGGCCTGGATCGTTGACGAATACTCGAAAGCCAAGGGGATGACGATCAACGGGGTAGTGACGGGTAAGCCGCTCGTTTTGGGTGGTTCATTGGGCCGTACCGAAGCAACGGGTCGTGGCGTTACCGTGGCCGCTCTTTCGGCGATGGACAAACTACGGATGAACCCATACCGGGCTACGGCTGCTGTGCAGGGTTTTGGTAATGTGGGTTCATTTGCAGCCGAACTGCTCCACGAACGGGGCGTAACGGTCAACGCGGTGAGTGATATCTCGGGTGGTTATTATAACGACCGCGGTATCGACATCACGGCAGCACTGGCGTACCGGAATGCTAACAAAGGCACGCTGGATGGGTTCACGGGTGCCGAGAAAATCAGCAACGAAGAACTGCTGGCACTGGCCGTTGACGTACTGGTGCCGGCGGCTAAAGAAGACGTGATCACCGACGAGAACGCGCATACGATTCAGGCGCGCATGATCGTGGAGGGTGCCAACGGTCCAACCTCCGCCTCGGCCGATGAGATCATCAACAGCAAAGGAATTATGGTGGTGCCGGATATCCTGGCCAACGCCGGCGGGGTGACCGTGTCTTATTTCGAGTGGGTACAGAACCGCATCGGCTATAAATGGACCCTCGACCGGATCAACCGCCGCGCCGACCGAGCCATGAAAGATGCTTTCGACCGGGTGTTCGACACGTCGCAGAAGTACAAAGTCCCCATGCGCCTGGCGGCCTATATGGTTGCTATCGAAAAAGTAGCCAGCACCTATACGTACCGGGGGGGATACTAAGCGCTCTGGTTAACAAAACAGCGTCGGCTTCCAGAATTGGAGGCCGACGCTGTTTTGTGGCTGGCTACGTTGGCTTTTGCGTTGCCCCCGCCAGCGTTCGCAAAAGCCAACGTACCTACTCCTTTATCAACTCATCCACGATACGTTCGGAGTCGAGGCGGATGCCGCGCAGGATGCCGGTTAGGGGGAGGGCAAAACCCAGAAAATAAAGCCCTGTCAAGGTTGGGTTGGTGTCCCAGAGTCCGCGCGGGTACCCTTTTTCGTTCAGCAGCTTGCGGCTGAGGTCAGGCGCCAGTAGTTCAGCCAGCCCGGTGCGGTAACCTGTGGCCAGAACAATGGTATCGAATGGGTCTTCGCGGCCATCAGTGAAGGTGACGCTGTATTGATTGACCTGCTTGATGCCGGGGCGTACGGCAATGGTGCCCGCCTTGATCTGATCGACAGTGCCGAGATCGATAACGGGGATTTTGCCCAGCACCCGAATCTGGTATGACGAAGGGTAAGGCGGCGTGATCAGTCCGTACTTCGATAAATCGCCTACCGTCAGCTTCTGCGACAGCCGTGCCGCGAAATCGTAAAACCAGTTGGGGAGCTTACTCAGTTTGATCGCCGATGGCTGGGCGGGTCGGCCAAAGGTGTCGCGCTTCACAATGTTGACCGGACCACGGACCGAAATGGTTGGAAAGGCGCCCTGCTCCTGCAAATCGAGCGCCAGTTCAGCACCGGTGTTGCCCATGCCTACCACCAGCACGCGTTGCCCGTTGAACGTAGCGCCAGTTTTATACTCGCGACTATGCAGTACCAGCCCACGGAACCCATCGAGGCCCGGTATGTGCGGCTGATAGGGAACCCGGTTGTAGCCAGTGCACACAATGACATTATCGGCGGTAAACGTGTGCGTTTTGGTCGTAGCCAGCCAGCGCCCATCCTGGGTACGTTCCAGCGACCTGACAAACTGGTTGAACAGCGGCTTTATAGCAAAATGAACGATGTACTGTTCCAGGTACGTCACCAACTGGTCGCGCGACACGTAGGTGGGGTAATCGGCTGGGTAGGGTAGGTGCGGCAGGGCTGATTCCTCCTTCACCGTATGCAAACAGAGCCGATCATAATGGCCACGCCAGGCCGCGCCCACATGATCGGTGGCCTCCAGCAGCGTGAACGGTTGACCTAGTTTAGCGAGCCTGCCCGCAACGGCCAGCCCGGCCGGACCAGCCCCAATGATAACCGTGTCAGTCATAGAAAGAGTACCGCAGCGGCGGACCGTACGGGTTGAACGGAGTAAAAAGGGACTTACCGCAGCGGCGGACCGTACGGATCAAGCGATTGTAATGGATTCGCTCTGCTTGAATCAAAATCCGCATAAAGTCCTTCCCGTTGGATCTGCGTATCATAGAATCTGTGTAAATCCGTGTAATTCGCCCAATCCGTGTACTGGTATGCTAGTTAACCCGGGTCCAGGTCTGCGATTTACCGATCAACGAGATGCCAACGTAGCCGCGCACATCGAGGGTGTTCGGGTTCTTCAGCGTCATTTTGCAGCTGTAAGTCTTACCATCTTCAGGATTATAAATCTTACCATCCTCCCAAACGTTACCGCTGTCGTAGCTAAAGCCCGTCATGATATTAAGGTTCTGCAAAGGCCGGCTTTTCAGGCTCGCGTCAGGGTTATTTTTATCCAGTTTGGGTTTTCCCGTAGCCGGATCGTTGGGTTCGATCAGCCAGACCAGCTTGCCAAAGTATTTGTCGCCCTGTTTATAGATCTGGATACGCCCTTTTTTCGTGCCGTTCAGCCACGTACCCAGTACGGCATCCGGATTATCGGATGACCGAAAAGCAGTGGCCATGCAGGCGACAAGAAGCAGGGGAATGATGAAGCGTGAGACGTTCATACGTTGTGATAAATGAGGTTAGAATGTGATTTAAGTTAGTAAGCAAAGATAAGTGGATTGACCTATCTTTTTATGGTTAGAGTCAGACTGTGCCCTTTCGTTTAACTTACCAGCATGAAACTAATCATACGTACATCGGTGAACTGTGCTTTGCCTACAGTTTGGGCCGGGTTCAACCGCGACCTGTTCAACCGGCTTAGTCCGCCCTTTCCGCCCGTACGCGTGCTACGCTTCGACGGCTGCCTGACCGGCGATGTAGTGTCGCTCGAACTAAACTTCATTCTGTTCAAACAGGTCTGGACCAGCGATATCATTGACCAGCAGACGATCGATGAGGAAATCTACTTTATCGATCAGGGAACGAAGCTGCCCTTTTTCCTGAAAGCCTGGCACCATAAACACCGGCTGATCCGGCAGGGCGAAGGCACCATCATTGCTGATGAGATCACGTACCTGACGCCCAACCGCCTGTTCGATTACGTCATGTATCCGTTGATGTGGGCACAATTTGCGTATCGGAAACCGATTTATCGACGTGTGTTCAATACGAAAAGGTAGCCGGGCAGAAGCTCCCGCAGGGCGGTCCGGGATGGACCTGGGCCACCACTTTTTTACCGTGTTATGAGTTTATAAGGTACTGGTGTAAACGCAATTTCCATGAATAGGCTCTCCCTGCTACTTTCTAGCGCGCTGGTCACGCTACTGGCTTGTAAACCAGCGGCTCCCGTTGTTGATCTGCCCGCCGACACGGCAACAGAACCCATCCGGGATGCCGCGTTTATTCAGCGCGAGGGGCCAAACCTTATGCTCAATAACCAGCCTGTTCTGCTACAGGGCATTGCGTTTGGTAATTGGGTCTGGGACAATACCGCCACGCCTTCGCTGCTGCACCACAACGAACAGGACTACGCCCGGCTGCAAAGCATGGGCTTGAACTGCGTTCGGTTCTACCTGAATTACAAGTACTTTGAAGACGACAACGCCCCCTACATCTATAAACAGGCTGGCTGGAACTGGCTCGATCAGAATGTGCGGTGGGCCAAACAGCATGGCATTTACCTGATTTTGAACGTGCATATTCCGCAGGGGGGCTACCAGTCGCAGGGCAACGGTGGGGCACTTTGGGACGTACCTGAAAACCAAAACCGGCTGGTGGCCCTGTGGAAAGCCATTGCTCAACGCTACCAGGACGAGCCGAGCATCGCGGGCTACGACCTGCTGAACGAACCTGTGGTGACCCGCTCCATCGACCAATGGCAAACGCTGGCGCAGCGGCTCGTAGGCACCATCCGCACCGTTGACCGGCGGCACCTGGTTGTGGTCGAACGGCTCAATGCGGTGGGCACCGAGTGGAAAGACGTCAATGGCGAGCGGAACCTGTTTCTGGTAAAGGATGATAACGTCATGTACCAGTTCCATATGTATGATCCCTTCGAGTTTACCCACCAGACGTTTGCGTGGGCCGGTCGCCCCGCCGACGAGGTGCAGCGGTATCCCGACCCCACCAAAATCAGTATGCCCTCCGATGCCGCCTGGTACACCGCCACGTTTGCCAATCCGAGCTTACCCGCAGGTACGTGGGGCTGGGCCTATTTCGAGGGCGTGAAATACAAGGCCGACGACCCGAAGCTGACGATTGGCGGGGCGGTTTGCGCGGCGGCGCGGCTGGGGGCGGGCCGCGCTTTCTTCGATGACCTGGTGCTGAACGAGTACGATGCCAATGGCCGGTTAGTGCGGGCTATTGCGCAGCTTTCGATGGACAGCCCCGACGGATGGTACTTCTGGAGCAAGGCTAACACGGGGACGCTGACGCTTACAAACGCGGGCCGGACAGACAAAGCCCTGACCATCAGCGGCACCACCGACGATGCCAATACGGGCAATTTTACCACCAAATTTACCGTGCAGCCCGGCTACAGTTACCAGATCAACGGCTGGATGCGCGGCGAGAACATACCGGCTAGCGCGGGCGTGCAACTCCGCATCGATTTTGAAACCAGCAGCCAGCCGATTGTGGCGCGGGGGAAAGCACAGTTGCGTCAGGCCATGCAGTTCTACGCCGACTGGGGCCGCAAAAACAATGTACCCATTTACTTGGGTGAATATGGGGCAGGTGTCCCCTGTTTCCGCGATGGGCGGGGCGGTCTGCAATGGGTCGAAGACATGATCGACCTGAACCGGGAGCTAGGTTTTCACAGTACCTACCACGTCTATCACGAAGATAATTTTGGCCTTTTCTACGGCTACAACGCCCTGCCCGACCCCGCCAATGCCAACACTCCCCTGATGGACCTCTTCAGGCGAAAGCTGGGTCGGTGAGCACACGGCTGGGCCGCAGAAACACCCGTCCTGCTCTGGCTCAGCCCCTGTTCTCGACCGGAAGACTATATGGCTGTTCTGGACAACCCCCAACGCCCTACCCGATTACGTGATATATCCGTTGATGTGGATACGATCTGCCTACCGAAAACCCATCTATCGCCGTGTTTTTGGCCAGTAAAAAAAGAATTTGGCAATAATGTAGGTTGCCTGTTGCTGTTTCCTAACTTGAAGGCTCAATCTAAACATAACCTCACTCCTTAACTTCCATGGAACCAACGCCTTATTCGTCGACCACGCCTGTGCTGCGTGAGAAAGCATCCGCGATTATTCGTTTCGTTGCCCTATTTATTGATTCCATTGTAGCCTACGTTCCGATGATCGTACTAGGCATCGTGTCGTCAAAACTGGCAACGTTAGGCTACCTCGCTGCTTTAGCCTATTTGCTTACCCGCGATTCGCTGCCATTCCTGAATGGCCAAAGCGTCGGTAAGAAACTGATGGGTATAAAGGTGATCAGAGAAGATACTGGTGCTGGCATCATGGGCGATTATGGAACGGGCGTGGTACGGGCTATTCCGCAGATGATTCCGCTGCTGAACCTGGTTGATGCACTGGTTATTTTCCGTGATTCCACAAAGCGATTTGGCGATGAATGGGCCAAAACCATCGTTGTTAAAGCTTAGTATACGCTCTGTTTGCTACAATAGCCCCTGCCGGCAGCGGTGGGGGCTGTTTTTTTGCCTTTCCTGTACGAATTCAACCGCTCTCAGCCAAGGCAGCAACAGGTACGTTCATGTAGGCTATATTTGGCTGACCGTCGCAGTTGCGGCTGTTCACCAACGGAAACGCATATGGCTATTCTGGAAACCCGCCACATTACGAAACAATACGCCCAGCACCGGGCGCTCGACGACGTCAGCCTGACTATACCCAAAGGCAGCATTTTTGGCTTACTTGGCCCCAATGGAGCTGGTAAAACGTCGCTTATCCGCATTATCAATCAGATTACCGGCCCCGATGCCGGGGAGGTCTTTTTTGAAGGAAAGCCACTTGGCCCTGAACACATTCGCCGGATCGGGTATCTGCCCGAAGAACGGGGCCTGTACAAGAAGATGAAGGTGGGCGAGCAACTGCTTTATCTGGCTCAGCTGAAGGGGCTCAATGAAAAAGAGGCGATGGACAAGCTCAAGATCTGGTTCGAGAAATTCGAGATCAAAACCTGGTGGAGCAAGAACGTCGAAGACCTCTCGAAAGGCATGCAGCAGAAGGTTCAGTTTGTGGCGACAGTGCTGCACCAGCCCGATCTGCTGATTCTCGACGAACCGTTTTCGGGCTTCGACCCCATCAACGCCAACCTCATCCGCGACGAGATTCTGGAACTGCGGCAGAAAGGCACCACGATCATTTTCTCGACCCACCGGATGGAAACCGTTGAGGAGTTGTGCGACCATATTGCCCTGATTCACCGCTCGAAAAAGATCCTCGATGGGCCGAAACTAGCCATCAAAGAGCAATTCAAAACGCACACCTACCGCGTGGAGTACCAGGGCGATCTGAGTCAGCTACCTGCTGCCTTCACCCTTACTGATGCTGGTGTCAGCGAAGACGGGTTCAGCCGTGCCGACATTAAAATTCCGGCCGATGCCGCCGTCAACGACTTGATCCGCCTGCTGATCGACCGCGTCTCGGTTCGTCAGTTTGGCGAGAACCTTCCCAGTATGAACGACATCTTTATCAAAGCCATTGGTTCCGCCGCCTTATGAACACTATACTGATTATCATCAAACGCGAGTATCTGGTGCGCGTCCGGAAAAAGTCGTTTATCGTCATGACCATCCTGGCGCCGTTGCTGCTGGCTGCCTTTTACGGGGCTATTGGCTGGGCGGCTGTTGGCTCAATCTCTCAGAAAAAAGTGGCGGTTGTTGACCAGAACGGTCAGTTTACCAACAAACTGAAGGGTGATGATGAAACGACGTTCATTTACACGACCGATTCACCCGAGACGGCTAAAAAACAGTTGGTATCAAAAAAGTACGACGCCCTGGCTATTATTCCGAAAGACGTGATCGAGCAGCCGAAAACGGTGCAGATCTTCTCGAATAAAAGCGTGAGTTTAACCCTGCAAAACAATATCGAATCTGCCATTGCCAAAGAGATTGAAACGATCAAGCTGAGCCGGTCAGGCATTACGCAGCAGGTGATTAAAGAAGCCAAAACAAAAGTGTCGGCTAAGACGATTAACCTGAGTGACGAAGGCGAAAAAAGCACGAACTCGATCATTACCACGATCATTGGTGGCCTTTGCGGTTTCCTGATTTATTTGTCTGTTTTCATCTACGGGGCGCAGGTAATGCGCGGCGTGCTGGAAGAGAAGACAAACCGAATCATCGAAGTCATCATTTCGTCGGTAAAGCCCTTTCAACTGATGATGGGGAAAATCGTTGGCGTTGGCCTTGTTGGCCTGACCCAGTTTTTGCTCTGGATTTTATTGACGGCGGGCGTCGTATCGGCCGGATCGGCCATTTTCGGGGCAAAATATGCCAAAGACGCAGCTAAAGCGCGATCGATGCAGATGAACGCTATGCCCGGACAGGGTGATGTGCAGAAGAAGATGGAAGATTCAAAAAATCCGATGGCTGAGTTAAGTGCTGCCGCTAAAACACTGAACATTCCACTGATCGCTGGTTGCTTCCTGTTCTACTTCCTGGGTGGTTATCTGCTCTACAGTTCGCTATTCGGCGCTATTGGCGCGGCCGTCGACAGCGAAACGGAAACGCAGCAGTTCATGCTGCCGATCACCATCCCTATTATCGCCTCCATCGCATTGGCTCAATTTATTATTCGCGACCCCGACGGACCACTTGCTTTCTGGATGTCGATGGTACCACTAACGTCTCCGATTATCATGATGGTGCGTATTCCGTTTGGCGTACCAGCCTGGGAAATTGCACTGAGTATGACCCTACTGGTAGGTGGTTTCATTGGCACTACCTGGCTGGCCGCCCGCATCTACCGCGTGGGCATTCTGATGTACGGCAAGAAACCGACCTACAAGGAACTGTCGAAGTGGATTTTTTATAAAGCATAAAACGGGAGGGAGGAAAGGAGGAAAGGGAGGAAAGGGAGGAAAGGGGGCTTCGCTAGGGGCACAAACTTGTATAAAGCGAAGCTCCCCTTCCTTCCTTCCTTCCTCCCTTCCTCCTTTCCTCCCCATAATTATTATGTGGCAGGAAACAGACAATAAGCTTGTTCGGCACTTTACCTTTGCCGACTTCACGGAGGCGTTTGCCTTTATGACCCGCGTGGCCTTGATCGCCGAAAAGATGGATCACCACCCGTTCTGGACCAACGTCTATAACAAGGTGACCATCGAACTCACGACCCACGACGCGGGCAACACCGTGACCGAAAAAGACCGCACGCTGGCAGCAGCGATCAGTTCAATGAGTGGAATGGCGAAAGAGTGAATGAGCGAAAGACTGAAAGAGCGTTTATGCAGATGCTAATTGCTGGCATAAGCACTCTTTCGCTCATTCACTCTTTCGCCATTCCACTCTTCTACCCCTATGAAACTTTACCTCGTTCCGACGCCCATTGGTAACCTTGATGACATTACGCTTCGGGCGGTAAAGGTGCTGCAAAGCGTTGATGGGATTCTGGCCGAAGACACCCGCACGTCGGGGTTTTTGCTGAAGCACCTGCACATCAGCAAGCCGCTGCACAGTTACCACATCTTCAACGAACACGGTACGATTCAGAAGGTTATTGCGCAGCTGAAAGCGGGGAAAACGCTGGCACTGGTGTCTGATGCGGGCACGCCGGCGGTGTCGGACCCTGGCTTTATGCTGGTGCGCGCGTGCATTGAAGCGGATATTCCGGTAGAGTGTTTGCCCGGTGCCACGGCGTTCGTTCCGGCGCTGGTCAATTCGGGGTTGCCCACCGACCGGTTTACGTTTGAAGGTTTTTTGCCGAACAAAAAAGGGAAACAAACGCGCATGCAGGCCCTGGCCGACGAAACCCGGACCATGATCTTCTACGAATCGCCGCACCGGCTGCTGAAAACGCTGGAGCAACTGGCTGAGGTGTTTGGCGCTGACCGCCCCGCCAGTGTGTCGCGCGAGTTGACCAAGCTCTTTGAAGAAACGGTGCGGGGTACGTTAGCCGACATTCAGGCGTATTTTGCGGCGAAACCCATCAAAGGCGAAATCGTGTTGTGCGTAGGAGGCAAACCGGAACCAGCCGAACCGAAACGGAATAAAAAAGGCGATGACTATTATAAACAACGGGCAACCGACGAGGACGACGAAACAGATGACGACGATGAATAGCCTACTTAAATTCAGGTACGTCCTGAACGCTTTATTCATCGTTCATTGTGCCTTGTTTAGTAGCCTCTCTTCCGTTGGGCAGCAGTTATCGCCCGCTGCCCGCGTGAGCCTGATCACGTATGGTCCCGGTCAGGAAGATATTTCGTCGGTGTTTGGGCATACCGAAATCCGTATCAACGACCCGATGACGGGGATCGACCGGAATTACAGCTACGGTGGGTTCGACTACGCTGCTGATTACTTCGTCATCAAGTTTCTGCGGGGTACGTTGCCCTATCATATTTCGTCGCACAACCTGTTCCAGGTAGCCTACTATTACCAGCAATACAATCGGAGTATTCGCGAGCAGGTATTGAACATGTCGGGGCCGCAAAAACAGCGGCTGTATCAGGCGCTGGAAACCAACCTGCTGCCGCAAAATCGCGAATACAGCTACCGGTTCTATTACGATAACTGTTCGACGCGTCCCCGCGACATGATCACGACGGCGATGGGCGATAGCCTGGTCTGGTCGCCGCAGGTGAAGCAACCCACCAAATCGTACCGCGACTGGATGAACGATTACCTGGGCGCTAAACCCTGGGAGCGATTGGGGATGAATCTGGCCATTGGCCGGCCGGCCGATAAAGTAACGACCGGCTGGGAGGCGATGTATTTGCCCAACAACGTGTTCGATCAGCTCACCAAAGCGCAGGTACGTGCTCCGAATGGTCAGCTGACGCCCCTGGTTACCCAGACGCAAACGATTTTTGCCGGACAGCAGCTTTTCAAAAGCACCCTGCCGATTGTCGTCTATCCCGATTTCGTGTTTCTGGTACTGCTCGTGCTCGTGGCTTTCCTGACGTGGCGGCACTGGAACGCCGGCAGTCGTACCGGCTTCTGGCTCGATCGGCTGCTATTTGGTTTTGCGGGCGCTTGGGGCTGGTTCCTGTTCCTGCTCTGGTTCGCCACCGACCACGGCGTAACGACCTGGAACCCTACACTGCTCTGGCTGATGCCATTGCATATCCCCGGCGTTTTCTGGGCCACGTCATCGAAGAGACAATCCTTTGAGACGAATACCTATTTCCGGGTCACTGCCCTGTTGTTGTTCATCTCGCTCTTCGTGCTGAACGCTCCCGGTTTTGCCGACACACTCTTCGTAGGTACGTTGCTCGTGCGGGCACTCTTCCGCTCATGGGTAAAAACCGAACGGGTTAATTTGACTACAGATGTAGTTACAGTGTAACGTATTGCTTCGCGCTATACGCCCTTCGACAAGCTCAAGGTGATAACTCATTCAAGCAGGTGCATGATGAACTTGGGTAAGAACGTCACCCTGAGCTTGTCGAAGGGCGTATAGCGCGAAGCATTTTAGTATCCTAAAGTGGATAAACTGATTTATGACTTTTTCACCAAATTTTCGCGCCAGGCTTAACGCGATTGCGCGCGAAGCAGGTACGTTCCTGCTGGTCGAACGCCACAAATTCAGCCTCGATGCTATTGAATATAAAGGCCTGAACGACCTGGTCTCGTACGTCGACAAGGAATGCGAGAAGATGCTGGTGCCCAAGTTGCACGCGCTGCTTCCCGAAGCCGGTTTCATCACCGAAGAAGGCACCACCGATCAGGCTGACAAGACTGGCCTGAACTGGATCATTGACCCGCTCGACGGAACGACCAACTTTATTCACGGACTACCCATTTTCGCCGTGAGCATCGGCCTGGCGCAGGGAAATCGCCCAATTGCCGGCGTAGTCTATGACCCGAACCGCGACGAATGCTTTTCAGCCGTTGAAGGACTGGGCGCGTGGCTCAGTGTTGGTGGCGGTGACGAGCAACCCATGCGTGTCTCAGGCGCACAAAAGCTCGCCGATGGCCTGATTGCGACGGGTTTCCCGTATTATCGCTTTGAGCAGATGCAGCCGTATTTGCAGATACTGGAGCAACTAATGCAACGTACCCACGGCCTGCGCCGCATGGGCTCGGCGGCGATTGATCTGGCCTACGTGGCCGCTGGCCGATTTGAAGCGTTTTTTGAGTACAACCTCAAATCGTGGGATATGGCGGCGGGCATGTGCCTCGTACGCGAAGCAGGCGGCATCGTCACCGACTTTGAAGGGGGCGACACTACCCTGTTCGGCGGCGACGTCGTAGCCGGTTGCGCCGTTCAACCCGAACTGCTTGGCATTATTGGCGAGTATTGGGGTAAATCGGAGTAGGTACGTTGCTAGCAACAAAACGGGTGCTGTAGCCGAACACATGGTTCAGGTACAGCACCCGTTTGGGTGGGGTGTGATTGTATTTCGCGTATTGCTGACGCGTGTAAGACGCAAGTATGCGTCTCTACATGTTATTACATTATTTCAGGATCGGCTCGAGGGCTTCGCGGTTGGCGTCTAGCCAGGCGTGGATGTCGGAGACGATTTCGCGCATGCCTTTTTCGGGTTTCCAGCCGGTGAGGGCCGTTACCTTGGTGTTATCGGTGATGTAGAGGCGGATGTCGGCGGCGCGGTTTTCGGCTACTTCGCGGATCGGGATAGTTTTGCCCGTTATTTCCTGACAGATTTTGGTCAACTCCTGTAATGAGGCGCTGCTTTCGTTACCGCCACCCGCGTTCAGAATCTCGCCGTTCACCACGTCGAGGTTGTGGAGCTGGAAATCGATGAGGCGGTAAAGATCGTCGACGTGCAGCATGTCGCGGGTTTGTTTGCCGGTGCCGCCGTAGCCGATATAGGCCAGTTGCTGCTCGAAATAGTGCTTGGCAATCCACAGCACCATCACGCCCTGATCGATCTTGCCCATCTGCCACGGACCGGTAATGACGCCACAACGGTTAATTACGGTTTTCAGGCCGTAGAACTCGTTGTACTCCTGAATCAACAGTTCCGAGGCCAGTTTGGTAGTGCCGTAGAGCGACCGGGCACCGTCGAGCGGGAAATTCTCGGCAATGCCGTTGCTCGACACGCCCGGAATGGGCTGATCGTCAGTGAGTTCAAAGCGGGTTTCGCCTTCTTTGAAGTTCAGCGTTTCCAGCGCCTTGATCGGGTAAATCCGGCTGGTCGAGAGAAAGATGAAGGCAGCTTTGTGTTTCAGCGCGTAGTTGAGGCAGTTGACCGTTCCGAATAGGTTCGTGTTGATCAGGTAGTCCGGCGTACCATCCAGGCCAGCCAGTACCGATGGTTCGGCCGAGGCTTCGATCACCGTATCAACGGCGGGGAGCGCGTCGAAATCCTCCTTACTCCGAATGTCGCCATGCACAAACTCAACACCTGCCTGTTTCAGCCGCGAAATGTTCAGTTCCGAACCCCGGCGTTTCAGGTTATCCAGGCAATAGATGGTATAATCGGGGTAGTTCTTCTTAAGGGCGATGGCCAGCGCTGACCCAACGAATCCGGCCCCGCCGGTAATGAGAAGTTTCATTAGTTAACGATGTGTGTGTAGAGACGCAAAATATTGCGTCTCACCGCCGGTAGGTGCTGTAGATACAGCATTGCTGACGCCAGTGAGACGCAAAATATTGCGTCTCTACGATGGAATGCGTTTGAGAGAAATGTTTTCGATTGGACGGATGACGAGCGGTACCTTCTCGACTTTCACCGAGCTGCTGTCGAGGCCGAACCAGCGGTCTTCGGGCGTGGTGAACGCTTTGATCGAGAAGTAGGCGTTCATAATGATCCGCTCGAAGGTCGACAGATCGTTTTCGTACGACAGGAATTTTTCGAGCACAACAAACCGGAAGTCGCCAATGACGTTCTGCCGGTTCAGCGATTCGTACCGGCTCGTGATGTCCACTTCTTTGTGCCGCACCATGTCTTCGATCACCTTTCGCAGAAACAGGTTGATCCGCTGCTCGACCCGGAAACCGAGCTTGAACGTAATTTTGTAGGCATCGTCGGGCGCAATGGTGTTCACCTTGTATTCCATCGTGTACGGATCATCGGTGGTGTCGACGTGCACAAACCAGTAGATGTCAGCGCGTTTGGGGCGTTTCTGGAAGATCGAATAGATCACTTTCGATTCAATCTCCGACTGCCGGGCCGCATTGCTCATAAACACCAGATGCGTAGCGTATTTCGGGATACTGATGTCGCGGCTAAGTTCTTTCAGTGATTGCAGGTAGTGGTCGATACGCACGTATTCGGTCAACCGCAGCTTGATCTGGAAGGCTTGCAGCCAGATATACATCACGCCCGCGATGGTAGCCCCAATCATCAGCGATACGTACCCACCATGCGGGAACTTGATGAGGTTGGCGACCAGGAATGAGCCTTCAATGGCCAGATAAACCGTCAGGAACAGCACAACGCCCCAGGCCTGGTACTTCTTGCTGTAGAGGTAATAGGCCATCAGCATAGTGGTCATCAGCATGGTCAGGGTGATGGCCAGGCCGTAGGCCGCTTCCATGTTGCTCGACTCACGGAAATAGAGCACGATGCCCACGCAGCCCATCCACAGCAGGAGGTTAATGCTGGGTACGTAAAGCTGACCTTTCTGAGCCGACGGATAACGCAGCCGCACTTTAGGCCAGAAGTTCAGGCGGATAGCTTCGCTGATCAGCGTGAATGAGCCGCTGATCAGCGCCTGTGAGGCAATGACGGTGGCCGCTGTGGCAATGATGATCCCGATCGTCAGGAAACCCGCTGGCATCAACTGATAAAAAGGAATCCGGTTGTTGAGGTTTTCACCGGCGTGATGAAGCAGCCAGACACCCTGTCCGAAATAGTTGAGCAACAGACAGGTTTTAACAAAGACCCAGCTTACCCGAATGTTCTTCCGCCCACAATGGCCCATATCCGAGTACAACGCTTCGGCCCCGGTAGTACAAAGGAAAACCGACCCTAATAACCAGAAACCACCCGGATAGTCGACCAGCAGTTCGTAGGCGTAGTATGGATTGAGTGATGCGAAAATGGTTGGGTCATGGGCAATGCTCATGATGCCCAGAATACCCAGCATACCGAACCAGACCAGCATGACCGGCCCAAAAGCGGTGCCGACTACACTGGTACCGAAGGCCTGAATCAGAAACAGGACGGTTAGAATGCCCACGACAATGGTAACAATCTCCGTTTCGGTAATGACCGGGTAGAGTTGCCGGATTCCTTCCACAGCTGAAGTGACCGAAATAGGCGGCGTAATGATCCCGTCGGCCAGCAGGGCTGATCCACCAATGATGGCGGGTAACGTAAGCCAGCGCGCATGACGGCGAACCAGGGCGTAGAGCGCAAAAATTCCTCCCTCACCCCGGTTGTCGGCCCGGAGAATCAGGATTACGTACTTGACGGTGGTCTGGAGGGTTAACGTCCAGAAGATGCAAGAGAGGGCTCCCCGGACAACATCGGCGTTGATGACACTGGTCGGGCCAACAATAGCGCGGAGTGTATAGAGCGGCGACGTACCAATGTCGCCGTAAATGATACCGAAAGCCACCAATAAGCCGGCGGCGGTAACGGTATCCAGGTGTTTTTTGTCTTCCATAGAAGCAGATAAGCACTGTCGGTGGCTGACAGTGGCTGAAGCGCGCGCAAAGATAACAGGCCAGTACACAGAATGTTCTTTCTGAACCCTTTGAAACGCGCACCTGGCTAAATTGCGGGGCGACAAGTCACGGAAACGGCTATTTTTACGGCGATTTAGCTCCAACTGCTTTGCGTCTGACGCCGTTGGTGCTATCCTCGCGATGCCTATTGCTAGTCTGTTTATTGTGAATCGCTGATATACTGACTGGTTCTCTGCCCACCGCCATGCTCTTTAATTCGCTTCAGTTTCTTCTGTTCTTTACAGCCGTAACGCTAACCTACTACAGCCTGCCGAAAGGAAACGGGCGCTGGTCGTTGCTGCTGATTGCGTCCTGCTATTTCTACGCGGTTTTCCAGCCGACCTACATTTTTATCCTGTTCCTGACCATCGTGATCGACTATATCGCGGGTATCTGGCTGGAAAAAACGCCGGTTGGGTCCAGGCGTAAATGGCTGTTGATCCTATCGTTGATCTCGAACGTTGGCATTCTGGCGTTCTTTAAATACCTCGGTTTCTTTACCGAAAATGTCGCCTGGCTGTTCGATCACCTACACTTACCGGGTCCAGCGCAAAAGGTAACGTACCTGGCCAACCGGGTCTTCGTGAAGGTGATCGAGGTGTTTGGGCAGAGCGGTATTTCGTCGTTCAAAGACAACATGAGCATCCTGCCGGTGGGGTTGTCGTTTCATACGTTTCAGGCCATGAGCTACACCATCGAAGTGTACCGGGGCAACCAGAAGGCAGAGCGGCATTTCGGCATCTACGCGCTGTATGTCATGTTCTATCCGCAACTGGTAGCGGGGCCTATTGAGCGTCCGCAGAACGTGCTGCACCAGTTCCACGCGCATTTTGCCTATAATTTCGAGAACATCAAGGCGGGGCTGATGCGCATGGCCTTCGGTTTTTTCAAGAAAGTGGTCATTGCCGATCGGCTGGTGATGATGGCTGGCCCGGCCTTTAACGATCCCGAATCACACAACGGGCTGAGCCTGCTGGTCGCCACGTTCTTTTTCACTTTCCAGATCTATTGCGACTTCTCGGGCTACTCCGACATTGCCATTGGCGCGGCGCGGGTGATGGGTTTCAACCTGATGGAGAATTTTAAAGCGCCCTACATGGCCAACTCCATCACCGAGTTCTGGCGGCGCTGGCACCTCTCGCTCTCCACCTGGTTTCGCGATTACCTCTACATTCCGCTAGGGGGCAACCGGAAAGGTGAATTTCGGCGCAACCTGAATCAGATGATCGTCTTTCTGGCTTCCGGCCTCTGGCATGGGGCCAACTGGACCTACGTGATCTGGGGCGGTCTGCACGGCGTTTACCAGGTGGCGGCTGGCCTGCGCGATAAACACTGGCCGGGGGGCGGGGGGCGTAGGGCCGAGACGCGAAACGTTGTGTTACAGGGCGTTGGCGGCCGGATCTGGCATGTCGGCAATGTACTGATCACGTTTGCGCTGGTCATGCTCACCTGGATTTTCTTCCGCGCTACCAGTGTCAGGTCCGCTTTTCTGATTCTGAAAAAGATAGGTACGTTGTCCATTTTTGAGCCGATTCAAACGCCGATGAACACCACCGAAATGTGGTTTAGTCTGGCCCTTATTGCGTTCCTGCTGGTCAAAGAAGCCACGTACCTGACCATTCCGACGCGCAGCACACCCCGCTTCTTCGGGCTGATCGGCCTCATCTGCTTCCTGACGTACCTGTTCGGGGTTTTCACCTCAAATCAGTTCATCTACTTCCAGTTTTAGCATTGTATAACGTGGACTATGCAATTTCAATGGGATAATGGAAATACACGCCATATAATTGATGGCTATCCTGAGCGAGGAAATAGTATTGCTGAGGTTGAAAGCCTGTTTACAGACCCATACTTTAGCGCGCTGCCTGGTAGAGTGGATAGCGTACCATGCCATAGGGAAAAGCAATCAACATAGATTGCTATACGTTGTTTTTCGATACGGAATGGCCTAATTCGACCAATTAGTTGCCGACCAGCCAGTCGAAAAGAAAGAGACCGTTGTGCTCAAATCAGTGGACAACAAGGTAGTGAAGCCCTCAACTCGTAAAATCCGGGCAATCAAAAATGCTCATTCAACTGCCGAGCTGGACGAGTCGGGCAATCGTTGGGCTGCAAACGAAGGCACATACCTGACATTAGCAACGATTATGGCGGCTGAAGCAGCAAAAAATGAGAAGTAGTATATTTTTCAGCTCGACAAAGAAGTAACGTACCCAACGTACCTGACCATTCCCACGCGCAATACGCCCCGTTTTTTCCTGCTCATCGGACTCATCACCTTCCTGACGTACCTGTTCGGGCAGGGCTTTCTCATAGAAAACCGGTGTTGTGGCCCGATGGGCCGGTGAAGCACCGCTTTGATTTTTAAGAGAAAGCCCTGCCTTCACCTCGAACCAGTTTATCTATTTCCAGTTTTACGGCTAACCAAAGCGGACGGCTGTTTCTGTTTGAAGAAGACATGTATAAATCAAATTATCACCTTTATCTATAGATTATATATCTGTCGACCAAAGCAATTTTTTTTGTTCGTAAAAGAGGTCAAAATACCTGTAAATGGTCAAAATACAGTGTAAAGGCCGTAGGATATGATTCAGAGAATACTATTTTCCTTATAAAAAGTAGAAATAGCAGGAGAGAGCAGGGAGGCTACGCGGCTATTGTCGATTTAATTTGGGATTAAAAACAGTATTTATTGCAAGCTCACCAGATCGGGTATCGTCGCTACCAACGACCTGCCCATCAGATCTGAGAGCGCATCAGACTACCATCTGATAGCAACGGTTCCCAACAGTTCGACAGTAGACTATGATGCACAAACCTATACGTTACTTCTTTCTGGTAATTCTGGGGGTAGCCGCTATAAGCAGTTGTTCGAAAAAGCAATTCGACGATGTCTATGCCCGGCCTGAAGGGTTAGCGCCGCCCATTTACCAGCAGCTACAAAGCAAAGGCCGTTTTACCAGTCTGCTTGCCCTCATTGACAAAAGTGGCTACCAGAAAACGCTGAGCAGCGCAGGCTACTGGACGTTGTTTGCGCCCAATGACGATGCATTCAAATCGTATTACCAGAAAAATAATCTGAACATTAGCCAGATCGATTCGGCCAAAGCGCGGGAGATTGTGCAGTACATGCTGGTCTATAACGCGTTTGCCAAAGATCGGCTCGACGATTATCAGGCAGGAACGGGGTGGGTGCCGTCGAAAGCATTTCGCCGCAGAACCGCTCAGTATACTGGTTTCTATACCGACGAAACGCAGGCCGGCTCGGCAGTCAAAGCCGTTGCTGCCAACCGGAACGGAAACGCGTATGTCAGCGCCGACAATAACAACAAGCATATTACGTACTTCACCGACGATTATTTCGGGCAGCGCGGTTTGTCGGCCTACGATTACAACTATTTCTTCCCGGATGTTACCTATTCGGGCTTCAACGTGCTGAACGCCAAAGTACTGGAGAAAGATATTTTTTCGGAGAACGGCATGATCCACGAGGTCGATAATGTGTTCACTGCCCAGCCGTCGCTCGATCAGTACCTGCGTACCAAACCGGAATACAGTGAGTTCAGGAAACTGTATGAAAAGTACATGGTGAGCTTCGTACCGAATGCCGATGCCACTACGCGGTACCAGATCTTGACCGGCAAAAGCGACCAGGTGTTCGTGAAGACGTACTCGAACCTGCTTTCGTTTTCGCCTAACAATGAGAATTACTTCAAATTGAGCGACAACGATGCCCAACAGGATTGCTGGAGCCTGTTTGTCCCGACCAATGACGTACTGCAGCCGTATATCAAGAACGTCATTCTGGAAAACTACACGTCGCTCGATGTGCTGCCGCCGCAGATCATCGCCGATTTGCTGAACGCCCATATGTGGTCGTCGGCGGTGTGGCCCAGTAAGTTTAAAGAGACGTTCAACTCGTTTTCGGAAGAAGCCCGGTTTGACCCGGCAGCCAACGTAGTCGACAAGAAGGTGTTGAGCAACGGTATGTTCTACGGCACCAACAAAGTGCAGGCTGCCAACGTGTTCTCAACCGTTTACGCCCGCGCGTACCTTGATCCGAAATACTCGATCATGACCCGGCTGCTGAATTCCGATCTGCGGCCGGTGTTGTTGAATCCTAAGATCAAGTATACGGTGTTCATGCTGAGCGATGAGGCGCTCCGGGCAGCGGGTTATGATTATGACGGCTCGAAGAACGAGTGGTACTACACCGCGCCGGGAACGACTACCCGCACGGTGGGTGAAGCCAACAGAAACCGCCTGCTGCGTATTGTGGCAACCAGCGTGATACCTACGCCCGCCGATGAGCTGAACAACCTGGCCGGTTCCGGGATCATCGATTCGTTCAACGGCGAGTTCATCAAGTACGACAATAACCAGGTGTATTCGTCGGGAACGGTGGCCAGGCCGCTGAAAATCGTTGGGTCTAAACCGTCGGTCAACGGTAAAGTGTATTACACAGACGGTATCCTGAGCTTCACCGAGCGGAACATCGGGCAAGACATTGAAGCACTGGGAACGGCCACAACCTCACCCTACAACCTGTTCTGGCAGTATCTGAAAAGTTCGGCGGCCTACAATGCGGCTACCGGCGAGATTGTGGGCACTGCCGCAGGTACGTTCTATACGGTGCTGGTGCCCGATAACGCCGCTATTCAGGCAGCGGTAAACGCCGGTCTGTTACCCGGCACGGGAACAGGAGCGGTGAAGACGCCCAACTTCGCCCCAACGCTACCCGCCGACGTAGACAAGGTGACCAACTTCATCTATTACCACATTTTCAACAAGAAAACGGTGGTGCCTAACGGTAAAGAATCGGGTAATGCCGAAACACTACTGAAAAACAACGTAGGTGACGCGGTCTTCGTCACGGTGCTGAACACCCCCGGCGCTATGCAACTGATCGACAACACGGGCCGGAAAGCGAACGTGAACGTACCCAGGAGCAATAACCTCTCGAACCGGACGGTGATTCACCTGATCGACAACTACTTAAAGGCTCAGTAAGTCGCTACTCTAGGGTAGCCGATCCAATATACTCTTGCACAGTCTACTTCTTTTAAATCGGATGAAAGCAGTTCTACAAGTACTATTCATAGTGGGTTTGTTGCTCAGTAGCCTGTACGCTGCTGCGCAAGCCCCGGCGGCAACGGGCTATTCGGTGCGCGGTAAGGTCCGTGACGCGAAAGACAGCACCGGGCTGGTTGGCGTAACGGTAGCCGAACTGGACAGAGATAACCGGATCATCAAAGGCGTCACCACCGATATCGACGGGAATTACGTTATCAGGATGACGAAGGAGAACAACTTTCTGTCGTTCTCCAGCATTGGCTACAAGACCGTTCGGGTGGCGGCCCAGGGCCGGAAGGTGGTCAGCACGTTCATGGAATCGTCGGCCAACGAGATGAACGAGGTGGTGGTTCGGGCCGCGCAAACGGATAACGGACTGCTCTCGGTATCGGAACGCAACTCGACGCTGGCCGTGGCGAAGATTGACGCCAAGGCGCTGGAAGAAATGCAGGGTACCTCGATCGACCAGATGCTGCAGGGGCGGTTGTCGGGGGTCGATATTGCGGCCAACTCAGGTGACCCCGGTGCCGGTATGCAGATTCGTATCCGGGGAACATCGTCCATCAACTCGTCGGTCGATCCGCTGATCGTGGTGGATGGAATGCCCTACGAAACGCAGATTCCGTCGGATTTCAACTTCGGAGCGGCCGATGAACTGGGCTACGCGCAACTGCTCAACATTCCGCCGTCGGACATTAAGACGATCAGCATTCTGAAAGACGCCGCCGCTACCGCGCTGTGGGGTTCGCGGGCCGCCAGTGGGGTTGTCGTTATTTCGACCAAGCGTGGTAATGTTGGTAAACCGGTGATCACCTACACGTTCAAAGGGTCGGTGTCGCAGCAGCCCAACGCCATTCCAATGCTGTCGGGCGATCAGTATTCGTCGCTGATTCCGGAAGAGTACATGAACCGGAGTGGCTTGCCGCTAAACACTCAACTCGTAAAGGAATTTCAGTACGACCCCAACGATCCGTACTGGTTCAACAACTACAGCAACAACACGAACTGGATTGACCGGATCACGCAGATCGGCAACTCGCTCGATCATAACCTGGCCATCAGCGGTGGGGGCGAGAAAGCCCGTTACTATGCGTCGCTGGGCTATTTCACGCAACAAGGAACAACCATCGGCACGGGCCTCGACCGGATCAATACCCGGATCAACCTCGATTATAACGTGTCGAACCGGATTCGTTTCCGTACAGACCTCGCCTTTACCCACTCGAGCAACGACCGGAACTACGTGAATGCAACAGCTACGCAGGATCTGCTGCGGAGTATTGCGTACACCAAAATGCCGAACATGAGTGTGAACGAGTACAACGAGTTCGGCGTGCTGACGCCCAACTATTTCTCGCCGCTCAACAACATTCAGGGGCAGTACCCGGCTACGTACAACCCGGTGGCGATGGCCAACAGCGCCAAGAATACGATCACTACCGACCGGATCATTCCCCACTTCCAGTTGCAGTATGATCTGAAACCAAACGTCTGGATGCTGGCCGTTGACGTGCAGTTCGACATCAACAACACCAAGAGCCAGTCGTTTCTGCCGCAGATCGCTACTGGTCAGCGGTATACCAGTACATCGGTGAATCAGGCGTATGACGGTGATGCCGACGTGTTTGGCGTCATCACTAAATCGTCGCTGCTGTACACGCCGCAGTTTACCAATGCCGACCACCAGTTTTCGAGCCTCTGGGTATTGAACACGGCTGATAATAAGAGTATTACGCAGCAGGCGTCTATTCCGAATACCCCATCCGATTTGCTTCAGGACGTATCGAATGCGGGTCGCCAAACGGCATCGACCATTGCGTCGTCAGTATTTGAAACCCGCACGGTGGGGCTTCTCTGGAACGTTCATTACGGTTATAAAGGCAAATATAACATTGACGTGGGTGTCCGCGGCGACGGTAACTCACGCTTTGGCCCGGCCTACCGGTATGGCGTCTTCCCATCGATTTCCGGCAAATGGACCATCTCGGATGAGCCATGGATGAAGGGATTCACCAGGTACCTCGATTTCCTGGGGCTGCGGGCGAGTTACGGGCAAACGGGTAACGCACCCCGCTACGACTACACCTTCTTCGGCACCTACACCACGCTGCCCTGGTCGTATCTGGGTTCTCCCGCCATTGTACCGTCGAGCATGGAATTGCAGAACCTGCGCTGGGAAACGCTGATCGGTCAGAACTTCGGGCTTAACCTGGTCATGTTCAAGCGCCGCATCACGCTCGACGCCGAGTTGTACAAGAACCGGACGAATAACCTGTTTTTCCGTGGTCTCCAGATTCCGTCCTACACCGGTTTCAACAACGTCGACATGAACGTGGGTACGTTGGATAACCAGGGCTGGGAATTGAATCTGGGCCTGACCCCGTACAAGACGAAGAACATCACGATCGACCTGAACCTGAACATTGCCCGGAACATCAACATCATCCGCGAAATCTCAGATCTGTACCCGCGCGAATCGGGGAACATCACCGCCAACGGTCAGTACAAATCATACATCCAGGAGAATAACCCGTTTGGCTCGTTCTACGGCTTCCGCTACAAGGGCGTGTATAAAGATGAGGCCGCAACGGTGGCCCGTGGCCGGAACGGCGAACCGATTATAACCCCCGACGGGCAGGGCGTGAAAATGCGGTTCAACTACCCCGCTACCGATTATATTTTCCAGCCGGGCGATGCCATCTACGAAGACATCAACCACGATGGCAACATCAACTACCAAGACATTGTGTACCTCGGCAACAGCAACCCGGCCTTTTCGGGTGGTTTTGGCGGCAGCATCGGCTGGCGCGACCGGCTGAAACTGACGGCCTTCTTCAACTTCCGGTCTGATTACGACATCGTAAATGGCACCCGGATGTCGACAACGGCGATGTACTCGTATGATAATCAGAGTACGGAAGTGCTGTCGAGATGGCGCAAACCGGGCGATGTGACCAACGTACCCAGAGCGTTGTATGGGGCTGGTTATAACTGGTTAGGTTCGAGCCGGTACGTTGAAGATGCGTCGTTCCTGCGCTTCAGAACGGTAACGCTGCGCTACACCTTCGCCAAGCAGGTGCTCGATAAGCTGCGCCTGAAGGCCCTGAGCGGCTACCT
Organism: Fibrella arboris; assembly: GCF_041321095.1. Lineage (NCBI taxonomy): Bacteria > Pseudomonadati > Bacteroidota > Cytophagia > Cytophagales > Spirosomataceae > Fibrella > Fibrella arboris. The sequence goes on along the minus strand of NZ_JBGGWE010000001.1, from coordinate 181,336 downwards.
CACCGTCGAGAACCTCTACACCTGGAGCAACTACAAAGGGCAAAACCCCGAGGTGAGTTTGCGCGGTAACGATCCGTTCCGCATCGCGGTCGACTATTCGATGACCCCACCGGCCAAAACGGTTACCCTGGGGCTTACTGCTTCGTTTTAGGGGATTGGTTGACTGGTTGATTGGATAATTGGTTGGTTAGTTGATTAGTTAATTTGTTGATTAATAGGGTTTTATGTTTAAGGATACTTCGCGTTTTTAACCAACGAACCAACCAACCAGTCAACTAATCAACCAATCAACCACCACCCCCCACCTCATAAAGAACTGAACGACTTTGAGTAATGGTAAAGAAATTAATCTATAGCGTATCGGCCCTGTTGCTGCTGATGTTGCCAACTTCGTGCAATACGTACCTGGATCTTCGGCCGCAGGATGGTATCACGAAAGACGAGTTCTGGCGGACCAAAGAGCAGGTACAGGCGGCCCTCATGGGCTGCTACGCCGGTATGCTCAACGGTATTCCCGAAACGCTGTTTCTCTGGGGCGAGCTCCGGGCCGATATGCTCGCTTCCACGTTTGTGACCCGGCCTGAAGAGACCGACATGATCAACGTGAACCTGCTGCCCAGCAATAGCATTGCCAACTGGCGCAGCCTATATCAGGTGATCAACTATTGCAACACGGTCATCGAGTTTGCGCCCACGGTGACGGAAAGCGACAAAACCTTCACGCAGGAGTCGCTGAACAGCACACTGGCCGAAGCAAAGACCCTGCGGGCGCTGTTGTATTTTTACCTGGCCCGCACGTTCGGCGATGTACCGCTGAAACTGAACGCAACCGTTTCGGATAACCAGATAACACCTATCCCGAAAAGCACGCAGGCCGATATACTGGCCCAGATCGTGAAAGACCTGGCCGAGGCTGAACCGGCTGCCCCGCTTGCCTACGGCGATGTGGCGTCGAACAAAGGTCGGATTACCCGGTATACGGTGAATGCCCTGCAAGCCGACGTGGCCCTGTGGATGGAGAAGTACGATGTGGCGCTGGCCGCCTGCAACAAGATCACCAGCAGCGCCAAATTTGGTCTGATTCAGGGTAATGCCTTTCACAATCAGGTGTTTGTTCAGGGAAATTCAAACGAAGGGATTTTTGAGTTGCAGTATGATCGCCAGCGGATCAACGGTTTCTACGGCATGTTTGTGGCTCCGCGCCGGTTCATTGCCAACTCCTATGTGATCGACGAGGTATACACCCAGGATTTCTTCGACGACACCAAAAAAGACCTGCGCGGCGACGAGTCGGCGCTGCGGGCATCAGACGGCACGATCTGGAAATACGTGAGCCTGAACGGCACCACGCTGCGCGTTATCAACGAATCATACGCTCACTGGATCGTGTATCGCTACGCCGATGTGCTGCTGATGAAAGCCGAGGCCCTGGCCATGCTCAAACGTGGCTCCGAAGCCCTGACCATCGTGAAAACCATTCGCGACCGGGCCCAGGCGCTGGACGGCACCCTGAAAACACCCGACCCGGCCGATACCGAAGCGGTGGCCGACTACATTCTGGAAGAACGGGCCCGCGAACTGGCCTTTGAAGGAAAGCGCTGGTACGATGTGCTGCGCCACGCCAAACGGAACAGCTACAAGCGCCTGGACATCCTGCTCGATATGGTGGCCCGGAGCGTTCCGCCCGACCGCCAGCAGTCGGCTATTGCCAAATACAAGGACTACAACAGCCATTACCTGCCCATTTACCAGTACGAATTGCAGACGAATAAGCTGCTGATCCAGAACCCATTCTACAAGTAAGCCAACTGGTTTTGAACAGTACCGAACGCTTCCGATCATGAACGCCATGAAAAAAATCAGTAATTCTATACTGCTCACGCTAGGCATCCTGCTGCCGCTGGTGTACCTGATCGGGTGCCGCGAGCAGGACTTCGTGCAGACCACGACGAGCGACGTGAACATGTTCAGCTACCTGAAAACCCGGCCCGATAGCTTCTCCGAATTCACGGCGATCCTGGATAAGGCGGGTTATGAAGGGTTTCTGGATGCCTACGGGGCCTACACCATGTTTGTGCCCACCAACGCAGGCGTGAAAACGTACCTGACGGCGATCAACAAGACGGCGGCTACCCTCACGAAAGAAGAGGCGCAGGGCATCGCCAAGATCCACATCATCCGGGATACGCTGACGACCAAATCGTTTAAAGACGGGAAGTTGCCGCTGGTGACCATGTATGGCCAATACCTGCTGGGCGGCGTTTCGTTTGCCAACGGCACATCGAGCTATAGCCTGAACCGGCAGGCGCTGGTACTGGAAACAAACATCACCACCAGCAACGGCATTCTGCACGTGATCGATAACGTGCTGAAGCCGGCTACGTTAACACTGGCGGCCACGCTCGAAAAGAATACGGCCTACTCGATCTTCACCGAAGCCCTGAAGCAAACCGGTTACTACGACTCCCTGAACGTAGTTGACCCCGACCCCGACAAACGCTGGACTACCGTGCTGGCTGAATCGAATACGGCCCTGGGCAAAGCCGGGTTTACCACGTTCGACGCCTTGAAAAAACGGTATTCCAACACCGGCAATCCGCGCAACAAGGCCGACAGCCTGAACCTCTACGTGGCCTACCACCTGCTGCCCGGCGCCAAGTACCTGGCCGATATTATTACGGCTCAGTCGCACACGACCAAAGTACCGCTGGAGGTGGTGACGTCGAAGCTGGATGGGCAAACGGTGCTGATCAACGACGATGATTTCAACGGTATTCACGAGCAGGGCGTGGAGCTGGAACGGACATTGAGCGATAATGCCGCTACCAACGGGGTAATTCACAGCTCGACGGGTCATTTCGTGTCGAAAGTACGTAAGCCAACGCCGGTCTACTGGGACGTGGCCGACTTCCCGGAGATTCGCAAGCTGCCCGCTTATTACGGCAAAAAGAACTACGATTTCATCTACGGCTCGGTGAAAGACATCAACTGGGAGCGGTCGAACTTCAACCTGACCTATGCCTACACCACGGCGTCGAACTTCTCGGTCTATAAAAATGATTACCTCATGATCCCGCTGGGTGGGCCAAACCGGAGCGTGTGGGTCGATCTGAAGACGCCGATGCTGGTAAAAGGCCGCTATAAAGTATGGGTTTGTTACCGGTTCCAGAAACAGAGCGGTGGTTCGGTCAACATCTGCCAGGGCAGTGTCGACGGCGAGATGCTGCCGCGCCCGATGGCCTTTACCGATACCGCGCCGGCAGGTTCGGAAGGGGAGCTGGAAGCCCTTGGCTGGAAACTCTATAGCGACCCCGGCACCGACCGGAACCTGCCCGGTCGCCTGCTCGGCATCATCGACATCAAAACGACCGACCGGCACACGTTCCGCCTCACCAACATTTCGGGTACGCAGAATAACAACAACCTCGACATGGTGCATTTCATCCCGATCGATATGCCCCAGACGAGACCACGTTTTAACCGGAATGGCCAACTCGTTCCGTAACCTGTCCGGCCTCATTCATCCTTTCTTTTTTGCAATGAAAAAACAGTATTCACTCCTGCTGATCGGCCTGTTGGGCGTCTGTATCGCGGCCTGTAAGCAATGGGACGATCGGGTAACGCTTGCTGATAGTGCACTGACCAGAACCCTGTTCAGCGAAATCAGTGCGCAGCCCGAGCTGAGCAAGTTCAGCGATCTGCTGGTTAAGAGCGGGTATGACAAACTGATCAGTTCATCGAAGAACTACACGGTTTGGGCTCCTACCAATAAGGCACTGGAAGCGGTTGATCTGGCTTCGCTCGGCGACACCACGGCCCTGAAACTCTTTGTGGGCAACCATGTGGCCCTGCAAACGTACCCAATGCCCGCCGCTACCCAGGAAGTCAGGATTCAGATGGTGAACGGCAAGTACATTCCGTTTACGAATGGCCGTATTGGTGAGGCGACGATTACCAGCTCAAATAAATACGTAGCCAACGGGGTGCTGCACACGCTCGACAAAGCATCGGTGGTACAACCTAATCTGCTGGGGTTCATCAATGGATCGAAAGACACCTACGTGCAGAATAAGGTGCTCGGCTCGCTGTCATATCTGGTGCTGAACCCGGACAAAGCCATCGTCGATAGCATCAGTTCAACCACGGGTCGGCCGGTGTATCGGCCGGGGACGGGGATTGAGCAGAAAAATAAGTTTACCGATCTGGTCTACAACCTGGCCGACGAGTCGAAACAGTTTACGTACATTCTGCTGACGAACGATGCCTTCGCGGCGGAGGTAACCAAGCTGTCGCCCTACTTCAAAACGAGCACCGCCGACAGTACCTACAACCTGGCGAGCTATCAGGTGTTGAAAGACATGGCGGTTGAAGGCCTCTACACCGTGGATAAACTCCCCGCCGTGCTGAAATCGAAATTCGGCGTGGATGTGCCGCTCGACAAAGCGGCCCTGGTGAGTACAGTCAAGCTGAGTAATGGTGTCGCTTACGTGTTCAACAAATCGAACGTAGCGGTGCAGAGCCGGTTGCAACCCATTGTGGTTCAAGGGGAAAACTATTCGTCGCAGCTACAGAATGTAGGGTCCACGGTCATTGCCATTCGGGAGAAACTGAATCCGGTTACGAGTCAGACCTTCCGCGATCTGTCGATCATTGCCCACGGGGTAACTGGCTTCTGGGTACGTTACCGGGTGCCCGAAGTGCCTAACATGAAGTACAAAGTGTACTGGGTAGCGCTCAACGACCAGACCCGGAATTACCGGACCAACACGCTGCCGATCGTGGTCAGTCAGCGGCTGGCGATGGGGAGCCTGACTGCCACAACGTTCGCCAATGTAGCCGTGCCGAACGATACCTATACGGAGGTGCTGCTGGGCGAATACACGACCACCTCGTTCGGCACGCTCGATATGTACCTGATCGCCAACGGGACCAACAGTATGGCCCTGGATTACATCCGGCTGGTGCCTGTACTTTAAGAAATGTCATTTGTTCCGCGCCCCGGCGTAATGACCATTAATGACCACAAATGACGCCTTTCCATAAACCGTCGATGCAACATTTTATACAATCAATTCAGGCAGTTCACCGCGTCGGCCGACGCTTGCTGGGTGTTGGCGGGCTGATGCTGCTCTCGCTGGTGAGCTACGGACAGGACGGTGCCGAGTACGTAACCGTTGTGGCGGCCAAAGCGCCGCCCAAACTGACCGGCGAAATCAAAGGGGTCGTGATCGATGCCGCCACCAAAAAACCGCTGACGGGCGCCCGGGTATTCTACAAAAACCTGACAACCTCGATCACCGGCGACGACGGACGCTTCACCCTGGCGATCCCCGGCAATAACGTGTCGGTAGGGGTAGAGGGGCCTGGTTACCAGACGCGCGAAATTCCGGTAGATGGCCGCAAAACGCTGACGATTGCCCTGAACGAAGGCGACCGTCCGTCGTTGTTCACGCCCCTGGTGCTGGCCAACCACGCCATGCCCGCCAACCGCCTGGCCAACGCCGCCGCCACCGTCGATATGGCCGACATCTGGACGCGCTACAACGAAACGGCGGACTCGTATCTGCAGGGAAAAATTGCGGGCCTGAACAGCATCCGTAGCTCAGGAACGGCCAATGCGCGGGCCAATCTGCTACTGCGGGGGTATACGTCGCTGTCGGCAACCAACCAGCCGCTGATCATTGTCGATAACATGATCTACGACAATGGTACCTACGGCAGTTCACTGGCCAATAACTACGCCGAGAATCCGCTGGCGAATATCGATGTGCGGGACATCAGCAACATTACCGTGCTGAAAGATGCCGCCGTTACCGCCCAATACGGCACCAAAGCCGCCAACGGCGTGATCGTGATCACCACCTCGCGGGCCAAAGACCTCGGCACCCGGATCGACCTGTCGATGAATGGCGGCATGAACCTGGCTCCAACGGCCATTCCCGTGCTGAACGCCACCGACTACCGGACGTACCTGGCCAACGTGTTAAGCTCGGGCGGGGCGACCACGGAACAGCTTCAGGCATTGCCTTATTTCAACGACGTCCCAAACTCAGGTACGTATTACCAGTACCACAACAGCACCGACTGGCAGAAGAAACTCTTCACCAACAGCCTGTCGAACAACATGTACCTGAAAGTGACGGGGGGCGATAACATTGCCAAATATGCCCTGTCGATGAATTATCTGACCAACAACACGGCCCTGGCGCAGTCGAACGTGAGCAAGTACAGCACCCGGTTCAACGCCGACCTGAACCTGAGCAACCGGCTGAAGGGCATTGCCAACATGAGCTTTTCGTACAACGAAGCCAACATAAAAGACCTGGGTTTTGCGCCTAAAACCAACCCGATCTTCCTGTCGCTGGTCAAAGCGCCTTTCCTGAGCGACTACGAGATCTCATCGACGGGCATCACCTCGCCCGATTATGCCGACGAAGATGTGTTTCGGGTAGGGAACCCCACGGTGGTCAGTAACCTCATGCAGGCCAGCAACCGGGCCTATCGCTTCGTGGGTGGCCTGGGGCTGCAATACAACGTTATGCCCGGTCTGGAACTGGGGGCCAGCGTATCGGTGATTTTCGATAAGGTCAAAGAGAACCGGTTCGTGCCACGCCGGGGCATTTTAAGCGATACGCTGAGTAACGCCATTGCCCAGAACCAGTTGGGTTCGCAGACGAAACGGCTGTTCAACTTCAACACGGAAGTGTACGCAGCCTATACCAAAACGATCAATTACCGGCACGAATTTTCGGCTCGCGTCGGGGTTCGTTACCTGAACAGCAAAACCGAACAGGACCGGATTCAGGGCTACAACTCAGCCACCGATGAACTGATCAGCGCGGGTAACGGGGTGGCGTTGCTGAACAACCTCGGCGGTGGCCTGGGCGAATACAACTGGCTGAATACGTACCTGAACCTGAACTACGCTTACGCCGACAAGTACTTCGTGTCGTTCAGCGGGGCCATGGACGGTTCGTCGCGGTTTGGCAGGCAGGTATCGACCGAATCGGTGGGTATTGGCGGTCTCCGCTACGCGCTGATGCCGGCGGTGTCGGCAGCCTGGCAGATCTCGTCGGAGGGGTTCATGGGTAATTCGCCATTCGATCTGCTGAAACTGCGGGCATCGTATGGCCGGGTTGGTAACGACGATATCGGTAACTACGGCGCTCGTCAGTATTACACAGGGCAGAACCTGCTTGGTATCCAGGGCCTGATTCGGAGCAACATCGCCAATCCCGCCTTGAAGTGGGAAACGGTAACCAAAGCCAACCTGGGCCTGGATATGTCGTTCCTGAATGATCGGGTGGGCCTGAGTCTGGACGTGTTCCGCAACAAAACCACTGATATGCTGATCGTGGAGACTACACCAACGGTGGCGGGTATTTCAACCATGCTGCGCAACGGCGGGGCCATGACCACCAGCGGACTGGAGGCCAGCCTGAACGTGCGGATGCTGAACCGGCCCGCGATCAAGTGGGATCTGGGCGTGAACATTGGCCGGGCGGTTTCGGTCATCGACCAACTGCCCGACGGCAATCTGATCAACGCGTTCGGGGCGGCAACGTACCTGACGGGCGTAGGCCAAACGCCGAACGCATTCTATGGCTACGTTGCCCAGGGTGTGTTCGCGACCGATGCGCAGGCAACCACCGCCGGTTTGCAGACCCGCCAGAAAGACGGTTCGCTGCGGCCCTTCCGGGGTGGCGACATTCGTTTTGCCGATCTGGACAACAACAAGATCATCGACGAGCGCGACCGGCAGATCATCGGTAACCCGGCGCCCAATTTCTTTGGCGGCATCAGCAACCACGTCAGCTACGGCAACTTCACGCTCGATGCGCTGATCACGTTTGTGTCGGGCAACAGCCTGTACAACTACACCCGCAATGTGCTGGAATCGGTATCGGGCACCAATAACCAGTCGCAGGCAGTGCTGAACCGCTGGCGGGGCGACGGGCAGCTGACCGACGTACCCAAAGCAACGCTTGGCGATCCGCTGGGCAACGCCCGCTTCTCGACCCGCTGGATCGAAGATGGGTCATACGTTCGGTTACGCACGATAGCGGCTTCCTACAACTTCCCCATCAACCGGGCTCTGCTGAAGTACCTGACGTTCTACGCCAGCGCCAATAACCTGCTGACGTTCACGAACTACCTGGGCTACGACCCGGAGTTCAGTGCCACCAACAGCCCGTTTGGGCAGGGCGTTGACAATACACTCGAGCCCATTCAGAAATCCGTTCAGATCGGTGTCAAGTTTGGCCTCTAATCCTTTTTGCCGCTTTTTATGAAATCGTCAGTCAAGAAAAAAATAGGTATTGCCGGGCTGGTCACGTGCCTCCTGGTGGGGGCATCGGCCTGTACCAAGTTGCTGGAAGTAGACACCAAAGATGCCCTGACCAGCGAGCAGGTATACCGGAACGTGTTCGACGCCGATGCAGCGGTGCTGGGGCTTTACGGGAAATTCATGAACCTGGCCCAGCAGTACGTGGTCCTGAACGAACTACGCGCCGACCTGATGGACGTGACGGTGAATGCCGACGAACAACTCCGGCAGCTCAACAACCACGACGTGGCGGTGGGCAATGCCTATGCCGACCCGAGGCCGTATTACGAAGTTATTCTGAACTGCAACGACATCCTGAAGAATTTCAGGCTCATGTTGCAGCAGAACAAGATGCGCGTTGACGAATACAACCAGCGCGCGGCCGACATTACGGCGCTGCGGAGCTGGGTCTATCTGCAACTGGGTATTCAGTTCGGGTCGGTACCCTACGTGACGGAGACCTACGAGAATGTGACGGACATTGCCAATGTGTCGTCGGTACCCCGGATGGAGCTAACCGTGCTGATCAAGGAACTGATCAAGACCATGGAGGCCATTCCGTCGGTTTACCGCGAGCCCTACACGTCAACCACGTCGATTGTGGCGGCACCGGTGGATGGGTATCCGCTGAACAAGTTTTTCATTAACAAGCATGTGCTGCTGGGCGATCTGTACCTCTGGGACAACCAGTACCTGAAAGCGGCACAGACCTACAAACTGGTGCTCGAAACCGCCGCCCGGACGGGTGTTGACCCGAACTCGGAAGCGTTTTATGCCACCTACAAGATTCACTACGCCGGTACGGCTAACAACGACCTGGCCGTTGGCTACCTCGATGGCGTCAGCAGCATCAACAGGCTGGCCGATGCCAACACGCTGGGCTGGCGGTCGATGTTTGCCCGTCGGCCCACCGAAAACTGGTTCAACTACGAATGGATCTGGTTCATGCCGTTCGACAAGAACTTCAAACCCCAGAACCCCTTCATCGATCTGTTCTCGAACATCAACGGCCGGTATCAGGTCGCGCCCGCTCAGCAGGCCATCGACCTCTGGAATAGCCAGAAGCAGAGCAACAACTTCCCGTTCGACGCCCGTGGCCGACTGACCTACAAGACCGTTGCCGGTAGCCCGGTGATCATGAAATACCTCTACAACTACGTTGACCCTAACACAGGTTTGCCCATCGGAGCCACCTTGCAGGAGAAGAACGGCACCTGGTTCCTGTACCGGGCCGCCACACTGCACCTGCGTTTTGCCGAAGCCGCCAACCGCGATGGTCGCCGGAAACTGGCCTACGCGCTACTGAACTACGGTATTTCCACCACGTTCGATTCAGACCCCGTTGGCCGTGACGAGACCTTCCAGCAATCAACGTTCGATGTGCCGCCTTACGATTTCTACGCCCGTAACGGCGACGTACCGCTCTTCCGCGACCCCTGGTACCGGAACAACGGCATCCGGGGCCGCGCGGGTCTGCTGAACGTACCTGTAGTGGGTGATAGCACGGTGTCCATCGAGAATTCGCTCATCGAAGAATCGGCGCTGGAACTGGCCTACGAAGGGCAGCGCTGGCCTGATCTGGTGCGGGTAGCCCTGCGCCGCAACGACCCCGCTTTCCTGGCCGACAAGGTGTACCTGAAGCTGAAAAAAGCCAACAACCCCAACGCCGACGCCGTCCGCACAAAGCTGATGGATAAGAACAACTGGTTCCTGCCTTTCAAGCTGAAGTAGGGTAGTTGCGGCGTAATCAATCGGTAGTGGAAACATGTTGCTTCGCGCTCTGTCCTGTGGCTTTGCAAACTTCGTTGTCGCTTGCCTGGGGCGAGTGACCCTTATCGATAGGGCCTCTGGCCCGTTGGTAACTATGAAACGACTGTTTAGCGCTGATTTGGTTTGGTTCTACGGACGGGCCAGAGGCCCTATTGATAGGCGTCACTCGCCATAGGCAAGCGACAACGAAGTTTGCAAAGCCACACGTCTAACTCACTCTCGTTTTATGAAAACCAGAACGCATTCAACGATTGTCACGATCTCGCTGCTTCTGGCGGTGGTATCAGCACAAGCGCAGATCGGTACGCGGTTCCCGTCGGAACGAAAGGTCATAAAAGACCCCGTTACCGGAACGCCGCTGACGTTTCTGACCAGTAAACCCACCGGCGACTCGAAGATTTACCAAACACACCGGCAATGGACCGCCGACGGGAAATGGCTCATCTTTCGCTCGAACCGGGTGAAAGGTGAAGCAATCGCGGTGAACGAAAAAACGGGCGGGCAGGTGCAGGTGACCGAAGGCGGCTACACGGGCATGCTCAACATCGCCGCCAGGTCGATGAAGCTCTATTTCATGCGTAATCCCGCCCGAAACGCGGAACGCGCCCCCGAATCAGGCCGTGATGCGTCACTGGAAATCGTTGAAGTAGATCTCGCCAAACTGTTTGCCGACAGTGAATCGGGCAAGCTGCAACCCGCCACGGTCTACCAGCGTGTGTGCGGTACCACCCCAGCCGAACTGGGTGCCGGTGGCGATATGGCGCTCGATGCCGACGAAGAGTGGGTGTATTTCCGGGTTGGTAAGACCGAAGCGGCGAAACACCTGGCGGCCGATACGAAAATTGAAGGGTCGTTTGGCCCCCGGAAAATGGGGGCCGGTCCGGCGGGACTGGCGGGCATGAACGTGAAAACGGGCGAACTGAAATACATCGTTTCAGTGCCGTTTCAGGTAGGTCATATCCAGGCCAATCCGTTTGTGCCGGGCGAGATCGTGTTTTGCTGGGAAACGGGTGGTAAATCACCCCAACGTACCTGGACAGTCCGCGCCGATGGTACCGGGCTACGGCCACTCTACCCCGAATCGGACTATGAATGGGTAACCCACGAAGCCGTTATTTCCCGTGATGAAGTTGCCATTGCCATCATGGGCCACCGGAAAATAGCCATGACCACGGCGGCGCTGGTCAGCCAGACCGACAAGGCCGCTACTGTGCCCGACGTGCAGAATCCCGGTCAGGAAACGGATTGGGGACCATCGGGAACGCGCGAAAAACCAACCGGCCTGGGCATTGTGAACCTGCGTACCCGGGAGATGACCATTGCCGGCCAAACGCCCAGCGGCAGCGGTCTCTGGCACGTGCATGGTTCGCCAGACGGACGATGGGCCGTGGGCGATGATTTCGCCCGCAACATCTACCTCATCGATCGCCACACCCGCGAGATGATCCTGCTGTCGGCGGGCCATAAAACCACCGCTGCCGACCATCCACACCCCACTTTCAGCCCCGACGGCACCCGCATTCAGATTCAGTCGGCCATGCTCTCCGACGATAACAAGTCGATGAACATCTGCATCATTCCCGTCCCCGCTGATTGGTTGAAGCGGACGTATAAAGACTAGTTTGGGTGGTTATTGCCGACGCGTAGACGATTCGCGCTATAGTGCGTTGCTGACGCTGGTATGCTTCGCCAATCGACTCCATATGAAAAAGCTGTTGCTTGCTTTTTGTGTATCGATCACCGCCGCCTGGAGCCAATCGGCCCCCAGAGAGGCGTACCTGTTTTCGTATTTTAAAGACAACGGGCAAGATGGTCTGCACCTGGCCTACAGCCTCGATGGCTACAACTGGAAAGCCCTGAACAAGGATAAATCGCTGCTGACGCCGGTGATCGGCAACGCCAGACTCATGCGTGATCCCTGCATCATTCAGGGCCCCGACAAGACTTACCACATGGTCTGGACAGTAAGCTGGAACGATAAAGGCATCGGGTACGCCAGGTCGAAAGACCTCATCAACTGGTCGGAGCAGCAGTTCGTGCCGGTGATGGCCCATGAACCAACGGCGTTGAACTGCTGGGCACCCGAGATCAACTACGACGCGGCTACGAAGTCGTACATGATTTACTGGGCTACTACCCTTCCTGGCCGCTTTCCACAATCGGAAGGGGCGGGCGACGAGAAGTACAACCACCGCATGTACTACGTGACCACACAGGATTTCAAGACGTTCAGCGCTCCCAAACTGTTGTACGACAAAGGCTTTAACGTGATCGACGCGACGATTATTCGGGACAAAAACGAGTACGTGATGTTCCTGAAAGACGAGACCAAAACCCCGCCCCAGAAGAATATCCGCATCGCGCGGAGCAACACGCTCACGGGTGGCTACTCAGCGCCAACTGCTCCCATTACCGGCGCTTACTGGGCAGAAGGCCCCACCGTCGCTAAAATCGATAACGCCTGGGTCGTTTATTTCGACAAATACACGAAACACACGATGGGCGCCGTGCAATCGACCGACCTCGTGAATTGGACCGATGTGTCTGATAAAGTCAGTTTTCCACCAGGCACCCGCCACGGTACCGCCTTCCGCGTACCGATGGGTGTGCTGAATAAGTTACTGGAAGTGAAGTAGGTACGTGTTAGCGGAAACGTAGTTTCGCCACCGAATCGTTGTCGCTTGCCTGTGGCGAGTGACTTTTATCAGTAGGGCCTCTGGCCCGGACGTAGCTGTGGTCATTCGACTAACACCGTTGACCATCAACCAACGGGCCGGAGGCCCTCTAGATACAGGTCACTCGCCACAGGCAAGCGACAACGCCAGCAAAACCCCGCCCCAAAATGTCGAACCACATCCCACGCATTCTCCTTGGGTTGCTCGTGCTGTTGCAACCGGCTTATTCGCAGGAACTGTACCCGATTAAACTGCCGGCCACCCTCTGGCATAACCAGCAGCGCGAACTGCGGTACCGGCCGGAGGGGACAGATTTTGTTATTACCAACGGAAACCGGCTTTTTACCAGAGCCCTCTATGGTACCAACACCGCGTTTAGAATTGAAAGCGGTGACCGGCCTGAGTTTGCGCTGTATATGCCCGGTATGGGCGGTAATCTCAGGCTCGGAATCGTCGTTGACGGGCAAAGCAAGTGGCTCACCGACGCGCAAACGATCATCGCCCGTTATCGGCCCGGTGCCAGGCTGTATACGATCAGCGACCCGTTGTTAAGTGGTGGGCAGTGCGAGTTGGCGATACAGGCGCTGGCCGACGGCGAAGGGCTTGTGCTGAAGACGCGGTTCGAGAACGTACCCGGCTCCGTTGAGCTGATCTGGGCGTTTGGCGGGGCTACGGGCAAAAAATTCTCCCGCGATGGCGATATGGGACCCGACCCGGAATCGAACTTTTACCTGAAGCCCGAAAACTGCAAAGACAACAGCTACGCCATCAGTTCAGGTACGTTCTCGCTGACCTACGGAACAGGCCAGCCAGTTGGGCCCGATGGGCGCTATTTTGTGGAAGACGCCCAGCAACCGGCCAAACCCGGTAAAGAGCAACGCCTGTCAGGTACGTTCCCGCCCGCCTCGATCCTGACCGTTGGCGATGCCACGAAACTAACGTCGCCGCTGACGCTGGAACAGTCGGCGCCCGAAAAGGCACCTGTGCTGGTAGGCAGGCTGGCTATCACTTCCGAGACCGACGCGTACCTGACCATCTATAACCCCGCCACACAACCGATGATCAGCTACGGCGCCGTAGCTGACGTGTTTCGGGCTGCCGAAACGAAGCGGGCGCAGCTGGCCGGGCGGGTGGTAGTAAAAACGCCCGATCCGTACCTCAACACCATTGGCGGGGCACTGGCTATTGCGTCGGATGCCATTTGGGAGTCGCCATCGTATATGCACGGAGCCATTGGCTGGCGGATGCGCCTGAATGGCTGGCGTGGCCCCTACACCGCCGATCCGCTCGGCTGGCACGACCGCGCCCGCGCTCACCTGTCGGCCTACGCGGCGTCGCAGGTGACGAGTCCGGCGGCGGGGCCGATCGTACCCGATACCGCCATGCACCTGGCGCGGAGCACCGAGAAACTGGGTATCGGTATGTTCTCGAGCGGCTACATCAGTCGCGACCCAAACGGAAAAAACCTGCGGGCACACCATTATGACATGAACCTGGTGTACATCGACGCGCTGCTGCGGCATTACCAGTGGACCGGTGACCTGGCGTTCGTGAAGGAGACGTGGCCTGTGCTGAAACGGCACCTCGCCTGGGAAACCCGCCATTTTGACCCCGATGGCGATGGGCTGTACGATGCCTACGCCGCCATCTGGGCCAGCGACGCGCTGCAATATAGTGGGGGCGGGGTTACGCACACGTCGGCCTACAACTGCCTGGCGTACCAAAAAGCAGCCCGGATTGCCTTGTTGCTGGGCGACGATCCGCTTCCGTACCGCCGCGAATCGGAGAAGATCCGACGGGCAATGAATGCACTGTTGTGGCTACCCACGAAGGGCACATATGGCGAATTCAGAGACCAGCTCGGCAACCGGCTTGTACATCCTGCCCCCGCCATCTGGACCATCTACCATAGCCTCGACTCCGACGTACCCGACGCGTTTCAGGCCTGGCAAAGCGTGCGCTACATCGACACCGATATTCCGCACATTCCCGTCCGGGCCGTTGGCCTCGATGACGGCAATTACTACACGATTTCCACCTCAGGCTGGATGCCCTACACCTGGTCGCTGAATAATGTGGCACTGGGCGAGTCGATGCACACGGCACTGGCCAACTGGCAGGCGGGCCGTACCGACGAGGCATTCACGCTCTTTAAAAGTGAAGTGCTGGCGTCGATGTACCTGGGTGGCAGCCCCGGCAACATTGTTCAGATTTCGCATTACGACGCCACCCGTGGCGAGGCCTACCGCGATTTTGCCGATCCCATTGGCATGTTCTCGCGGGCGCTGGTGGAAGGGCTGTTTGGTATTGTGCCCGACGCCCTGAACAAGACGCTGACCATTCGCCCCGGCCTGCCCGCCGCCTGGCACTACGCCTCGATCAGTCTTCCCGACCTGAGTTTCGATTTTAAGCGGGAAGGGCGAACGGATACGTACCTGTTGCGCCCCAGTTTTCCGACGAAACTCAACCTGAAATTCCAGGTCATTGCGCAGGGGCAGGTGAAGCGGGTAACGGTCAACGGTAAACAAGTTGCCTGGACGAACGTATCGGCGTCGGTCGGAAAACCGGTGATCGAGATTGGTGCGCTGCCTGCCGACGCGTATCGGATCGAACTTAGCTGGGCCGGGGCCAAACCCGTGTTGCCGGTACCTGAACAAACGTATACAACGGGCCGACTGCTATCTGCACGTTTTGCCGGGGCCAGGGTAATGACGGCGAAAGACCCGCAACAGGTACTGAGCAACATTGAGCTCAGGGCGCAGGGATTAACAGCGCAGATCAAGGCCGCACCGGGTACATACACGGCTTTTTTGCAGGTAAAACAGGGCGATCTAAGCTGGTGGATGCCCCTCTGCTTCCGGGTCGACAAACCAGTGACGGTGCGGGCTGTCGGCGAAGCTGACGTTAGTGGGTCGGCGTTCCGGCTTCAGAATAACACCGGTGTGGCTACAAAAGCAACGGTACAGATCAACGACTTTATCCAACCGCTCGATCTGCCGTCAGGTACGTTGTCGGCTGAAGTCACGGTGCCAAAAGAAGCACTGATACCCGGCACAAACAACGTATCGATCCGGCTTCCCAACGGCACCATTGTTACCGAACGCCTGATCGACTGGTCGGCCCGAACGAATAAGCGGCTGGAGACGGTCGGTCTGTCGCGTTACTACAATGACCGGGTGACGCAGCTTTTTCGGAACAAATACCTGTCGCCCCGCCCGCAGGTGACCACGCTGCAACTGCCCTGGCAGGGGATCGGCGACTGGCCGCATCCGCTGGAAAGGCCCGAGATCGACGATAGTGGATTGCGGAGACTGGCCGGGTCGACAAACCAGATTGTATTGCCACAGGGTATCCCGTTCAATACGCCCGGCAGCGCTGATGCGAAGAACATCCTGTTCACGTCGCAGTGGGACAATTACCCGCGCCAGCAGACGATTCCGCTCACCGGCAACTCATCGCACGCGTGGCTGCTGATGGCGGGATCGACCAACCCCATGCAGAGCCAGTTCATCAACGGTGCGGTGGTGGTCACCTACACCGACGGCAGCCGCGACAGTCTGGCGTTACGCAATCCCGAAACGTGGTGGCCGATCGAAAAAGAGTATTACACCGATGGTTTCGCTTTCTCCCTAAAACAGCCCCGCCCGATCCGCATCCACCTGAAAACGGGCGCGATCGTATCGGGCGAGGAATCGAAACAGACATACAATGGCCGAGCAATCGCCGGAGGTGCCGCTACGGTGCTTGATCTGCCGCTAAATCCATCGAAAATGCTAAAAAGCCTTACCTTGAAAACCATCGCCAACGACGTCGTGATCGGCCTGATGAGCCTGACGCTGGCTAGAGAATAACCCAGTAGCAGGAGACCGCAGGATGGCGTTCGCCACATTGATTTTGATCTTTCGACATGTTTTTTGTCATCCCAACGTCAGGAGGGAGGACAAAGCCCCCCAACCAACCATGAAACAAGCCTTCCTCTTTATAACCGCCCTCGCTTTAACCAGCGGAACCGTAACCGCCCAGAATGCGCCCAAAGCCAACGATTCCACCACGCCGCTGCACCTGCTGAAACCCGATTACCCGGTTCCGTATGGGCAGCCGAAGGTAGCAGACGTGACGCAGGTGCTCGACCGGGTATATACGTACCTGGACACGACCACGCCCGCCGAACTGGTTGATAAAACAACGGGAAAGGCCATCACCGACCTGGGTACGTTCAATCCGAATGCCATCATCAAGCCCGGCGATTACCGGCTGACCAGCTACGAATGGGGCGTTACCTATGCTGGCATGCTGCTGGCCAGTGAAGCTACCGGCGACCCGCGTTACGCTGAGTACACCAACAAGCGGCTGGCGTTCCTGGTCTCGGTGACCCCGTATTTCAAGAACCAGGTGGCGGCTGATCCAAAAGCGAATACGCCACTCCGGGCCATGCTGGCGCCCCATGCCCTCGACGACGCCGGGGCCATGGCGGCGGCGATGATCAAATTGGCCCGGACGGCAAAAGTCAAGACCGATTTCCGGCCGCAGATCGACACGTACCTGAACTACATCACCAGGCAAGAGCACCGCCTGACCGACGGTACGCTGGCCCGTAACCGGCCGCAGCCCAACACGCTCTGGCTCGACGATCTGTTCATGAGCGTACCCGCACTGGCACAGATGGGAAAGCTGACCGGCGAGAAGTCCTATTACGACGAGGCGGTAAAACAGGTGCTGCAATTCTCGAAGCGGATGTTCAACAAGGAGAAGGGCCTCTACATGCACGGCTGGGTCGAGGGCATGAGCGTACACCCCGAGTTTCACTGGGCCCGCGCCAACGGCTGGGGCCTGATGACGGCCGTTGAACTGCTCGATGTATTGCCCGACAATCACCCCGGTCGCCCGGCTCTGCTCGAACTGCTTCGCGCCCACGTTCGCGGCCTGGCGGCCTGCCAGTCGGGGTCTGGTTTCTGGCACCAACTGCTCGACCGGAACGACTCGTATCTGGAAACATCAGCCACGGCGATCTACGTCTATTCAATCGCCCGTGCCATCAATCGCGGCTGGATTGACCCGCTGGCGTATGCACCCATGACGCTGCTCGGCTGGAATGCCGTATCGACCAAAGTGACAGACAAAGGCCTGGTAGAAGGTACCTGCGTAGGCACCGGTATGGGTTTCGACCCGGCGTTTTACTACCACCGCCCCATCAACGTCTACGCCGCCCATAGCTATGGGCCGGTGCTGCTGGCTGGCGCTGAAGTGATCAATATGCTGAAGAAAAAGACCTTCGAGATCAATGACAGCTCGCTGCAACTGACGGAGAAACGGTGAATGAATGGTCGCCTTTTTTGTCATCCCTCCTTCCGTCGGGATGACAAAAGCGTTGCTTACTATCAAAACGGCACTCACGCTACGTTGTTGCTTGCCCGTGGCAACACATAATGCGAAGCCATGACGACCGAAGCTCCAGCTTCGGTCGTCATGGACCAGTTTACCACTACCGAAGCTGGAGCTTCGGTGCTACATGGTTTCCAACGCATGAAAAAACGACACCTGATCACCAGCCTCCTGAGCCTGACAATGGCGGTGGCGCTGGCCCAAACTCCAGCCAGTTACAAGTTTGATTTTGGGTCGGGGAAGGTGGCCAAGGGTTACACTCCCGTGTTGCCTGCTACACAGTACACTAAAGAACTGGGCTACGGTTTGACGAAGGAAGCGCAGCTTACCGCCGTTGATCGGGGTGGCAGAAATGCGTTGACGGATGATTATTGCACCAGCGATAAACCCTTCTACTTCACCGTCGACGTACCTGAGGGGAACTACGACGTGACGGTTACCCTGGGCGATCGGGGCGGCGAATCGGCAACGATGGTGCGGGCCGAATCGCGGCGGCTGATGACCGGGCAGATCGTGACGAAAGCCGGGCAGTTCGAGACCCGCACGTTTACCGTCAACGTGCGAACGCCAAAAATCAATGACCAGCAGCGCGTACGGCTGAAACCGCGCGAGTTGGGCTACCTGAACTGGGATAACCAGCTAACGCTGGAATTTAACGGCCCAAACACCAAAGTATGTGCTGTTGAACTGAATCGTAACGATAAGGCAACGACCATTTTTTTGGCTGGCAACTCCACCGTTGTCGATCAGGATCGCGAGCCCTGGGCGGCCTGGGGCCAGATGATTCCGCGCTTTTTCAAGGCCGGTAAAGTCGCCGTTGCCAACCATGCCGAATCGGGTGAGGCGCTGAAAAGCTTCGTCAGTGAAAAACGGCTGGAGAAGATCGTGAGCCTGATGAAGCCCGGCGATTACCTGTTCGTCGAGTTTGCCCATAATGACCAGAAGCAGGGCAGCGCACACGTCGACCCGTTTACGACCTACAAAGAGCAACTGAAACTATACATTGGCGAAGCTCGCAGAAAGGGCGGTATTCCGGTACTGGTCACCTCCATGCATCGCCGCAGCTTCGACTCGACCGGCCACATTACCAACACGCTGGGGGATTACCCCGAGGCCATGCGCCAGACCGCCCGTGAAGAGAACGTGGCCCTGATCGATCTGAACGCGATGAGCAAGGTGCTGTATGAAAGCTGGGGGCCAGAAATGTCGCTGAAGGCCTTTGTGCATTACCCCGCCAACTCGTTTTCCGGCCAAACGGAGGCCCTGAAAGACAACACCCATTTCAGCACCTACGGTGCCTACGAAATCGCCCGCTGCATAGCCGAAGGCATTCGGGCGAACGTACCTGAACTGGCCAGATCGCTGCTGACCGATCTGGGTACGTTCAACCCCGCCCGGCCCGACCCGCTGGCCACCTGGAACTGGCCGCTAAGCCCAATGATCACCGCCGTTAAACCAGATGGGAATTGATTTTTTGTCATCCCGACGGCAGGAGGGATCTTGAGGGCAACTCAACCTTAATTTCAAGAAAACTCAAGATCCCTCCTGCCGTCGGGATGACAAAAAAGCAACCCACACTCCCCGAGCCAACAAAAGCGTACATGAAACAACGCCTCTTTCTCTTTCTCCTGCTAGCCATCTGCGTAGCTGCCGTTCGGTTTCAACCAGCTGAGAAAAAGCCCAACGTGATCTTCATTCTGGCCGATGATATGGGCTACGGAGACTTGGGCTGTTATGGACAGAAGCAGATTCAAACGCCCAATATTGACCAGTTGGCGAAAGATGGGATGCGCTTCACGCAGGCCTATGCCGGTACGTCGGTTTGTTCGCCCTCGCGCAGTTCGCTGATGACCGGCCAGCATACCGGACATACCTACATCCGGGGCAACTATGGTCCGAACCGCAGCCGGATCTCGTATCCCGACAGCATCTTTACCATGGCTGAACTGTTCAGGGCGCAGGGCTATGCCACGGGTATTTTCGGGAAATGGGGGTTGGGCACCAAAGGCTCCAGTGGCACACCCAACAAACAGGGATTCGATGAATTTGCCGGTTACCTCGACCAGAACCACGCCCACGATTACTACACCGATCACCTCGACCTGAACGAATCCGTTGTGCAGTTGCCCGAAAACGGCGGCGGTAAAAAAGGCACATATACGGCCGACTGGTGCTTCGGTAAGCTGAAATCCTTCGTGCAGGGGCATACAACGCAACCCTTCTTCCTCTTCTTCGCCACGACGCTGCCGCACGATAAATACCAGCTCGCCGTGAAGCCGCAGTACGCCGGTAAAGACTGGCCCGACGGCGAGAAAATCTACGCCTCGATGGTGACCCACCTCGATCAGCAGGTAGGCGAGTTGCGGAAGCTGCTGAAACAACTGAAGCTCGATGATAACACGCTGATCGTCTTTACCAGCGACAACGGCCCCGCCACGCTGGCGGCTAGTGGCCCTGATAGCCCGGCGTTCAACGCGGCGTTTTTCAATAGCTCGGGTGGGTTGCGTGGCATCAAACGCGAGATGTATGAAGGCGGATTACGTGAGCCGATGATCGTTAGCTGGCCGAACCACGTCAAACCGGGCACAACCAGCACGTACCCGGTTGCCTTCTGGGATTTCATGCCCACGTTTGCGGCGCTGACCGGTTATAAAAAGCCGATAACGACCGATGGGCAGTCTATACTCCCGTTGCTAACCGGCGGCAAGATGGCGGCTCAACCCGGCCGCACCCTGTATTGGGAGTTCCATCTCGAAGACAGCCAGGTCGGCGACATGAAGCAGGCTCTGCGCTGGAACAACTGGAAAGCCGTTCGCAACAGCGTCAGCCAGCCCGTCGAGCTGTATGACCTGAGCCGCGATGGGCAGGAGAAGACCAACCGGGCGGCTACGGAGCCGAAACTGGTGCAGCAACTAATTACCCTGATGCAACAGGCGCACCGCGAGTCGAGCTACTGGCCGGTACCGGGCGCACAAACAACGCAACGATGAAAAACTGGAGAAAGCACCTGGTCGCAATCGCCTGCCTAGTGCTGGTCAGCGGTAGGCAGGCCACCGCCCAGCGACTGATGGAAAACCTGAGTCGGGGCGTTATCGCCATTAGTCAGGGCAACGGCAAGGTGTACGTTGGCTGGCGACTGCTGGGCACCGAACCCGCCGACCTGGGTTTCAACCTGTACCGGGCCACAGGCAGTGGTAAGGCGCTGAAGCTCAACGGCCAGCCGATTACCCAAAGCACCAACTTCGTCGATCAGGGCGTTGACCTGAGTCAGTCGACGAGTTACGTGGTAAAGGCGGTGCTGAACGGCCGGGAGCAACCTGCCAGTCAACCGTTCACACTTGGGGCCAACCCTGCCGGAGTGGAGCAGGCTGTACCGGCGCAGCCTTACCTGACGCTTCCGTTGCAAACGCCCGCCGGGTATACGCCCAACGATGCATCGGCTGCGGATCTGGATGGCGACGGCAATTATGATCTGGTGCTGCACCAGACCGGGCGGGGTCGGGATAACGGACAGGCGGGATTAACGGATGCCCCGGTGCTGGAGGGCTATAAGCTGGATGGTACGCTGCTCTGGCGCATCAACCTCGGCAAAAACATTCGCGAAGGGGCACACTACACGCAGTTCATGGTGTACGACCTCGATGGCGATGGCCGGGCCGAAGTAGCCTGCAAAACCGCTGATGGTACGATTGACGGAGTCGGTAAAGTCATCGGCGATTCGACGAAACACTGGGTACGTGCCGACGGCAAGATTCTGGACGGGCCTGAATTTTTCACCATTTTCGACGGAAAAACGGGCGCGGCCCTGGCCACTACCGATTACATTCCTTCGCGCTACCCAACCGACGGCTGGGGCGGTATTGGCGGCAACGGCGGCACCGATAACAACGGCAACCGGGTTGACCGGTTTCTGGCCTGCGTAGCGTACCTCGATGGCCAACGGCCCAGTGTGGTGATGTGCCGAGGCTATTACGGCCGCACCGTACTGGCCGCCTGGGACTGGCGGGGCGGCAAACTGACGTCGCGCTGGGTGTTCGATTCAAAAGACCTGCCCGGCTTTTCGGGCATGGGTAACCATAACCTGACTGTTACGGATGTAGACGCCGACGGGAAAGACGAAATCGTGTATGGCTCGATGGTAGTCGATGACACGGGTAAAGGCCTGTTTACGACCAAACTTCGGCACGGCGACGCCCTGCACGTCACCGATCTCGACCCTACCCGCCCCGGCCTGGAAGCCTGGGGGATTCACGAGAACGAAGAGCCTGTTCCCGGTTACGAAAATGGCTATGGCGCGGCGCTCTACGATGCCCGAACGGGCGACATCATCTGGGGTACGTTCCCCGGAAAAGACGTCGGGCGCGGGGTAGCCGATGATATTGACCCCGATAATCCCGGCGGCGAGATGTGGTGGTCGGGTAGCGATGGGCTATACGACGCTAAGGGAAAGCGCATTGGCAGCAGCCCGCCCTCGACGAATTTCCTTTGCTGGTGGGATGGTGATCTGAGCCGCGAGTTGCTGGATGGCAACCATATCGACAAATACCAGAACGGCGCTCCGGCTATCCGGCTGCTCACCGCCACCGATTGCTCATCGAACAACGGCACCAAATCAACGCCCACCCTCAGCGCCGATCTTTTTGGTGACTGGCGCGAGGAGGTGATCTTCAGAGCCAACGATGGCAAAAGCCTGCGCATCTACACCACGACTATTCCAACGGAATATCGGCTATACACGCTTATGCACGACCCACAATACCGCCTGAGCATCGCCTGGCAGAACGTCGGCTACAACCAGCCGCCCCATACCAGTTTCCACATTGGCGCAGGCATGAAAACACCGCCGAAGCCGAATATTATAACGACGTTGAAGTGAGTCGGGTGTTGTGTATGCTTAAACTGCCCCTGACATTATCCATTAAACCTCCATCAAAAATCGACATGAAAACGTACCTCAAATTAATCCTGTTCGCCCTTGTTGCCCTGGCCGGCATCGCGGCGATGCAGGCACCGCGCCCAACGCTGTACATCATTGGTGACTCCACCGTTCGGAACGGCTCCGGGAAAGGAACAGATGGCCTGTGGGGCTGGGGAAGTCTGATTCCCGCCCATTTCGACACGACGCGTATTCACATCGAAAACCACGCCATCGGTGGGCGCAGCAGCCGTACCTTTCTGACCGAGGGGCGCTGGGATAAGATCATGGCCCGGTTGGCTCCCGGCGATTTCGTGATCATGCAGTTTGGCCATAATGATGGCGGGGCGATCAACGACACCACCCGCGCCCGGGGTTCGATCAAAGGCATGGGCGACGAAACGCAGGAAATCGACAACCTGCTGACCAAAAAGCATGAGGTGGTACACTCGTTTGGCTGGTACATGAAGAAATACATTGCCGATACGAAGGCGAAAGGAGCCACACCGATCGTGTGTTCGCTGGTGCCGCGTAACGTCTGGAAAGCGGGTAAAGTAGAACGGGGATCGGGCAGCTACGGCAAATGGGCGGCCGAAGCAGCCACGGCGGGCGGCGCCTATTTCATCGACCTGAACGAGATCATTGCCAGGAAATACGAAGCCGGCTACGATGAAGCCAAACTGAAAACCGACTTCTTCCCCGGCGACCATACGCATACCAACTACAACGGTGCCAACTACAACGCCGCCGCTGTCGTGGAAGGCCTCCAGCAACTGAAAGACTGCCCGCTCAATAAGTATGTGGTGAAGTTGTAAGGGAGCTTTACGCGGCGAGGTGCTTCGCGCTGCGGGGCCAGGCGACAGCAAATTGACGAGTGAACCAACTAACTACATCTTTCTCCGCCTAGCAGGAGAGTTCAGGAGGCATATGTCATGCATAGCAACCTTCTTTACCTCTTTGTTAGGCTTATTCTATTCCTGGTCAATTCTTAACTGATGAAAAATACCGCACTGTTCCTTCGTAACGTACCCGGCATTGCCCTGTTGCTGACAATAGCGCTGGCGGTTAACGCACAGAAGCTGCCGCCCAGAAAGGATATCCTGGCCAAAATGACGCTGGCCAATGACTACTTCATGGCGAAGTGGCCCGATACCGGCAAGGAAATCGTCACCAACAAAACGCGCCCCAGCCACATCTGGACACGCGCCGTGTATTACGAAGGCCTGATGGCGCTCTATGAGACCGACAAACAGAAACGCTATTACGACTACGCCGTCGACTGGGGTATGAAGCACAACTGGGGTATGCGGAGCGGCATCAAAACCCGCAACGCCGATGATCAGTGCTGTGGCCAGACCTACATCGACCTGTACCTGATCGACCAATCTGGCCAGCGGCAACCGCAACGGATCCACGACATCAAAGCGTCGATTGATTCGATGGTGGCTAGTTCCAAAGTCGATGACTGGAACTGGATCGATGCGCTGCAAATGGCCATGCCGGTGTTTGCCAAACTGGGGGTGATCTATAAGAATCCGGCTTACTACGAGAAGATGTACCAGATTTACCTGTACTCGAAAACGAAGCACGGCGGTCAGGGCCTGTATAATCCGAAAGACGGGCTGTGGTGGCGCGACAAAGATTTTGTGCCGCCCTACAAAGAACCGAACGGCGAAGACTGCTACTGGTCGCGGGGAAACGGCTGGGTGGTAGCGGCCCTGGTGAAGGTACTTGAGATTATGCCGAAAGACGCCCCCCACCGTGCTGAATACCAGCAAACGTACCTGGCGATGATGAAGGCGCTGGCACCGTTACAACGCCCAGACGGCTACTGGAACGTGAGTTTGCACGATCCGACCAATTACGGGGGTAAAGAAATGACCGGCACTGCTCTGTTTGTATACGGTATGGCCTGGGGAATGCGTACCGGCCTGCTCGACAAAAAAGTGTACGCGCCCATTGTAGCTAAAGGCTGGAACGCGATGGCCACCGAGAGCGTCGACACCGACGGTCGATTAGGCTGGGTGCAGGGAACGGGGAAAGAACCAAAGGAAGGCCAGCCGGTAACGTTTACCAGCAAACCCGATTTCGACGATTACGGCCTCGGCTGCTTCCTGCTCGCTGGCGCCGAAGTGTATAAACTGAAGTAACGGGGCTTACTGAAAAACCTCGGTCAGGTTGAGTTCAACGCCCGTAGTTGGGTCAATGAGGGTTTCGTTGTGGAAGGGTACGATCTTGCCGTCGGGCGTAAGTAGAAAAATAGTTTGCAGCGACGGTTGTACCAGCCACCCCGAACCAACGCCCGCTTTAAAGTACACTTCGAATTTGGCCATCAGCTCATCGACTGCCTGCGTTGGCGACAAAATGTCAACAGCCGTTAACGGTAATTCGGTCATCCGAACTTCATCTTGGCGACTATCGAAGGTGAGCAGCGGATAGATACAAATGTCGGGTGTATAAGCGGCGTCGTTGATCTCGACACGGATTTCGGGCAGAATAGTGAATCGGCTGGAATAACGGCTGAATAAGCTGCCACTGATCCGCATCTGAATAATAGCGTGGTTCTTACTTGGCATGGGTTTACGGCGGTCTGCTTCGTAATCGTAAGGGGGCAGAGCAACAATCGTTTCCATAAGCAAGAGCGGTTTTAACAAAGATACCAAAATCAGGAATAGTTCATGAGGAAATACATACTCCCAGCCCTGGTAGCTCTAGCCGGGTTGAGTGGTCCGCAAGTTGCTTACAGTCAGCCGAAATGGCCGACCATTACCCAGCAGGCCAAGCCCTGGACGCGTTGGTGGTGGATGGGCAGCGCCGTAAACGACAAAGACCTCACGCGCCTGCTGGAGCAATACCAGAAAGCGGGCTTGGGCGGCGTTGAGATCACTCCGATCTACGGCGTAAAAGGGGAGGAGAAGCAGTTCATTAACTTTCTGTCGCCGAAATGGATGGATCGCCTGACACACACGCTGACCGAAGCACAGCGGCTGGGCATGGGCGTCGATCTGGCGCAGGCGTCGGGCTGGCCGTTTGGCGGGCCGTGGGTAACGCCGACAGATGCCTGCAAATACGTGGCCTACAATTCCTACACGGTAAAAGGGGGCGAATCGCTGAAGGAGTCGGTCAGCTACATGCAGAAGCCGCTGCTGCGGGTGGTGGGCGAACCGATCGACATCAAAAAGCTGGTCGATCCGATTGCGAAGAACCCTGATCTGCAATTGCACGCCTTCGATCAGGTACGTTTCGAGAAGCCGCTGCCGCTGCAAAGCCTGATGGCCTACTCCGACAAGGGGGAACCCATCGAACTGACCAACCGTGTGGATAAGTCAGGTACGTTGAACTGGGTGGCTCCCGAAGGCAAGTGGACCCTATTCGCCGTTTTTGAAGGCTGGCACGGCAAGCAGGTCGAACGGGCTGGTCCCGGCGGGGAGGGCGACGTGATCGACCACTTTTCCAAAACGGCCACTGACCACTACCTACAACGGTTCGACCAGGCGTTCAAAGGCTATAACCTGACAGCATTACGGGCGTTCTTCAACGATTCGTACGAAGTAGATGATGCTTCGGGCGAAGGCAACTGGACGCCGAACATGTTTGCCGAGTTCAGCAAGCGGCGCGGCTACGATCTGAAAACCCAGTTACCCGCGCTGTTTGGTAAAGACAGTGACGAAACGAATAAACGCGTACTGAGCGATTACCGCGAAACCATCTCGGAGTTGTTGCTCGAAAACTACACCAAAACCTGGAGCACCTGGGCGAAGCGAAGGGGCAAGCTGATTCGGAATCAGGCGCACGGATCGCCCGCCAATATCCTCGATCTGTACGCGATCACCGACATTCCCGAAATTGAGGGAACGGAGCTGTTGCGCATCAAGTTTGCCTCGTCGGCGGCACACGTGATGGGCAAACAACTGGCCTCGTCGGAGTCGGCGACCTGGGATAACGAGCATTTCCTGTCGAAACTGAGCGATATCAAAAAAGACATGGATCGCTTTCTGCTGGGTGGCGTGAACCATACGTTCTACCACGGCACCAACTACTCGCCCCAAAGCGCCGCCTGGCCAGGCTGGCTGTTCTACGCCGCGGTGCATTTTAACCCCAACAACAGTTTCTGGACTGATTTCGGCCAGTTGAACACCTACGTAGCACGTTGTCAGTCATTTTTGCAAGCCGGTAAGCCCGACAACGATGTGCTGGTGTACCTGCCCATCTACGACGCCTACACCCGCCCCGGCAAGGTGCTCCTGCAACATTTCGATGGCATCGATCACGGGTTTAAAGGACTGCCAGTGGAGGAGCAAACCGAATCGATGCTGGCAAAAGGCTACGCATTCGACTTCATTTCCGACAAGCAACTACTTGGCGTAACCACGGCTGGCGGAAAATTGCAAACCGGCGGCGTTTCCTACCAAACGATTCTGGTGCCGGAATCGAAGTACATGCCGCTGGGTACGTTGCAACAACTGATAAAGCTGGCCCAGAACGGGGCAACCGTTGTTTTTGCGGGTGGCCTGCCGGAAGATGTGAACGGAATGGGTGCTCTTGATGGGCGCCGGGCCACGTTCAAAAACCTGCTGGCTGGCCTGACGTTCACGAATACAAAGGAAGTGCAACGGGCAGAAGTTAATGGGAAAGGGCAGATCCTGACGGGTAAAAACGTGGACCAGCTGCTGGTAGCGGCGGGTGTCAATCGCGAAACGATGCTGGACAACGGCTTGCAGTGCATTCGCCGGGCCACCAAAACCGGGTACTACTACTTCATTGCCAACTGGGGCGAAAAAGCCACCGACGGGTGGGTGCCAGTCCAGGCTGGCGCCAAGTCGGCAGCCTTATATAACCCAATGACAGGCCAAACCGGTATGGCCTCCATTCGGGCAACGAGCACGGGCAGCGAAGTGTATCTGCAACTGGCCCCCGGTGAATCGTGCCTACTGGACCTGACCACCACGGCCGTTAGGGGCCCAGCCTACGCGTACCGGAAAGCGACCGGCCCCGCCCAGCCAATCACCGGTACCTGGACGATCAACTTCACGAAAGGTGGCCCTGAATTACCCGCGCCGGTTCAGACAACTGACCTCGGTTCATGGACGAAACTGGAGGGCGACGCCGTGAAGAAGTTCTCGGGCACTGCCGCCTATTCGATCACGTTCCCGATGCCAACGGGCGGGGCTTCAAACTACCTGCTTGATCTGGGCGGCGTGGCCGAAAGCGCACAGGTACAGCTCAACGGCATGACGCTGGGTACGTTAGTCGGTCCGGTGTATCAGGTGACGGTTCCGAAGTCGGCGATGAAAGCGACCAATACGCTGGTGGTAACCGTCTCGAACAGCATGGCCAACCGCATCATCGACATGGACAAGAACCATGTTGTCTGGAAGAAGTTCTATAACATCAACATGTCGGCCCGCCTGAAAGAAGACCGGGGTGCCGACGGGAATTTCACGGCCGAAAACTGGGACCTAAAACCTTCTGGTTTGCTGGGGCCGGTAACCATGACCCCGCTGGGTGTTGTGCCGATGCCCGATTAAGTGTGTTGGCACATACCTACCTGATTGGGCTGTGCTGGCCGCGCTTCTGTCTGAATGTCCTTATTGTCAGCGAGAACAGAGCAAGTAAAACAGCTAGCCCGATCAGGTACGTATACCCGCTTACGAAATCGGCAGCGGCTACCGATTTCGTGTTGCCGACAGTCTCGTAAACGGGAATGATCCACTTGATCGCGTAGGCCTGCGCCAGGGTGATGAAACAGATTAGTAGTAGCATGACGAAGCTGTGTTTCACCGTAAACCGGAACAGCTGCGACTCCTGACCCACCAAATTTCCGGCAGCGGCGGCCACGGCAATTGACTGCGGCGAAATCATTTTCCCAACCACCCCGCCCGACACGTTGGCCGCCACCGTCACCACCGGATCAACCCCGATCGATTGCGCCGTGGCGTATTGCAGTTTGCTGAACAGGGCATTGGCCGACGTGTCGGACCCGGTAATGAACACGCCCAGCCAGCCCAATACGGGCGCAAAAAACGGAAACAGAACGCCCGTATTGGCCAGTACCGCTGCCAGCGTAAGGGTTATACCCGAATCATTGACGATGTAGGCGAACCCCAGCACCGCCGCCACGGTCAGGATCGGAAACTTTAGCTGATTCAGCGTAGCGCCGAATACCCTGGCTCCTTCGCGGTAGGTCAAGCCCACCAGCGGAATGGCGATGAGCGCGGCCAGGAGAATGGCTGTTCCGGCGGCAGCGAGGTAGTTTATCTTGAACAGCTTGGCCAGCGGTTTCCCTTCGCCGCCAATAATGGCGTTATGCAGACCGGGAAACGCGAACTGCACCATGCCTGTCGCGTTCAGCACATCTTTAATGGGTTGCAGGCCCCAGGCAATAATGATGATGGTCAGAACGATAAAGGGTGACCAGGCCCGGATAACCTGGCCAGTGGTATAGCTAGTGTCGGTGCTTAAGGTAGCGGCGGGTTCGTTAGAAAATCGCCAGATGGTACGGGGTTTCCAGAAGCGCAGGAAAATCATCAGGGAGATGATCGACCCCAGACCGGCAATGACATCGGGCAGGGCGGGGCCAAGGAAATTAGCCGACGCGTATTGCAGCAGCGCAAACGACAGCCCCGACACCAGCACTGCCGGACCCACTTCCCACGCTTTTCGAACCCCGGCAATAAGGCTTACCAGGTAGAATGGCAACAGCACCGACAGGATCGGCAGTGTGCGGCCCACCATCTGCGAGATTGGCATTTCGGGGATGCCTGACACCTGTGAGGCCACCGTGATGGGAATACCGATGGAGCCGAAGGCGACCGGGGCCGTGTTGGCGATCAGGCAGATACCCGAGGCGTAGAGCGGGTTGAAGCCAAGCCCCACCAGCATGGCCGCCGTAATGGCAACGGGCGCACCAAAACCGGCTGTTCCCTCCAGAAAAGAACCAAACGAGAAGGCGATGAGCAACGCCTGCAACCGACGGTCGGCGGTGATCGAGGCCATAACGTGCTTGATGATCTCGAACTGCCCGCTCTTCACGGTGAGGTTGAACAGAAAAACGGCCATGATCACCAGCCAGCAGATCGGGAACAGGCCATACAACGCGCCATGCACCGCCGACAGTACCGCCAGCTTCACCGGCATTCCGTATACCGTTACGGCAATCAGCATGGCAATGCCCATGGCGATCAGACTGGCCTGATAGCCTTTCATTCGTCGGATGATCAGCGCCCAGAAAATAAACAGGATCGGTACCAATGCCATCAGTACCGATAGCGTGAGGTTGTTGAACGGATCGATGACTTGTTTCCAGATCATAAAAGAGTTTTCAGTTTACTGTTTGCCCGCCCCGGCGGCCCGGTTTACTGTTGCTTCGCGATCCTCGCTGTCGCTTGCCTGTGGCGAGTGACCTTTAATAATAGGGCCTCTGGCCCGGTGGTTACTTCCTATGGACGTTAGCTGACTATCCGTTTCATTGGCTGCCAGCTGGCCCGAGGCCCTACAGATACCGGTCACTCGCCACAGGCAAGCGACAACGATTTGACGCGTCAGAAATACACTGTACCGCCGCAACGGCAATCACACCAAATCGAGCGCGACGATTTCGTGGTCGAGGATGCTGGGTACGTTCACCGATACGTGGCCATCTTTCACAGCAAACGCCAGTTTCTGCCCGCTCATGAGCAGCTTGACGCCTTTCACGTTCGCACCGGCCGGGACCCGAACAGTCACCTGGGCAGCCACCGGAATCAGTTCGCGGAAAGGCCCTTTCAGCAGCATCGGATTGGTCAGGTTGACCAGATGCACCGTCATTGAGGTCGCCTGCCGCCACACGTTGACGTCGATCACGCCCGGCCCCGTTACGGTGGCAATGGGTTCTTCATCGAGCGCCCAACGAATGATATTGCCCAGCAACTGGCCATGATCAGTAGTCATCAACTGCCAGAAAGACCGGTCCAGATCGCCGGGGATATAGGCCACGCGGCCCTTGCCAACCTGCCGCAGGTATAGCTCCCGCGTGTCGGTTTCGGCCACGCGTGGATACACATCTTCCATAGGCAGATCCGGGTACGTTGGAATCAGCGTAACGGGGCTGGGGAACGTACCTGTGGGCTTTACATCGACTTTGTAAACAGCGTTGATGAGGCGCGGTGTATCGCTCAGCCCCTGTAAAACCTGGCTGGTTTGGCTGTTTTTGGTATCGTGCCGCAAATGCAGGTAGCTGTTCCGCATGGGCCCTTCCACCTGCCCGGCATACGAAACACCAAACAGGCCAGCCAACCCGAAATCAGGGCGTGGCTTACCTTCTTCGTCATACAGCGAGGTTTCGAAGGTGGCTACCAAACTGCCGCCCTGATCGACAAAGGCCTGCAACTGCCTGCACTGCGCATTAGACAGCGCGGCAACGTTGGGAAGGATCAGGAGC
Source organism: Fibrella arboris (assembly GCF_041321095.1). Taxonomy (NCBI): domain Bacteria; kingdom Pseudomonadati; phylum Bacteroidota; class Cytophagia; order Cytophagales; family Spirosomataceae; genus Fibrella; species Fibrella arboris. The sequence continues at coordinate 149,849 of NZ_JBGGWE010000001.1, read as the reverse complement.
TTGAATCGGCTCAGGTCATCGGGCGTTAGCAGGCGGTCGTTTACCATATCGAACGGAATCCGGCTTTCGACCAGCGTGTGGTAGATGCCGTCCAGATGGTCACCGCTTTTCTGCTGCCAGGGCTTGCCGCCGTAGTTGCGGTCGGTCTGCTCGGAATACACCACGCCCACGCGGGCCATCGACGCGGTGTTTCGCAGGTACGTTTCGTTGCGGTGATACCCGTCGTACAACTTCGCTACGGCCTCCATCCAGCGTTTATCGTAAATGTCGCCGCCGAATTTCACGAAGCAGGGCCGCATGCCATTGGCGGTTCCTTCGGCTACCCAGATCCGAATCTCGGCATCGCTCTGTACCGAATCTTTCCAGCGAAATTCTTCTTCGATACCCACGCTGAAAATACCGATCAGCGGCTTCATGCCGAGCGTTGAGCGCAGCTCTTTCGCGCCTTTTCCATTGGCCCAGGGCGCCATCAGGCCGCGCCGGGCCTGCTGATCGGCAAAGAATAGATCGGCTTCGCGACCCGTCACAATTTTGTCAGGAAACCCATTGGGAATGAAGCGGGATGTTGGTTTTTGCTTACGGATTTCCGAATCCCAAAGGGCCCATACACCCCGCAATCGGTTCATGCGCCAGTCGGCCCATTTCCGATAGGTGGGGTCGAGCCGGTCGCTTTTTTGGGGCAGCGCCAGGCCCGTAGCCGTGTTGAAATTACGGGTGCAATGTTCGCAGTAACAGATATCGTGACCCGCCCAGCGGTTCGAGAAAATGCCTTCAGGCTGGTAGCGCTCCATGATCTCCCGATTTACCCGGGTCATGAACTCGGCATTGTACGGCCCCAGTGCACAGGTTACCCACAACGCCGGATTGGCCCAGTGCCGCCGCTTTTGCCCGTCGGCCGTTACGGCAATCCAGTCGGGGTGGGCATCGTATACATCCTGCCGGGCGGCGTGCGGATCGGTACGGAGCATGATCGTCATGCCCAGCTTTCTGCAGCCGTCGACCAGGTAGCCCAGCGTGTCGGCGTTGCCCAGGAAATCGCTTCGGTGATGGAGCGGAATGGCGGTCGGGTAAAACGCAACAACGCCCCCGGCACTCAGGAGGGCTCCGTCGGCGTGAATACGCTTGAAATAAGCCAGCCAGAAATCGGGATCGTAATGACCGGGGTCACGCTCTACGAAGGCGAGTTGTGCCCACCGCATGGGGCCATCGAGCCAGTAGGGCGACGCTGGGACCGACTGGTCAATGGCGGAACGGGATGACGCCAACGCTGATGGGCCAGCCAGCGTAAAGGCGCTGCCCATCAGTCCGGTAGTCTTAACAAAGGCTCTTCGTTGCATGAAGCCGGGATAGGTAGAGGAACGTACCTGAACCAAGCTATATGTGGCTGATTTTTACCCGTCAAATCAGCTTTATGCTGTATTGCTTTGCGGTCGAAGGGCCACGCGTCAGCAACACATTACACCACAAAGCAACCGTATCACGCTATTTTTCGTGATCGGGCAGAATATCGTCGGTATCGTCGAAGAGTTTTTCGTCGTCTTCGTCTACGATCTCGTCTTCGTCGCCGTCAGCGGCTTCGCCTTTGAGGGTTTTCAGGTCGTCGCGATGGCGCAGTTTCTTATCATCGACCGTTCGGTTCAGGAACTGGTTGATCTTGTCGATCTCGAAACTGGTGACGATCTCGCCAAATGAATTGATCTCGATGTTGAACCCTTCGAGTTCTTTATGCACCCGTGGCTTTTCCTGCTCATCGGGGTTTGCGGGGGTAGGTTTCTTCTTTGCCAATGTCGTATGTAGGTCGGTACTGGTGTTTGCTAATCCGTCAACTCATCAGAGTGTTAACATGTTTTGGTTAGGCTGATGGTACATCAGCCTAACCGTGTGTTATGAAATCAGCTCCCACGACAGCGCGGTGCCGGCGCGGATGGGCTGCGACGCGGTTTTTGTCAGCACGTCGTCGTAGTGGCGGGTGTGCAGGCCGTTGGCCGGGCGGATGCTGCGCACATTGTCCGGCGTGAACGCTTCGCCGGCCGCTATGTCGCGCACCACGTAGAGCGACCGTTTGAACTGGAGGCTCTTCTGCTCTTTCGGCGTCGGAATGTAGCTGATCTGCCCCATGGCCAGAAACGCCCGTTCCGTCTCCACTACCAGACTTTGTAGTTCGTCGGGTTCCAGCGAAAAGGCCGAGTCGACACCGCCATCGGCCCGTCGGAGGGTGAAATGCTTCTCGATCACGACGGCGCCCAGGGCCGTTGCCGCCACCGATGCGCCAATCCCCATTGTATGGTCAGACAGGCCCACGGGTACGTTGAACAGCTGGCTCATGTGCGGGATCGTGCGCAGGTTGGTGCTTTCGGGTGTGGCTGGGTACGTGCTCGTGCATTTGAGCAGGATCAGTTCCGTGCAGCCATGATCGCGCAGCACCTTCACCGATTCGGCCATGTCGGCCACCGTGGCAACCCCCGTGCTCATGATCACTGGTTTGCCCGTACTGGCCACTTTCTTCAGCAGGATATGATCGGTGTTCTCGAACGACGCGATCTTGTAGATGGGTACGTTCAGCGACTCCAGAAAATCAACGGCTGTGGTATCGAACGGGGAGCTGAAGGCCACCATGCCGTGCTGCCTGGCCCGCTCGAAAATGGGTCCATGCCACTCCCAGGGCGTGTAGGCATCCTGATACAGTTTGTACAGGTTCTTATCGGCCCAGAGCGACTGGTTATCACGAATAAAAAACTCGTCCGACTGCCCGTTAAACGTAATCGTGTCGGGCGTGTAGGTCTGAAGTTTCAGGGCGTGTGCCCCCGCCGCCGCCGCCGCGTCGACGAGTTCCAGCGCCCGGTCGAGCGACTGGTTGTGGTTCCCCGACATTTCGGCGATCACAAACGGCCGGTGCTGCGGGGAGATCGTATAGTGGGCAACCTGAATGGGTTGAAACATACTTGCGAAAATTGTATGCCACAAATTTACCGCTTTCTGCTTAGTGTTTTACCAATCGGAGCCGGTCTGACTGGCCGGAATCCTGCCTAATGAATCCAGCACGTTCAAACGCCCGAACCGAAGCAGCATTGTCAAGTTTGATATAGGCAGTAACAGGTACAGGTCCTTTTTTTCTGCGTAGACTGTCGCAGGCTTCTTCAAGTAGCACCGCCGCTATGCCTTTCCCCCGAAACTGCGCGTCTATGGATAGGCTGATAGTTTCAGGCCACAAGCCACCAATGGATGCGGTGAGTTCATCGTCGGAACGCTCGAAACGTACCTGCCCGATAGGTACGTTATCGCTCGTCTCGAATACAAGCAATAATGCGTCAGGGTCGTTTACTTTTCGCGTAAACCATGCTTCATGGGCTTCCCATGAGATTGGTGCGGAATTGAATGATTGCTGTCGCGTAATCGGATCATTTGCCCAGGCGAAATACAGGCGAGCGTCGGCGGTTGTGGCTACCCGGTGCCGGATGGTCGTCTGTTCCACATTCGTTAGAAACTCACCTAGCGTTTCGGGGGGCTGGGCGGTCTGCTCCAGTTGCCAATGCACGTCTTCAATAACGGCTTTGTGGGCCTTATACTCGGCGTATGTCAGTAACCGATTTCTATGTGTTGTTAATGCCTGCCCCGCCCTCGTTTCATGCGCCCATTTCCCGTTTGTCAATCGGTTTTCATAAAGCAGATTAGGTGGTTGATTACCAACAGGGCGGGTGAAGATTGATACTTGGTCAACTAATTGTTGTTGCTCCAACTGATCAATTCGGTCAGGTAATTGGTCATACACTGACTCATGCGTTCCCATACCTACCCAACGGCCATGCCCTTCACGCTCTACCTGATCGTGGTAACACTGGTAAATACCTAATCGGCTTTGGTAAGCAGGAACAGCCATTAGGCTTATACCAACAACGTACCCAACCTGCTGAAACTGCTGTATAGTTTGCTTGATTGGCTCAAGATCGCCCCCCAGAGTTCCGTCTAACAATATGTTTTTCCTGGCGAGCTTGGCCGACTCAATTAGTTTACGTTGCCAAATTACAGTGTCCAGATTGACTAAAAAAGAAGCTCTTTCTGGATGTATAGACTGCAACGTTGAGTAGTCGGGATGAAACTCCCGAAGAGCGTCAGAATTAACAATGACGATGCCAGGCTGAGCAAACTGCTGCCGGTAATAAATAGCCAAACTCGACTTACCGCTGCCAGGCTGACCACCTAGAAAAATAGCGATGGGTTTATCTGAAAGCAACGAGCGGGCCGAAAGCCGGGGTTCGATTTGCTCAATAAAAATGGTATGATTTTCAGTATCAGATAGTTTGTAATCGCTTTGGCTGGGCTGCATTGGGCATTGGCTGACCGGACTCTATCCGAATAATCTGCTTATATTCTGCTGAAAGTTGAGCGACAAGAAGTTTTAACTGGGAAACGTCCGACCACTGGAAGGTAGATAAACCTGCCTGCAATTGGTCAGCTTTTGCCGCATAGCTCTCAGACAGTTCGCCTTTCCCTTCACGGACGCTTAACCGACTATATATAGCGGTCAGTTTGTTGACAAGGTCGTACGCTGCTTCCGTTAACGCAAATCGCTGATAGCCAAATTCGTCATTCACCGGAAGTGTCTTTGCTGATTCCATAGTCGTTGCGAGTTGCGCTTACTAAAGGTACAAAAATTACGCCGATAAGGTTTAGAAGCTGTTTGAGTTAGCAAAATCGTCGCGTAGCCGCACCGGCGGACCGGACCCAACAAAACGCTAGATTGTTAGGTCCGGTCCGCCGGTGCGGCTACGCGACGGAAGGAAACTAAATCAACTCAATTTTCTACAAACATTAAGTCCGGTCCGCCGGTGCGGCTACGCGACGGAAGGAAACTAAATCAACTCAATTTTCTACAAACATTAAGTCCGGTCCGCCGGTGCGGCTACGCGACGAAAAATTAACTCAAACAACTTCTTAGGCGCATAACTGCGTGAAAAGCTGCTTGTACCGGTCGGCGGCTTTACCGTCGAACACGAGGCGTTGCTTGAATACCGTAGGCGTCAGGCGGGCTTTGCTCACAGCCGCCTCAAATTTATCAGGGGCAATAGGCAGGGTCAGCGCGCCCAGCGTCAGGTGACGGTCGCGCATGAACGATACCAGTCGGCTCTGGTTGTCGGCCGTTTGAATGATGATCATGGGGCGGCTCACCGTGGCTACTTCGTAGGCAATGGTACTGGCGGCCACAATGCTCAGGCCACTACCCCCAATAGCGCGCGCCATTTGCTTGGCCGACAGGTTTTGTTGAACGCTTAATCGGTCTTTTGGCAAATCGGCAAACGTGTCGGCGTGGGGATTGGCCGAACCCAGCACAACCGTCACCTTCAGTTCGGCGTTCTGGGTCAGCAGCAATTCCACCACCTCACGACTGACATTATGCGGATCGGACCCGCCCATGTTCACGAAGGCTTTGTTTTCGCCGTCTTTGGGTTGCGCTTTTTGCCGGAACGCCGGATTGACCAGGGCATAGGGGGCGCCGAGCAGCAGTTTCGTATAGGATTCGGTCTGGTAATCGGCAGGCGTTACGTCGCCCGCGTGGTTGATCACCACATCGGCCACCTGCGTTCCCAGCATCAGATCGTCGATAAACACCAGCTTGTGCGCCTGTTTCCGCACAGTCCGCTGAAACGACTCGTCGAAGCCGTATCCATCAAGCACAACCACGTCTTCGGCCGTGACCTGCCCGAGAAACTCGTCGAGGCTGGTTGTGTCCAGCGTACTGACCGGGATTCCCTGTTTGGTGATGGTCTTCAGCACCGCCGCCGAGGGCTGATGAATAGCAAACCGCCGGTCGAAACCAGCCTCGGCGCTCTCGTCGGCCGGACTCAGCATGTCGGCGAGGGCCAGGCTACGCATAATGTGGCCCATACCCGTTTGTGTGGTGCCGTCGGCGCGGAAGAGAATTCGTTTCATGCTAGTGGGGTCGCTACAATCGGAAACGACAAAACTACAACATGAACGCCGCCCTGCCGCGCCTCTTGCTAGTGAACGGAGCCACAATGCGACTGTAAGGTTACTTTATCGACGAACGACAGGGAAGACAAGCCACAGCGTCACGGCGCCATCCTGGGCAGGATTAAGACGTTGAACGTACCTGGCTACTCCGCCAATGCGTTGTTTGGTTGCGATTTAGAGGGTCACAATAAGTTTGCCCTGCGTTTTACCCGCTTCCAACTGCCGAAGGGCATCCGGGAGTTGTGAAAAAGGAACGGTCTGCGACACGTGTGAATGCAGGCGGCCGTCGGCTAGCCGGTCGGCAATGGCCCGCTGATCGGCCCCGTTCGACGACACCATGAAAGCCGATGCATCGATCTGGCTGGCCTGGGCCTGGGTGGTCACTTCGGGGGTGACGCCCCCGGCAATGCTGATCAGTCTGCCGCCCGGCTTAATGATCGGCAGCGAACGCGCCGGAATATCGTTGCCAATGCCCGTGAAGACGAAATCGACGGGCTCGATCGCCTCTTCGAAACGTACCTGCGTGTAGTCGATTACCTCGTCGGCGCCCAGCGACAGCACAAAATCGCGTTTGGGTGCCGAGGCCGTGCCAAGTACGTAGGCCCCGCGCTCTTTGGCGAATTGAACGGCAAACGTACCCACGCCTCCGCCAGCCGCGTGTATCAGCACTCGCTGACCAGCCTGTACATTGGCTTTTTCCATGATCTGAAAGGCGGTCAAGGCCGCCAGTGTAGCGCCGGCTGCTTCTTCGGTGCTGACGTTGGCAGGCTGATGCGCCAGATGATCAGCCGGAGCGGCTACATACTCCGCGTAGGCGCGACCGGCACCGGGGAAATTAACCATGCCAAAGACGGCGTCGCCAACAGTAAACTCGGTCACGTCGGCCCCCACTTCCGTGACCTCCCCGGCAATGTCCCACCCATCGATTACGGGCAGCTGCGCCGAAAGGGTGTTCCACATGGCTTTGCCCCGTGCCGTTTTATAATCGACGGGATTGAGGCTGATGGCTTTAACCCGGACCAGCACCTCGCTGGCGCTAATCGTGGGGGTAGGTACGTTGGTGAGCTGGAGTGAGTCGGGGCCGTTGGTACCCGTTAAGATGTAAGCTTGCATCTGATCGCTTTTTCTAACGTAACAAGGCAGATACACCTCTCTGTTTCTGGCTAGCGTGAGTTATGGACAATCACATCAGTAAATGGTTGATATATAGCGCGTTGCTCAACGCTGGATTTGCTTCTGGTTAGTTGCTTCGCGAGCTAGGCCCTTCGACTAGCTCGCGAAGCAACTAACCAGAAGCAAGCCTTTCAAAACTCACGCATTTAGCAGAGGCCTAGGCTTATGGGGGCCTCTCCCAGGCAATGAGCGAATCGTAAGGTAAATGATTATTTTTGCTAGGCGCCGAACGGCTAAACGGCTCATTTTCAAACCGGAAACTCTATGGAAACAGCGCTTAAAACGGATGTACTCATTGTTGGCGCAGGCCCAACCGGTCTGTCACTGGCGGCGCAGTTGGGCCGGTTTGGCATCGATTGCCTGATCGTTGACCAGAAGGAGGGCACAACAGAGCTGTCGAAAGCCATGGTGGTGCATGCGCGCACGATGGAGATCTTCGACCAGCTTGGCCTGGCGCAGCAGGCCATTGCCCATGGATCCGTCGTTCAGCAGGTGACGCTGTTGCACGAGGGTGACGTAAGTGCCCGGCTGAACTTCGCCGACATAGGCGGTCAGTTGAGCCCGTTCCCGTTCGTGCTGGCCTTTGAGCAAAGCAAAACCGAACGGCTGCTGTATGATCACCTGCGGAACCACGGGAAAGCCGTCCGCTGGCAAACCGGTTTGACAAGCCTGACCCAGTCTGATGAGCACGTACTGGCGGAACTACAGGAAGCCAGTGGAACAGTGCTGCACGTCGAGGCCCGGTATGTGGTGGGGTGCGATGGGGCCAGCAGTACAACCCGGCACCTGACCGGCCTTGGCTTCGACGGGTCGACTAACCCCCGGCTGTTTTACGTGGCTGATGTAGACATGGAGTTCGAGGCCGAGCCGATGAGCTTCTACGGCACCTTCGGCGGGCATTCGTTTATGCTCATGTTTCCGATGGAAGGCGAAAAACGCTGGCGGCTGATCGGCAACGTACCTGAATACGACACCAGCCAGACCGATGCCATGTCGCACGAGGCGCTCGACGTCAGGGTGAAAACGCTGAGCAAACGCCCGCTCGCCATCACAAACGTGCGGTGGTTATCGACCTATAAAGTACACACCCGCCATGCCGAACAGTTCTCGGCGGGGCGTTGCTTTCTGGCGGGCGACGCGGCGCATGTGCATACCCCGGCGGGTGGACAGGGCATGAACACCGGTATTCAGGACGCGTATAACCTGGCCTGGAAAATGGCTTTTGTCCTGAACGGTTACGCGCAGCCCTCCTTGCTGGATACGTACAACGAAGAGCGTTTGGCCAACGCAAAGAACCTGCTGAAATCGACCGATCAGCTGTTCGACATCGCTTCGGCCGACAACTGGTACATCCGGTTCTTCCGGGATAAGCTGTTCCCTACGCTGGCCGGGCTGGCTACGCAATTCGACGCGACGCGGGCGGCCATTTTCCCGACCATTTCTATGATTGGTGTCAATTATCGGGCTAGTTCGCTGAGTCAGCATGATGGCGACCAGGCACTGCCGGTAAAAGCAGGTGACCGGATGCCGTACTTTCTGGTGGATGGGGTGGGGGTGTACGACCGGCTCACCGCGCCAATGTTCCACCTGCTTCTTTTTTCGGATGGGAGCGAAGAACACCGGGCCCTGGAAAAGTCGGTAGGTGGCGAACATAGCCACTGGCTGGACGTCCATGTGATCCCGCTGTACCCGCGGGTGGTTGAGCTGTTTGGCGTAGATAAACCGTTTGCTGTGCTGCTCCGCCCCGATAATCACATAGCTACGCTGTCGCGGAGGTTATCTGCCGCCGATATCCGCGCTTATCTGACGCACCTAAACCCGGCGGCTTCTACCATACCGACAACCAATTAAGCCGATCGGGATTGAGCCAAGAGCCTTACCTTCAGTTCAGCAAGTTGCCAGTCGACAAGGTTATCGATATCCTGCGCCTCCAGCTCCGAAATTTCGATACCGCTGGTGTTGCTGGTCAGCAACTGGCCCGTTTCGAGGAAGCTGGGTACGTTGACGCAATAAAATTGACCGGCATCATGGAAAGCGGGCGGTAAATCCTGCGACCGGGTGAGGGCATGATCGGGTTCGAGCCAGGCGAGGCGGTCGTTCTGAAAAATAACGGCCCGCTGGACGGGAAAGCTGAACCGCACCACCGGAAATACGGTATCAAACGCGCCTGATTCCAGTTTGGCGAAGGCTTCCCGAAGTTTAGCGGCCGTAACGAACGGAGCCGTGGCATACAGGCAGCAGGCGCGATCAAAGTGCTGCCCACGCTGCGCGTAGGTGTTCAGCACTTCGGTCAACACGGCGGCGGTAGTCGCAAAATCATTGGCGGTATCGGCCGACCGGGCAAACGGCACCGCCGCGCCATAGAGCTGCGCCAGCTGGGCAATCTCGGCATCATCCGTCGATACCATCACGTCATCGAACAGCCCCGACTCCTGCGCCGCCCGGATGGAGTAGGCGATGATCGGCGACCCCAAAAACGGCCGGATATTCTTACGTGGAATGCGTTTGCTCCCGCCACGTGCCGGAATAATGCAGAGTGTCTTCATAATGAATGGTACCGCAGCGGCGGAGCGTGCGGATTGGGCGGATAAAAAGGGATTTACGCGGATTTTAGATTAAAGCGGATTAGCTCCGCTAAAACTCTACCAATTTAACTTATAGGCATAAGACAGCAGCGCTTTTGTCATCCCGACGGCAGGAAGGATCTTGATGGTTCTTCATAGTATGGCTAGGCTAAACTCACGACCCCTCCTGCCGTCGGGATGACAAAAGCGCTGCTACTTTACAATGATCAAAGAATTAAGTTGGTAGAGATTAGTTTGACAATCGATCAAATCCGCTTTAATCTAAAATTCTGCGAAAATCCGTTTTATCCTCTAAATCCGCACGGTCCGCCGTTTCGGTACCATCAGCATCCGCCTAATCCGTGTTCCTGTCAAAATCAGCGTACCATTTGTTTCGCCATGTAGTTGCCTGAGCGGACGAAGAGAGCGAGGGAATCGGTGGGTTGCGCGGCGGGGATGATGCCCGTAAAACCCGTGTCTTTGTCATTGGCCGAATCGTCCTTGTCGAGCCGCTGATGGAAGAGCGTGGTGTAGTACTGCCAGCCTTTCGCCGTTTTCACGCCCACAAACGTATCGTTGAAATTGGCTTTGCGGCCAGCCACCTTCGCCCAGCCGCTGACAACCAGAAACCCTTCATCGCGCCGCCGGATATCGATGCCATACGCTAGTGAATCACCGGATGTCGTGCTTGGCGAAACAACCACCGGCCGACTTTCCAGTGCTGTCAGTGATACTGGTTTTGGTCGAAAGGCCCCTCGGTTGGCCAGATCGCTTAATCGGGAAGCGGGTTCATACTGTGGCGCACAGGCTCGAATTTGGCCGTAGCGTTGCCAGAGCAAATTATCGGTTTGTTTCAGCTCCCGGAATCGCTCGATCTTGCTCAGGTACGTCCAGTTCGACACCGCCCAGAGCCCAACCGTCCCGGCCAGAACGGTACCGGCAAACCAGTTGGCCAGCCGAATACCCCGCCAGGGCAGGTCGCGCCGGATGAGCACGTCGAGGACGGTCAGGTACGTTGCCGCCATGTGCAGGGCCGTGATGTTGCGGTAACGCGAGGCAAAGACGATGCTGGTGTCGTTCTGAATCCGGTTCACGGCCAGCATCAGGCCCGTCAGGTGCAGAAAAACAAGCAGCCAGAACAGCGTTGGATTTAGCCGGTCGTACCGTATCCAGAGCAGATAGATGGCCCAGATGATGGTGCCGCTACCCAGCAGAATGGGCAACCACGCCACGGCCGGGTGGTACACAATAGCGCCCAGAAAAGCCGTATCGAGCGCCAGCAGATGCCTCAGATGCGCCACGCTGAGCAATTGGGTGATGAGCAGCCCCGATGGGTTCTGGTAACCGTGAAAATAGTAAAGCAGGGCTGGTATCGTGATCAGCAACGTACCCAGCGCCCACCGCCAGCGGTGCTGAAAGAGCCAGCCCAGTACCAGAATCGGCAACACCAGCATACCATTTCCATTGGTGAATAAAGCAATGAACGCCACACCAATTGCCCACCCCTCGCGACGACGATTGGCCAGATAAATGGCCAGCAACGCCAGCGCCGGCGCCGTTACGTTCGAAGCCGCCACCATACTCCAGAAGGCCACGTTCCAGCCCTGAAACTGAAAGAGCAGGAAGCAAACAGGCAGCCGTAACGCCGACGCGGAACGCCGCCCGGCTCCAGCTTCGGTAGTGACCGGGTAATGGTCAGGTCGATCAATCGAGGCCGATGATTCAGCGCTCCGATAAAGCAACCACGACGTACCCAGCAAAGCCACCAACCCCACATATTGCATCACCCGAAAATCGACCGAACCCGTCAGGGCCACGTTCACCCAGGCAATGAGCTTGGCCAGCACCAGTCGGTGGAAATTGTTCTGTTCCAGCAACAGCGATGCTTTTGCGCCTAAAGTCTCGGCGGCAGGCAGTCGGTTCAGAAAATCGACGACCACCGGGTAATCGTCCATGTAGGGGAAATCGTAGGCGTACCAGAGCACCAGGCCGGCATAATAGAGCACCGGAATGGCAGCGGCTACCCAGAGCAATCCCCGTTTCATTGGCCCACGAACGTCAGCACCTCATCGATCACATATTGCTGTTCCTCGTCGGTAAGCGTGGGATACATGGGCAGGCTCAGGCAGCGGCTATAGTAGCGTTCGGCCAGGGGATGATCGCCAGGTTTATTCCCTTGTTCCTGGTAATAGGGCATGGTATGCACCGGAATGTAATGCACCTGCGCGAAGATGTTTTTTGTCCGCAGGTAATCGTACAGTCCCTTGCGATCATCGACCTGAATGACGTACAGGTGATAGGCATGGCCCACCGTTTCGGGCGGAATGATGGTCTGCACCGAAACGCCGGACCGCGGTGTGCCAGCAAAGGCCGCATCGTACCGGGCGGCAATAGCGCGGCGACGATCCAGCATCTGGTCAGCGCGGGTCAACTGGCTGAGGCCCAGCGCGGCCTGCATGTCGGTGAGGCGGTAATTATAGCCCAGTTCCTGCAGTTGCATGTACCAGCCGCCGCGTTCGGGCTCACCGTCGTAGGGTGGCGTAAAATCGCCGGGTTTGTTGGTGATGCCGTGGGTACGTAGCCGCATCAGGTGGTTGTACAGCGCTTCGGTACCGGCCGTGATCATGCCGCCTTCACCACAGGCGATGTGCTTCACGGGATGGAAACTGAAAATAGCCAGGTCGGCCAGCGACGAATCACCGCAGCGATGAGTTTGTCCGTCGGCATCGACAAACGAACCACCCGGCGAATGACAACTATCTTCCAGCAGCCACAGCCCATGCGCATCGGCCAACGCCCGGAAGGCGGCCATATCAACGGGATAACCCGCGAAATCGACGGGAATAAGGCCGGAGAAATAACCAGCGGGCTTCGATTCGATCAGCGCCCGAACGGCCTCTACATCCAGCAGGACCGTCGCGGGGTCAATGTCGGCAAAGTAGACCTCGCCGCCACAATAGCGAACGCAGTTGGCCGAGGCTGAGAAGGTGATCGGCGTGGTGATGACCCGTGTGCCGGGCCCCACGCCCAGCGCCATGCAGCACAGGTGAAGCGCCGCCGTTCCGTTCGAAACGGCCACGGCATAGGGCGCACCGATATACTCGGCAAACGCTTTTTCAAACGCGCCGATGCCGGGGCCCTGCGTGAGCATTGGCCCGCGCAGCACCTCGGCTACCGCCGCAATATCCTCATCAGTAATATGCTGACGGCCGTATGGGATGGGATGGGTGCTTTGCACAGAGTTATTTAACTAATTTTTTCGCCTTGAACTAAAGGTAGATATGCCTTTTCTAGACTTGTTCCTCGCGTTTTTTCTACCAGTATTCCTCTTATAGTAGGAATGATTGCATCCATAAAAATTTTAATATGTCCTTTATTCATGTATGGAGATCCATTTTCTACCTGCACTATCTCATCTATGTTAGCTACAAAAAAAACTGTGTGGTTTTTGTACGTCAAAACCGGGAGTGATTCATCAGTTGGTTTTCCGTCAAAATAATTTATCACAGTTTCAAATGTCAATTCTTTATCCTCAAAAGAAAGAAAAAATCGCCCTCCCTCAATCCTAACAGTTAAGTTATCTAAATTTATATTTTCTTCATTTCGGATAGAAATATGAATATCCTTTATTAATTGTATTCTTGCGTCTATGTGAGTGTTCATAAGACTAAGCTAATTGTCTATTGCTAAACATACTCTCATTGCCGCTAAACACTCCACCATCGTTCTCCGTGTTTTTTATTACTTCCATTCGGGTTAATGCTCTGCTATTTATTGACAGAGTAAACACGGTCTTGGATGCGCTCATTTCATCCCTACTGATATACTCGGAAAGTGGTGTATAGCTTATTTGTGGAGCTTTCCCCATCATTAGTGCCAGATCAACCAGCTTACTGATTTTGTGGTCAAAATCAGCATTTAGAATCTGTGATACGTATCCCTTTGTAACGCCAAGTTTTTCTGCCAGTTGCGTACGGTTAAGGTTGTTATCTTTCATATACTCTTCTAATTGAGCATATAAATTAAGTTGGATTGTGGACAACCAGTAACCTTTGCTACTTAAAAATTCTGCTCGTGTCATAATCTGAATTATATAGAGTTAAGGTACTGATCTTTTAACGACCTGAAGCGTTTAAAATCTTTTTTCTGATCGGCCTTCAATCCACCAAGTACAATTATCTTGCCGTTAGTTTTTTTATTGCGTAAAGGCGAAGGTGTTTGGATTTGAATTCATACTCTTTAACTAGCGTACCAACCGGGGTCACATCCTTGAACTTTGTATCAGGCAAGCCATTCCCATCGGCCAGATACTGTACATAGTTTACAATCGTCTCGTACTCTGTCAAATAGTTACTATGTTTTTCAAGTATCACTTGCTTGAAGGCTTCTAGTTGACCTTGACCATCGATGACTAACTCATCAACCTCTTGCTTAGCTTGAACTGCTTCTACTTTTCGTAAATCAAATTTAGCCATAAAAGTTTAGTTCGAGCTAAACAAACCTTCGGAAGAGCGGACAATGGCTCTATAGGCATTGACTAACGGAGCCATTGAGCATTGACCTTAAACGCTAAACGAAGGGTCAACGTGGTCGCGGATCTGCTCGCGGAGTTGCTCCACAGTGAGCCAGTCGGTGTTGGTGCCCGAGTTGTATTTGAACCCTTCGGCCACCCGGTTGCCGTTGAACGCCTTCAGGTAATCGTCTACTTCCCAGGTTGGCGTTGAGGGCGTGATCACATAATAACGCTCCGTTTCAACGGTGTTGAGCGAATCGGTTTCGGTGATCATCTCTTCGTGCAGCTTCTCGCCGGGACGAACGCCTACCAGCACCTGCCTGCAGGTGGGGCCAATGGCCGTAGCCACGTCGGTAATCCGGTACGACGGAATCTTGGGTACGTAGATTTCGCCGCCCCAGGCATGTTCCAGCGCATACAACACCATGTCAACCCCGTCTTCGAGCGAGATGTTGAAGCGCGTCATGTCGTTGTGCGTGATGGGCAGTACACCTTCTTTCCGCTTTTCCAGAAAGAACGGTACCACCGACCCCCGCGAGCCAATTACGTTGCCGTAGCGCACTACCGAGAAGGTCAGGTTGCGCGACCCTTTCATGTTGTTGGCGGCGACGAACAGCTTATCTGAGCAGAGTTTGGTGGCTCCGTAGAGGTTGATCGGCGCAGCGGCTTTGTCGGTCGAAAGGGCCACCACGCGCTGTACGCCGTTGTCGAGGGCCGCGTTGATCACGTTTTCGGCACCGAAGACGTTGGTTTTGATGCACTCCATCGGGTTGTATTCGGCGGCGGGCACCTGCTTCAGCGCGGCGGCGTGGATGATGATGTCGATGCCTTCGCAGGCCCGTTTCAGCCGTTCGCCGTCGCGCACATCACCAATGAAGTACCGCATGGCTTTGTACTGGCTGGGCGAAAACGTCTGACTCATCTCGAACTGCTTCAGCTCGTCGCGCGAGTACACTACCAGCCGTTTGATCTCAGGATGGCGCTGTAGCACTATTTCGACGAACTTCTTGCCAAACGAACCGGTACCGCCGGTAATGAGAATGGATTTATTTGATAGATCAAGCATAGGAGAAGGGTCATTAAGCTGCGCCGTCATTAAGTGGTCATTTGTTGTCAATGCAAATAACGACGGCGCAGCTAGTGACTACTTAATGACAGCGAAGCGTAATGACTAAATTTTAACTCGTTTAAACGCATCAACGTAGCTTTTTGCGCTGGCGTTCAGCACCTGAACACCGAGCGAAGCAGCGTAGTCGCGCAGGATCTCGTAACTGTAAAACGCTTTCGACAGCGAGGCAAATTGCGCCGACATCCGCGACGTTTCTTTCTTCACGACGTCGTAAACGGGAATGTGGGTGGCCTCACCCGGTTTATCGTAGAAATGTTCCTGTTTAATGAGCAGTTCATTGGTATCGGATACGCGGATTTCTTCGTGCCATGAATGATCGGCGCCGAACAGATAGACCTCTTTGAAACGTCGCGTAATGGCCAGGTACAGCGAGGCCGCCAGGATATTCTGCGACTGCGGCATGCCCCAGCCTTTCTGAAAAATAAAGTGCCGAAACCAGGCGTATCCACGTACCACGGTGTAATTGTAGAACACAACGCGCACCGTTGGGTGCCTGCCGTGCAGTTGATTCACCAGATAACTCCCCCGCGCCGACTGCGGCACAAACAGGTTCATGGGCCAAATGGTGAGGTTGATCATACAGCGAATCGTCTTCTCTACGTCTTTCCGGCCATTATTTTGCTCGCTGTAGAGAAAAAAGGCCGGGTCGAGCAGGGCATAATTCATGGGTTGTAGCTGCGCATATTCAGGCGACGACGCGAAGTTGTTCACGCAGATCGTCTCGGTTTGTCGAATAAACGTAAGGTCAGTATCAAGCGATTGACGAAGCGACGGGCCATTGCCCAGAATGGAACAGACAGGGCGCTGCGGCGGGAGAATATCAACCGAAAAGCGGGATTTAATAAGCACTTTCAGCAGCGACAACACGGTATCGACAAAGCGGCCAAGCTGATGAGAAGCGGAGTTAACGATGGTTTCGAGCATAAAAGCACCCGCCAATGGGCCTGCAAAAATACCATAATGGCTGGAATACCCGTTCGTTGCTTTTTACATGGTTACCAGCCCCCTCCTGAAAGGCCGGAAGAGCGAGTAGCGTACTGGCAACGTTCCCGGCAACGTTTGCATAAATAAAATCAGATATTTTCTTGGTTCTGTCTAAAAACTGACAAAAATTAACCTACCACTCAACCCGCTGGTTTGGTGCAATTCTACTTTCTTATCATTGCTCGAATGTATCTATTCTACTAGCTATGTTACAAAGACAAGCCATCGAACCACGTCATCGCCGCCAGTCGTATGATTTCATCGATGTATATCCAGGTACATCTATACCGATCTATCAGCTTCAGTTCAACCCGAAAGACAAGACGCCCAAGTACAAGCAGATTGTGCAGTCGATCATTACGGATATTGGTCGGGGGGTGCTGCGGAAAGGCGAACAGTTGCCGTCAATCAGTGAGTTGAGCATCGAATATTACCTGGCCCGCGATACCGTCGAGAAAGCCTACCGCGAGCTTCGGGAGCGGGGCTATATCACGTCGGTGCAGGGGAAAGGCTATTATGTGCAGGCCAACGACGCCCAGAAACTGAAAATTCTGCTGGTCTTCAATAAGCTTAGTTCATACAAGAAAATCATTTATTACGCCTTTCTGAAAGCCCTTGGCGACCGGGCCAACGTTGACCTTCAGATTCACCATTATAGTGCCCAGCATTTTCAGGAGATCATTGAGGAGAACCTCGGCAAATACAACTATTATGTGATAATGCCCCATTTCACGCAGGATCTCGACAAAGCCAATTACATGAAGGTGCTTGAATCGATCCCGTCGAACCAACTGGTGCTGCTCGACAAGGACGTACCTGAACTGCCGGGTACTATCCTGAGCGTTCATCAGAATTTTGATAAAGACATCCGGGAGGCACTGGAAACGGCGCAGGATCTGCTGACAAAGTACGACCGGATGGTGCTGGTGCTGCCCAGCGATGGAAATTACCCGGTCGAGATTGCCCGCGGTTTCCGGTCGTTCTGCATCAATGCCGATAAAGAGTTTGCCATCAAGGAGAACGCCCTGAATGAGCACCTCCAGGCCGGTACAGCCTATGTGGTGGTTGAAGAAATGGACCTGTCGGAACTGGTCAAGAAAGTGCGGCAAACGAATTTTCAGCTGGGCCGCGAAATCGGCATGATCTCGTTCAACGACACGACGCTCAAAGAGTTGCTGGACATCACCGTGGTAAGTACCAACTTTGAAGCGATGGGCTACACCACTGCCTCGCTGCTGCTCGACAATAAACACATAAAGGTGAAGAATCCATTTTATATGATACGCCGCGGATCATTATAAAGTACTGAGTATTTTCCTTTTGATTTTTAAGTAAGCTTCAATTCTCATAAACGTGAGAAGCCCATTAGGTCTCTGATGGGCTTCTTTTTGTGTATCCTGAAGCTCCAGCTTTGGGAGAGAACCACTGTATACGCCCGAAGCTGGAGCTTCAGGATACCTCCACATGATGCGTTTTCTTTCCTCACTCATCTTTTTGCTGGCAACCGCCAGCCTCGCCATTGCACAAACGGGTTCATCGCCTAAAATCGACCGCAAGGCGCTGGTTGGCCGTCATGCTGTGATCAACACCCGGTTTGATACGTTAGGGTCCGTGTCGGTCGGGAATGGCGAGTTTGCCTTCACGGTCGATGCCACGGGCCTGCAAACGTTTCCCGACTATTACAAAGACGCCGTGCCGCTGGGTACGCAATCGCAATGGGGCTGGCATGCCGTGCCCAATCCCGGCGATTATAAGCTGAGCGAAGTGTACAACCCGATTGATCAGCACGGTCGGAAAGTACCGTACACGTTCTCAATCAAAGGAGCGGGGCGGCAGGAAGCCGTCTCGAATTACTTCCGCGAAAATCCGCACCGGCTGCATTTGGGGATGATCGGCTTTGACCTGAAAAAAGCGGATGGAACAGCTGTTCAGATGGCCGACCTGCGGAACATCCGGCAGACGCTGGATATGTGGAAAGGCGAAATCAGAAGCCATTTCGAGGTTGGTAACCAGCCCGTCGATGTGGTGACGATCTGCCATCCCGCGCAGGATATGGTGGCCGTTCAGGTACGTTCCCCGCTGGTGTCGGCCGGTCAGTTGCAGGTGACGGTGCGTTTCCCCTATGGCGCTACGGATTGGGAAGGAATTCCTGACTTTAGCAAACCTACCCGCCACACCACCCGACTGCGGCCAGTAAATGCCAATGCCGTTATGCTGGAACGCCAGCTCGACACCACGCGCTACACCACCGCCCTCGCCTGGGCGGGTAAAGCGACGGTTCGTGAAGTGAAGGCCCACGAGTTTGCCTTGATCCCTGATAAATCGGCCGCGACGCTGGATTTCACGTGCCGGTTTACCGCCGGCGCATCACCAGCAAAAACAGCCCAACCTACTTTTGCCGCTACGCTGCAGACCAATCAAATCCACTGGCAATCGTTCTGGACAACAGGCGGGGCCGTCGATCTGTCGGGCAGTACCGACCCACGGGCGAAGGAACTGGAGCGGCGGATCGTGCTGTCGCAGTACCTGACCAAAATACAGTGTTCGGGTTCTATTCCGCCGCAGGAAACGGGCCTCACCTACAACAGTTGGTACGGCAAGCCACACCTGGAGATGCACTGGTGGCACGCGGCCCATTTTCCCCTCTGGAACCGGCCCGCACTGCTCGAGAGAAGCCTGGGCTGGTACAACGTAGCCCGGCCCGGCGCGGCTGATCTGGCGCAACGGCAAGGGTTCAAGGGCGTTCGGTGGCAGAAAATGGTCGACGAGGCTGGCCACGAAAGCCCTTCGCCGATTGGCCCGTTTCTGATCTGGCAGCAGCCGCATTTCATCTATTTTGCTGAACTGGCTTATCGGAATCACCACGACCGGAAAACGCTGAACACCTACAAGGACCTGGTCTTCGCCACGGCCGATTTCATGGCCTCCTACGCCTGGCTCGACCCGCAGAAGGGTAACTACATTTTGGGCAAAGGCATGATTCCGGCGCAGGAGCGTTTCAAATACGCCAGCACCTACAACCCGCCCTTCGAGCTGGCCTACTGGTGGTGGGGCCTCACTACCGCGCAGCAGTGGCGCGAACGGCTGGGTATGCCCCGCAACCCGGCATGGGACAAGGTACTGGCCGGGCTGTCGCCCTTTCCCACGCAGGATGGCCTTTATCTAGCCGCCGAAAGTGCGCCCGATTCGTACACCAATCCCGAATTCATGACCGACCACCCGGCGGTGCTGGGCGCGTATGGTTATATGCCCAAAACGCCCTCGCTCGACGTACCCACGATGGCCCGCACGTTCGACAAGATCATGACCGTCTGGAACTGGGAAAGCACCTGGGGCTGGGATTACCCGCTCGTAGCCATGACCGCCGCCCGCCTGGGCAAACCCGACAAAGCCATCGATGCCCTGCTGATGCCGGTAACGAAAAACACCTTCCTGCACAACGGCCATAACTACCAGCGGGATAACCTCCGCATATACCTCCCCGGCAACGGTGGCCTGCTTACGGCCATAGCCATGATGTGCGCCGGTTGGGATAATGGCCCAGGTACGTTGTCGCCCGGCTTCCCGAAAAATGGCAAGTGGATAGTGCGCTGGGAAAATCTGGCAAAAATGCCGTAGGGATTATGGGAACACGGATTACGCTGATCAAACGGATTCCAGGTTGAAGCGGAGCTAATCGGTTTAAAGCCAAGAATCCGTATAAATCCGTTTGATCAGCATAATCTGTGTACGATAGCAGGGTGCATGGCCTAACGATGTAGTAACAGTTCATGGCTGTCTTTCTGGTACTTATAGCTATGGCTAGCGCCTTATAGAAACTAGACTGCAATAAATTAACGTGAAGTATGGAAGAGACTTGGACAGTATAGCTGACGCCTAGTCGGAGGGCTACGCGTCAGCAATTTCACTAACTACCAGATAGTTAACGCTAATTTTATCTATAAATCACGTTAAATTATAGACGGTTTCTTTGATAGGAGTGAAGTATGTTGTCTATTTGCAACATAGTTGCATAAAAGAATAACACATGCTTCAAGATGGACAGTGAACACGCCTACGACGTACTTATTATTGGTGGAAGCAATGCCGGACTGAGCGCCGCCATGCTACTTGGCCGCTCGCTTCGCCGGGTGCTGGTGATCGACGCGGGGAAGCCGTGTAACCGACAAACGCCCCACTCGCATGGTTTTCTAACCCGCGATGGCGAAACGCCAAGTACCCTTTCTGCTATTGCCCGCGAGCAGGTGGAAAACTACCCAACCGTTCAATTTCTGGCTGATACAGTCGTTTCGGCCGCACAGTTGCCTGGCGGGTTTGCTGTTGCAACAGCTGGCGGTGCTTCCTTTTCAGCCCGAAAGCTGTTGTTGGCAACGGGGGTAGCCGACATCATGCCCGACCTGCCGGGCTTTGCCGATTGCTGGGGTATATCGGTGTTGCACTGCCCGTATTGCCACGGTTACGAAGTACACAGCCAGCCGCTGGGTGTATTGGCCAATGGCGAGCCGGGCTACGAAATGGCTACACTTATTCAGCACTGGAGCCGTCAATTGACGCTCTATACCAATGGCCCTTCCACGCTGACCAGCGCCCAACGGCAAACACTGGAACAACTCTCTATTTCCATCGTGGAGATGCCCATTGCGGCTCTTGAACACGATGCGGGCCAGCTAACGGCACTGCGCTTCACCAACGGAACGCGGGCACATCCGACAGCCATTTTCTCCCGTGTCCCTTTCCATCATCATTCCGACATCGCCGGTCAGCTGGGTTGCATTATGACCCAAAACAACTTGATTCAGGCGTCTGAATTTGGCGAAACCAACGTACCCGGCGTCTTTGCGGCCGGTGATGTTACGTCCCCCTTCCGACAAGTGGCGATTGCCATCGCGAATGGGTCTAAAGCCGCCGCCTGGATCAACCGGGAGTTGCTTACCGAAGACCTCAGGCAACGTGTTAATCTGGCTGTAGTTAAGGGCTAGACGCTGAAATGCACGACTAGCGAAACAAGATGGATAAGAAAAAACGAGGTACGTTGCCCATATCTATAACGGCAACGTACCTCGTTTTTCGTAAAGCATTAAGCGTACCTACAAGCTCAAGCCGTCGCTGTTCTTCACCAGGATGGGTTTGCTGTCTTTGGCGGTGATGTTCAGGTTTTTTACCGTCCAGTTCCTGGCGTAATCGATCTGACCAGCGTTGTTGGTGGCGATGCTCACATCGGTAAGTGTGAAGTTTTCGAGCAGTGAATTGGTCAGGCCCGCCGCCATAATGCCGCGTTTGGCACCGGTTACTTTCAACCCGGAAATATGCACGTCTTTGATGTGCGGAATTCCCCGTTCGGCGGGTTCCACTTTAGCGAGCATGGCTTTCCAGTGGGCGGGTAAAGTGGCTTCGGTGTAACCAGCGGGCAAGGTCGAGTAGCTGTAGCTGGGGTTCCAGTTCAGGGTCACCTCCACCGGAACCCCCACGTCGTCCATCCTGATGTTTTCCAGGTAAATGTCAGACACAGTGCCACCCCGCGTCATGGCCGACTTGAGGCGGATACCCACGCCGGTGCCTTTGGCGGTCAGGTTGCGCGCCATGACGTGGTGGATACCACCCGATGTTTCGCTGCCAAACGTGATCAGCCCGCCACCCGCCCCAGACACGCAGTCTTGAATGAGTACATACTCGGTTGGCCGATTCACGCGCAGTCCATCCCAGTCGCGACCAGCTTTGAGGCAGAAGTTATCATCGTTGCAGTCGATGTCGCAGTGCTCTACGAGGATGTAGGTCGACGAGTCGATATCAATACCGTCGGTGCTGGGGCCATGTCCGCCGATGTTGTTCCGAATTACCAGCCCATCGGCCGTGACGTGGTCAGAATAGAGGATATGTACTGTCCAGAAACCCGCCTGCTGGAGCGTAATGCCTTTCAGCGTTACATCCGACGAGCCGGAAACGAGCAGCGTGCGGGGGCGTTTGGCATCGTAATCGACAATCCAGCGGAGGCCTTTCGCTTCGTAATCTTTCCGCAAGGCCCAGTAGCTGTCCCAAAACGGTTTACCCTGTGCGTTAACAATACCCTGACCGGTGATGGCTACGTTTTTTTGATCGATGATGTTGATCAACGCCGCTGGCCAGCGCATTTCGATTCCCGCTACCCGTGTATCGATCTCCGGATAATCGGCCAGCGACTGACTACCCAGTAGTTCAACGCCTTTGTCGAGGTGTAGCGTAACCCCTTTTTTCAGGAACAGTGAGCCGGTCAGATACCGCCCTGGTGTAAAGGTCACCACACCTCCGCCCTTCGCCGCACAGGCATCAATCGTTTGCTGAATGGCTTTCGTCGTTACTGTTTTGCCATCCCCAACCGCACCAAAGCTGGCCGTGGAGAACATGGTTTTCTTCGACGGTGCGGTGCGTGCGCCTACCTGCTTTACCCAGGCGGGTGGTGCTGCTCTTTCTGGAGCAGGAAGGAGGAGAGAAAGAAACAGGAGGAGGTGGATCATGTTGGAGAAATCAGCTGTGTGGTAACGTCGCGTTGCCGGGGATCGCAGCGGCGAACCGGCCTAGTCGAAGGGCCTAGCGTCAGCAACCGACAACGCGAAACAATCTGACTGATAAAAACTACACTTTAACCGCTTGCCGGGCCACCATTTTCCAGGCACCTTTCTCGTATACCCAAACCAGCAGTACAGCGATATGCGCCGTGGCAGGCACACCTTTATTGGCCGTAACGGCAGTTAAGACATGGCGAACCAGGGCAGTCTTATCAACGATCTGAATGGTCTGCTCGGTCAGGTCGATGGTCTTGAAATCGGAGTCATTGCTCACCAGCGCCTTAATAAACTCAGCTTTGTCTTCAACTTTGCCGCCTGAATGGCCGTAGGTCAGCTTATCGGAAACAAGTTCGTTCAGGTTTGCCTCGGTGGGGTCGATCATGGCCTTGCGCAGCTTTTCAACGGCATCGGCAACGCCTTTTTCATTTTTCTGAGCAAAGGCGGTTGTGTTAGAAAAAGTACAAACGGCCAGCGTAGCGGCGAAGAAGAGGAGGGTTTTCATTATTGGGGTTTGGTTTAAAAAGTGGTTAGTCGATTGGGTTAATGTTATTGTTTTGCGCTGTCGGGGATCGCAACGGCGAACCGGCCTAGTCGAAGGGCCTAGCTCGCGAAGCAATACACTACAGCGCAAGCAAAACGTTACTTCCCTACCAGCACATACGTCTTCCCCGCTACGGTTGCCAGATCATACACCGTAGCTCCGTTGGTGGCAGTTTCCGGCGTCTGGGTGCGGTATTGGCTGTCGGGTAAGGCGTAAAATGGGTTAGGGTTCGTACTGGTAGCAGACTTTAAACCGGCCGCAATCAACGTACCCGGTACTCGTAACCGGCAGTTACCGCCCAGGGCTGAGTGGACCACGACACGCGTCAGCTTGCCATTGGCCCAGGTCATGTCGAGTTCGTAGCCGCCGCGTGCTTTCAGGCCTTTCACCTCACCCGACGACCAGGCATCAGGACGGGCGGGCAGCAGGTTCAGTACACCATCGTGGCTTTGTAACAGCATCTCGCCGATGCCCGACGTGCCGCCGAAGTTACCATCGATCTGGAATGGCGGGTGGGCGCAGAGCAGGTTTGGGTACGTGCCGCCGCCTTTGTTGTAGTTGGTGCCTTCCATGCCGGTCAGCTTCAGCAGTTCGCGCAGGAGTTTATAGGCATGATTGCCGTCGTGCAGCCTGGCCCAGAAATTAATCTTCCACGATTTGCTCCAGCCTGTACCATCGTCGCCCCGAATCTCGAGCGTTTTGCGGGCGGCGTCGGCCAGGGCGGGTGTGGTTAGGGGCGACACTTCCCGGCCGGGGTGCAGGGCGTATAGATGGGATACATGCCGGTGTTGCGGGTCTTCGTCGGTCCAGTCTTTATACCATTCCTGGAGGTTGCCCTTCTTGCCAATTTGCAGCGGGAATAGCTTCTTCTTCGCCTCGAGCAGTTTCTGCCGGAAATCAGCGTCGACGTTCAACTGTTCCGACGCCTGAACAACGTTGCTGAACACATCCCAGATCAGGGCCATATCCATCGTAGTCGCCACCGAAACGGAATTTTTCTCGCCTTTTTCGGTGATGAACACGTTCTCGGGCGATGTCGACGGAGCCGTCACCAGATGCCCCTTCTGGTCGTCGACCAGCCAATCCAGGCAGAACTGGGCGGCGTCTTTCATGAGCGGGTAGGCGTAGCTTTTCAGGTACGTCCGGTCGCCCGTGTAGGCGTAATGATCCCATAGATGCTGACTTAACCAGGCACCGCCCATGGCCCAGTTGGCCCACGACGGACTGCCTTTCCCTTTATCGCCCACGGGATTCGACAGGCCCCAGATATCGGAGTTGTGGTGCACCGTCCAGCCACGCATGTTATAGAAATTCTTCGTCGTTTCGCGGCCGGTTGCGGCCATGTTACCGATCCAGTCGAGCAGGGGCGTGTGCAGTTCCGACAGGTTGGTCATCTCGGCGGGCCAATAATTCATTTCCGCGTTGATGTTGGTGGTGAAGTTGCTGCTCCACGGTGGCCGAACCATCGGATTCCAGATTCCCTGCAAATTGGCCGGGATACTGAACTTACCCGCCGTTTTAGGCCGCGATGATGAGATGAGCAGGTAACGTCCAAACGCAAAGTAGAGGCTTTCCAACGCCGGATCGGCGGCTCCGTCGGTGTAGCGTTTCAGGCGCTCATCCATCGGTAGATCCACCGGGGCGGCCTCCCCATTGAGCGTTAGGCTCATGCGGTTGGCCAGCTTCTGGTAGTCGGCAATATGATCGCGGCGAATCAGGGTGGCCGCTTTGGCCATCGCTTTGGTCAGGTACGTCTCCGCCAGTTTCTTCTCGTCGCGTCCGTCGCTGTCGGGGCATTTATCGAAACCGTTGAAACTGGTCGCGGCTGTCACGTACAAAACCGCTTCGGTGGCGTTCTGAACCCGAATCCCAGCCGTGTCGGTCGACGTTTGTCCATCAGTCGATTTTACTTTTACCCGCCAGTCGAAGCGCATACCCTTACAGCCCGTACTGTCGGTATAGATCACGGCCTGTTTGTTGTAATTGACATAGTTTGGATCGGAATGGGCCGGAGCTTTACCGCGCATAACCAGTTCATCCCGGCCCGGTACCGTTTTCGACATGGGGTGCGGACTGCGCGTAACGGCGGTAAAATTCAGGGCTCCTTTTTTGTTCGCCGTAAGCCGGATAACGATCACCTGATCGGGTGCCGAGACGAAGATTTCGCGGGTATAGGCCACACCATCGACGGTGAAGCGGGTGGTGGCGGTGGCATTCGTGATGTTCAGGTCCCGGTAGTAGTTGGTGGCGGTGCCGGTCAGGGTCTGTTTCAGCAACAGATCACCCAGTGGCTGGTAAGCGTCGGAGTAGAGCCCCTGAATCTTCTGCGTCAGTTTAGCAGCCTGGGCGTAATCTTCGCGGAACAGGGCTTCACGTACTTCGGGCAGGTACTTGGCCACACCCGGATTGGGGTTTCGGTTTACCGGCCCACCCGACCAGAGCGTTTCTTCATTGAGTTGCAACAGGTCTTCGGTCACCTTCCCAAACACCATCACCCCCAGTCGACCATTACCAACAGGCAGGGCCTCGTTCCAGTTTCGGGCGGGTTGTTTGTACCAGAGTATCTGCGTTTTTTGGCCAAACGAGGCAAACGATAGAAGCAGGAAAAGAGTAAGAAAAGGTAGTCGTATCATCCGTTAAAGAGAAAGCAAGTTTGTGAACGTAAAGGGCCGCGTAACACCGCGTTTACTTAGATCGGCTCGATTTGTTGTCGCGTTGTAGTTGCTTCTCGCTATAGGTTGCTTTCGCTGGGCCCTGCGCCTGGGTGTCAGCCATACACAATAAGGCGAAGCCGCACCATTACTTCAGTTTCGTTACAATGGCTGGCTGTGGCGGCATGGCCATATCGGTTCCCAGATAGAAGCTGGGGTGTGGCGGCTGGTTGTAGGCTGAATTCTGATGCGCTACGGCCACGCGGTACTGCGCGTCGTGCATGAGCGTAAACAGTCGGGTGCCGGTAAGGTTGGTGGTCGTGAACAACAGCAGTGCAGTGCTAGTACTGTTTCGGTAAACGATCTCTTCGCGCCAGTCGCCCAGTAAATCGGCGGTCACGCCGGGGTTAGCTTTTGTGCTATTGTTCGACACGCCGTCTGCCACATCGAAAGCAGAGAAAAGCCGGTTATTGGTATTTGTTGCCGGGTCCCATTTGCTGACGCGCGGCCCGTCGAGCAACTCGCGCGACAGGTCACCATCCCACCAGATGGCGAAGTTGACCGGTGGCTTTGCGACACCAATTTGCTGGCCTTTGCAATCATAAAGACCGCCGGTAGCGCCCCAGCATTCGTAGCCTTTGTGCGTCGGATCAATGTCGGCGGCGAGGCTCCGGCCAATATCGCCAGTACCCGGTACGCCCCAGAGTGGCTGCCCTGTTCTGGCATCACGAAACTCAAGGCCATAGTCTCCATACGAACGCGGCGACTCATGGCATTGCCAGATTTCCTGACCGGGCCGGTCGGGGTCCATGTCGCTCATATGCAATGCATCGCCGTGACCCAGTCCGTTGGCATATAGGCCCCTACCGTCATCATCGATCACGCTGGCCCCGTTGATGATTTCGTCTTTTCCGTCGTCATCCACATCGCCGGTCGTTAGCTGGTGATTGCCCTGACTACGATAGGCCCGGTTTTCGGGCGACGAGTCGCTGTCGAATACCCAGCGTTGGGTTAACCTGCCGTTGCGCCAGTCCCACGCCACGCGAACCAGCCGGGTGTAATACCCACGCCCCATAACCAGGCTGGGCCGTTGGCCGTCGAGATACGCCACCGTTGCGATAAAACGATCGATGCGGTTGCCGCTGGCATCGCCCCAGGTGGCGCGCATCTGGTCGTCGGTTGGGTTATTGCCGCCTTCGGGGTCGCGCCGGGGCAGGTACGTTACGCTGGCCATAGCCGCCCCCGTTTGTCCGTTGAACAGGGTCAGGAATTCAGGCCCTTTCAGAATGAAGCCTTTCTCGTTGCGGTGGTCGGCAGTAGCATCGCCAATGACCTGGCCTTTTCCGTCAACGGTACC
The DNA here is from genome assembly GCF_041321095.1 of Fibrella arboris. Classification (NCBI taxonomy): domain Bacteria; kingdom Pseudomonadati; phylum Bacteroidota; class Cytophagia; order Cytophagales; family Spirosomataceae; genus Fibrella; species Fibrella arboris. Next base: position 122,425 of record NZ_JBGGWE010000001.1, on the reverse strand, counting down.
ATCAGCAGTTCGGCAGGCAATTTCTGCCTTGCCATCGCTATCCAGATCGTAGACCATAAACTGCGTGTAGTGCGCCCCCGCCCGGATGTTCCGCCCCAGGTCGATGCGCCACAGTCGGGTTCCGTTCAGTTTGTAGCCATCCAGAAATACGTTGCCGGTGATGCCCGCCTGCGAATTGTCTTTGGCGTTCGACGGGTCCCACTTCACCACAATTTCATAATCGCCGTTACCGTCCAGATCACCTACGCTGCAATCATTGGCAGCGTAGCTGTAGGCCTGTCCGGTAGTTGTTGTGCCACTGGCCGGTGCCTGAATCGGGATCGTGAGGTAGTTTTTCGTCCATACCTGCGCCCCTTCTGAGGGTGTCTGCTCTTTCCCATTGATCACAGGCCGAACCGTATACGTAGCTGACGAACTGGTCTTGTCGATCAGGTTCGTGGCAGCCGTAATGGGCGACGCATTGATCTTCGTTTTTCCCCGATACACATTGAACGCCGTGTTGGCCGGATCTGTCCCGAAGAGCCGCCAGCCTACATAAACTTCATCGGCACTCGTCCGAACGGCCACCACGCCCCGGTTCAGGCGCTCCATCTGGCGTTGGGCAACCGTGATGGCGGGAAGAAAGCCAATGAACAGCAGAAAAGTTAGTTTTCGTAGCATGGGGGCTGGGGAGTTAGGGGTTTTTACTACCGTTGTCGCTTGCCTGTGGCGAGTGACCATTATCAGCAGGGCCTATGGCCCGGACATAGCTAGTGAAACCAAACGGCGGCTAACATCGGTAATGATTACCCAACGGGCCAGAGGCCCTACAGATAGTCGTCACTCGCCACAGGCAAGCGATAACGGCAGTAAACCTGTAAGGTCTCAAAAAGGCCTTATAGGTTTGATTCACCAATCAATACTTTAACTGCGCTTTCGTTTTTAGCTCATCCGGTGCGTCGGCCGTATACGCTTTGAACGTATCCTGCGAGGGCGTCGTGAACAGGGCTTTCACCACCGATAGCTCGACGGATTCTTTCGGATTGAATTTGTCCGATTGCATATACTGTGTCAGGCTGTGAAGTAGTTGCCGCGCCACCGGCCGATTGGCGGGGTCGCTCGTCAGGTCGGCGCTGCACAGCATGAGCTTACCGGTGCCAACGCGTGTTTCGAGAATCAGCCCCAGTCGACGGTTCAAAAACCAGGTATCGATCGGCTGTACCAGCGGACGGAACGAGAGCGGGAAATCTTCGAGGTTCATTACCTGCGCCTTGTTCACAATTTCCCACCATTGCAGGTTACTGTGATACTCGGTCGGGAAATCGGCGAAGGCGGGATGGCTGGGGTCGACCAGGAAGCCCAGCGTGTGGGGCGGACGCATCTTGAACCACGACGTGTTCCAGAAGACCGGGGCCAGTTGCTGCACCACTTCTTTGCCTTTTTCGATCTTACCCGCCGCCTGCAGAAAGACCTTTCCACCATTTTTCAACGTTTCCTCGGCTTTTGCATCCAGTTCCGTACAGAAATAAATAGCGTCGGTTTTAGCCTCGGCCACGGTAGTCGGGTACACCCAGATGTCCCAATCGTTGGTGATCGACGTACCCACGATGGAGACGGTGAGTGTCAGCTTCTCTGCTTTAGTGAAGCGGCCTAACGGCACCGAAATGGTGCCGATCGCGTTGTTGCTGCCAATTGGAATGGTCGCCAGTTCAATGTCCCCACTGGCCGGCATGATCTTTTTCTCTGCGTTGGTAATCGTCCAGTTGATGGTTACGTCAGTCAGGGCGGCCTTTCCGAAATGGCACACTTCCAGATCCGCCTGTAGGGTTTCGTTGGCTTTGTAAACGAACTTGGGCAGACGGGCCAGTAGCACGGTCGGGGCGCAGAAGCGGGTAAATTCGGGGGCAGTCAGGTAGCCTTTTTCGTCCCAGAACGGGTCGAGCAGGCCAACCAGCGCGGTGCCCTGCCCCGAGTAATCGTTCAATGACAGCATCTGGAAGCCAGCCGAGCCCGGCGTACGGAGGGCCATTTCCAGTTCGGTCTTGTAGCTCAGGACCTGCAATTTGCCCGTCGCCAGCAGGAAATCATCGCCCAGATCGGCCATACCGCGATCGGCGAGGTCTTCCTGAAACAGTTCAAAGTTCTTCGCCTTATACACGCCCGTGTACTTCTTGATCTCGTTGAAGTTCGGGAATACGCACCACTGGCCCAGTTCGTGCGTTACGTACGGCACCCTGAAATCGGCGATCTTACTCCGGTAATCACCCTTGCTTTCGGGAAGCTGATTCCAGGGCAAGCCCCGCGGCCCCGACTTGATCATGTATTCATTTTCGGGCACCAGCGGCCAGCTCATCGCTACCGACGCTCCCGTGTATTTTCGACGCGGATCTTTCGCTTTCCAGTAGTTGATGAATTTGGCCAGATACTGCGCCTGCTTGCCGCCCCGGGGCTCGTTGCCGTAGGCCAGCAGGCAGTATGACGCGTAGTTGCCATACGCCTTACCCATTCGGTTTGTTTCGTCGTAAATGAACTGGTCGATGGGGTGCCCATCGCCGAGAGACGACCCGTGGTTGGCCCAGCTTGGCCCTTCGGGCTGCAGGTAGAAGCCAACCAGATCGGCTGCCTCAAACGCTGCCTCGGGCGGACAATATGAGTGGAACCGCATGTGATTCAGCCCGTATCTCCTGGCGATCCTGTAGACACGTACCCAGGCCGCTACGTCCATTGGTGCGTAGCCCGTCAGCGGAAACTGGCAGTTTTCCACCGTTCCGCGCAAAAACGTTGGGCGACCGTTCACCGTGAACCGGGTGCCACTAATACCGAACTCGCGCATGCCGAACGACACCTGCCTGTTACTCTGTAGGCCACTGGCCGTTTTGATCGTGGCTGTCAGCCGGTACAGGGCCGGGTCGAACTCATCCCAGGTCAATACTTTATCGCCCATTGGTAAGTCGATCTCCACTACTTTCTCGGCTCCATCCAGGGTTACGGGCACGGTCAGCGGCTTCACCGACTGCTTCACGGGCGTGTTGAAACTAACGGCCGCGAGCGTGATCGTCCCCGATAGGGGTTGTTTTTGTAAGCGGTGAACGGTCAGTTTCACCCGCGCCCGCTTGTTGGCCAGATCGGGATATACCTGCACGTCGTCGAACCAGACGGGGGCTTCGGCGCGGAGTTCGAGCTTGCCGACAATGCCGTTCCAGTTACCCTGCGTATGGTCAGTCAGGCTGTGTGAATCTTTGCCGACGTTGATTTCCTTGATGCGGTTATCAATGCGGATGGTAATGGTGTGTTTGCCGGGCGTCAGGGTGCTGCTGAGGTCATATTCATGCGCCACGACCATGCTGTTTTGCAGGCCGATTTCTTTGTCATCTACCCAGACGCGAGTCTCGGTATGCGCCCGTTCCAGCACCAGCGTAACGTGTTGTCCCGCCCAGGTGGGCGGTATGGTCACGTCTTTCTGGTACCAGGCTGCCCCAACGTAGTACTTCGCGGGTGTTAGCCAGAACGGAAATTTAAGGTTATCCGGCCGGCGGTACCGGGCCATGCGCGGGTTGAAGTACCACGAACTATCGTAGATGCTGCCCGTCCACTGCGTGTTCAGTGTCACCTTGTCGCCCTTGTCGTTCTCGAGCATCGAGCCCGGCAGCTTAATGGTTTCCGGCAGCGTGGTACCAAACCATTTCTCGGCCACACCTACATCGGTCGGGTCGGTGCGGAACCGCCATTGCCCTTTGAGGGCGATAGGGGTTGGAGCAGCTATACTGCTGAATGATAGCAGAATGAAGCTGATCAGCAAAAGCGTTCGTAACGAGTTGAGCATTGGGAGAGGTGTAAAAAGAAACGGCAAGTGTTGGTATAGCCCGTTGTCACTCGCCACAGGCAAGCGACAACGGGGCATGGTAGCACGATACCAACGCGAAGCCACACCGCACGCGAAAGCAACCTATCGCGCAAAAGCAATAAACATGGGTCAGCAACGTACCTAGCCCTTTACTGCCAGCGGCTTCAGTCCGGTTAAATCAGCGATGTTGACCGGCTGTCCGGAATCGACGCTTTTGCGGGCGGCAATGCCAACCAGAATCGCCATGGCCCCGTCACGGCTACCCGCCGACTGGCGGAAGGTATCGGCCGCCTGCGGATTCCGGAAAATCTTGTCGCGTAGACGGGCATCGCCACCGCCGTGGCCGTCGGCCTGTGGTACGCGGATGGTCTCGATTTTGCCGAAGTTGTGCGAGATCATGATCTCGTCGTATGGTTCCAGTGTCATGGCCCCCGTCTCTTTAATCCAGGCTTCAACGCGGCCTTTGGTACCGTTGAACGCGATGCGGTAGCCTTCGTAAGGCGAATAGGTGGTGAGCGAATAAGCCACATTCACGCCGTTGGCGTAGTGAATCGTGGCCGCCATCTTGTCGAAGATATTGATGTCTTCTTTATACACACAACCGTCGCGCAGGTAGCCGTCGAACTTCTCGTTATCGGCGTACAGGGCCATCAGACGCTTGTCTTTGGTCATGTCGTAATAGAACGAGCATTTGTCTTTAAACTGGCAGGGGCGGCAGTTCGTGGAACGGAAGGGTCCATTCTTGCCATAATTATCGAGCGACGCCTGAGCGTAAACCGTCTGTGGTTCTGATTCGAGCCACCAGTTCAGCAGGTCGAAATGGTGGCTGGCCTTGTGCACCCAAAGTGAGCCACTGTTTTCGCGCAGCCGGTGCCAGCGACGGAAATAATCGGCCCCGTGTTTTACATCCAGATACCAGTGAAAATCAACCGACGTCACCTTCCCAATCGTATCGGCGCGGAGGATTTCGTAGAGTTTCTGGCGATGCGGCGAATACCGGTAGTTGAACGTCACGGTTACTTTTTTGCCCGTTCGGCGCTCGGCTTCCAGAATGGCATTGCACTTGCTTTCGTCGGTCGTCATCGGCTTCTCGGTGATGATGTCCGCGCCCATTTCCATGCCTTTGATGATGAACTGATCGTGCGTAGCGTCGACCGTCGTGACAATGAGCAGGTCGGGTTTTGCCTCCTTCATCATCGTATCGAAATCGGTATAGAGCGGGCAGGTCACGTTCAGCATCTTCCGCGCCGTTTCGGCCCGGCCAGGGTTCTTGTCGCAAAGCCCCACGAACTCAACCACATCGCCAAACTCTTTCGCGACGGGTACACCCCACATGCTGGTGCCCCGGTGACCGGTTCCGACCATGGCTACCCGGCGTTTTACCGCCGATGTTGGGTCAATTGATGCGGCTATAGCGGCTACACTACTGGCCGACAGCAGGCCTGCCGTAGCTACGGCCGACTGTTGAATGAAATTTCTACGGCTGAGGTTTTCGGTCGACATATTCTTCTGTTTACGGGTTGCTGTTTACCGTTTGCTGTTACTCCGCTACTTAGCAGCGCAACAGAAAACGGTAAACAGCAACCCGTAAACTTTTTTCTTACAAATCTACTTTCCCCAACCGCCTAACCTTCCCGTACCTACCTGCCTGAGCGAGCTACTAATCAGCGTGGAAGATTGGCTCCAGCGGCCTGGCGACGGGTGAATTATCCGGGTTGGTGTCCATCAGATCGGCCATGTAGGCCCACCAGCGTTTCATGACGGGCAGGTCGGGCAGCGCATCGGCGGTGTGGCCTGGCAACCGTTTCTGCACGGCGAACAACGTACCTGAGGCAGGGTCTAAGTAAATTGAGTAATCCCGGATACCTGCTTCCGTCAGTGCTGCCGACAGCTCCGGCCAGATTTCGTCGTGGCGACGTTTGTATTCGGCCACAACGCCGGGTTTCAAGTGCATGGTGAAGGCTATTTCTTCCATAGTCGGTTTCTGGTACGTTTACTGCCCATAAACCTAAGCAATGACCGGCTATTAGTATGAGTCTGTCAGAAAATCAGCCATTTTTTTCGGCGGTACACATGGTGCAGGTCAGTCTCGAACAGCGTGTATGGGTCCTGGTAGAACTGCATGAAATCGGAGACGCTGGCCTGGCCGGGGTAGGGGGCGTAGAAGTGAGTCGGGCTGCGCGTATCATTGCGCCACACCAGCACATAAGCGAGCTTCATTTTCTCGGCTTTCAGAGCCCGCAGTAAAGTGCTTGTCCACCAGGTTGTATCGGGAATCGACTCCAAGCCGGTCTCGGTAAAGGCGGCGAGTTTACCGGCTTTCTGGGCGTAATCCGACACGATCTTGAGTTTGGCAATACCCGCGTCCACATTGTATTTGCCGTTCCGGCCGAAGTCGGCGTAGTTGTCAACGCCGACCATATCGACCCACTCATCGCCGGGGTAGCGCTCCAGGTATTGGGCTTCGGTGCGGAACAGGCAATCGGGCGAGAAGGTGTAGATGAAATTATGGACCTGCAGGCTGTCGCGCAGGTACGTTACCGTAAAGCGCCAGAGTGACGTGAAATCCTGCTGCGAGCAGTGCGGTTTGCCCCACCAGAACCAGCCGCCGTCGAACTCATGGTAAGGCCGGAACAGCATCGGCACGAGCTTGCCGTCGGCGCCTTTGGCCGTGTTGGCCAGATCGGCTACCGTTTTCAGAATGTCCTTGTATTGTTGATGATGAGACCCACCCGGAATGAGGTCGGGAACGGCCGGGGCTGATACCGAATCTTTCCAGTAAAACCCTGTTTTTGGCGTCACCGGATTCGAGAAATGCCAGGCCACGGTCGTCACGCCACCCCGATCATATGTAGCGGCGATGTCTTTCCGCAGCGACGCTTTTGTGCGCTCGATGGCCTCCGCCGACCGGCCCGATAACCCGCTGAAGTCAACCCCAATTACCGCTGGGTGCGACCCGCTGACCGATTTTACGTCAGAGCGATTGGCATCGCCCATCCAGCCGTGGCCATACTCGGTGGCGTGCTGATGGCCAAACATGATGTGCTTCCGCGACAGTTTGTTCAGATTATAATACAGGGCCTTTGTTTCCTTCGTCGCATTCGGGTCGATCAGTTTTGGTTTGGGTGCCGCCTGAGCGACTATGGCTACGAATAGGCTAACAAACAGGAAATAAGTGCGCATGGATCGATGAAGAGGAAGTTTTTAGTGACGTTTTGAGTTTGGATAGTGGGTATGGCTTTGCGTCAGCAATACTCACCAGCGCAAAGCCATACCCACTAAAAAGGCCTACCGCCCCGAAACCGACGAGGAATTGTCTTTCTTGAACAGAATCCAGTCGACGAGAAGCATGTTTTTGTCTTTGACCTCATCGTTGCGGAAGACCAGGTAAATGTCCTGCACTCCGCTGGTCGAGGCAATCGGTGCCGTGACGGTTTGCCAGCCCGGACCCTTTACGCCCGAGGGGGCATTGGCGGCCGATACGGTAGCCGTTCCTAACAACTTACCCGTTGGCGATTGGGTACGTATCTCAATGCGTCCGCCGCGTGCCGCAACGGTGGCGGCACTGATATCCAGCGCACCGATAGTGGTCAGGTCAATGCCTTTGAACGCGATAAACGAACCGTCCTTGATGTCGCCCACCCAGCTTTGATTGCTGCCGTCCTGGTGTTTCCGGTCAACACCCGTGCCCAGTTCATAGGCCTCGGCCTGTACGCGTGGGTTGCGCAGGATCATCAGTTTACGACCCGTTAGCGGGCCGGTAACGGGGTTGCCCTTATCCGTGTAGCTCGCCGAAATGACGTAGCTACCTGTTTCGTTGCCGCTCATGTGCTGCGTCAGTGGGTAGGTTCCCTGCAAGGGCAGGCTCTTTGGCGCCACGTCGGTCAGCGACAGAATATAGCGGACCATTTCACCAGTTTCGGCTTCGGTGTGCTGGGGGTGGGCCGACATTACGTTCTTGCCCCAGTTACCGTTACCACCCGTGATGATCTTCTTCGCCAGCATGTCTACCGCCGATTCGCCCGCCGGATGATACCGCTTCGACACCTCCATCAGCGCAGGCCCGATCGACTTGGCGCTCATGGCGTGGCAGGCTTTACAGTCGCTGTTGGTCAGCAGCTCCTTGCCGCGCAGGTTTTTCACCGAACCGTCGCCGTTCTGGTTCGATGTCAGCAGGGCCAGGTCTTTGCCTTCGGCGAGGTAATCCACCGCGAATTTTACCTGCTTCGGCGTGATGCCCTTGGCCAGCGTACCATCTTCTTTGTCTTTCACCGATACCGTGTAGGCCAGCGGCGTTTTGTCGAAATAGAAACTGCGGTTGCCCCGCAACGCCACATCGACCTGCGGCATTTCGTTGCCTACTTTGATGGTCAGTTCGGTGGTTGCTTTCTGCCCTTCGGCGTCGGTAACGGTCAGTTTCGGGTGATACACGCCGGGTTTAGCGTAGGTGAACGAGGGGGCCATCGCCGTCGATTTCTGGCCATTGCCCGACTCCCACAGGTACGTTAGCTTGTCGCCCCGGTCGTAGTCGAACGACTCTTTCGCCGACAACACGGCCGTTAACGGAGCCGCACCAACGGTTTTCGATACGTTCACTTTCGCCACCGGGCGGCGGTTGCCTTCCGTGTATTCAATGCGGATCAACTGCGAATCGGGGTTGCGGGCGAAGTAGTTCATGCCGTAAGCCAGCACATACATGGCTCCGTCTTTGCCGAACTTCATGTCGATGGGCTTCGACACGAACGAGGTAGGCAGGAACGATTCGATCTGTTTCAGGTCGCCGTTATCTGCGTAGGTCAGCACCTTGATCCAGTTGCGGGCCCATTCGTAGATGAATTGCTTATTGTTATAATAGGCTGGTAATTTCACCGCCGACTTGTAGTCATTCGCATCATAAAACGGACCCGCCATGGCTGAACGCGAACCGGTGCCCAACATCGGGAACTCCGTCGATTTGTCGTACGGATACCAGATCATGGCCTTCTGCGCGGGGGGCAGATTTTTGGTGCCCGTGTTGTTTGGTGACTCGTTGACGGGCTGGTCGGGGTTAAACAGTGGGCCGCTTTTGTTGGTAGCAAAGTCGAAATCAGCATAGGCTTTATTATCGCCCACGAAATACGGCCAGCCGAAGTTGCCCGGTTTCCGCGCCTGATTCCACTCGTCCTGGCTCTTCGGACCACGCTCACTGGCTACACCGCCATCGGGACCAACGTCGCCCCAGTACAGAAAACCGCGCTTGTCGACCCAGATACGATACGGGTTCCGGGCACCCATCACGTAAATTTCAGGCTTGCCCTGCGACCCGTCTTTGGGGAACAGGTTGCCATCGGGTATGGTATACGACCCGTCGTTTTCCACGTGGATACGCAGGATTTTGCCGCGCAGATCATTGGCATTGCCCGACGATTTCTGCGAGTCGAACGGCGCGCGACCCGGCCGTTCGTCGAGTGGCGAGAAGCCGTCTGACTCTTTGGAGCTGGTATTGTCGCCGGTCGAGAGGTAAAGGTTGCCGTCTGGGCCGAAGTAGACGTTACCCGCCGAGTGGCAGCAGGTTTCGCGCTGAACGGGCACCTGCATCACAATCTTTTCTGAACTCATGTTCAGGCTGTCGCCGGTGAAGACGAACCGCGACAGGTTCTGTACGGGCTTTGCGCCAACCGGCGAATAATAGAGGTAGACGTAGTGGTTCTGGTCGAATTTGGGGTCCAGTTCCATGCCCAGGAGGCCGTCTTCATAATTACCCGTAATGTGCACGGGCAGCTTGTTGATCGTCTTTGTCGCTTTGGCGGTCGGGTCATACAGTTTGATCATGCCCTTCCGCTCCACGAACAGTACCCGCCCGTCCGACAGCACTTCCATCTCGATCGGCTCATCCATGTACGACTCAAGAATGGTCGATGTGAAGCGGTTTTCTTCCGGCACGCGGTTCGAGTGGGCGACACGGTAGTTCAGCGCCGACCCTTCCTGAAGGAATTTGACGCCTTCCATCAGCGACTTGGCCAGACTTTCATCCGCAAAGCCATTGGCACCCGTAGCCATGTAGAATACGCGCCCCCCATCGAACGGTTTACCGATGGAGAACGGTGCCTGCGACGGCTGAATCTGGTTGGCCGCCAGCATATCCTGATACCAGGCCCACTGGTATTTCGTGAAACCGGGCGTGTTGATGAAGCCCAGTCCGCCACCCGCCTGCACAAACCGCTCCACGTCGGCCTGCTGGTTGGTGAAGAGCACATCCTGCGACGTATTCAGGAAGATCACGGCCCGGTAGTTGGTCAGCGAATCTTCGGTGATATAGTCGCCGTTCGTCGTCGTGTCTACGTCGATGCCTGCTTTCTCGGCGAGGGTCATCAACGTACCCGCCGCCGCTGCCGCCGCCTGCTGATTATCCGCGTTTTTCGAGAAGATCAGTACCTTATCGGTCTTCTTACTGGTCCAGCTGATCAGCAGCACAAGCAGCAACGCGCTGAAGGCGGATGTGATCAGGGGACGAAATGAGTCTTTAGGGGTAGTCATAAGTTGACAGGGAAATTGGTTGTATTAAGGTTGGCTACCCCACCCCCTGCCCCTCCCCTGAAAACAGGGGAGGGGAGTAGCATTACAGTAGCTTCGCTCGCGAGCAAAGCATTGTTCCCCTCCCCTGTTTTCAGGGGAGGGGCTAGGGGTGGGGTAAAAATTACTCAAACCTGGCGTTAGCCGTTACGCCGGGCCAGGTATCGGTTCGGAATGAGTTGGCGGGCAGGCCGTCTGAACTGAACAGATTGGCGTCATCGGGCGAATCAGACCAGGCGTACCGTACCGAAACAGGTTTAGGTACTTTTGGGTTTGAGACCACGACTTTATTGCCCTGGATGTTAGCCGTGGCATAGTGAAATACTTTATCCTCGCCGGCAATCTCGAAGCCTCTAACGTACCCGTATTTGTCTTTCGCCATCAGCCCGTCGCCCACGTGCCTGAACGTGACGGTGGCCTTGTTACCATCGAACATTACGCCCTCATACATGGGCGAGCTGTAGTTCACGTTCTGGCCGTAATCGAGTTTCAGGGCGTTCAGGGCCAGGCGATGGCCCACGTCCTGCTTGTTGGTGGGGTGAATATCTTTCGGGTTACCCACGTCGGTGATCACGGCCATCCCGGTTTTGGGCAGGCTCAGCGTCATGGTCTGTGCTTCGCGGAGTTCGGCCCAGCCGCTGCCCTGATTGCTGCTGTTGTTCGATCCGTATTCCGTTAGCTGGACGAAGTAGAACGACATATCCTGCCCGAACTTCTTCCGCCAGTCGGTGATCAGCAGCGGAAACGATTGCCGGTATTGGTACGACCGTCCCGCGTTGGTCTCGCCCTGATACCACAACACGCCGCGCATCGCCATTGGCTCCAGCGGGGCAATCATGGCGTTGTAGAGGCTGATGGCCACGTTGTTCATGAACCGTTTGTACTCGTGCTTTTCCGCGAAAGCAGGCATCAGTCGCCACTCGCCACCCAGGCTGATCCGCTGCAAGGGATCTTCCACATACAGGTCGGCGGCCGATCCTTTCAGCCCTACGCCGTACCAGTTTGGATTGACCATGTTGCCCAGCTTGATCACGATTTTGTTCTCCCCGGTTTTCCAGGTCCCGGCCGGAATGGTCAGCTTTCGCACGCCCTGAACGGTGCCTTCTGAAACCAGCTTTCCGTTGATGTAAACCTTGGTGGGGCTGTCGTTTTCGGCGAGCGCCAGGGTCGTCTGTTCGGTAGCCATTTCGTCGGGCAGCGTCACGATTTTGGCCATGTAGCCTTGGCCCATGAAGCCACGCATGTCTTTCCATTCCCACTGCCCAATGGCGTCTGATTTGCGCCAGCCAGGGAAATCGTAAGCGGGGTCGAGGTAGTTGGCTTCGTCGGCAGCGGTCAGGTTGGCGGGTACCTGTAAGTTCTTGCGAAGTTTCAGGTCGATGATGCTGTCGGCGGCGGGCCAGCTGGTGGGCAAATGCTGAATCGTGGGCCGTAGCTCGTCGTTGCTCATCATGCCCTCTCTGCTGATCCAGCCCTCTACCTGCGAGCCACCCCACGACGAATGCACCAGCCCGATCGGGATGTTCAGTTTCTGATACAGTTCACGGGCAAAGAAAAAGCCGACCGCCGTGAAGTCGCCTACCGTCTCGGCCGAGGCTAGTTGCCAGGCACCGGCCTTCAACTCCTGCTGCGGTGTCAGAGCCAGTTCATGGTCGACGCGGAGGTGGCGGATCTGCGGGAAGTTGGCGTTCTTTTTTTCCTTCGCGAAGTTATCCGACTGTTTCACCGTCCACTCCATGTTCGACTGACCGGAGCAGAGCCACACGTCGCCAATGAGCACGTCGCTGGCTGTCGCCGACCCCGATTTGGCCGTTGCTGCCAGTGTGTGCGGCCCACCCGCTTCGAGCGGCGTAAACCGAACCAGCCATTTACCAGACTCGTCGGCTTTGGCCTGCTGCTTTTGTCCGGCCATCGTCACGGTCACGGCTTCACGCGGTTTGGCCCAGCCCCAGACCGGAATCGGTTTTTGCCGTTGCAGTACTACATGGTCGGTAAACAACCGCGCCATACGTACCTGGCCAAAGGCGGTTCCGCTGAGAAAGAGAAGAAGAAAGGAGAGACGGGTTTTCATTTGGGGGAGGTTTTTTGCCTAAGCGTAACCATCCGGCTACCGTAGAGACCGCACCGGCGGACCGGTCTCTACACGTGCGTCAGCAACACGACACAATAAAGCTTACTTCTTCGCCGTACTACCGACCACCTTAGTCTGCAACGCTTCCAGCGCGGCGGCCAGATAGACGAGCGGCGCATTCCAGTTAATGGCAATTTCGTTGGAGGCATAGGAACAGTCATTGTCGAGATATACCTCATCGGCCACTGTTGTCGTATACCCCGTACACTTATCCTGTCGGGCGGCATTGGCGTTGGTGCCGCCAGAGAGCAGGCCCGGAACGGGTGCGTCGATTCCGTCGGCAACGGAGGGGCGGTGGTGCGGGTGCATGGGTGTCTTGCTGCCAAAGCCCGTCACAAACGAGTAGCCAACGGCGTTGCGGCCCAGCAGGTAATCCATATTAGCCAGGGCTGCGTTCAGGTACGTTCCGTCATTGGTGAGTCGGTACGCCTGAATGAGTGCGATGCCCTGATTCGCCGCTACGGCACTGCTGCCCCAGCTATAATCGCTGGCCGTTTTGCCCATCGGTGTCTGAAAAGCCTGCTTGTCCATATCCTGCCGAAACTGATCGGCGAGTTGAGTAAGGTGGCCTTTCAGCCTGGGCAGATCCTGCTTACCACGTGGCGTTTGCTGATCGCTCAGGCGGGCCAGCGAGTAATAGGCCAGGGTACGTACCTGCGGCCACGAAGGCAATGGCGTTTTATCGTCGGGAAACAGGTTGACAGCCGTGTAATAGGCATCGTCGTTGGTGGTCAGATAGAGTTCGGCGGCGGCCCAGATCCATTCGTCGTCGGCATTGCGGTCGCCGTAGGTGCCCGTCACCACGTCAGGGTCGAACTCCTTGTTCATCGCATCCTGATTGTACAGGGCGTTGGGGTTCTGTTTGGCCCAGCCCCAGGCCTTCACGGCAGCGGCTTTACACGAATCAGCCAGGCCGGTAAGCTCACGGTTATACGCCTTGAAAACCCGGGCCGATTGCGCCATCACCGCGGCAAAGTCGAGCGCGGCCGTTACGCTTTTCTGTACCACGTACCGATCGGTTGGCTTCACCTTGTCGGGCATCTCCATGCCATCGAATTTGGCGTTGGTCAGCTTGTGGTACACACCGCCGTCGGCCGGGTCCTGCATGGTCATCATCCAGCGCAGGTTCCAGAGCGACTCGTCGAGCAGATCAGGTAGCCTGTTTTTGCTTTCGGGGATGTTGGTCGTCAAGGTCTTGCAATAGTCGGGGAAGTCTTCGTAGAGCGACAGTAACGTACCCATCGAAATGCCCGAGTTCACGATGTATTTGTTGTAATCACCTGCATCGTACCACCCCCAGGGCGACGAGATCACCGTGCCCGCCGGCCGACTAGCCGATGCCGCCGATGGATGAATGAGCACCCGCGTATCGGGGTGGCCCGCCGGGCGATGCCATTGTCCGGCGAATTTTTCGGGTAGGTCGGTGGAGGCGCGTTGGTAATAGAAACCTTTGAGCGCACCAACGGCCACATCATGATGAACGGATGGACGAATAACAAAGGGGTAGGAGTGACCCAGGCCAGGTACGTTCACTACATACGTACCTGTGGTATGCAGGGCCGAAAAATCAGCCGTGCGGGCCATTTTGCCGGAAATGGCATTTTTGCGTGGCTCGCTCAACGTACCGGAGAACAGCACCTTCTTGCCGTCGGCGGTCGTCACCTGAAAAGGTTGGGCCGTAGGGCCACCCTGCTCATCGGCAATGATGGCTACCTTGGCCGCATTCGGGTAAAACCCAATCTGGTTAAGCCGAATGGCGGTGGATACGGCTGATTGTGCGTTGACTTGAAAAGCACTCAGGAGACAAGGGCCGAAAAGCCAAAAGGCAAGGTGCCGAGACATATTCATACGGGAACGTATTCGTTTTTGAGACCATGCCGAACAGTGCCTGTTACCAGGGCTCGGTTACCGTAGCGCGGTGAGGCTAACGAATCTGGATAAACGGAAGTTTGATATGATGTTGAAAGTGGCCGGATGAGTGGCTATACTCACCAGAACAAGTTGCCTTTGTTTTCTCTAAGAAGGCATACAGATATGTAATAAATAGAACTTTAGATAGCAAAAATAGGACACGCTCCGGCCTGCTTTTATACCGTAAACCCTATTTTGCCAAAATTGAGGGAAAACCCTAAGGCGTAGTTTTGCGAAACGAAGAGTTGCCGGGAGTAACGGGATTCGCAAGCCTACTTTGTCTGAATACACTTGTACGCTACCGTATTGCTTCATGAGTGGCTATTGCTTCGCGCTGTGGTGTATTGCTTTTTGCTCCAGGCCCTGAGCCTGTCGGGGATCGCGGCGGCGAACCGGCCTAGTCGGGGATCGCGGCGGCGAACCGGCCTAGTCGAAGGGCCACGCGTCAGCAATACACCAGCGTCAGCGATACACTAACAATACCTACCCGATTCATCCCCATCCCCTATGAAAACCAGTCGCTACCTGCTCTGTCTAGTCCTTCTTCTGTTCAATCTGCCACTTCGGTCCCAGTCCTATAAGGCAGATCACCTGCTGTTTGGCGTCGCTTATTACGATGAATACATGCCCTACGACCGGCTCGATAAAGACATTCAGATGATGAAGGAAGCGGGCATCAATGTGGTCCGCATTGCCGAGTCGACCTGGAGTACCGTGGAGCCACAGGATGGTGTGTACAATTTCAAACACATCGACCGGGTGTTGAACGCCATGCACAAAGCGGGCATTCAGGTGATCATTGGCACGCCGACCTACGCGGTGCCAACCTGGCTCGTACGCAAATACCCGGACGTGCTGGCCATTACGCCGCAGGGGAAAAACCAGTACGGTGTCCGCCAGAACATGGACATCACGAACCCGCACTTTCGCTTTCATGCCGAACGCGTGATCCGCAGGATCATGGAACACGTAAAGGCGCATCCGGCCATTATTGGCTATCAGGTCGATAACGAGACCAAGCACTACAACACCGTTGGTCCGGCGGTGCAGGCCCTGTTTGTGCGCTACATGAAAGCCAAATTCAAGACCCTTGACGCTGTCAATAAGGCGTTCGGGCTGGACTACTGGAGTAACCGCATCAACAGCTGGGACGATTTTCCGTCGACGGTTGGGTCGATCAACGCCGGTTTGCGGGCCGAGTTTTCGAAGTTTCAGCGGCAGCAGGTGACCGATTACCTGGCCTGGCAGGCGGCCATCGTGAAAGAGTACCGGAAGCCCGGCCAGTTCGTCACCCAGAATTTCGACCTCGACTGGCGGGGTTATTCCTATGGTATTCAGACCGACGTGGATCATTTTGCCGCCGCCAAAGCCATGGATGTGGCCGGGATCGACATTTACCACCCCACGCAGGACCAGTTCACCGGCATCGAAATTTCGCTGGGTGGCGATCTGGCGCGGTCCATGAAAGTCGATGCGGCGGGGCGGGGCCGGAATTACTTCGTAATCGAAACCGAGGCGCAGGGTTTTCCGCAGTGGGTACCCTATCCGGGGCAGCTCCGGTTGCAGGCGTTCAGTCATCTGGCATCAGGGGCAAATATGCTTGAATACTGGCATTGGCACTCGATCCATACTTCGGCCGAAACCTACTGGAAAGGCCTGCTGAGTCACGATTTTGAGCCGAACCCTACGTACAATGAAGCCAAAACCATTGGCCGTGATTTTCAGAAACTGAGCCCGATGCTGGTCGATCTGAAGAAGACCAACAAAGTGGCGGTACTCTTCAGCAACGAAGCGCTGACTGGCTTCAACGCGTTCAGTTTCGGCTGGGGTGCCCGGGAAACCTACAACGATATGCTGCGCCCCTATTACGACGCCCTGTACAAACTGAACATCGGCGTCGATTTCGTCGATCCCTCGTCGACAAACCTGGGTCAGTACAACCTGCTGGTGGTGCCTGCCTTATACGCCGCGCCCACCAGCCTGCTGGAACGGCTCAACCAGTTCGTGAAAGATGGCGGGCATATCCTGTACACGGTCAAAAGCGGTTTTTCCGACGAGAACGTAACGGTCCGAACGGCCAAACAACCGGGCGTCATCAGCGAAGCCTGCGGCATCACCTACGACCAGTTCACGATCCCCGTCAACGTATCGCTGAAAGGCGACCCGTTCGACGTTGGTGCCGAAGCAAACAGGATAAAGACCTGGATGGAACTGATCACGCCCACCACGGCGAAGGTGCTGGCCTATTACGATCATCCGGTATGGGGTAACTACGCGGCTGTGACCCAAAATACCTACGGCAAAGGCATGGCAACGTACCTGGGCTGTCTGGTCAGCGATAAAGTCGTGGGCAAAGTGATCGAAGCCGTGGCCAAAAAAGCGGGCGTGTGGGGTGCCGACCAAGCCATCGCCTTCCCGCTGATCACGAAAACCGGTGTGAACCGGCAAGGGAAAACAGTGCATTACTACTTCAACTACTCGGCAACCACCAGTAAGCTGACGTACCCACATCAGACTGGCGTAGACGTCTTGTCTAACGAGAACATCGACCACGATAAGGTCTTGCCACTGGAACCCTGGGGCGTGAAGATTGTAGTTGAGAAGTAGCGCCCCTGTGTTTTGTGGTAGTTTGAATTCCGTAACTTTGACTCATGGAGAAAACAGAAACGCTCGAAGCGTTCTACAAAAAGAAGTTCAACTGGTTGCCCGATAATCTACAACGGGACATTGGCCACTTCAACGTGTTTCGGCTGGAAGATTGCGTTGGGCCAAACGCTGTACCGATCCAGTACAGTCGGCGGGATTTTTATAAGGTTACACTCATCCGTGGGGAGAGCATGTATCACTATGCCGACAAGAGCATCCGAACGAGTGAGCCAACGCTGATGTTTTTCAATCCGGCTATTCCCTACACCTTTGAAACGCTGTCTGAGCAACCAACCGGCTATTTCTGCATTTTTAAAGAAGCTTTTTTTACGGAGAAGCTACGGGTGACTATCAATGAGTTGCCCTTGTTTGCCATAGGGGGCAAGCCTGCCTATACGTTAACTGAAACGCAGGACAAGCATGTTAGTCAGTTGTTTGAGAAGATGCTCGAGGAGATTGCCTCTGAGTACCAGTTCAAATACGACCTGCTTCGCGATTACACCTCCGAACTGGTGCACTACGCGCTGAAGATGCAACCCTCCGAGACGCTGTATCAACATGTGGACGCCAAATCCAGGATAACGGCGGTTTTTACAGAGTTGCTGGAACGGCAGTTCCCCATTGAGTCGCCTTCTCAACGATTCAAACTTCGCTCGGCCAGTGATTTTGCCCGGAATTTGTCGGTGCATGTCAACCACCTGAACCGGTCTATTCGGGAGACTACCGGCAAAACAACGACCGACCATATCACCGAACGGATGGTCAGCGAAGCCAAGGCGCTTCTTAAACACACGAACTGGAATATCTCCGAGATCAGCTACAGCCTGGGTTTCGACGAACCCGCCCACTTCAACTATTTCTTCAAAAAACAGACCCAGCTTACGCCGTCTTCCTTTCGGAATGTTTGAATTTGGTAAGGATCGGTTTGAAAGTGGTAAGCGCTCCCCCTGCCTGCCTACCTAATTTTGCACTCGTTAAATCAGCAAAATTATGGAAACGCAAAACGTTTGGTTTGTTACAGGTGCATCAAAAGGCCTGGGCCTTTCATTAGTTAATCAATTACTGGCACAGGGTTTTAGCGTAGCGGCTACGTCAAGAAATCTGGATGATCTGCGTCGGGCCGTGGGGAGTGATTCAGACAAGTTTCTGCCGTTGGCTGTCGATCTGAAAACGGAAGCGAGCGTTGAGCAGGCCGTTCAGGCCGCTATTGCTCAGTTTGGTCGGATCGACGTCGTTGTCAACAATGCAGGCTACGGGCTATTAGGCAGCCTGGAAGAACTCACCGATCAGGAAGCGCGCGAAAACTTCGATGTAAACGTGTTTGGCTCGCTCAACGTCATCCGGCAGGTGATGCCTCACCTCCGCGCCCGGCAATCAGGGCATATCATCAACATCTCATCGATTGGCGGCTTCACCGGTGCTTTTCCCGGATTTGGTATCTACTGCGCTACCAAGTTTGCGGTAGATGGTTTTTCGGAATCGCTGGCAGCCGAGGCCAAAGCGTTCGGCATCGACGTAACCATCGTCTCGCCCGGCTACTTCCGCACCGATTTTCTGTCGGCCAGTTCCTTGAACGTACCCAGCCGCCAGATCGACGCGTATGAGGCTGTTCGGGCTTCGCAGCAGGCGCATCAGTCCGACATCAACGGCAATCAACCCGGTGATCCGGCGAAAGCCGTTCGGGCCCTGATCGAGATTGCCAGCGTAGCCAATCCGCCCCTCCATTTGTTCCTTGGTCAGGATGCGTATGATATGGCCTACGCCAAGATTCAAGCCGTTCAGCACGATCTGGAAAACTGGAAAGGAATGACCGTTTCGACCGGTTTTACGACGCAGGCAGTTGATTAAATAAGTGGTCAGTCACCAGCCAGTATCCATCATCAGTGGCTGATGAATGACCACTTATTTTTTGGTTATCGGGTGGTTTTATCCGGGGGCGCAGTGCCAGGAGAAAAAAAGGGAGATGCTATATTGGTCAAAAAGTTGATCGAACTACTAGACCAGTCAGCGCCAACCGTTATTATTACGTTGAATCAACCATGATAACGACTGTGAAAAACTTCGGATTATCGCTGGCCTGCGCCATTTTGCCGTTCGCTGGCTTCGCACAAACGGGTGCCTACAAGCTCACCGGGAAAGTAGGCCCGTACAACACACCCGCCAAAGCCTACCTGCGAACCGTTGAGGCAGGAGCCGTTAAACTGGATTCGGCCGACATCAAGAATGGCGCGTTCACATTTTCCGGCACCGTGGCCGACCCCATCAAAGCGACGCTCCTGATCGACCATCGGGGTGTGGGTATGAAAAAGATGACCGGCGCCAACAGCCTTGGCGTGTACCTGGAACCGGGTACTATTTCAGTGAGCAGCCCCGATTCGGCCCTGCACGCCGTGGTGAGCGGTACGCCGCTGAACGCCGACGAACAGAAGCTGAAAGCGTCGCTTAAATCATCGGTCGATCAGATGGCCGCGCTGATGAAAGAATACCAGGCCGCTACCCCCGACCAGCGCAAAGACAAGACGTTTAGCAACGGTATAGAAAAGCGGTACGAAGCATTGGAAAATGACCAGAAGAAGGTGCAGGCGGCGTTTATTAAAGCCAATCCGAATAGCCAGGTCAGCCTCGACGCCATAAAAGCCTACGGTGGTTATGCGCCGGAATATGCTGAAGTTGGCCCCGTATTCGATGGCCTGTCCGACAAAGTGAAAACCAGTAAAGCCGGGCAGGAATATGCCAAAGTGCTGGCCTCGATCAAGGCGACATCGGTTGGTGCAATAGCGCCCGAATTTACGCAGGCCGATACGTTGGGCAACCCCGTAGCCTTGAGCAACTTCAAAGGTAAATACGTGCTGGTCGATTTCTGGGCCAGCTGGTGCGGGCCCTGCCGGCAGGAAAACCCGAACGTGGTGAAGAATTTCCACCAGTTCAAAGACAAAAATTTCACCGTGCTCGGTGTGTCGCTCGACCGCCCCAATGCGAAAGAAGCCTGGTTGAAGGCCATTCATAAAGACGGCCTCGACTGGACGCAGGTATCTGACCTGAAATACTGGGAAAACGACGTAGCCAAACTCTACGGGGTGCGCGCCATTCCGCAGAACTTCCTGATCGGTCCTGATGGCAGGATCCTGGCGAAAAACATCCGGGGCGAAGAACTGGGCAAAAAGCTCGGCGAATTACTTCAAGCCAAACCCTAGCAGTTTTTGTCATCCCGACGCAACGGCGAACCGCTCCTAGCGTCGGGATGACCAAAGCGCTGGCCAATTCGCTATAGGCAAACCCTTAAATTGGTCAAACAACCTTCGGCCCGAGACCGCGCAACGTACCCAGCCTGGTTATTCATCAATGACTACGGCGACCAGCTTCCCCTGCACCGCTATGCGCGAAAGCTTCTTGCGAGGCAGGTCGGCGGGGAGAGCCACGGCTTGCCACTGCTTTGTTTTTGGCGAAAAGGACCACAGTTCAGTACCCCGGCTTTCGAGCAACGTTCCGCTGGGCAACCAGGCGTTGTAATGCTCGGAATTCACCCCGCTGGTGGCAACGTCACTCACCTGATTACGGACCGGGTCATACGACCGGATGAGCCATGTTTCGCCTACCGGCTGCACAAAACTGAACGCCTGCTTCCCCGGAATACGGTGGAACGACCGACCGATCTGACCCGCAATAACCGTATCGCGCCCCGTTTTCCGGTTCAGGTAATGCATCGTATTGGGCGTGCCCAGTACAAACACCACTGCTTCGTCGGCGTTGAGCCACGCCTGATAGCCAATCTTCCCCATCTTCTGCGATTCAAGAAGTAGCTCCGTTTTTTCCGGGTCAGCGAGGTCGTAGCTGACCAGATCCTGATTGCCGTTGGCTTTGCGCTGCACAATGCACGAAAGCTGCGTTTGGTTGGGCAGCACCGTCGGCGAATACTCCGAGTCGGGCGTGCGCGTAACGGGTGTTTTCACCGCTTTGCGCAGGTCATACGACCAGATATCGGTCTGTCCTCCGGGCATCATGGCGGTATAATAGAGCAGTGGCCTGGTTGGGTGAAAAAATGGCTGATTGTCGTAGCCCGGGTTGTTCGATACGTTGCGCGGATTCGACAGCGTGACTTTCCCGGCCTTCTCAGACAGGTCGAGCAGATACACTTCCGCTCCATTTTGGGCGAATGATGCCGTAACGGATAGCCAGAGTAGCAGGGTAAAGCCGGTTGTTTTCATGGAGGCGATGAGGCGATGGGCTAAAGATAAAAGGAATGGGGTTCCGTGGGTATGGCGGATGCTTCGCGCTGATGTGTATCCCGTTGTCGCTTGCCTGTGGCGAGTGACCACTATCAATAGGGCCTCTGGCCCGTTGGTAGCCAATGAAACCGTATGAATAGCCTATCTCTGTACCAGTTAACCAACGGGCCAGAGGCCCTATTGCTAGTGGTCAATCGCCACAGGCAAGCGACAACGTACCTGACGTGCGCATCGTTAAAAATCACAACCAAAAAAGCCGCGCCAGAATCAACCGGCGCGGCTTTTTTGATGATAACGTACCTGAACTTACTTACTGGCTAGCCTCGCCTTCTGGGTGTCTTTTTTATAAGTAGCCGTCCGGCTGTCGTGGATGACACCTTTCCAGTTCAGGCCGAAGGCGAAATCGTAGGTGTTGCCTTCCGAATCTTTGTAGCAGGTCATGTCTCTGGGTACGTCCTCGGCCTGCGCTTCCACGGTTTTCATGTCGGCGGGCATCTGCATGGGTAACAGGCCCGACGGCTCTGCCGCCCCGGTGAGAATGTCCATCAGGGCCTGGTCCTGCACGCTGAAATGGGCCAGAATCGCGTTCGATTGTTTATCAAATTCGGTGAAAATCGTGGGGTTACTCATCTGAACGGCCACGATCACCGGCTTGCCTTTCATTTTGGCGTAAGTTTCGGTCACCATCGTTAAGTCGCTGCTATTGATGGTCTTCACCGATTTGCCGTCGTAGCTGCGGTTGGTAAATTTCTCGAGCGGATCGCCCCCACCGAGGCTTGGGTTGCGGCTGCCCTGCGCCGTGTAGTCGCCGTATTGCAGGCTGATGGGTACGTACCCGGTGCCGCCCGACTTGGCATCGGCACTGCTGTAGCCACCCCCCGAATCCGGACTGCGGATGAATGCCAGCGCATAGTCCGCCTCGTCGGGATTGTCGGTCACCGTGAAATACTTCTTCACAATGGCCAGATTGACCGGGTACTCGAGCTTTTCGGGTGTGTTCATACCAAGGAAATTACGGCCGGCAGGGGTGAAGCGCTTCGGAATATAGACCGTCTTGCCTTTCGTGAGGGGCAGGGCATTGGCCTTGTTTTTCAGCATCACCACCGATTTCAACTGCGCCTGATAACCCGCTTCCATGAACTCGGCTTTACCCACCACGCTGGCCGTTGTCTCGGGGTTCAGATACGGGTTCTCGAACAGACCGACGCGGAAAATATTCGTCAGCAGCCGTACCGCCGACTGTTCCATCCGGGCGCGCATGGCTTTTTCGCCGAGGGCTTTCACGCCCATCGTATACGCGGCCATCACCGGCGCGGCGTCGTTGTTGCCACCAAACTGATCGGCCCCGGCCATCAGTATTTTATAGTGCCGTTCAGCCAGCGACAGTTTCTCGACGCCCCACGATTTGCCGGTCAGGAACACGTCGACGGCCGTTTCGTCGGCGGTGATGTTCCAGTCGGTGCAGACTACGCCGTTATAGCCGTATTTGGTACGCAGCAGGTCGGTGATGATGTACTTGTTGTAGCTGTTGCCCACGTTTTCGCCGTTCTTCTTATCCTGCCCAAGCGAGATCGTGTAGTAGGGCATCACGGCCGAGGCCATACTCGTTTTGCCGCTCAGCTTAAACGCGCCTTCGGTAAACGGCAGAAAATGCGTGGCGAAGTTATGGCCGGGATAGACCGCATATTTGCCATAGCCGTAGTGCGCATCACGGCCACCCTCGCCCGAACCACCACCCGGCCAGTGTTTCACCATCGCGTTGACACTCGTATAGCCCCAGCCATCCCTGATCTCGTTGCCGCCCGTCGACGTCTGGAAACCGTCGATGTAGGCGCGGGCCAGATCGGTGGTTAGTTTCGGATCTTCGCCAAAGGTGCCGCTGAACCGGTACCAGCGCGGGTCAGTTGCCAGATCGATCTGCGGCGAAAGGGCAGTGGCGATACCCAGGGCGCGGTATTCGGCGGCGGCAATCTGCCCGAACTGCCGAACGATGTCGGGGCTGAAGGTGGCGGCCAGCCCCAGCGAGCCGGGCCACATGGAAATGGTGCCGCCAGCGCCAGCGTTGTATTCGGCATCGGCGCGGGTGCCGTGGCGTGGGTCAGAGCTGTTATTGGCCGGAATACCCAGTCCGAGCCCTTCCACCAGCGCCTGCGCGTTGTTGTTCCAGCCCGCCGCCACCGCCGGACTCTGCACCGACGTGACCAGCACATGCCGGACGTTGTCTTTGGTCAGAAACTCCTTTTGCTGGTCAGACAGGTCAGTTGGTTTGGCGCCGCTTTCGGCGAATACCTTGCCGCCATACGTACCTGCGAAGGGCCCCGCCGGCGCCGACGGAATGGGCTGGTGTTTGCTGTACAGCATCAGCCCCGCAATCTGCTCGACGCTCAGCTGCGACGCCAGGTTTTTGGCCCGGACGGCAACCGGCAACCGCCAGTCTTCATAGGCGTCGAGTTTGCCGTTTTTGTTGAGGTCTTTGAACGCCAGCCCTTTATCGATGACCAGCTTTACCCCGGAGGTAGTGGCGTAACCAAGGGTTTGGCCGCCCTTGTTGGTAACGGTAACAAGGGTGCCGACTGTTGACTCAGACCAACTCTGTGCCTGGCTCGACGGAGCCACTAGTGCGCTGATAAGTAGCACCTGTACGAATAGTTTGTTCATAAGGGAAAAGGTAAGCAGGTCATATACCTGGAATTTACAGTTCAATACTCCGCCAGGGCGGATGGATTAATACGGATACGTATAAAAGTACATCTGTCCTGCCTTGTTAGGAGCTAATAGATTGAATTTGATTCTTGATGGACTGATTTTGATTGGTAATTAATAAGAAAATAAGAAGGAATTTGTACTATTTTACCCACAAATAGTACTGAAAACATGAAAGTCGATACAGTGCCCACGTTAACACCCAACACGCTGGGTGATCATATATTCAAGACACCCGGCTGGCAGTCTATTCAACATGTAACGGTCAGTAACTTTCATATCAATCGACTTGAGGATGTTCGGCAGGTCCTTAAGTTTCCGACTGCCCCGCACCGGAAGACGGTGATCGACTTTATACTGGTAACCCACGGCTCCATGATCCGCCGATTGGGGCTGGACCGTTACGACGTGCCAGCCAATACCTTCGTCTTTCTGGCCGCTCATCAGATCAGCCTCGACGAGTGGATGAGTGACGATATTCGCGGTTACTATTGCCACTTCGATATTAGCCTGCTCACCAAGTACTGGCAAAAGCACGATCTTGAACAGGATTTTCCTTTTCTGAAATTCCTGGGAAATCCACTCGTGTCGGTTGATAATGACGTACTTACCCACGTGATGCCTTTAATCAAGCGGCTGGAAACAGAGTTTCGGAGAAGCCGCGCGGAATCGGCGGATTTATTCCGGTTATATCTGCTGACCCTGTTTACCGAACTCAAGGCAAGCCTGCAACCAGTACCGAACGGACGAACAGCATCGCCTGGAAATATACCGCAGGGGCGCACCGATAATGCCGCACTGCGCATCACGCAACTGTATAAAAATGCGCTCACCCGGCAGATTCAGGAGAAACAGAGCGTAGCCGAGTACGCCGAGTTGCTGAACATATCGCCCAATCACCTGAACAAATGCGTCAAGAAAGCGACAGGGCAGTCAGCGCGTGACCTGCTGGATGATATTCTTCTGCTGGAAGTAAAAGTGTTGCTGGCCCGCACCGATTTAAGCATCAGCGAAATTGCTTATCGGTTTGGGATTGAAGTGCCGGGAAATTTTGCCCGCTTCTTCCGGGCAAAAACGGGTAAGACGCCTTCTGAATATCGAACGATGGATTGAAACTGATTGTCAGTAGCCTGATTTTGATAAAAAATTGCACTTACGTGGCAGGTACTTTTGCTTCTCTACTTAGCTACCCTGTCACCTATAATGAAATCATCTCGCTACTACCTGTCAGCCAGGCCGGGTCCACCCAGCTACGTGCTCATTCTTTTAGTTACCCTTCTGGGCCTGGGTACCCCCTCAGGGGCCAGGCCTGTACCCACTGCCGTCTTTCCGGTTCGTGGGAAAGTGACCGATACCAACAACCAGCCGCTGGCCGGTGTGAGCATCGTGATCAAAGGCAGCACCCAGGGAACAACCTCCGACGTGTCGGGCCGCTACACCCTGAACGTACCTGAAGCAAAGGCTGTGCTGGTGTTTAGTTTCATCGGCTACAAATCGCAGGAGGTTGTCGTTGGTACTAGCGAAACCATTAACGTGACGCTCACGGAAAATAATCAGTCGCTCGACGAAGTGATCGTGACCGGCGTGTTCGATAAGCGAACCAAGATGGAATCGTCGGTCGCCATTTCAACGCTGAATACCCGGCAAATCACGCAGTTAGCCCCCACCAGTGCGGCCGACCTGCTCAGAAACATACCCGGTGTATATGTCAACAATGCCCGGGGCGAAATTGCCAATACGGTGTATTCACGTGGTATCTCGGCCAACTCGATCGATAATGCTTCCGGCTATTACTACGTCTCGATGCAGGAAGATGGCCTACCCCTGATGAACGTCAATTATGGCACCGACAACTACCTCCGCACCGACATCACCACCGAACGCCTGGAAGCCGTGCGGGGCGGCACGGCCTCGATCTTGGGCGCCAACGCGCCAGGTGGTATTTTCAATTACGTGTCGAAAACCGGCGGCCAGACTTTTCAGGGTGAAGTTCGGGCTAAACTTGGCATGGAAGGCAACGGCAAAAATCCATACTACCGGGCCGATGCCAATTTCGGTGGTCCGTTGAGCAAAGACGGTTCGTGGACGTATAACGTTGGTGGGTTTTACCGGCAGTCAGACGGGGCGCGGTATCCGGGCTATGCGATCAACAACGGTGGTCAGGTGAAGGGCAATATCCTGAAAAACTACGCCACAGGTTCGTTGAAACTCTTTGTGAAGCTGCTGGACGACCATAACGCTCAGTCCGAATTTATTCCCTCGCAGGGCTGGAACGACCCCCAAATCCTGGCGGGCCTGTCGACGACCGATTCATATAATCTGCCTGCTGTTTCATTGCAGATTCCGATCAATAATACCGGTACGGCCACCTTCAATTCTAAAGACAAATACCACAACCGCGATAAAACCATCGGCCTGAACTGGGTGCAGGAACTGGGGGCTGGCTGGACGTTTAAAAACGACGCTAAATACTCGGCCAAAGCCCTTACCGGTAGCGTACCGGCGGTGGTTACTCCCTTTGCTACCGATGGCGTTGTGTTCTACGGCCTGCCGCATTTGCTGGCAACGGGCAAGTTTGGTACCTACAGTTTTACCGATAAAGTGACCGGCCAGGCGCTTGGTACGGTAACCGTGGCGCCCGGCCCAACGGGGCTTAGCTTTATTCCCGGTGGCGACAATACGTTTCCGGGCAGCAACATCCAGAAAAACTCGCTGTTCTTTCTGCCTCTATTCTATCAGGATCAACGGATTAACGAGTTGATGGATCAGTTTGCGTTCTCGAAAAAACTGGAGAAAATGACGGTCAACGTCGGTGGCTTTTTGGCCAACTCATCGGTTAGCCGCGTAGGGGGTCAGGAAGATTCGGGCGTAGGTTTTGGTACGCTGGAAAACCAGCCCCACCTGGTCGACATTAAACTCAAAGGGCTTTTCGACGGGCAGACCTATCAGGTAACAGACCCCAATGGCTTCGTAGACGTCGGGCGGGGCGGTATCACCACCTCTGAGGCTACCAAACGGCAGATGGCCCTATTCTTTGGCCATAACTGGGACATCACCTCAAAGCTGAACCTCGATTACGGGTTCCGGTACGAGAACACCAATTTCACTGGCTCGAATACGCCCGTCTCGCGCGACCCCCGGCAAGACACTGACCCTAAATGGGGCGGCCGGGATGGTAACCCGCTTACCCTGTACGACAATGGCGGGGGCATAGCTGGGGCACCGCTGGCGTTCAATAAAACGATTAACACGCTGTCGTTTTCGGCTGGTCTGAACTACCGTATGCAGGCCGATATGGCGGTGTATGTGCGGTATTCAAACGGAAATAAATCGCCTGAGATAGGTCAGTTCTTTTCGGCTACCGACCAGAACCTGATCAATACGCTGAATACCGATGCCCAGAAAATTGAGCAGCTTGAAGCCGCCCTCAAAATCAAGAAGACTGATCTGATGCTGAACATTACGCCGTTTTTCAGTGCGTTGAGCAACGTACCTAACCTGCAGTTCGGCTTCACCGACGACAAGGGGGCCACCTACAACCCACCCATTCAGTATGGCAGTTACCGTACCTACGGCCTTGAACTGGAAGGTACCTATGCCTTCACGCCGCAGTTTAGCGTACGCGGCCATGCCACGGTGCAGAGTTCAAACGTAGTGAGCTACAAAACCTGGATCTCGGGCGGTAAAGGGCCGGCATCGGACGTGTTGCGGGACTTTTCGGGCAACGAAACCGACAACAACGCCCAGCTCATGTTTGGCCTGTCGCCCAGCTATTCGGCAGGTAAGTTCACCACCACGCTGACCTACAATTACTTGGGGTCGCGGCAGGCCAACATCCCCAACGCGTTTAAGCTGCCGGCTTTCGGGCAGGCCGATCTGAGCGTGGGGTACGATGTGTCACCGACTTTCCGGTTGCAGGGCAACATCAACAACCTGACCAATGTCTATGGCGTGTTGGGCTGGTCGGGTCCCGGTGGGTTCCCGGCAGCACTGAACCGGCAGGGATTCACCAAAGATTTTGTGGCGGCTAACCCGAATGCGGTGTTTGCTACGCAAGGCTCAATGCCCCGCGCCTATTTCCTGACAGCCTCGTACAAGTTTTAATTTTCTACTCCCGTCTTCCGGTCAGCCTACGTCGACCGGAAGACTTTTTTTTATTACTATGAAAGCATTTCTGATTAGTATCGGCTTAGTCACGCTAACTACTTTTTCGGCCAGTGCGCAGAAAAAAGAACCTTTTTACTGGGGCGTTGCCACGGCGGCCTATCAGGTGGAAGGCGCCTACCAAACCGACGGAAAAGGGGAGTCGAAATGGGATTTCCTGACCAATAAGGTGGGGATTACGCAATTCACGATTGGCGAAAAGCAAACGGGTAACGTATCGATCAATATGTATGATCGGGCGCAGTACCTGAAAGACATTCAGCTGATGAAAAAGCTGGGCGTTACGGCCTACCGTTTTTCGCTGGACTGGAGCCGGATTATTCCCGATGGGGTGGGAGCCGTGAATGAAAAAGCGCTGGCCCATTATGATCTGTTGATCGATGATTTGCTGGCCGCTGGTATCGAGCCGTTTGTAACGATTTATCATTTCGATTACCCGGCTGTGCTGCTACAAAAGGGCGGCTGGGGAAATCCTGAAATGGGGAAATGGTACGTCAATTACGCCACAACGGTGATCAGGCGATATGGCCAGAAAGTAAAGAAGTTCATTACGTTCAATGAGCCGTATATCGAGTTTTTCCTGGTCGAGAATTTGCTCAATGCACAGGAGAATAAACGGCCCGCCAAAGAGTATTACATGAGCCAGATGCAGAAAGCCCATCGTCAGTTGATGGCCAATGCGGAGATCATCCATGTATACCACGCGTTGAAACTGAAAGGCGAAATCGGTATCGTGCTCAATCTAAATCCCGCCGCACCCTGGCACGCTGACAGTCAGGCCGGTGTAGCTGCTGCCAAATTTCAGGATGTGCTGATCAACGACCTGTTTCTGGACCCGCTTTACAAAGGGCATTACCCCAGCATGGCACTCGATTCGCTTGGAAAATACAATCCATCGTTCAAACCAGCAGGGGCCGATATGGCGTTTATTGCCGCGAATAAACCCGACTTTTTAGGCGTCAATTTTTATGCACCTGCCATTGTGAAAGGCGAGGATACCCCGATGTCGTTGACATGGCTCGAGAATAACCCCGATACGGTGAAGGCAAATGTTGGCCCGGTAAAACCGGAGTATCTGTATAAGATATTGATGCGGTTAAAAAATGAGTACGGCAACCCCAAAGTGTACATCACCGAAAACGGCACAGGTTTTCCGGCAGAGGATGTAAAAGTGGGTAACGTGGTCAATGATCCGATGCGCGCCGACTACATAAAACGACATATCGATTACGCCCTGAAAGCCAGAAAAGAGGGCGCTAATTTGAACGGCTATATGGTTTGGAGCGGCTGGGATAATTTCGAATGGGTATCTGGCTATACAAAACGCCTTGGCTTGATATACGTCGACTTTGCCACGCAGGAACGTACCCCCAAACAAAGCTTTTACGAATACCAGAAAATAATCCGGTCGAATAAAGACCTATAATGCATTTTGGATGTGGGATTTGTTGCTGACGCAAGAGTACGCTGGCGTAAGCTGATGCGTCAGCAACAAATCCCACATCCAAAATCCTTGTCGTATCTCATTTTGTAGTACTACTAAATCAAGTTTGCATTTGGGTATTGCTTTCGCTTCGTTGAAGGGCCTACAGCGCGAAGCAATACCCAAATGCAACTACGTACCTAACGCATTGAACCCATGAATGCATACCTACGCACCTCACTCATTGGCCTGGCATTGATCGCTGGCGGCGTGGCCAGTGGGCAGGCGCAACCATCGCTACAGCAGGATTTTCAAACGCCGCCCAATGCCGCCCGGCCCCGCGTCTGGTGGCACTGGATGAACGGCAACATTACCAAAGAGGGTATCCAGAAAGACCTTGACTGGATGAAACGCGTGGGCATCGGTGGCTTCCAGAACTTCGACGCCAGTCTGTTCACGCCGGTTGTGGTGCCGAAGAAACTGGTGTTCATGACGCCCGAGTGGAAAGATGCGTTCAACTTCACGACGAATCTGGCCGGTAAGCTGGGGCTCGAAATGGCCATTGCCGGATCGCCGGGCTGGAGCGTGACGGGTGGTCCCTGGGTGCAGCCGGGCGACGGGATGAAGAAATATGTCTGGTCGGAAACGCTCGTATCGGGCGGTAAAGCCTTTGCAGGTACGTTACCGCCGCCGCCAACGACCACCGGTACGTTCCAGAATGTGGCGATGGGCGTTAGTATGATGAGTAACGGGGGTGATGCTAAACTACCCATCTACTACGCCGATGCCGCCGTTGTTGCCTACCGGCTCCCCGCCGCAGAGCAGTCGCTGACAGCCTTGAACCCCAAAATTACAGCGAGTGGGGGTACGTTCACGCTGGCTGGCCTGACCGATGGCGACCTGGCCACGACCCAGTTTTTGCCGCCTGTTGAGGTGGGGAAGGATATGTGGGTTCAGTACGAGTTCGACCAGCCGCAGACCGTCAAGGCGTTCAGTATCGTGGGGGCCAGCCATACACCACTTGAAGAATTCAATGGCGCACCCGAAAACCGAACGCTGCAGGTTAGCGACGATGGGGTAACCTTCCGTACGGTGGTTCCTATCCGGGGCAGCACCGTACCGCAAAGCACCATGCGGCTGGTGCCCACCACGGCCCGGTTCTTCCGCTTCACATTCACAACCCTGCCGCCCGCCTTTAACCCGTTTATAGACATGGCGGGGGGAAAAGTCGACCCCCCCAAACCCGAAGGCGTGAACGTGGCCGAACTGGTGCTGTACAACACCGACCGGGTCGATCTGTTTGAGCAAAAAGCGGGCTTTAGTCCGTGGAAAGAAAGCACGCACTCGCTGATCAGTGAAGTGCCCGCCGACGTGATCCCGACCAGCGATGTGGTTGACCTTACCGGCAAAATGACGGCTGATGGCAAACTAAGCTGGGATGCTCCCGCTGGAAGGTGGATCATCATGCGGCTGGGCTACACGCTTACGGGTCGACAGAATCACCCCGCTTCGCCCGAGGCTACGGGGCTCGAAGTGGATAAACTCGACAAAGCAGCCGTGTCGCGCTACATCGAAACGTACCTGGATATGTACAAGGATGCCACTGGCGGTCAGATGGGTGTGCAGGGCTTGCAGTACATGGTGCTCGATAGCTACGAAGCCGGCCATATGACCTGGACCAAAGACCTGCCCGGTGAGTTTTCGCGTCGGCGCGGGTATGACCTGCGGCCGTGGCTGCCGGTGCTGGCCGGGCGCGTAATTCAGAGCGCTGAAGCCAGCGAAAAATTCCTGTGGGACTATCGCAAGACCATCGGTGAACTGATCGTTGAGAACCACTACGAGGCCATTGGCGAGGCCCTGCACAAGCGCGGCATGAAACGCTACACCGAATCGCACGAAAACGGACGGATCTACCTGGCCGATGGCATGGATGTAAAACGCCGGGCCGACGTGCCGATGGCCGCCATGTGGACACCCGGTAGTCTGGCTGGCGGGGCCGATGAGGAAAACCGCAGCAGGGCCGACATTCGCGAGGCTGCTTCGGTGGCGCATATTTACGGCCAGAATCTGGTGGCTGCCGAGTCGATGACCTCTATCGGCAATGCCTTCAGCTGGCATCCTGAAAAGCTGAAACGCACCGCCGATATGGAACTGGCATCGGGTCTGAATCGCTTCGTGATTCACACGTCGGTGCACCAGCCGCTGGATGATAAAAAGCCAGGGTTCTCGCTGGGGCCTTTCGGGCAGTATTTTACCCGGCACGAAACCTGGGCCGAACCCGCCAAAGCCTGGGTCGATTACCTCAGCCGCAGTGCGTACCTGTTGCAGCAAGGCAAACCGGTCGTGGACATTCTCTATTACTACGGCGAAAACAACAACATCACCCAGATTTGCGCCCAGAAACTGCCGACGCTCCCGGCTGGTTACGAATTTGATTTTGCCAATGCCTCCGTCATTCGTGATGCCATTAAAGCCCGAAACGGGCGTTTGGTAGCTCCCAGTGGCATGACCTACCGCCTGCTCGTACTCGATTCATCGGCCCGGAACATGACGATGACGGTGCTGAAAAAGATTGGTGAACTGGCCAGCGCGGGTATTCAGATCGTTGGTCCAAAACCCCTTCGTTCACCCAGCCTTAGCGACGATGCCACCGCGTTCAGCACCCTGGCCAGTCAGATATGGAGCCAGAAAACCGTATCGACCAAGCCCGTAGCGGAGGTGTTGAAAGCGATGAACGTACCTGAAGATGTGATCGTGAAGAATAACCATGCGCCTGTACTCTATGTTCACCGCCAGACCGATGCGCAAAACCAGTTGGACCTTTACTGGCTCAACAACCGTAGCGAATCCACGAACGCGGCCGAGATCAGCTTCCGGGTAACGGGTCGCGTGCCGGAGCGCTGGAACCCTGAGACGGGTAAAACGGAAAAAGTGTCGTACCGGAGCGAAAACGGGCGGACGATCATCCCGTTGGCGTTCGCTCCCTGGGATGCCTGTTTCATTGTCTTTGGGGCCAAAACCAGCGTGGCTTCGTATACCAAACCTGCTGTCACCGAGTTGCCTGTCGCTGAACTAACAGCCCCCTGGCACGTGGCCTTTCAGGAGGGTCATGGCGCACCGGCAACCACTACGCTCACAAAGCTGACTTCATTCACCGACCAGTCGGAAGCGGGTATCCGCTACTTCTCGGGCACAGCGGCCTACACCCAGACTGTGAACGTACAGGCCGTGAAAAAGGGGCAAACCTACGTGCTGGATTTAGGCGATGTGCAGAACATGGCTGAGGTCATTGTGAATGGTAAAAACGTGGGTATTGTCTGGAAAAAGCCATTCCGCATCGACGTAACTGCCGCCCTCAAAGCAGGCGCCAACGCCTTGGAAGTGAAGGTGACAAACCTCTGGGTAAACCGCCTCATCGGCGATGCCCAGCCAGGTACAACCGCAAAAACCACTTTCACCACCATGCCATTCTACAAAGCTGACTCGCCCCTGTTGCCCTCGGGCCTGCTGGGGCCGGTACGAATAGTAAGCTATTGATCGCCTAAACCCCTGCCCATTACTGACTAACGTGAACTACGGCAGGCGCCTGGCTAGTATTGCTTCGCAGGCGGGCCCAGCGCGGCTGCCGCTGCGGGGCCATGCGTCAGCAATTTAGTCAGGTTCCTGCCGTAGTTCATCGTCGGCACGTTTCCGGCGTTGTAGCTAGCGATTACGCCGGAAACTATCCCGATGCATTCGGCTGGCAACGCCATTAGGATGCCGACTGGAACAGACAGAAATATTGGTGGCGTGCACGCTACTGTGGGGGCTGGTCAGACCGAACCAGTAGCGGGTGAAAGCCTGTCAGATTTGCCTCGCCGATATGGATTGATTTTGATTCTTTATCGCCTGATTCTGATAAAAGCAGACGGCATAACGACCGTATTTTTGTACACGTCCTACCCTTCTTTATGTCATGAAAGCACGCTATGTTCCCGCCGTTCTGTGCCTCTTTCTCAGCCAGTTCACGCAGGCTCAGTCAGTCATCAGTCTCTACGATGGAAAGGCACCCGGCTCTGAAAGCTGGACCTGGAGCGAGGCTGAGAATACGACCAATATGTTTAAGACGCGGGTTGTCTACAACGTATCGACGCCAACCATAACGGCCTACCTGCCTACGCCCGAACTCGCCAACGGAACCGCCGTGGTTATTGCCCCCGGTGGCGCCTTTCATACGTTGTCGATCGATTCGGAGGGCATCGATGTGGCGACATGGCTCAACGGAAAAGGCGTGGCGGCTTTCGTGCTGAAGTACCGCGTTGTACACAGCCTGACCAGCGATCCGGTGGCCGAACTGATGCCTAAAATGGCCAATTTCAAAAAACTGGACGAAGAGAACGCGCCGGTTATTCCGCTGGCCATTGCCGACGGGAAACGCGCCATCGAATATGTTCGGCAACACGCCAAAGACTTCGGTATTAGGCCCAACCGCGTCGGTCTGATGGGCTTCTCGGCGGGCGGTACCGTTACGATGGGCGTCGGCTTTGATTACACCGCCGCCAACCGCCCCGACTTTCTGGCTCCCATCTACCCCTACCTCGGCGAAATGGCCATTGCGAAACAGGTGGTTCCCGCCGATGCACCACCCCTGTTCGTTTGTGCGGCCTCCGACGATCAGCTGGGCCTCGCTCCGCATAGCACCAAACTGTATACTGATTGGCTGACCGCCAAAAAATCGGCCGAGCTGCACATCTACCTGAAAGGCGGCCACGGCTTCGGTATGCGCAAACAGAACCTCCCCACCGACACCTGGATCGACCGCTTCGGCGACTGGCTCAGTTTGAACGGCCTATTGAAAAAATGATTGGGGATTTGTTGCTGTCGTCACCCTGAGCGGAACGGTCCGCCGCTGCGGTCGAAGCGGCAGCCGCGCTGGGCCCGGCGACAGTAACAAATCTCCAATCCGACATTCCCATATCCCAAATCCAATACCTTATGGCTAAGAACCCCCATTACTTATCGCAGCTTGCACATATTGAGATCTATTCCCCTGATGTAGCGAAGTCGGTTGATTTCCTGACCAACGTGGTGGGGCTAGACGAAACCGGCCGGGACGCCACATCGGTTTATTTCCGGGCCTGGGGCGATTATTTTCATCATACCCTGAAAGTGACGCACCGCGAAACCAACGGGCTGGGCCACCTCGGCTGGCGAGCCGACAGCCCTGAGGCACTGGACGAATGCGTGGCCTATCTGGAATCGATCGGGGCAGGGCTGGGCTGGGTCGACGGTGACCTGGGGCATGGTCGGGCGTACCGGTTTCAGTCGCCCGATGGGCACACGCACGAGGTGTTCTGGGAGGTGGTCTGGCTGCGCGAAACTGGCGAAAAAGGCAGCATTTATGCCGACCGCTACGCCAGCAATCGGCGCATTGGCGTGAACCCCCGCCGGTTTGACCACATTACGTACATGGTCGCTAAATTCCAGTACCAGAAAGAGAAGGCGTTCTGGCAGGGAATGGGCCTTAAAAACCCCGACGAAGTGCGGATGAGCGACGACATTCCGCCCATTGGTGGCCTGTGGACGATCGGTAACCTTTCGCACGACATCGCCGTGTTCACCGACCCCAACATCGAAGCGCCAGGCCTGGGTACGTTCAACCACATCGCCTGGAATTTCGACAGCCGCGAAGAGGTACTGATTGCGCTCGATTACTTCCTCGAAAAAGGGTACAAAAGCGTGATGGGAGCACCCACCCGCCACAAAGCCGACGAAGGCTTTTTCATCTACGTCATTGAACCCGGCAGCGGTATTCTATTTGAGTTCTACGCCTGCGCCCGGCTCATCTTCGCGCCCGATCACGGCCCCGATATCCACTACATCAAAGACAATCCGAACGATGCCTGGGGAACGGCCAATCCATTCGCCGAAATGGGTAAAGGTAAAAAACTTGGCCTGACAGATGGCGTCGTGAAACCAGTCGATATTTAACCAGGGAAGAAAGGGAGGAAGGAGGAAAGGGAGGAAAAAGACGAAGAAAATCGCTCCTTACCCCTTCCTCCCCTTCCTCCTTCCTCCCTTCCTCCCTTTCCTCCTTCTTTTATGTGGCATTATTTTCCGGGGCAGTACATGCCCTCGTATCAGATAAACAGAGCATTGACCCAGGCTCACTACGGTGGCGGGGAGTTTGCCGAAATTCTGGAAGTAGCGAGTGAAATCGACCCGCTCGATCGCGAAAGTTTTAATAAAGCATGGGTCAAAATGGGCGATAGCGTCTATGAACTGGCTGAAAACTACGCGAAGGCGAATAAAGGGGTGTCGGCTCGGCGAACGTACCTACGCGCATTCAACTACCTGCGTACGGCCGAGTTTTTTATGACCCTGCACGATGACCGTAAGATCCCCTGCTACCTCAAGTGCCGGGACGCCTTCCTGAAAGCCGGCGATTTATTCGACGAGCGACCCGTCACCGTCGATATTCCGTTCGAAGGGACCTTCTTACCTGCCTATCTGTTTAAGCCGGCAGGCGTGAAAAACCCACCCGTAATGATCATGTTTGGAGGTCTTGATAGCCTGGCCGAGGAACTGTACTTCGGCATTGCTCAGCACCTCAATGAACGGGGCATTGCCATGATGGCCGTTGATGGGCCGGGGCAGGGGGCGGCACTTCGGCTAAACCACTTGCACACCCGCTACGACTATAACGTGCCGGGTAGTGCGGTGCTGGATTACATCATCGAAAACCTGGGCGAGCATGTCGATACGTCGCGGGTTGGCATCGGTGCCGTTTCGATGGGAGGCTACATGGCTGCACGCTGTGCTGCCTTTGAACCGCGATTTAAGGTGTGTATGATTTTTGGGGCCGTTTGGTCGTATTACGATATCTGGAAAAATCGCCCCGACACCCACCCCTTGGCCGAAATCGTCCAGCACATCGTTGGTGCAGACAACATGACCGAGGCCCGTGAGCGGTTGAAGGATTTTACGCTCGAAGGTGTCGCCGAAAAAATAACCTGCCCAACCTACATTTTACACGGCGAAGACGACCGCCAGAACTTTGTCGAGAATGCCTATAAGGTGAACGCAGTCCTGACCTGTGAACACGTCATGGAAATTGTGCCGAAAGAGTCCAGCGGTTCAGCGCACTGCTGCGTAGACGATTTCACCAAGACCTTCAATATGTACGACTGGGTAGCGGAGAAAATAAAAGCCTAACCGTCAGCTAACGACAAACTTGCTGTGATACAACAAATCAAAAAAGGCATTACCTATGCCGAATCGGGCGAGGCTGATGCGCAGGTTCGTGCCACCGTTGAGCAGATGCTGGCCGACATTAAGGCTGGGGGCGACGAGGCTGTTCGGGCACTCTCGCGGCGGTTGGATGACTGGTCGCCGGAGAGTTTCCGCCTGCTGCCGGAGCAGATCGAAGCCATCATTGCCACCTTGCCCGAACAGGTAATTGATGATATCCGGTTTGCGCAGGCGCAGATCCGCCACTTCGCGCAGATTCAGCGCGAAACCATTCGGGATGTAGAAGTGGAAACCCTGCCGGGCGTATTGCTGGGCCACAAAAATATTCCGGTCAACAGCGTAGGCTGCTACGTACCCGGCGGGCGCTACCCGATGGTGGCGTCGGCGCACATGAGTGTACTAACGGCCAAAGTAGCGGGCGTAAAGCGCGTAATTGCCTGTACGCCGCCCATCAAAGGCGAGATTCCGTCGGCTACGGTAGCTGCCATGCAGATGGCCGGGGCCGACGAGATCTACCTGCTCGGTGGTGTTCAGGCGGTGGCGATGATGGCGCTCGGCACCGAAAGCGTTGAGCCGGTCGATATGCTGGTTGGGCCGGGCAATGCCTATGTGGCCGAAGCCAAACGGCAGCTGTATGGCAGAGTAGGTATCGACCTGTTTGCCGGGCCAACCGAAACGCTCATCATTGCCGACGATACCTGCGATGTACGTACCTGCGCTACGGATCTGCTCGGGCAAGCCGAACATGGGCCAACCTCACCCGCCATTCTGCTCACCTCCAGCCCGAAGATAGCCCATGGCATTCAGGCTGAAATTGAGCGCCAGCTCGACACGTTGCCTACCGCCGACGTCGCGGGCGTAGCCTGGCGCGATTACGGGCAGGTAATTCTGGTAGACACGGTCGATGAACTGATCGCGGAGGCTGACCGCATTGCCAGCGAACATGTGCAGGTGATGACCGAAAATCCGCGCCTGTTCCTCGACCGGATGACCAACTACGGTGGGCTGTTCCTCGGCGAAAAAACCAACGTGGCCTACGGCGACAAGGTGATTGGCACCAACCACACGTTGCCAACCCGCGAAGCGGCCCGCTACACCGGCGGCCTCTGGGTAGGCAAGTTCCTGAAAACCTGCACCTATCAGGAGATCAGGACCGCCGAAGCCAGCGCTCTGATCGGGGAATACTGTTCGCGGTTGTGCGCCATCGAGAATTTTGCGGGCCACCAGGCGCAAGCCGACCTGCGTGTTGAGCGCTACGGCCAACGCACACCAGTTCCCCCGAACGCCGACTGACCAACTGCTCATTCACCGACCCTCCCCAACCAATCGAACCCATGAAAAAAGGACTCTTTACGTACGAAAATGGCATCGTGCTGCTGATGGCGCTCACATTCGGTTGCCTGTTTTTCGACCGTCTGGCGCTTAACTTCCTGATGCCCTATGTCGCTAAAGACCTTCAGTTGACCAACACGCAGATCGGCTTGCTGGCCGGGGCGCTGTCGCTGGCATGGGCGTTGTCAAGTTTTTTCTCGACGGCCTGGGCCGAAACGAACAACCGGAAAAAGGCTGTCTTTATCGGGGCTGTCTTCACCTTCTCGGTCTGCTCGTTTGGTTCTGGCCTGGCCGTTTCGTTTGGTACACTGCTGCTGGCGCGGCTGGTGATGGGCTTTGCCGAAGGGCCGGTAATTCCACTGGCCCAGAATTTTGTGGAGCGCGAGTCGTCGCCCAATCGGTTGGGGTTGAACGCCGGTTTGTTGCAGGCCGTTGGCTCGGCGTTGTTCGGGTCCATTCTGGCCCCGGTCGTGCTGGTGCAGATCGCCGAAAACGTGGGCTGGCGAAACGCTTTTTTTGTGGCGGGAGCTCCCGGGCTGGCGCTGGGTTTGGTGGCCTGGCGACTGGTTAAAAGATCAACCGCCGACAGTAGTCGAAGCGCCGAAAAACCGGCCCTTAGCCTGACGGCGCTTTGGCAGTATACTAACATCCGCTGGGGTATTCCGGCGGCCTGTTGTGTGTTTGGCTGGTGGTTTGCCACGCTGCCGTTCATGGCCAGTTATCTGGTCAATACCCAGAGAATGTCGGCCGATGACATGGGAAAGACAATGGGCCTGCTGGGCGTTTCGGGCTTGGTCTCTTCCATCATTGTGCCGGGCCTGTCTGACAGGATCGGTCGTAAAAAAGTGCTGGTCAGCTTTATGTTCGTTGGTATTTTATATCCCTTTGCCGTTCATTTTCTGGCGGGGTCTGTCTTTCAGTTACCCGCCATGTTCCTGACCTATTTTACGATGGGAATACTGCCGTTGCTGGCGGCGGTGGTCCCCTCTGAATCGGTACCGAATCACCTGAAAGCAAAGGCGATTGGGCTTATCACGGGCATCGCTGAAATCGTTGGGGGCGTATTGGTGCCAGCCCTCTCAGGCATCCTCTCCGATACCCTTGATCCGTCCGCCTTTCTCTGGGTGTCGTCGGGCATGGCGGCGGTAGGGCTGGTGTTTGTGCTGAAGTTGCAGGAAACCGCCCCGGCCATTACGCCGATCGGTAGTCAGGAAGAATCGATGTTTGCTTAATGGCTTAAGGATGAGCACGCTGAACAACAGGGTAGCACTCGTTACGGGCGGGGCCGGAGGCATCGGCTCGGCCATTTGCCGCACGTTGGCCGGAGCTGGTGCAGCTGTGGTCATAACGTACAACAGCGACCTCGAAAAAGCACGGCGGCTGCTCGAAACGCTCCCCGGCAACGGGCACGCAATCGTTCATGCACCGGTACATGACCCGGAGCGGGTGGCGGCGCTGGGTACGTACCTGGCCGATACCTACGGGCAACTGGATACACTGGTCAACAACGCGGGGATCACTACGCCGGTGCCGCACGACGATCTGGATAGCCTGACCGATGAATGGATCGACCGGATTTTTCAGACCAACTGGCGGGGGGCGTTTGCCATGATTCGGGCCTGCAAACCCGTATTGCTGACCAGTGGAAACGGACTCATTGTCAATATATCGTCGGTGGCGGGGCAAACGGGAATCGGGAGTAATGTGGCCTACTGCGCTTCCAAAGCCGCTATCGACAGCATGACCCGTTCGCTGGCCCGTTCGCTGGCTCCTGCCATCCGGGTCGTTTCTGTATCGCCGGGTTGGGTGCTGGGCGACTATGCCAGCCGCCTTGAGCCAGCCTACCTGGCGAAACAAGTGAAGGCAACACCGATGGGTCGGCTGGCTACACCCGACGATGTGGCCAACGCCGTACTTGCCCTGGCCACCACGCTCACCTTCACCACCGGCAGCATCATTCCCGTCGATGGTGGCCGGGTTCTTTTATAAGCCTGACGCTTCGCTGCCATGAGGTAGTCCTGTTGCTGCTGCGCGTCTCTGCGCAATACCGAATAATCCCTTACTGATCATTAACTGACATTTTTGGTATGAAACTCGTAACCTTTCTAACCCCTACCCAACAACCCCGTGCGGGCTGGCTGACGGCCGATGGCGTGGTGGATATGCACGCGGTCAGTGGCGGGCAGCTGCCTGCCGATATGCTCTCGTTTATTGATGACCACGAACGGTACCGGGCGCTGATCCGGGAAAATAACTGGGAGTCGGCCAAGGCAACGTACCTGACCGATGCGGTAATACTGCTGGCTCCGTTGCCCAATCCGCGGAGCTTCCGGGACTACATCAGCTTTGAGCAACACCTCAAAAATGCGTCGGCATCGTTTGGCCACCAGATTGCCAAAGAGTGGTACGAGATGCCTATTTTCTATTTCACCAACCACCAGGCCATCTATGGCCCTGGTCAGGACGTACCCCGGCCCACGGGCGAAACCCGCCTCGATTATGAACTGGAAATGGCTTGCGTGCTTGGAAAAGCGGGCAAAAATATCCGGGCCGATGAGGGCGACGACCACATTTTTGGCTACACCATTTTCAATGACTTTTCGTCCCGGGCCATTCAGGGGCGCGAGATGAAGTGCAACCTTGGCCCCGCTAAGGGGAAGGATTTTGCCAATGCCATTGGTCCGTACATCGTCACCAAAGACGAAATGGCAACGTACCTGGACGAGACCGGCCGTTTCAACGTGCGCATGACCTCGCGCATCAACGGCCAAACCATTTGCGACGGCAACTTCAACACAATTCACTACACCTTCGGCCAGATGATCGAGCGGGCGTCGGAAAACCACGTCATGCTGCACCCCGGCGACATGATCGGTTCTGGCACTGTGGGGTGGGGAAGCCTGATCGAGACCAATTTTGCCGCCCACCGCCCGCTCGAACCCGGCGATGTGATTGAACTGGACATTGACGGGCTGGGCATCCTTAAAAATCAGATCGTATGATTACCGAACACGCAATCATCAGCATTCAGGCCGGTCGCGAAGCCGAGTTCGAGGCCGAGTTTCCGGGCGCACAGGCCGTTATCAGTCAGGCCAACGGCTTCATTGATCTGCAGTTGCAACGGGGCATCGAAACGCCAACGACGTACCTGTTGCTGATTCACTGGCAGACCCTGGCGGATCATACGGTTGGCTTCCGACAGTCGGCCCTGTTTACGCAATGGCGGGCCATCATCGGGCCATTTTTCGCTGATCCGCCCGTCGTTACTCATTTTTCACCCCAAGCCTAAACCGAAACCGGCATGAAAATCATTGATTTATCCGTTACGATCTCCCCGGAGATCAAGGAACCACTCCCGACCAAAATCGACTACGAAGACCACAGGGAAGGCGCGAAAAAGATGGGGTCAAAGCTCTTTGGAGGCGCCTCTGAAGACGTGTTTCTGGAAGGGAACGGCCCCGCGGGCGAATTCCTGTACCTAACCGGCCACGCCGGTACGCACATCGACGCCCCCTGGCACTATTTTCCTACCTGCGAAGGCAAACCCTCCCGCACGATCGACGAACTACCCCTCGACTGGTTTTTCCACGATGGCGTCGTGCTCGATTTCACCGATAAACCCGACGGCTACTGCTTCTCGTCCGACGACCTGAAAGAGAAACTGGCCGCCATCAATTACACGCTCAAACCGTTCGATATCGTCCTGATCCGCTGCGATGCCGACAAGCGGCTACATGATGAGGATTTCGTGAAGATCCATGTGGGGGCCTCGGCCGAAGCTACGCACTGGCTGATCGATCAGGGCATCAAGGTGATGGGCACCGACGGCTGGGGCTGGGATATTCCGCTGCACCTTCAGGCCGAAGACTATTTCAGCAACCCACGTCCCGGCGTGATCTGGGCCGCGCACTACGTTGGTCGGGAGAAAGAATACTGCCAGATCGAAAAACTGGCGAACCTCGACCAATTGCCGCCTTTCGGTTTCAAGGTGAGCTGTTTCCCCGCCAAAATAAAAGGCGGTAGCGCAGGCTGGTGCCGCGCCGTAGCCCTATGTGACTGATCCCGGCTTCGTTGCCGACGCGGAGCCTGGCCGAAGAGCCACGCGGCAGTAACAAATCCTTATTCCTTACCCTTTATGACTTCTATAAAAAAAGCCCTCGTTGTGGGGGGCGGCATTGGTGGCTTATCCGCTGGCATTGCACTTCGGCAGGCTGGCGTCGCCGCCGAAATTGTTGAGCTTCAGCCTACTTTCAACGTGTATGGGGTCGGTATCATCCAGCCATCCAATGCGTTGCGGGCGCTCGATTCGCTCGGCCTGGCCGATGCCTGCATGGAACGCGGTTCGCCTTACGGACCAGTGAACATGTGTCTGTCGAACGGGTTTCAGGTGGCGCAGGTAGGTACGCCGCCCATGGGGCGTTTGCCCGTACATAATGGTATCTCCCGCCGGATTCTGCACGACGTACTGCTGGCCGGAGCCGTTGCCAACAATGTACCTATCCGCATGGGCTTAACCGTGGCTTCTCTGGTTAATGGGCCCGAGGCGGCAACGGTTACGTTCACCGATGGCAGCACCGATCAGTATGACCTCGTGGTGGGGTCCGACGGCGTTTATTCGCACCTTCGTAGCCTGGTGTTGGGCGATTACAAACCGCGCTATACCGGTCAGTCGGTGTGGCGGTATGCGTTTCCTCGCCCCGCCGAGCTGGACACTGGCTACATCTTCTTTGGCAAGAAAACCAAAGTGGGGCTGATTCCCATGACCGCCGACACCATGTATATGTTCGTCGTATCGGCCGAGGGGGCCGACCCCAAAATTCCCGAAGCAGAGCTGGTACCGCGCCTGAAAGCGTTGCTGGCCGACTACGAAACGCCGATGGTTCGTGCTGTTGTTGACCAGATCACCGACCCGAAAGGCGTGGTGTATCGCCCGCTCGAAACGCTGCTGTTACCGGCTCCCTGGTACACGAACCGGGTGCTGCTTATCGGCGATGCCGTTCATGCTACCATCCCGCAACTGGGGCAAGGGGCCGGCCTGGCCATTGAAGATGCGGTGGTACTTGGCGAACTGGCGAAAACCGGCGATCCGCTGCCCACCCTGCTGGAGAACTTCATGGAGCGCCGGTTTGGTCGCTGCAAAATGGTGGTCGATGCCTCAAATACCCTGGGCGAGTGGGAGCAACTGGACTGGCAGGGTCAGCTGCCCGAAGGGGCCAACATGGGCGCGCTGATGGGCAAAACACTCGGGGCAATGGGTGCGCCGATCTGATCATGCGGAGTGAACACCAGATAAATCCGCTGAAAGGCTGGCAAGTTGACCGGGAAACGATCCAGTTTCTTGGTCACGATCTGCAACGCCCGGAATGCATATTGGCCGAACGCGATGGCACCATCTGGACGGCCGATGCGCGGGGCGGTGTGATGCGCCTGCGCCCCGACGGATCGCAACAGCTTATCACGCCCTTTACGGAGCTGTCTGGTGAGGCCGGCAGGGGGAACGGTACTTCCTTCGAGAATCGGTACGTACAGGCGCAGGGATCGCTTCCTAATGGCCTTTGTTTTAGCACCAACGGCGATTTTCTGATGGCCAACTGGGGCACCGACGCCATTGAGCAGATGACTCGCGACGGCCACCTGACCACGCTTTGCACCGAGATCGATGGTCGGCCGTTGGGTAAAGCCAACTTTCCGCTGCGTGACTCGAAAGGACGTACCTGGTTTTCGGTAACGACCCGCACCCAGCCCTGGACCAGGCAGTTAACCACCAGAGCTACTGATGGGTACGTTGCCGTAATGGACGAGAAAGGGGTACGGATTGCGGCTGATGGCTTTTGTGGGACCAACGAAATCCGGTTCGATCCGGCAGAAGAATGGTTGTATGTAGTTGAAAGCACCGGCCATAAAATTTCCCGCCTGCGGCTTCAACCCGACGGCTCCTTAACCGACCGCGAAACGTATGGCCCTGAAAGCCTCGGCGGTTTCCCGGACGGCTTCGCGTTCGACGCGTTCGGAAACCTGTGGATCACACTGATCTTCACAGACGAACTCATTGCCCTAACCCCCGATGGTGAGCTGCTGACCCTGCTTGATGATAGCCAGCCCGACACCAAAAAACGACTGCTCAGCCAGTTTGAAGCAGGTACGTTGACGCCGGAAATCCTCAGCGCAACGCACGGTACGCTGGCCCCCTGGATGGCCAGTCTGACATTTGGGGGCCCTGATTTGCAAACCGTTTACCTCGGTAGCCTGCGTGGTACCAGCATTCCTTATTTCCGAAGCCCCGTGCCTGGTCAACCCATGATGCACTGGTAACAACACCAACCATGAGCCGAAACAGATTTGCAGATAAAGTTTGCCTGGTGACAGGCGCCGGTTCGGGTATTGGTCGGGCCACGGCCTTGTCTTTTGCCCGTGAAGGAGCCAAAGTGGTAGTGGCCGAACTGAACCCGGAAGCCGGTAAAAAAACAGTGGCTGACCTACACAAACTGGGTGGAAAAGGCATTTTTGTTCCCGTCGACATTGCCAGCCGGGCACAGGTTGAGCAGATGGTGTTGGTAGCCGTTGATACGTTTGGCCGGCTCGATTGTGCGGTGAACAGCGCCGGTATTGCCGGCACCCTATCACGCCCCACGCATGACTACCCCGAAGATGCCTGGTTACAAATGGTAGCTGTAAACCTGACTGGAACCTGGTACTGTGTGAAAAGTCAACTGGCTCAAATGCTTAAACAGGGCGGTGGGGCCATTGTCAACATTGCATCGGCGGCTGGTTTGCGGGGCCAACCCGAAAA
The DNA here is from genome assembly GCF_041321095.1 of Fibrella arboris. Taxonomy (NCBI): domain Bacteria; kingdom Pseudomonadati; phylum Bacteroidota; class Cytophagia; order Cytophagales; family Spirosomataceae; genus Fibrella; species Fibrella arboris. The sequence goes on along the minus strand of NZ_JBGGWE010000001.1, from coordinate 77,494 downwards.
CGTTCCTTACGCGGCCTCCAAGCATGGCGTTGTGGGAATAACCCGGACAGCTGCTATTGAATACGCCACCAGAAACATCCGAATAAACGCCCTTTGTCCAACGGCTATCGAAACGCCGATGCTCCTGGAAGGGCGTCGAAAACTGGCTTATGACCCCGAAGCGCGTGAAAAAGCCATTAACTACCAGGCCATGAAACGAATGGGGCAACCCCACGAAGTAGCCGACGTGGCTCTGTGGCTTTGTTCTGATGAAGCCACCTTCATGACCGGCCACGCGCTACCCGTCGACGGCGGCGCTTTTGCTTAACCCTCAAGTCAAAACCCCGAACCCGTACCATGACCCCTCCTTTCAGAGCCGACCACGTGGGCAGTTTATTACGGCCTGCCAGCGTAAAAGAAAACCGTCAGCAGTGGAAAAAGGGCGAAATCCCGGCCGCCGAACTGCGTGCTATTGAAGACGTCGCCATTGCCGAAACGGTTAAAAAACTGGAATCGACAGGGATGAAATCGATCACCGACGGTGAGTTCCGGCGCGATTATTTCCACCTCGATTTCCTGAAAGAACTGGCTGGCGTTACGGTAACGGGCGGCATTGAAGCGAACCCGCACGCCAAAGTGGCCGAAGACGGATTCACGCCCCCCAGGTTGAGCGTAACGGGTAAACTCAGCCATACCAAAGACATCCAGGTTGCCGACTTCGAGTTCCTGAAATCGGTGGTGAGCCAGACGCCCAAGGTGTCGATTCCCTCGCCCACGATGGTGCACTTTCGGGGCGGGCGCAAATCGATCGATATAGCCTCGTATCCCGACATGGAGGTGTTCTTTCATGACCTCGCGGCGGCTTACCGGCAGGAAATCGATCACCTCTACAAGGCTGGATTGCGCTACCTGCAACTCGACGATACCAACCTGGCTTACCTCTGCGACCCGAATATGCGGGCAGCGGCAGCCGACCGGGGCGAAGACCCGAACGAACTGCCACGTACCTACGCGGCACTCATCAACTCGGTTATCGACGGACGGCCCGACGACCTGACGGTGGGCATTCACCTGTGCCGGGGTAACTACCGCAGCACCTGGTTTGCCGAAGGAGGGTATGAGCCCGTAGCCGAGATTCTGTTCAACGCGATCAACGTAGATGCTTATTTTCTGGAGTATGACGATGAGCGTAGTGGTGATTTTGCGCCGTTGCGGTTCGTGCCCGACAATAAAATGGTCGTTCTCGGCATCGTGTCGTCGAAGCTGCGGGAGCTGGAATCACTGGATGACCTGCGCAAGCGCATCGACGAAGCCGCCCGCTATATGCCGCTCGAGAATATGTGCGTGAGTCCGCAGTGCGGGTTTTCATCGACCCACCACGGCAACGACCTGACCCAGGACGACCAGTGGCGTAAACTGGAACTGGTGGTCAACACGGCCGTCAGTGTGTGGGGAACGGCCTGATGATCCGTAGACCCCAGCGGCCTAATTTCCGGCCGCTGGGGCGTCTGCTTATACATACCCCCCAACCGTATCACATGAAAAAAACAATGTATTGTCAACTGGCGCTGGCTGGGCTTTTGGTTGGCTTGAGCGGCACGTACCTGCGGGCGCAATCGTCTCCCGAAGCCCCAAAACTGGAGTTTGTCTGTGAATTGACCGTCGCTATTGCGCCCGCCCTGACGGTAGGCGAAACGCCACACGGCACCCGGCGCATTATCCCGATTACGGGGGGGACGTTCAGTGGCCCAAACATGCGGGGCACCATCATCAATGGCGGGGCCGACTGGCAGGTAGTCAGGAAAGACGGTACCACCGAACTGAACGCCCTCTACACGCTCAGAACTGATGACAGCACGCTGATCTACGTCAACAACAAAGGGATTCGCGTGGCCACGCCCGACGTAGCTGCCCGCATTGCCCGTGGCGAGCAGGTAGCGGCATCGGAGTACTACTTTCGGGCCGTGCCATCGTTTGAAACCCCGCCCGGTAAATACGACTGGCTTACCAAAACGCTGTTTGTGGCCAAAGGTATCCGTAATGCTGGTGGCGTTATCATCCAGGTCTGGAAGATGCTATGATGACCGCCAACGACCCAACACCGTCGGTGCGCTACGCCTGGTACGTGGTGGCGCTGCTGACCCTGGCCAATATTTCGTCGTTTATTGACCGGCAGGTGCTTAGCCTGCTGGTGAAGCCCATCAAACACGATCTGCACCTCTCCGATACGCAGATGAGCCTGCTGATGGGCCTGAGCTTTGCCCTGTTCTACACCCTTTTCGGAATGCTTATCGGGCGGCTGGCCGACCGCTACACCCGTCGCAACATCGTTATTGGTGGCATCACTATCTGGAGCCTGATGACGGTGTTATGCGGTGGCATACGTACCTATTCGCAGTTTTTCCTGGCCCGAATGGGCGTTGGCGTGGGGGAAGCCACCCTGTCGCCATCGGCCTTTTCCATGATTGCCGACCTGTTCCCCAGGAAGCAGCTGGCAACGGCCCTGAGTATCTTTTCGATGGGCATTTTTCTGGGGTCGGGATTGGCAACGCTCATTGGCTCGGGCATTGTGGCGAAACTGCCCGCCACCGGCCTGGTCACGGTACCGATCGTTGGCCAGATCTACCCCTGGCAACTCCTGTTTTTCTACGTTGGCCTTCCCGGCCTGCTCATTGGGTTGCTGCTGTTGACGATCCGCGAGCCCCGGCGCACCAGCACGTTGCAGGTGGCCGGTCAAACCGCCCGTCTTTCGTTTGCTGAGTCGCTGGTACTCATTTTCCGCTACCGGACCGCGTACCTGCTCATCTGCTTTGCCACCGCCTGCCAGGCGCTGATCAATTACGGGTGCAATGCCTGGGTGCCCACCTTCATTGCCCGCACCTACGGCTGGGAAATTCCCCGCGCCGGCGCATTCTACGGCCTGGTGACCATTTGCGCCTCGCTGTTGGGCGTACTTTTTGGCGGCTGGTACGCCGATAAACTGACCAAAGAAGGCCATACCGACGGTCGGCTGCGGGTGGGGGTGCTCAGTGGTGTGCTGGCGCTGGCCAGTTTTTTTATTCCGTTGCTGCCTCGGGCCGAATGGGCTTTGCTGGCCATGGCCATGCCCATTTTCGGGCTTGCCTGCCCGTTTGGTGCGGCGGCGGCCGCCATTCAGGAGCTGATGCCCAATCAGGTACGTGGTCTGGCGTCGGCCATTTATTTGTTCATCCTGAATTTAATTGGCATTGGCCTCGGCCCAACCCTGGTGGCTCTGTTCACCGATTTTCTTTTCCACGACGAACAGATGATCCGCTACTCGCTGGTGCTGCTCTACGCAATTGGCGGCGGCATCGGCCTGCTGTTAGGCATGCTGGCGCTGAAACCCTACCGACGCGCCATGGCTGACCAGCATACTGCTGTTCTGAATGCTCAGGTGTAGTATGCCTGTAGTTGATTGACAGATGGGGCGTTGAGCTTGTGAGATAGGCCTGGCATCAGCAACCGGCAACGCGCAGGCAACCCACCGCACGCGAAGCCTGGCTAAACCAAGCTTGCCAAATGGAATGCTATTGATAATCAGTATCTTGAGTTATAAAATATGGTACAGACTGAGCAGCAGGGACCTATTCTTCTTGTAAAACTAAACCGCCCTGAGAAGCGAAATGCCATCAACGACGCGCTTGTTCTGGCGCTAGAAGCCGTATTCTCGGCCATTCCCGCCGGGGTGACCTGCGCGGTACTGTACGGCGAAGGGCTCCATTTCTGCGCCGGGCTCGATCTGTCTGAATTACAGGAACGGACCGTGGTAGAGGGGCTGCATCATTCAAGGATGTGGCATCGTGCTCTTGATCGAATCCAGTTTGGTACGGTGCCCGTTGTGGCGGTGTTGCACGGCGCCTGCGTGGGCGGCGGACTTGAGTTGGCCAGCGCCTGCCACATTCGGGTGGCCGAGCAGTCAACTGTCTACGCCCTGCCCGAAGGGCAGCGGGGCATTTTCGTGGGCGGGGGCGCTTCGGTGCGTGTACCCAGGCTGATTGGCCTGGCCCGCATGACCGATATGATGCTGACCGGCCGCGTATATGCCGCCGACGAAGGCATGGCCGTTGGGCTGTCGCAGTATGTGGTCGAGACAGGCAAAGGGCTGGAAAAAGGGCTGGAACTGGCTCAGAAAGTGGCTTCCAATGCCGAAATGACCAACTATGCCCTTCTGCACGTGTTGCCAAGGATTGTGGATTCGGGGCAGGAGCAGGGGCTGATGATGGAATCGCTCACGGCAGCTATTGCCCAGGACGCCCCCGAAGCCAAAGCCCGCCTTCGTGATTTTCTGGAAGGCCGGAGCACGAAAGTAGGACAGCCCTAACCAACCTCTGATCGGCCACTCACCGACGTTTAGCCATGCCTATGTCAGCGAATTACAACCCCTTCGGGCCGCGAGCCACCCGAAAAACCAGCCTCCCCGATGGGTCGATTCACCTCGTCCTCGATCAGCCGTTGGCCAGTTTTCCCGAAAAGCTGACCGAAAAACTGGTGCATTGGGCCACCCAAACGCCCGACGCGCCCTTTATGGCCCGTCGGCATGCTGCCGGCGAGTGGCAGGTGATGACCTACGCCGATACCCTCAGTCAGGTACGTTCGCTGGCCCAGTACCTGCTGAACCTGAACTTTGGTCCCGACGATACCCTGGTCATCCTGTCGGAAAACAGCCTTGAACATGCCCTGCTGGCGCTGGCGTCCCTACACGTCGGCATGCCCTACTCGCCCATTTCGCCCGCTTACTCGCTGGTATCCACCGACTTCGGTAAGCTGGTTCACTGCCTGAAGCTGATGACCCCGAAACTGGTGTTTGCGCAGGATGGCCGTGTGTATGCCAACGCGTTGCAGCGAAGCAAAGAGCTGTTCCCCGAGGCAACCATTCTCACCGCCGGCGAGGTATTTGCGGACCTGCTCACGACCCAGCCAACCAGCGCCGTCGATGCGGCATTTGCGGCGGTCGGGGCAGATACGGTGGCCAAAATCCTGTTTACATCAGGGTCAACGGGCCTGCCCAAAGGGGTGATCAACACCCAGCAGATGTGGTGCGCCAATTTGCAGCAGATCACGCAGGCCTTTCCGTGCCTTCAGGCCGCCCCCCCCGTCTTTGTCGACTGGCTTCCCTGGAACCACACCTTCGGCGGCAATCATAACGTAGGCATGGCGCTGTATAATGGCGGCGTTCTGTATATCGACGATGGAAAGCCAACGGCAGCGGGCATTCAAACCACCGTGCGGAACCTGCGCGAACTATCACCGACGGCTTATTTCAACGTACCCAAGGGCTTCGATATGCTGTTGCCGTACCTGGAAGCGGATGCCCATCTGCGCGAATCATTCTTTAAAAATCTGCGCTTTTTCTTCTACGCCGGAGCCAGCCTGGCGCAACCCATCTGGACACGGCTGGAGCAGCTTTGCCAAGAAACAACGGGCCGGAACGTACCGATCATCACCGGCCTTGGCTGCACTGAATCGGGGCCGTCGGCCATGTTTGCGGCCTGGCCGGGTAGCTTTTCGGGCTTGCTGGGGGTGCCGGTGGCCGACATGAACGTGAGACTGGTGCCAAACGGCGATAAACTGGAAGCCCGCTACAAGGCCCCCAACGTAACGCCCGGCTACTGGCGCAATCCAGCAGCCACCGCACAGGCATTCGACGAGGACGGATACTATAAAACGGGCGATGCCGTGCGGTTTCTGGATGATACCGACCCCGACAAAGGCCTGCTGTTTGATGGCCGCATTGCCGAAGATTTCAAACTATCGACCGGCACCTGGGTAAATGTGGGCCTGGTGAAAGCCAGCATTCTGGCGGCGGGTTCACCCGTTGTGCAGGACGCCGTGATCACCGGCCTTGATCAGGCTTTTGTGGGGGCTATTCTGTTCCTGAATCCCGATGCCTGCCGATCGCTCGCCAACCTGCCCGCCAACGTACCCAGCCTTGAGGTGTTCCGGCACGAAACGGTAGCCAGGTACGTGGAGTCGCTGCTTCGGCAACTGGAGGAAACCGCTACGGGCAGCGCCAGCCGCGTTGCCAAAGCCGTGATAGCCCTTGACCCGCCTTCAATCGATCTGGGCGAGATCACCGATAAAGGGTCGCTGAACCAGCGTGCCGTACTACTCCATCGGGCGGCAGTGGTGGCCCAACTGTATGCCTGAAACTCTAATCTCCCTCGCTACCTGACCATGAAAATTTTTCTCCTGCTTTACTTTTTGACAGGTGTAGCCTTGGCCCAGCCTGTGGCTAACGTAGACTCCGGCGCTATTGATGGAGCCAGCTACCGGATTGTCTTCCCCCGGAACTGGCGGGGAAAACTGGTCATGTATGCGCATGGCTATGAGTTTATGGGTACCCGGCCCCGGCAAAGTCAAAATCCCGAATGGCTACTTCGCATGCAGCCGTTTCTGGATCGGGGATTTGCCGTTGCCGCGTCCGATTATCGATACCAGGGCTTTGCGCTGGCGCAGGGCGTTGACGATACCGAAGCGCTGCGCCAGCTTTTCACCAAAAAATATGGCCGCCCCGACACCACGTTTATGGTCGGCCATTCAATGGGCGGAGGGGTCACGCTGGCCACGCTCGAGAATTTTGGCGCCAATTATCAGGGCGGTCTGCCGCTCTGCCCGCTGTCGAGTAGGCCATATCTGCAATGCCGCAAGGAGTTCGATATGTACGCTACGTTCAACGGGCTGTTTCCGGGGGTGGTTACCTCACTGGCCACCATTTTCGACCTGACGAAACCGTATCAGGCACAGAACGCGCGGACCATGGTGGCCAGAGCAGCCGAGATCAGCAAGGCTATTCTGGCCAGGGACTCACTACTGGCAGTGGCTTTCGCCCGGCGGTTCGACCTGAAACTGGCCGACCTGCCTTTCTCGCTCTTCTTCAACGAAAACGTCCTGCGTGACCTGGCTCAAAAAGCGAAAGGCAACCCTTTCGACAACACGAATACCGTCTACAGCGGCTTCCCCGACGATCTGACCGTGAACCGGTTGGCCGAACGGCTGCCCGCTACGGCTAATCCCGATCGGCTTTTCAAAAAGTATGACCGTACCGGTAACATCAACCGACCCGTGGTGGCCATGCACACCATCTACGACCAGTTGATCCCGCCCACTTACGGGATTGTCAACTTCGAAAACATGGTGCATCAGCAGGGGAAAGACCAGTTCTTTACGGTCAGGTATACGAGCGGGCAGGGGCATTGCAACTTCACCCCGCAACAGACGGGCGAGGCGTTCGATGCCCTACGTACCTGGGTGAAAACCGGCACGAAAGCACCCGCTGGATTTATGAATTGATTGGACCAACAGAAGCCACCGATGAGTTACACGCAACAGCCCGAAAAGACAGCCATCCTGGCTGATGGACAGGTATTTAGTCATGGAGAAATGGAAACGGCGTCGCGGCAGTTTGCCCAGGTGCTGCTGGCCGGGCAAGCCGATCTGGCCGAAACCCGGGTGGCCTTTATGGTTGTTCCGGGCTTCGACTATGTGCGGGTGCAGCAGGGGATCTGGCTGGCGGGGGGCGTGGCGGTGCCACTGTGCATTACCTACCCGCTACCGTCGCTGCAATACGTGATCGACGATACCCAGGCCAGCATTATCGTTGTCTCGCCCGACTTTGAGGCTGTGCTTGCCCCCTATGCTGCCCGGCAGGGCCTGCGCTTTATCCGGCTGGGACAGCCAGCGCCAATCCCGGGTGGCGATCTACCCAGCGTAGACCCCAGCCGCCGGGCCATGATTCTGTACACCAGCGGCACCACCAACCTGCCCAAAGGCGTTGTGAGCACCCACGCTACCATCAACGCGCAGGTGAACACGCTGCTGGAGGCCTGGGCCTACTCGCCGACCGATCACCAGCTGTGCGTGTTGCCGCTGCACCACGTGCACGGCATCATTAACGTGGTAACCTGCACCCTGCGGGCGGGTGGCACGGTGACGTTTATGCCGAGTTTTTCGGCAGAGGGTGTGCTGAACTGGTGCCGGGAACGGGCTAAACAACCCGGTACGGGTGTCTTCATGGCCGTTCCCACCATTTATTTCAAGCTCATTGCTCACGTAGATACCCTGCCCGATGAGTCGAAAGAAACGCTGTTACAGGCCCTGTCTACCTTCCGGCTGATGGTGTCTGGCTCGGCCGCGCTGCCGGTTTCGGTCATGGAACGGTGGGAAACCATCAGCGGCCACCGGTTGCTGGAACGCTACGGCATGACCGAACTGGGCATGGCCATCAGCAATCCGTACCGGGGCGAACGCCGGGCAGGCCATATCGGGCAACCCCTGCCGGGGGTAACTGTCCGGCTGGCCGACGAACAGTATGCCGATGCCGCGCCCGGCGAAGCAGGGGAGATTCTGGTGAAAGGGGCCACGGTATTCAGCGAATACTGGCAGAAGAAAGACGCTACGGCATCGGCATTCACGCCCGACGGCTGGTTCAAGACCGGCGACGTGGCGATCCTGGAACAGGGTTATTACCGTATCCTGGGCCGCAGCTCCATCGACATCATCAAGTCGGGCGGGTACAAACTGTCGGCGCTGGAGATTGAAGAGGTGCTGCGAACGTACCCCGGCATTGCCGATTGCAGTGTGGTGGGCCTCGACAACGACGAATGGGGCGAACTGGTAGCCGCGGGGCTGGTGGTCAGCGGCCAATCGTTCGACACCGACGCGCTGACCACCTGGCTGCGCAGTCAGTTACCCGCCTATAAAATGCCTCGCCGGTATAAAATTCTGGATGAATTACCCCGGAATGCAATGGGAAAAGTAGTCAAGAACGACCTGAAAAAACTGTTCAACTGATATGGATTTAGTGAATTATGGATGAGGTTTAGGTGAGCCCCGAAGCCGTCTCGCCCAAACCTTGCCCGCCGTTCACGTTGCATAAATCCCCAACCCAAAATCCCTTTTATGCTTATTCGAGGTGTCGCCCTGTTAGCGGGCTGTTATATAGTTGGTCAGCTTATCGGCGAAAGCCTGGGGCAACTGCTCAACGTGAACGCCAATATTGGCGGGGTAGGTTTTGCCATGCTGCTGCTCATTTTCGCCCAGCACTGGCTCGAAAAACGGAATCATTTCCACCAGGATATGGAACAGGGCATTCTGTTCTGGAGCAAGCTCTACATACCGGTCATCGTGGCCATGTCGGCCACCCAGAATGTGCGCGTGGCGCTGTCGAGCGGTGGCGTGGCGGTGCTGGCGGGTAGTATTCCGGTGGTGCTTAGCCTGCTGTTTATCCCTCTGCTGAAACCTGCGAAACAACCTGCCGAAACACCTGAGGAATGGACTATATAACCACGTTGCTGGTCAAAAATGGCCTTGTCGTAGCGTTTCTGGTCACGGGCCTGCTGATGTTTACCGCCGACGGCCTGTCGAAAACGGTGACTAACAACAAAATCCCGGGTTCGGCCATCGCCATCTTTATGGGGTTGGTACTGGCCTACATCGGCGGGTGGTTCACTGGCGGCAGCAAAGGCATTGCCGATGTAAAGCAACTGAGTGGTTTCGACCTGCTGGGCGGGTCCATGTTTCGCGATTTTGCCATTGTGTCCACAGCCCTGGGCGTCAGCTTTGGCGTAATTCGCCGAACAGGGCTGGCCGGTGTCCTGTCCTTACTGATCGGTGTCGTGTTTACCTTCACCAGCGGGGCCATCATTGCCTGGCTGATGGGCTATACCGATGCCAAAAGCATCACGACTATTGGCGCGGGAGCCTGTACGTTCATTGTGGGGCCAGTGACAGGTGCCGCCGTTGGGGCTTCGTCTGACGTGATAGCCAACAGCATTGCGGCGGGGCTGGTGAAGTCGATCCTGGTGACCATCGGCACGCCCCTGATTGCCCACCGAATCGGGTTGAACAATCCCGTCACGGCCATGCTTTTTGGGGGTCTGATGGGCACAACGAGTGGCGTAGCGGCTGGCCTGGCCGCTACCGACCCCAAACTGGTTCCGTATGGGGCCATGACTGCTACCTTCTACACCGGCCTGGGTTGCCTGCTGTGTCCATCGGTCCTGTACCTGGCGGTGACGGCGCTTATTGGCCACTAACGAAACATACGATGATCGACCTGCAAAAAATTGTTGCCATCGACGTGCATACCCACGCCGAAGTGTCGTGCTGCCAGCCCCACGACGACTATCGCCCGGAGTTCGACGTGGCGTTTGCCAGCTACTTTAAATCCGACAAGCGGCCCACGATTCAGGAAACGGCCGATTATTACCGCGAGCGGAATATGGCGTTCGTGATGTTCACCATCGACTCGGAATATGAGACTGGTCGGCGGCGGATTCCCAACGAAGAAGTGGCCGAAGGAGCTGCCAACAATGCCGACGTGATGATCGCTTTCGGCAGCGTCGATCCGCATAAGGGGCGCTACGGAGCCAGAGAAGTCCGTCGGCTGATCGAGGAGTTTGGGGTGAAAGGGTTCAAATTCCACCCAACAGTACAGGGATTCTACCCAAACGACCGAATGGCGTGGCACGTCTATGAGGCCATTGCCGACTATAAACTGCCTATGCTGTTCCACTCGGGGCATTCGGGGTTTGGGTCGGGCGTGCGCGGCGGCGGCGGGTTACGGCTCGACTATTCCAACCCGATTCACCTCGACGACGTGGCCATTGCCTTCCCCGATTCGCCCATCATCATTGCGCACCCATCCTGGCCGTGGCAGGACGAAGCCCTGTCGGTGGCTATGCACAAGCCCAACGTGTACATCGATTTGAGCGGGTGGTCGCCGAAGTATTTTCCACCGCAGCTGATACAATACGCCAACACGCAGCTCAAGCACAAGGTCTTGTTCGGCACCGATTTTCCGCTGATCACGCCCGAACGCTGGTTGACTGATTTTGCCAGTGCCGGGTTCAGAGAGGAGGTTAAGCCGCTGATTTTGAAAGAGAACGCAATCAAACTACTGGGCTTGACGGTATGAAAACACAGGTTGGTATCATCGGCGCTGGCCCTGCCGGACTCACGCTGGCCCTGTTGCTCGCCCGGCAGGGAATCGAGTCGGTCGTTCTTGAAAATCGGAGTCGGACCTACGTCGAGTCGCGGGTGCGGGCGGGCTTGCTGGAACAGAACACCGTTGATCTGTTCACGGAACTGGGCGTGGCTGATCGGCTCCAGCAGGAGGGTCTGTCGCATCATGGCGTCTATCTGAGCTTCAACGGGGTGCGCAACCGGGTGCCGTTTGCCGAGTTGACCGGCGGGCGGTGCATCACCATCTACGGGCAGCAGGAGGTGGTGAAAGACCTGATCAACGCCAATCTGGAGCAGGGTACTCCCCTCCATTTTGAGGCGTCGGCCACGCATATCGACGGACTGGAAACCGACTCACCCGTGATTCATTTTGAGCAGGATGGGCAGGCGTACGCCCTGACCTGCGACTTCGTGGCGGCCTGCGACGGGTACCACGGTATTGGCCGGAAACACCTGCCCCTGGGCACCTACAACGAGTTCCGAATCGACTACCCGTTTAGCTGGCTCGGCATTCTGGCCCACGCCAAACCGTCGTCCGACGAGTTGATCTATGCGTACCACGAACGCGGTTTTGCCCTGCACAGCCTGCGTTCTGAAACGGTCAGCCGCCTGTATCTGCAGGTTGCCAACGACGACCATATCGACAACTGGACCGACGAGCAAATCTGGGAGGAGCTGGATATCAGGCTGGGCGATAAGGACGGGTTCAGGCTGAATCGGGGCGAGATTTTCGAGAAAGGCATCACGCCCATGCGTAGCTTCATGATCGATACCATGCAGTATGAACGGCTGTTTCTGGCGGGCGATGCTGCCCATATTGTGCCGCCTACGGGCGGAAAAGGACTGAACCTGGCCGTTGCCGATGTGAAAATTCTGGCCAGTGGGCTGGCTGCCTATTACGGAACGGGGCAGGCCGGCCGGCTGGCTACCTACACCAGCGATTGCCTGCGCCGGATCTGGCGGGTGCAGGATTTCTCGAATACCATGACGTACCTGTTTCATAAACAGGCCGAACACGGTTCGTTCGAGAATCAGATTCAGCAGGCCAAATTTGATTACATAGTCCGTTCAACCGCCATGGCTACCACGATTGCCGAGAATTATGTGGGCCTGAAAGACATCTAGACGACGCATGGATTTTATCACTGTCAATGGCCATACACTGCATTACCAGCACCTGAGAACGGACCCGGAGCGCACCTTCGTGTTCGCCAATTCGCTGGGTACCGACCTGCGCATCTGGGATAAGGTGGTTGACCAGCTAAAGCCGCACGGCTCTATTTTGCGTTTCGACTTGCCCGGTCATGGCCTGTCGGACGTACCTGACCACACGTGTTCGATCGCTGGGTACGTTGCCGATGTGGTAGCGTTGCTCGATGCCTGCCAGATAAAGACGTGTGTGTTCGTTGGCCTGTCGATTGGCGGACTGATTGGCCAGCAACTGGCCTTGTTGCATCCCGACCGGGTCGGGAAACTGGTACTGAGCAACACGGGTCCTAAAATAGGCACGGCCGATAGCTGGAACGATCGTATCCAGACGGTGCAACAGCAGGGGCTGTCGGCTATCGCAGAGGCGGTGGTACAGCGCTGGTTTTCGGCCCCATTTCGGCAGGCTAACCCAACGCTGGTGGCGGCCTGCCAACGGATGCTGGAGCAGACAGCGCCCGCTGGGTACGTCCGGGCCTGCGAAGCCATTCGGGATGCTGACCTGACGAACCAGATTTCGTCTATCAACGTACCTACGCTGTGCATTGGCGGGACTGATGACCTGGCCACGCCGCCCCAACTGGTTCAGGCAATGGCCAGCGCAATGCCTAATGCCCGCTACGAACTGATCGGCGGGGCCGGACATATTCCCTGCGCGCAGATGCCCGACATGGTGGCGAAACTGATTCTTGACTTTGCGGCCGAAACCGCTGGCTTGTCCTTATTCGATCGGGGTATGAAGACCCGTCGGGCCGTACTGGGCAACGCGCACGTTGATCGGGCCGAGGCCGCTAAAACCGACTTCGATGCCGATTTTCAGCAGTATATCACCGAGACTGCCTGGGGTAGCATCTGGTCGCGCCCCGGCCTGACCCGCCGCGAACGCAGCCTGATCACCATTGCCTTGCTGGCCACGTTAGGCCATGATGACGAGCTGGCCATGCACCTTCGAGCCACCCGAAACACCGGCGCCAGCCCCGACGATGTAAAGGAAACCCTGCTCCACACAGCCATCTACGCGGGTGTGCCCGTCACCAATGGAGCCCTGAAAATTGCCAAAGCCGTTTTGGCAACCACGCCCCAACCGGACCGTGCTGAAGGAGGCTAAAGCGCCGCGATGGTATGTTGCAGCGCAGTAGCCCCCTTCAGCACGGTCCGGTTGGGGGGTACTGCGAGAAGGTAAATTCCCCAAATCTCAATCCAATTCCCTCTTATGGAACCTATCAAGGTGGACGTACATCCACCGCACCTATCGCCCGACTACAAATCGACGATTTTTCGTAGCCCGACAAAGCCGCTGATGATCGTTCGGGAACACCTGCAGGACCTTCGCCTGCCTGTTTTTGGCGAATCCGTACTGGGTAAATTCGATAACGACCTGACCAGAAATGCCCGCGTCAATGGTGAACCCATCGGTGAGCGTATCAAGGTGGCGGGGCGCGTGATGGACGATACCGGTCGGCCGTTGCCCAATGTGCTGGTCGAAATCTGGCAGGCCAATTCGGCGGGGCGGTACATTCACAAAGCCGAGATCCACGATGCCCCGCTCGACCCGAATTTTCTGGGCAGTGGCCGCGTGCTGACCGATAGCGAAGGGCGTTATTCATTTTATACCATTAAGCCGGGGGCCTATCCCTGGGGAAATCACTACAATGCCTGGCGACCCAATCACATTCATTTTTCGGTGATGGGCCACCAGTTCGATCAGCGGCTGGTGACGCAGATGTATTTCCCCGGCGATCCGCTGTTTGCGTATGACCCGATCTTTCAGTCGACGCCCGTTCACGCCCGCGAGCTGCTGATTGCCCGGTTCAGCATGGACTGGACCGAGCCGGAGTTTGCGCTCGCCTACGAGTTTGATATTGTGCTGAATGGCCCCCACCAAAATGTAACGACATCCCGGCCCGTGTAAGTAATGGAACGTCTACGTCAAACACCCTCGCAAACGGTTGGCCCTTTCTTTGCTTATAGCCTGACCTCCGTTCAGTACGGCTATGCCTATGACAGCATCGCCAACCACACGCTCATTGGCCCTGACACGCCGGGCGAACGGATTTTCATCACCGGTCGAGTCCTCGACGGACAGGGTAATCCCGTGCCCGACGCCATTGTTGAGATCTGGCAGGCCGATTCGGCGGGCGACTACCGAACCGAACCGATCAGCGCGGCCAGTCACGGTAGCCACGAATTCATTGGCTTCGGTCGCGTAGGAACGGGCACCCAACCCGGTGCCGTATTTCGATTCGACACGATCAAGCCGGGCCGCGCTCGACCCGACAATGCGCCGCACATCAACATCACGCTGTTCATGCGCGGGTCGCTGCGGACGCTCTACACCCGACTCTACTTTGCCGATGAAGCTGCCGCCAACGAACACGACCCTGTATTGACCACCATTCCCCCCGACCGACGAACTACCTTGATCGCCACCGCCGTTCAGTCAGCAGCCGGGCCGGGTTACCACCTCGATATTCGGTTGCAGGGTGAGCAGGAAACCGTATTTTTCGATTTGTGAAGATGGTGAAATTGCTTTGCATTGATTGGCTTCGCGCTGTAGGCCCTTCGGCTAGTCGGGGGCGCCTGGTCGAAGGGACCGCACGCGATGCCAATCAACGCAAAGCAACAGTCTCCGAAAGCCATTTCTGCTAAACCATCAATCGGTAAGCAACCCACAAATCCCCAATCCCACATCCCCAATCCGTCTATGTTTTCAACGTACCTGGCTGACCCTGACATATACCGGCTTTGCGGCCCGGAAGCGATCATCCGCCATATGCTGGCGTTTGAGGGCGCGTTGGCAACGGTGCAGGGGCAACTGGGCATTATTCCGCCCACCGCCGCATCCACCATTGCCAACGCGGTGTCCCGCCTGACCATTACGCCCGAATCGCTGGCGGCAGGAACCCTGCAAAATGGTGTACCAACCCTTCCGCTGCTAGCGCAGGTGCGTGAGGCATTGCCCGAATCGGTCCGGGGCCAGCTGCACATGGGGGCCACATCGCAGGACGTGCTGGATACGGCCCAGGTGCTGGCTATCAGGTCTGTGGTGGATGTGCTGGCCGACCGGACCAACGACTTGCTGACAAGTCTGCATCAGCTGGCTATCCGGTACGGCAACGTACCCATGATGGGCCGGACACGTACCCAGCAGGCCCAGCCTATCACCTTCGGCCAGAAAGTCCAGAGTTGGCGCAATCCGCTTGGCCGGCATCTGGAACGGCTCGATCAGGTAAAACCCCGCGTGCTGGTGGTCCAGTTGGGCGGGGCCGTGGGGAATCGGGCGGCGTTTGGTGAACGGGGCGAGGCCGTAGCCCGTGCATTGGCCACCGAACTAAAGCTAGGCTACGCCACGCCCTGGCATACCGAGCGCGACGGACTGGCGGAGTTCACCAACTGGCTGGCGTTGTTGACCGGTACGCTGGGCAAACTGGGGCAGGATGTGTTGCTGATGGGGCAGACCGAGGTGGGCGAAGTGGTTGAAAACGTGACTGGTGGTGGTAAATCCAGCGCGATGCCGCATAAAAACAACCCTGTTTTGAGTGAGGCGCTGGTCATGCTGGCCCGCCAGAATGCGCAGTTCGCAGCCATACAGCTGCAAAGCCTGGTGCATGGTAACGAACGCGACGCTACCGCCTGGATGCTGGAATGGGAAAACCTGCCCCGCATGATGAGCAATGCAGGGACGTCGCTCCGCCACGCCCTGAGCATTACCCAGACGATGGGCGTTCATGGATGTCGGCTATAGGATACCGTATTTCGTCATCCTGTCCGCACCGGCGGTCGGGATGACAAAATACGGTATCAAAACAAGTGCTCGATTTCAGTCAGGAGATGATAAAAATGCTACTACGAACAGGGGACGCTGAATTAGTGTAGAGACATGACTAATAATATCTGTGAACTAGTGGTGGTTAGCGCATTGCTGACGCGTAGTCGAAGGGCCACAAGCGCGAAGCCAATCAACGCGAAGCAACAGTCTCCGAAAGCCATTTCTGCTAAACCATCAATCGGTAAGCAACCCACAAATCCGACATTTCCAATCCGACATTCATATGCAAGCTTATATCATTGATGGCGTACGAACGCCCATTGGCCATTTCGGCGGTTCGCTGGCCACTACCCGCGCCGACGATATGGCTGCCATAGTCATTCGGGCGCTCGTTGACAAGAACCTCACCATTCCTCCCGAAGCCTACGCCGATGTGATCCTGGGCTGCGCCAACCAGGCGGGCGACGATAACCGGAACGTGGCGCGCATGGCCCTGCTGCTGGCCGGACTACCCTACACGGTGCCGGGCGAAACTGTAAACCGACTCTGTGCCTCGGGGTTGTCGGCGGTCGTGCAGGCGGGGCGGGCCATTCAGGCGGGCGACGGCGAGGTGTTTATTGCGGGTGGCGTGGAGAACATGACGCGCGGCCCCTGGGTTATCTCCAAAACGTCGAAACCGTTTGGCAACGACGCCGAAATGGCCGACAGCAGTTTCGGATGGCGATTCATTAACCCCCGTATGCGCGACCTGTATGGCGTTGATGCGATGGGCGTAACAGCCGAAAACCTCGCCGGGATGTACCAGGTCAGCCGTGCCGATCAGGACCAGTTTGCCTATTGGTCGCAGCAGAAAGCAGCCGCAGCCCGGCAGGCGGGTCGGTTCGCACAGGAGATTGTTGGTGTAGCTATTCCGCAGAAAAAAGGCGACCCGCTTCGGTTCGACACGGATGAATTCATCAAGCCAGCGACAACGCCCGACGGTCTGGCGAAACTGAAACCGGCTTTCAAAAAAGCCGAGCAGGGCGGCACCGTCACGGCGGGTAATGCGTCGGGGCTGAACGACGGTGCGGCGGCGGTGCTGGTCGCTTCTGATAAAGCCGTTAAGCAGTATGGTCTGAAGCCCCTGGCCCGAATAGTCAGTTCGGCGGTGGTGGGGGTAGAGCCGCGTATCATGGGCATTGGTCCCGTGGGTGCTACGCAACAGGCGCTGGCCAAAGCCGGGCTAACGCTGGATCAGATCGACGTGATTGAACTGAATGAGGCCTTTGCGGCCCAAAGTCTGGCCTGCATACGCCTGCTCGGTTTGGCCGACAACGATCCGCGTATCAACCCCAACGGTGGTGCCATTGCCCTTGGTCACCCGCTCGGTATGTCGGGCGCCCGCATCCTGTATTCGGCCGCACTGGAGCTACAAGGACAACAAAAACAATATGCCCTGGTCACCATGTGCGTCGGCGTCGGCCAGGGCTACGCGGTAGTGCTGGAAAGGGAGTAATGGAGGAGAGGTAGGAAAGGAGAAAGGGAGAGCAAACTTCACCATTCCAACCTTTCCTCCTAACCTGTTCTCGTTTATTCCCTTCCTCCTTTATTCCCTTCCTCCTTATTCCTTTCCAGCCTTTCCTCCTTTCTATGAAACACGTACCCCAACTTACTGCCGCTGAGGCTGCTTCCCTGGTCAATGATGGCGATACACTATTGCAGGGCGGTTTCGGTATGACAGGCAATCCCGTACACCTGATGCACGCCCTGGCCGAACTGGGCACAAAAAACCTCACGTTCGTGGGCAACAACACGGGCGAACCGGGCCTGGGCGGGGGGCGGCTGCTCCGAAACGGGCAGCTTAAAAAGATGATCGGCTCGTTCTTTACCAGCAACCCCGACGCGGTCAGGGCGGCGCAATCGGGCGCGGTGGCCTATGAACTGTTACCCCAGGGTACGCTGGCCGAGGCCATTCGGGCGGGGGGCGCGGGCATTGGTGGTTTTTATACGCCAACGGCCGTAGGTACGTTGATCGCCGACGGCCATGAAACCAAAGTGATCGACGGGGTAGAGCAGGTGTTCGTCAAAGGGATTCGGGGGAACGTGGCCTTTATCCGGGCCTGGCGGGCCGACACCGCCGGTAACCTGACCTACCGCATGACCGAGCAGAACTTCAACAAAGCGATGGCAACCGCTGCCGATCTGGTCATTGCCGAGGTGGAAGAGATCGTGCCCGTTGGGGCCATTGCCCCCGAACACATTCATACGCCCGGCTGCTATGTCGACTATCTGGTGCAGGCAACCCTTACGCCCGACGATCTGGGCATGTCGGTATCGGTATCGGCTGGAAAGCGGGTAGACGATGCCCGGATGAACATGGCGAAACGAGCCCTGGCCGAACTCCGGCCTGGTAACGTAGTCAACCTGGGCATCGGTATTCCGACCCTGGTAGCTGATCTGATCACGCCTGAACTCGGCATCATGCTCCATACCGAGAATGGCATGCTGGGCGTCGGACCAGCGCCTACCGATGGGGGCGGGGCCATGCACTATCCGGTAAATGCGGGCAAGATTCCGGTGACGGCCATTCCCGGCAGCAGTTATTTCGATAGTGCCGACTCGTTCGGGATGATTCGTGGGAAACACATCGACGTAGCCATCATGGGCGGGCTGGAAGTAGACGAGGCAGCCAATCTGGCCAACTGGGCGGTGCCGGGCAAGCCATTGCTGGGTGTCGGTGGAGCTATGGACCTGGCCTCAGGCGCGAAAAAGCTCATCATCACCCTTACCCATACCAACCCCGACGGCTCATCGAAGCTGGTGCCGAGCTGTACACTGCCTATCACCGCTCTGAACGCCGTTGACCTGATCATTACCGACCTGGCCGTTTTCGCATTCCCCGACGGCAGGCTGACCCTCATCGAACTCATGCCCGGCACTACTCTCGACGACGTACGCGCCAAAACCAGCGCCCACTTCATCGAACGACTGAGTTAGTAGGTACTATACTGATATAGTTGGGGCTATATTGCTTCGCGCTGTATTGCTTTGCGCTGTATTGCTTTGCGCTCTAGGCCCTGAGCCTGTCGGGGATCGCAGCGGCGAACCGGCCTAGTCGAAGGGCCTACAGCGCAAAGCAATACAGCGCGAAGCAAATCAACCCACACAACCCGCTTCACCGAAACACACGCTTAAAAAAGCGGCCATCTTGCTTTTGCCTTGGTACGGCAGGTTATCTTTCCCGGGCGAAAATCAGCATTTTGCCGTCAACTCTGTAAGCGATGAAACACGTTCTCCGAAGTCTGCTCTTTCTGTTTTGTACACTACCTGTCCTGGCTCAATGGCAGCCGCAGTCCGTCAACACCGACGCCAGTTTCCGGGCCGTCAGCGTGGCCGGTCCCGATGTGGTCTGGATTGGCGGCACCAAAGGCACCTTCGTCCACACCGCTGATGGCGGAAAAACGTGGCAGACCGGCACTGTTCCTGATGCCCAGACCTGCGACTTCCGGGATGTAAAAGCCGTTGATGCTCAGACGGCCTATTTCATGAGCGCCGGACTGGCGGAGAAAGGGCAGGCCCGCATCTACAAAACCACCAACGGCGGCCAGTCCTGGACGCTGCTTTACCAGACGCAGCAACCGGGCGTGTTTCTGGACGGCATCGATTTTTGGGACAAACAGCACGGCATTGTCTTCGGCGATCCCATCAACGGCAAGTGGTTCATCCTGACAACCGACGATGGCGGCCAAACCTGGCAGACCGTACCGCCCGACCAACTGCCGCCTATGCAGCCGAACGAAGCGGCTTTTGCGGCCAGCGGCACCAGCCTTGTCGTACAGGGCAAGCAAAACGTCTGGATCGCCTCGGGCGGCGCCACGAACGGACGCGTGTTCCGGTCTGGCGATCGGGGACGTACCTGGGCTGTTGCCACCACGCCTTTGCCCGCCGGCGAAGCAACGGGCCTGTTCGGGATGCAGTTCTTCAGCGACAAAAACGGAATGGCGGTTGGCGGCAACTATAAACAGGAGAACCTGCCGGGGCTCAACGCCACCATTACCCGCGACGGTGGACAAACGTGGCAACTTGTCGCCGCCACCAACCCACCCGGCTTAAAAGAAGCTATCTCGATACTCCCCGGTGATTACCTGCTGGCTGTTGGCCCATCAGGCACCAGTTTATCCGCCGATCAGGGCCAGACCTGGACTAAACTCGATCTGGAGGGCTTTCATTCTGTCGCCTGTGCCAAAGGCACCTGTTACGCCGTTGGCGCGAAGGGGAAGGTCAGCAAACGGGTGTTTAAATTTAAGTAGAGGTGTTGAGTTAGGACACTTGCTGATAGTTTCAATTTATGATCTTACTAATCAGTTGGTAATGTTGAAAAAAATGCTTAATTTAAAGGATAATTACAATTGTCAATTGCGTGGAAATAAGGCTTCAATTTTAACATTCATCATAAGTAAAACTGTTTTAAATAGACAAAAAATGAACAGTAAATTTACCAATTTTAATTATAGCAATGAGTGGGCTAAGGATAACACGTTAGGCGGTAAAGCCAAGGAATTTTATTGGAAAATGGACGATACGAATAGTCTACATATTTCTCGATTATTTAAGAATAAGGAAGACCTTCGGCAACATGACGTAGAATTCTCCGCTCCACAGCTTGACCTGATTATGGCTTATGTTGAAGAAGCGGAAATTGTACGTCTTGGTAATAGTGTATCAAAACTGACCGATGGAAGCGAGAAGGAAGGATTAGGTCGCTTCATACTAGAATCGCTGAACTTACCTCTGACAACGGCGCAAGCGTCAAGTCAGATAGCTACTCTATTTGTTCAGGCAGCTATCTGGCAGTTGGAACGAAAAGGAGGTATGCAGTTTAAAGCCAATAAGGTCTCTTGGAAAGAGTTACTCCGTAACTACTACAATAGAGGCACAAATACCGTTATCAATTAGAATAATTACTCCTTTCGACGTACCCGGCAGTTTGCATGTTACATTGACGGACTGCGCGGTTACGATCGATAGGGTAGGCGCTTGAATTATAAATTCTAAAAATCAATTGTTTTTGAGCCTCTATCAAGCCAAGTATGAAAAAACCATTTACTCTGACAGTGAGTCTGACAACTCAACAAATAGACTTAAGTTTAGGAAATGTCAAGGTAGGTCTCGCCAAATATCTGAACATCCAAAAACGACTGAGTGAACTAACTGGCAAGCCATTAAAGGATAATACAGATTTTAGGAAAAGCTTCAACGGCTTCTATCGCATTCGTCAAAAGCCAGCCGCTTGGTATGATACCTTTTATGAGTTGCTTGATGAATCGCGGGGTCAGTCAATTGATTTTTCAACCATACTTCGTTCTTTGCACAGAGCTACAAACCGATATGAGGCATCGTTTGCAAGCAAATTGGTGGCAACTTTGGACCCACAGATGCCTGTCATTGATTCAATCGTGTTGAAGAATTTAAATGCCAAACTTCCTTATCAAAGTGATCCAAATAGATTTGAAAGTATTTGCTCCCTGTATGAGAAAATAAATCGGTGTTATATAGACTATTTACAGAATGAACAAGGTAGGTATTTAGTTAATCAATTTAAAATAGTTTATCCGAATGTAGATATTGCAGAGATAAAGATGTTAGACCTAGTTCTATGGCAATCCCGGTAGATAGCTTCGATATGTATTTAGCCACGAAGACATACAGAGAGCAGTTAGTAGATATAATTAATAGTTTGTGTGAGGCAAGAGAAATTGTATTTGGACAGATTGTTAATTTTGGAATGCAAAATGAGTTGAAAGAAATTGATGAAGTTTTTGCTGTAGGTGACACTTACAATTTCAGTATTGAACACTTCGAAACCTCAAACGATACCAATCTGGTGAAGGTTTTTGAATTGTGTAAAAAGATTCAAGAGACTGTGGAGAGTTTGATGAACTTGAACCTTATTGAAGAAGAAGATTTACTTCAAGATGAGTAAAAATGAGTTGTGATATGGCGTATTTAGTTGATAGTTAAAAATAGCTAAATTCACCAAGCAAGTTGCTGAGATAGAGACTGATTTAGAAAAGCTTGTTTACACCATGAAAACGCTTCATATAACAGAACCGACGCAGTATCCGGCCTTTTGGAACGAAGAATGGCTACGTCGGGCTATCGAAGAGTTGGATACGCGCAGAATGACTCCTGAAGAGCGGGCGTACTTTGCGCGCGTAACAGCGGCCAATGCCGAAGCGGTTAAAGCGGAGAAGCAGAAGATTCAGGAAGCAGAGGCGGCACTTAAAGCTGAAGCTGTTACAAATGCGCTAAAGCGCGGCAAACTTACAATTGACGAAATCGCGGAAGATAATGCCGTTTCGGTAGCGTTTGTACTTGACATTCAGCGCAGATTATCCATTTGATAACGAGTTTAATACGCCAACAAGCCGCGCTCAGTATCGACTGGCGCGGCTTGTTGGTGAAGGAACGTACCTGGGGTTTTGCCAGCCCTGGCTGAAGGAACGTCACGATCCTTCAGCCAGGGCTTGGCACCTTTTAATAAGAACGCCGCAATCCCTCCCTTGTCGGGATGACAAAAACCCGGTACGTTCCTAGTTCAACCTGTTTACTTCTTCTGCTTGAGGCGTTCGTCGAGCATTTTGATGAAGTAGCCGCCGACGACGGAGCGTGCCTGGAAACCGACCTGCTTGGCGTTGGTGGTCTCGTGCCAGTCAGAGAGGGGCACGCGCGTGGGGGTTTCGTTGGCGTACTTCCAGATAGGGTCTACCAGCGCTTTGAAATCGCGGTCTGAGTCGGTCATGGTGGCCGTCCAGATGATCCAGTCCGACTTGGTGTAGGTCTTGCGGCTATCCAGCGGCAGGCCGTAGGGCTTCTGGTTTTTCAGGTAGAAGTCGATCTCCTGCTTTGCCACTTCTTTCGGAAACACGTCGAGGCCCAGCAGCTTGTCCCACACGATGTTGTATTTCTGGCTCCAGCTGCCGGGCGTTTTGTCGAAGGTCAGGGCGTAGTGGTCGCCGTCTTTGTCCAGCTCCATCCAGCGGCGGGCCATGTCGCGGGCCAGCGCCAGGTGCTCATCGGCCACTTTCTGCTCGCCGAGTTGCCCGGCCATCTGTCCGTAGGCGGCAATGCCCATAATGGCCTTGGCCGACAGGTTGGCGTTGCGGGCCAGGTGACCGGCGAAATCATCGGTACACAACTGATTACCGGGGTCGAAGCCGTCGCGTTTCAGGAAGCCCACCCATTTGGTCAGCGTGGGCCAGTGCTCGCGGGCGAAGTTGGGGTTACCATCCATCTTCACCGAAGCGGCCGTCAGAATGATCATGTTACCAGCTTCCTCCACGGGCATATCCTCGCCGTAGGTCTGTCCGTTGGCGAGTGGGTACGTCCCTATATCGTGGGCCGGGAAGTCTTTCTTCCACTGACCCGACTCGCTATAATCGAAGATAAAGCGCAGCAGCCCTTTGGCCAGCTCGTTGTTATACAGCAGAAACATGGGCGCCGATGGGTACGTTACGTCGACGGTACCGATGGAGCCGTTCGAGAAATTTTCTTTCGAGAGAAAGAAGACTTCGCCCTTTGGTCCAGCCACGATCTTGTGGGCGGCAATGGCCTGTCGGTAGGCCAGTTGGCACAGGTCAGCATACTCTTTGCCACCGGCTTTGCGAGCTTCGTTGTAGAGTTGCCTGTCGAAATCGGTGCTCTTCTGCCGGATGCGGGTATAGTCGGTTTCGGCGGCTTGCAGGGTTTTCTCCATGGTCATGTTGGGGTCACGGTGCCACCAGCCACGCAGGTTCTTGCCGAAATACTGCACCGAATACAGATCGTCGTAGCCCAGCAGCAGGTGTTTGGCGGTACTTTCCTTCGAGACGGTCCCCAGGTTCAGCACCGTAGCCAGCGTGACGTTACCAGCCAGATCGGCCACGTTTTTGCTGTTCGCGGCCAGCACGCCTTTGCTGGAGAATGCCTGTTTCAGCGCCGCTGCTTGACCAGCCACAACCCGGTTGCCCATTCCCTGTGGCACCGCCAGATAGGCATAGCCCCAGTCGATGCGGACGTTGTCGCCTTTGCGGCCCAGAACGGATTGCGCTTTGGTGCCCACTGAGGCGTAGGTCAGCCCGGCCCCCTGCCCGGTTTTCGTCACCACCTCCTGTCCCGTGGTGTTGGTCGCTACCGTGGCCGCTTCCCCGAAATAGACCTGCACCGCGTGCGGTTTGCCATCCATCGACTTGGCCTCGAAGGTGACGTAACTGACCGGACGAGCGGCTATTTCCAGCTCATCGAGCAAGAGCGGGGAGAGGAAATTGGCGTGCAGCTCAACCGGGCCAGCCGTAAAGGTGTAGTCGGTCTGCGTGGCGGTCACGTTGACGCTATTCTGGATCGCCTGCGATACCGTTGGCACAGCGGCCGGACTCACCAGCCCCACATCGATGAAGGACCCACCCACCGGGCTCACGCAATGCGCCGCCAATACGTTACGCCCTTTGCGCAATGCCTGCTGCCCCTCGGGGGGTAATGCCAGGTAAATGTATTCGCCCGCACAACAGGGTTTGCTCACCAGCAAAACGCCGTTCAGATACACCGACACGTCATCGTCGTGACTAATCGCCAGCAGTAGTTTCGACGGGTCTAGTTTACCATCGTAGGTGAATTCGCGCCGGATGTGGATGCCGTTTTTATCCGTGCGGCTGCTGAGCCAGGGCGTCCGTGATTCGGGCGTATCGCCGAACGGGCCGGGGCCTGTTTTCCAGCCCTGTGCGTTATAATCCGGCTTTTCCCACCCCTCGCCGGGGTCGGTCAGCGTGTATTGAGCGGTATAGGGTTTCGCTTCACCCGTGGGCAGCAGCGCATTATACACGGTCGGCGAACCACCCAGGAACTGATACGTCCGGCCATCGACCCGCACAATGCCTTCGAGCGATTGTGGCTTGCCGGTCCAGTGGCGGGTGGGGCTGTCGGTGAGTCGGTCGGTGGTACTCCAGATGCTGAAATACGGGTCGTGGGTAATCAGCGGGTAGGCGGGTGGACGTAGTGTCTGCGCCTGTACGGTGGTAAACGAGAGTGCAGCGGCAAGCAGTACTAAGCTGAACGGTCTTTTTTTCATAAGGAGTGCTTGTTGGAAGCTGGCAGCTGCGGAAATAGCCACCAACAGCCAGTCGTTTCAACGTAAAGCAAGGTGGGTAGGTAATTATCCTATCCCGGCACTCAAGATTGATTGACTGGCCCGCTTTGCAAAGGGTGTCCTCCGTCTTCAGTCTTCCGTCCTCTGTTGCTCCGCTAAACCACAGTCAGGTACATTAGCAGAGCAACAGAGGACGGAAGACTGAAGACAGAGGACACAAGATTATTTCCCCGCTATCGGCCCCGAATTACTGATGAACGCTACTTTCTTGCTGTCGGGTGACCAGGAAGGGGTATTGATCGTGCCTTGTCCGCCGTAGAGATAGGCGATTGCTTTAGGTTTGGTTTTAACCGGATTGCCGTTTTCGAGTGGCAGGTGACGCAGGTATACGCGCTTATAGAAGGGGTGATCGTCAGGCTTTACGTCCTGGCCGAATGATAAGAATACCATCTGCTTTCCATCAGGGGAGATGTGCGGAAACCAGTTGTTGAATTCGTCGTTGGTGATCTGTTCCTGCTCACTGCCGTCGGGCTTCATGCGCCAGAGCTGCATCAGGCCGCTGCGGGTCGAGTTAAAGTAGATGTACTTGCCATCGGGTGAATATTCAGGACCATCGTCCAATCCTTTCGCCGTCGTGAGTTGCACCTCCGGGCCACCGTTGGCCGGTACTTTGTAAATGTTGTAGTCGCCGTCGCGCTGGGCGGTGAATACCAGCCATTGGCCATCGGGCGACCAGCCGTGCAAGTATGAATGGCCAATGGGCGTAATGCGTTTGGGGGTGCCGCCCGTGATGGGCACCGTGTAAATGATCGATTTAGGGCCGTCGGGCGTGGGCGTGTTGCTGTTGCTGAGGCCCAGCATCTTGCCATCGAACGAGATCACGTGGTCGTTGTTGTTGTTGGTCACCTCGCCGGTATTAAGCAGGGTTGGTGTCTTCTTCTTCAGGTCGAAGCGGTAGATCTTGCCGTCGCCGTTGTAGATCAGTGCCTTGTTGTCGAGCGTCCAGTTCGGGGCCTGAATCGATACGGGTGAGTGGTACAGTTTTTCGCGGTGACCAGTGGCTACGTCCATCACTTCGAGGTCGCTGCCGAGGTATTGCCTGTAGGGAACCAGCGTAGCGGGGGCTGGTACGTACATACGCACATCCTGAAAAACACCCTGCTCGACCACATCTTTGTTGTGCGACCCGATGAACAGGCCCACGTATACTTCGTCGCCCAGATCCAGGTCGGTCACTTCTTCCGTCACGAAGGTGTCGCCGAATTTAGCCACCGACATAATGTATTTGTTGCCCTGCCGCTCAAGCTGAATCACGTCGGCACCGGTCAGTTTTGACCGAACTTCCTCCGTTTTCGCCCCCTTCGTGCGGCGGAATTGCAGCGAGGTCAGCCCATCGCCATGCTCGGCCGCGTTGATGTGCGCCGAGTTGCTATCCAGGCTGCTGCGGACCATCCAGCCCACTTTCCGGTGCGGGTCAACGCCTTTGCCGACCAGTGAGGCACGGGTGGTCAGGATGAAGTCACCTGTCATGCGTTTCCACATAAAATGGAATTCGTCGTGGTCGAACCAGATGTTGTAGCCCGCGCCCGACATTTTGTACTCATTCGTTTTCGGGTCGAACTGCGCTGACCCCTTTCTGGCCACGTTGCCAATGTCGGTATGCCCGTCGAAGATGCCGAGTTTCTGCGCCTGAGCAGGAATTACGGCTGCCGCTATCAGGCTTGCTAATAGGGTTAAGGTTAAGAATTTCATTTGGATGATTTAGGAGGTAAGGAGAGTTTTGTATGGAAGGCTTCTGTGGTGGTTCGTGCCGCTGTTGCTTTCGCGAGCTAGGTTGCTTCGCGAAAGCAACAGCAAACTGAAAATATGCTTTGTCAGTACGTCACAATCCTCAAAGTCTTCACGCCGACCTGACTACTGACCTGTAGAAGATACACGCCGGGTTGCGACCCAACCGTAAGCTGGTGCCGGGCCGTAGCTGATGCAGGGATGATGCGCTCATCAGCAACTTGACGGCCCAACGTATCGGTCAGGCGAAGGGTGAGGGGCACCGATTTCGCACCCTTGATCTCCAGGTTGACCAGGTTCCCGCGGATCGGGTTCCCTAGAACCACTAGCTGGAAGGGAGGCTCAATAGCGGTGATTACCGGGGCCACAGCTCGCCAGTCGGGCAGTTCGTCGCGGGTGATCACGTCGGCATCGAGGAAGGTCGTTTTGAGCTGGTCGAGGGGTTGTTTTTTGATGTAATCGCTGCCCGTCCAGACCGAGAACCACGACCACCAGGTACCAAACCCCCGAATTTTGTCGGCGTTGGGTAGGTTACCCGTTTCCGATAAGGTGACCAGTTTTTTGCCATTGAACGGAGTCAGCGCACTGCTCCAGTTGCCACTCATGTTCGAACTGGCGTCGGCGTAAATGTCCAGCCCTACCACATCCACATACTGATCGCCGGGGTACCAGTCGGCGCTGAAGGTGTCGGTGGCGGTGTAGACCCAGATCAGGTTGTGCAGGTTGTGGTAGTTCGTCAGGCGATCATACATAAGCGTCCACAGTTCCTTAAACGGACCAGCGCCTTTGGCACCCCACCAGAACCAGCCGCCGGGGGCTTCGTGGAGCGGTCGCCACAGCACAGGTACGTCGGCGGTTTGAAACTTTTTCAACTGAACGGCAATCGCGTCGACGTCGCTCAGAAGTAGTTTGTATTTAGCCCCGTTTTTGTCGGCCAACACCGCGGCCAGATCGAAGGTCGTGGCGTCGGTATAAAAGCCGCGCCACCAGAGCTTGTCGGGGGCCAGGTTGATCAGGTCGGTGGGGGCGTTCCAGTGCCACATCAGGCTGATGATGCCCCGGCCGTCGCCTTTCTTCGCCCAGTCGATGATGGCTTCGCTGGTACGTATGGGCTTTGCGCCGTTCTGCACGCGGGTAGGCGAGTAGTCGATCAGGTCGAACGAGCCGATGGCGGGTTCTTTGCCGGTCTTCTCCAGAATGTAGTCCACATCGTCCTGCTGCGCCGAAATCACTTTGCTGCCGTACTGGTCGACCATGTACGAGAACAGTCCCTTCGTTGAGGCGGTCGCCTGACCATCAACAAGTGTTTTAGGCGGTTTGGTCGGTTGCACGGCAGTGGTTGGTGTAAGCAGCAGGTAATCAACGTCGTAGTAGCCCCAGCCCCGAAAAACGGCGATGGTATTCTGCCCTTCTTTCAAGAGGAACTTACCCAGGTTCGCCGCGCGAAAACCCGCTGAAGTTTGGGTAAGCGTACCGTTCCCTTTTTCGTCGTTGACCTGAAAATCGATGCCTTTATTGCCAAAGGGCGATGAGTAGCCGATGCTCAGATCATACAGGCCCGCTTTGGCTGTGAACGTGACCAGTATTTTGTCCATCTCGGCGTCGAGGCCGGTAACGTACCCAGATCCTGAATAGCCTGCCGTTGCTGTAGCGATGGTCACGCCAGTCAGCACGCCGGTTTCGGCCTCAATACGGATCGGGTCGGCGGCGAAGGTGGGGAGGGCTCTAATCAAGATGAGAAGTAGCAGGATGAACCGGCTGTTACCAGCCAGCACCCGTTGATATATGTTAGATAAAGTGTACTTCATGAAAAGTATTTCAACGTGTTGATTGATTAATGAAGAGGGTTGTGTACGTTGTTTTGCGTGAGTCAAGTTGCTTCGCGCTATAGGTTGCTTTCTTGCTCCAGGCCCTTCGACTAGGCCGGTTCGCCGCCGCGATCCCCGACAGGCTCAGGGGCACAATACACATCCAGCAGGTGAATGACGAACTTGGGTGGGCTTGTCACCCTAAGCCCCGTTGTTGGTGGTTGTTTACTGTTTCCAGTTTGCTGTTTACCGTTGCTGCGCGTGCGGGTTGCTCTCGCCTGGCCCTTCGACAAGCTCAGGGTGACACCGGTGTGGCGCACCACTCCCGCCCAAGGTCGTCATCAACGTACCTGAGCTTCCTGTCGTTGTCGCTTGCCTGTGGCGAGTGACAACGACAGGGCCTCTGGCCCGTTCGTTAACTGTTCAAGACGTTAACCTCACGACCGTCTCATTAGCCACCACCGGGCCAGAGGCCCTGTCGATAGTGGTCACTCGCCACAGGCAAGCGACAACGGAGAGGACTTAACCCGAAGCAAGACCTAAAAAAAGAGCACCGAACTGCTCCGGTGCTCTTTTCACGTATAGCTAAGTTGCCAGCGGCAACGTACCTAAAGCCGTTACTTCACCAGCATGATGTTATCGAAGTAGAACACTTCATCCTGTTTGTCTGGCCCTTTGATGCGGAAGCCAATCTGCTGCATGTTAGCACCCGGTGCCCAGAAGTCCATGTCGGATAGCTTGATTTTGAAGTAGTTCCAAACGCCTGCTTTCACATTGATCTGGTTCGCATCAACGAAGTTGCCGAACCCGGCTTTGCTGGCGTCGGTGGTAACGAACAACGGATAATCGACCGATCCGCCTTTGATCCAGCCCGTCAGGTACGTATACGACGCATCGTATTTCACGCCACCCCAGTTGGCGAAGGCGATCAGGTGCCAGTTGCCTTTCTGGTAGTTTTTCGCGGCTGAAGCGGTACCAAATACAGCTTCTTTCGTTGACACAGCCCCGGCATCACCCCACGAGTTGTCCTGGTAACCAGCGCCGTAGGTATCGGTGAAGATCGGGAAGGCCTTGTCGATGTTGGTGAACTCCTGTTTGGTGCGAATCCGGCCCGTGCTGTTGGTAATGGCCAACGTACCCCGGTTCAGCGATGACGCCGGCATGGTGATGACCAGTTCCTTTTTCGATTTAGACACGATAGTTGCCGCATCCGAAATGCCCTTGACCGAATCAGCAACGGCCACCGACGTCACATCATCGAGGTTATTGCCGGTGATGGTTACTTTGGTGCCTTTCGTGAAGTCGAGCATCGAGATCGTGGTCACGGTCGGGAACGCCAGTACTTTGAAGGGTACGGTCAGCGTTTGCCCGGCACTGTTGGTGAGCATGATATTCTGCTTGCCGCCCGCTGCTTCGGTAGGTACCCGAAACAGAATAGCCCCATCGGTATTCAGCGTCGACTGAAAGCCCGCCGGTACATTCTGCTTCTCGAACATGATCGTCCGAATGTCGCCCAGGCCGGTTCCGGTCAGGGTTACCAGCGTACCGCCCGCGGCTGAGTCGGGCATAACTTTGGTGGCAACGGGGTTGCCTGGTCCGATTTGGGGACGCCCATCGGTATCTTTCTGGCAAGAGCTGATAGTCAGCCCGGTGGCCAGGGTCAGGGCAGATAGGCTCGCTACGCTATATAAAGTGTTGAATTTCATTGGTTTGGTGTTTAAATGTCAATTGCTTTGCGTCATTAGGTAGCCGTTTGTTGTCATTCATTGCCTTTTGCTGATGATGACAGCAAATGACCACCTAACGACGCGAAGCAAATAACTACTTGTAATACGGAACGGGATCTTTACCTAGCTCGGGGTCCTGCACGATCTCGCCAGCGGGGATAGGCAGGAACATCTTATCTTCCGAGAAGTTGGTGATGAAGTTCGAGTACGCTTTCGTACCCCGATCCTGCTTGTCGATAATCGCCTTGGCAGCCGCATAGCCCTGCCGCTGAATATCGTACCAGTAGTCGCCTTCAAACGCAAACTCGACCCGACGCTCGTGCAGGATATCTTTATTCGTGATCGACGATTTGGCAGGCAGACCAGCGCGGCTCCGTACTTTGTTCAGGGCGTCCAGCGCCTTCGCATCCGACGTCGACGCCTGCCCGCCCAGCACTGCTTCAGCGTAGATCAGCAGAATGTCGGCGTAGCGCAGCAGCACCACGTTGTTGCCTGAGTTTTGACCCAGTACCGGGTCACCACCGAACGTTTTGCCCGGACCAGCGAAATACTTCACAATGTTGGCACGGGTTGGGGCCAGGCTACCACCGTCGTTTACAGGCTGTAGGGTGTCATATTTAAACCCATTCGCCATAAACGCGTTGTAGGCAGGGGCATTGGCGCGCTGTGGTTTCCAGTTTGGGTTAGTCCAGCCTTGCTCCATCACCGACCATTTCCGGCGCAGATCACCAAACTCATATTCTTTCAACATATCGACCGACGGCACATACATTTCCCACGCATCCGCTTCGGCCGTGCGCAGGGCACCCGCCCCGCGATCCGGGTTTTTGATGTTGCCCGTTCCCCAGGGATCCTGCGCAAACTGGTGCTGAATCGAGAAAAGTGATTCGGCATTGTTGTTCATGCTCGACTTCGTGAACATGCCCTGGTAATCGCTCACCAGTGTGTACCTACCCGAGTTGATCACTTCCTCGGCTTTCGCTTTGGCGTTGGCGTAATCTTTCTGATACAGGTACAGTTTGGCCATCATGCCTTTGGCCACATACTTGGTCAACCGGCCAGGTACGTCCGACTCAGGTAGCCCTTTCTCAGCCGCCTGCATTTCTTCCAAGGCAAACCGCAGCACATCTTTCTGTAAATAGCGCGGGATGTTGAAGTTGCCCGACAGCGCCGTTGCACCCGGATCGGTAATGATCGGCGCGGCACCCCAGGTACGGGCGATAAAGAAGTACAGCATACCCCGGATGTAGTGGGCTTCGGCAATGGCAGGGTCCAGATACGAGGCGTCGCCACCGGCGGCTTTCTTCTCTTCAAAAGTTTTGATCATCACGTTGGCATAGCCGATGATCTTGTAGAACGCCCCCCACGACGCGCCGATGCGCTCCGATGCCGACGATACCGAGAAGTTCAGGTATTCGACGTCGGTGTAGGTGAACATGTTGCCGGCCATTACATCGCCGATAGCATCCTGTGCGCGGCTTTCGTAGTTCCGCCAGGGCAGTCCGCTGTAGAGGGTGCTGGTAGCGGCCCGCACTTCGTCGGCGTTGTTGTAGTAGTTACCGGTGGTGGTACCCGACAGCGAAGGCCGTTCAATGAAGGTTTCTTTGCAACTGGTCAGGAACAGAGCCGGAGCCAGCATGGCTGCATATACGAGTTTACGTTTCATGTCTTTTTGAGCTTTACCCCACCCCCAGCCCCTCCCTTAAACAAGGGGAGGGGGGCAATGCTCTGCTTTTGGCCGAGCGTCTCCCCCCCTGTTTTCAGGGGAGGGGCCGGGGGTGGGGTCTTTGTTAAAATTGAAGATTCGCGCCGATCGTGAACGTACGTGGGTTCGGATAGTGACCGGTGTCGACGTTCATCAGCTTGATGCTGTTGTTGAACGCGCCGATTTCTGGATCGTAGCCCGAGTATTTCGTGAAGGTCTTCAGGTTCTGCACGGTACCGTAGATGCGCAGGTTCTGAATTTTAACGCGGCTCAACAGTGCCTTAGGCAGGCGGTAGCCGATCGAGATGTTCTGAATCCGCATGTACGACGCATCTTCCACGTACCGGTCCGACATGGCCGTGTTGTTCTTGTTGGTGTTCGTGAAGCGGGGCAGCGATCCGTTCGGGTTTTCGGCCGTGTAGCGGTCGTTCACCGTGTTCATCTGGTTGGTGTAGGCGTTGTTCATGCCCTCCAGCTGCCAGCGCAGGAAGTTGAATGCCTTGGCCCCCTGGCTACCTTGCAGGAACACCGAGAAGTCGAAATCACCGTAGTTCAGCGTGTTGGTGAAGCCATAGGTGAACTTGGGCAGTGGGCTACCGATAAACGTGTAGTCCGACGCGTCGATCTTCTTGTCGCCGTTCTGATCCTTGAAGCGGATATCGCCCAACCAGGTTTCAGTCTGGTTCACCTTGTAGCCAAACTGCGGCAGGCTGGCATCGAGGTCGGCTTGCGTACGGAACAGACCGTCGGTTTGTAGCCCCCAGAACGAACCAACCGGACGGCCCGGCGTGGTGTGCGTGATCAGGTAGTTGTTGTAATACACCTTCCCGTCGAGGGCTGAAGCAGCCGAAGCGGCTTTGTCGTAGGTGTTGGTAAACTGCGTCACAACGAGGTTCGTCTTCCAGCTGAAATTACCCTTCTTGATGTTGGTCGTGGTGATACCGATATCGACCCCCGTGTTGGTCATCTGACCAGCGTTACCCAGCGGTGCTTTCAGATCGTCCCACTGGTCGCCTACACCGATCAGGTTCGGGCCGGTCAGGAAGATGATCATATCGGACGTTACTTTCTTGTACACGTCGATCGTTGCGTCGATGCGGCCGCCCAGGAAGCCCAGGTCAACACCTACGTTGGCCGTTTTCACCGATTCCCATTTCAGGTTCGGGTTCGGAATGCCGTTGATCATGTTCGACGAACCGAAACCAACTGGTCCTGAGAAGAACGTTACCGCGCCTACATACGCCGGGTTTGGGGCACCGCCGGGGAAGTTCTGGTTACCCACAACGCCATAACCAACGCGCAGTTTGGTAAAGCTCAGCACATTGGCCACCGCGCCTTTCATGAACGTCTCGTTCGAGACCGTCCAGCCGGCCGACACACCGGGGAATACACCCCAACGGTTGTTTGGCCCGAAGTTCGACGAACCATCCGTCCGGATACTGGCCGACAGCGAGTATTTCTCATCGAAGGTGTAGTTGGCGCGGGCGAAATACGATTCCATAGCCCACTGCCCCTTACCACCGTTCAGGCCCCAGGTTGTCTGGTCGGCGCTACCGGTGCTGAGGTCAAAAATGTTGGCCTGCAAATCCACTTTCGTGCCCGAGATGCTCTGGTAATACGAGTTCTGCGCCTGGTGACCCAACGTGGCCTGAATACCGTGTTTGCCCTTATAAAGGTTGTAATTCAGGTAGTTGGTCAGCGACCAGTAGTAGCTGTCAGACCGCCCGTCGATCAGCTTGCTGCGGAACGACGTGCTGCCCACGTTACCGGCTTTCTGGTAGGCAATGTTGTTATCCTGGCCCAGCGAGTACGACAGGTCGTTGCGCAGGGTCAACCCTTTGGCCAGTTGCAGTTCGGCATACAGGCTACCGAAAATGTTGTTGGTCGTTTTGGTATTGCCCCGGAACTGGCTGTTACCAACCAGGTTAGAGCCGTAGTACTGTACGCCACCAACCGTTTGGCCACCGCCCCAGGTGCCGTCGATGTTCTTGATCGGCGTCAGTGGGCTGGTCGACGCACCCCACCAGATGGTTCCTTCGGCGGCATCGGCCAGGGATACGTTCTGGATGCTGCGCGATACGTTGGCGCTGATACCCACTTTGGCCCAGCTTTTCAGTTGCGTATCGAGGCTGAAGCGCGACGAGTAGCGTTTGAAATCAGAACCGAGCAGAATACCCGTATTGTCGAAGTAGTTCAACGACAGATAGTAGGTCGTTTTGTTCTGACCGCCCGAGAAGCTCAACTGATGGTTGTTGATCTTGCCGTGCTGGAACATCGCCTCCTGCCAGTCGGTACCCGTGCCGAGCAGGTCAGGATTCTTGAACTCATCTGAAACCGGGTTACCAATGATGGGCAACACGGCGTTCTGATAGCGGGCAAATGAACGCAGATCCATCAGGTCGAGGCGACGGGCTACTTGCGACACACCCGTGTACATCTCGTAGTTGATCTTGCCTTCGCCCTGTTTGCCTTTCTTCGTCGTGACCAGGATCACGCCGTTGGCCGCCTGCGATCCGTAGATAGCCTGCGCCGAAGCGTCTTTCAGCACGTCGATCGATTCGATATCGTTCGGGTTCAGCATGGCCATCACCGAGTTGCCGGTTTGTCCGTCGCCACCACCCAGACCAGCGTAGCCAGTGTTTGACGAGGTGTTGCCACCCACGAACGGCACGCCATCGATCACGAACAGCGGGTCATTGCTGTTGATCGAGGTTACGCCCCGCACTTTCACCGACACGCCACCACCCGGCTGGCCACCATTGCTGGTAACCGTTACCCCGGCGGCTTTACCCTGCAATAACTGGTCGATACCGGCGGCAGGAATATCTTTCAGATCTGCCGCCTTCACCGTCGTAATCGACGACGTCACGTCGGCCCGTTTCTGCGTACCGTAACCGATCACCACCACCTCATCGAGTGCCTGCCCCGTGTTCTGGAGCGTAATGTTCAGCGTGGTGCGTGTACCGATCTCTACCTCCTGCGTGGTCATGCCGATAAACGAGATCACCAGCGTTTTGCTGCCGGTAGGTACGTTGATCGAGAAAGCACCGTTCGCATCGGTGGTCGTACCCAGCTGGGTGCCTTTCACTGAGACGGTGGCTCCTGGCAGCCCGTTCCCCTTTTCGTCAGAGACAGTGCCTTTGATCAGACCCTTGGTGTCTGCGAAGCTAGTGACGCCTCGCTTCGCCTCTTTTATCGATGCCAGCACGACCGATTTTTTGTCGATGGCCGGTCTTACGGTCGTTCGCTCCTGAGCACTGACGGTTAGCCAGCTGCTCAACAGTACGGCCCCTGAAAGCACATGTTTTAGCATATGAGTATAATTGGTTGTACTAATTAATGGATGTATGATTGAGTAAATAGAAGGCAAGTGTAAAAGGATGTCAAAGACTGAACCATTGGTTGTCGGGCATTTCAGGCGGTGATAAGTGCAGCAGGTTTGACCAGTTTGGCCATTGGGAGCGAGATCATGACAGAGGTGCCCCGTTCAGCGGTACTCTGCCACATGACCTGCCCGCCCAGGTAGGCAATGCGGGATTTGATGTTGGCAATACCATTGCCTTGCGATGGCGCATCCGAAAAATCACCACCCTGTCCGTCGTCATCGACGCTGACCAGCAGCGATTCATCGTTCGCCATGATCTGGATGGTAATGGTGTGGGCCTGGGCATGTTTGAGGGCGTTGTTCAGCAATTCCTGCACCACGCGATACAACATCACCGAGGCTTCATCGACCAGCGGGGGAATTTCGCCGTAATGTTCGAGCGTCAGCTCAGTTTCATTCACCAGGTTCAGCTTTTGAATCAGGTCTTCAATGGCCGGAATCAGGCCAAACGTTGAGAGCGCATAGGGGCGTAGGTTATTGGAAATAAGCCGGGTTTCAGTACAGGCTTCATCCAGAAACTGGTTCAATGGGTCTTTTACAGAAACGGGTAATTGTTCCTGATGGGCTTCTACAAATAATTTGATGCGCGACAGCTGAATGCCCAGTCCATCGTGCAGATCGCGGGCAATGCGGCTTCGTTCGCCTTCCTGCCCTTCGATCATCGCCTGCAACGATTTCAGTTCCAGCTGCCGAATTTGCTGATGGGCAATAACCGATTGCTGATGGGCAATTAATTTCTGTTGCCGACGAAGAAAAACAAGCGCGACAAAGCCCAGTACACTAATGAGCGAAATGGAAATCAAGGTTGAATTAATGATACGCTGGTGACGGCTTTGTTCTTCGGCCAGTTGTTTTTCAACCGCCAATGTTTTTATCTGACTGTCGAGTTCCTGTAGTCGAATACTTTTGGTTTGTTGTGAATAATAAAATTGGTTCGTAAAGTCCAGCGTCTTCAGCGAAGCTAAATAGGCGTTCTTGTAATCTTCCAGATGCGAGTAACTATCAGCCGTGTGCTTCGATAGCTCGCGTAGGGTAGAAATATTTTTTTCTGCTTCGGCAATGGCGTAGCTTTTCTGATAAAAGGCAATGGCCTTATCGTGCCGATTCTTGAATTGCTCAACTATACCCAGGTAAAAGTAATTAAGCGAAATAAGCCAGCTGATTTTCAGGTCTTTAGACATGGAAAGGCTTCTGGTAGCGAAGTATTGTGCCGAGTCGGGACGTTTCAGGCGCAGGTACGTATCGGCCAGCAGATTGAGCGCGTAGGTCTGAAAATAGGATTGGTTGTACTTGACGCACATCGCTTCAGTTTCCCGTAGCTGTGTGATCAGGTCTTTAGAAATCGGTTCTTTTTTTTCGTCGATGTTAGCAATACCTAACCGGCATTCAATCACCTTTGGTTTATTGGCTGTGCGGTCGAAATAACCCATTGCCCGCCTAAGGTACTGTTCTGCATACGACTGCATGAAATAGTCCTGCGTGTAGTAATTGCCGATGGTAATATGCACGTTGTAATAGCCTAGTGAATCACCCACCAGGTTATAGTATTTCATGCTGTTGAAATACGCCTCCATGGTGTGCTTATTATACCCGTATTGCTGATGGTAAAGCTGCCCTAACTGTTCATACGCTTTGGCAACAGCCCCATAATTCTTTTCGGCCTGCAATTGCTTTATTTCTTTCCTTACCCGCTCAACGGTCAGGCTGTCCGCTTTCGCGCTGGCTTGCTGGAACAAACCGCTACATCCAAAAATCAGCAGCACGAGCGCGAAAAATTTCATCTATCGACACGTCATTTTGTTTTGACGAAACACTAATCAATACATTGCATTTCCATAGCGGTTTTGATCAGTAACGCCGTGTTGGGGACGCCGAATTTCATGAGCAGGCTACTCCGGTGAAATTCAACGGCTTTGGCGCTGACAAACAATTGGTTAGCCATCTGTTGCGTGGTCAGGCCGTGTGATATCAGCGTTAGTACTTCCGATTCGCGAGGCGTTAAATTAGGCCTGAGTCCCACACCCGCAGTTGACTTTCTGACGCGGGGCTCATCGTTCAGCAGGATGTGCATGATCGACTCGTTAAAATATTGTTTCTCGCTGTGTACCGTCCGAATAGCCTGGAGCAGTTCACTTTTGGTCGTATTCTTAAGGAGGTAGCCTTTCGCGCCTTTTTTCACAACCCGTTTGATGAGGCTGGCATCATCGTGCATGGTCAGGGCAATGACTTTGGTCTGCGGGTACGTTCTGGTAATATGTTCACAGAGCCCGAGGCCGTCGTCGATTAAGGGAAAAGAGATGTCGAGCAGTACGACATCAATTGGGGTTTGCTTCAATGACTCCAGCACAGACGCCACCGTATAGCAGCGTTGCGTCACCTCAATCTCGGATGAACCGGATATAAGCGATTCAATGCCTTCAACGAAGACGTTATGATCGTCTGCAATGAGTACCCGTATCATGTATACTGTTTGTGTCTAAATAAAAGAGAAGGGGAATTGGGTACCGGTTGATGCACAAAAGGTGAAGAGTAACCTGCCAGTAATTGAATCGCACGTTTTGTAGTGACTAAGCGATACTTATTCTAATCAGATAGGAGGTAGAGCAACGGTATAAATAGAACTTTGTTTAGCAAAATTAGGACTTAGCGAGAACAAGATAGAATAGTGAAAACCCAACTTTTATAAAATTTAGGGAAAACCCTATATGATTCTAGTTACAAAAAAAGGCCAAAATGTCCTTTAAACAGCGTTTTAACTGTTTTCTCCATTAAAAATATATTTATCCTACTGATTATGTGGCGTATTGGCCAGCCGCTCTACTGGCTTCATCGGGCAAAGCGGCACCCAAGCGAAACAACTACGTTGGTTTATTAGGGGGTTCTTAACAGACCAACCTGATTACAGGCTTGCCTGCTTCTGCGATGAGCCCCTGATGAGTAGTTCGGACCGGAGAATGATCGTGTTCGTAGCCTCGATGTCCATGACGCCATTCAGGTGATTGATCAGGCTCTTGGCTGCTACCTCACCCATTTCACGACCGGGATAATGAATCGTTGTCAGGGCCGGGTTAACTACCTGAGAGACAGGATCATTATTGAAGCCAACCATAGCCACATCATCTGGAATCAACAGACCTGACTGTTTCAGGGTGGTCATGCAGCTAACGGCGCATAGGTCATTGGTGACAAAGACACCGTCTGGGCGTACCGGCAGCTGGGTGATCTGTCGGGCAATTTCTACACCCACTTCCTGACTTAAATCGGTAACCTGTACCAGGCTGTCATCGAATGGAATGTTATAATCGGCCAGCGCTAGTTTGTAGCCTTTCAATCGGTCGGCATATACATTCCGTTTCAGGTTGCCGGTTACGTGCATAATTCGCTGGCGACCCAGTTTCAGCAGGTGCGCCGTGGCTTCATAGCCTGCTTTGGCGTTGTCAATGACGATGCTTGTTGACCGGGCGTTGGTGATGACCCGGTCGAAGAAGAGCACAGGTATTCCCTTTTTGGTGAACGTGTTGAAATGCTCAATATCGTCTGTATCGTAGGCTACCGATACCAGCAGGCCATCAACGCGGCTGTTGAACATGGTCAGCGCATTGGCCTTTTCTTTGGTTACAGATTCCAGTGACTGGCTGATAATCAGGTTGTAACCCGCTTCGTTAGCCACCTTTTCCATACCCGCCAGGACGCACGACACAAAGTTGCTGTTTAGGCGGGGTACAATGACGCCAATGGTATTGGTACGTTGCCGACGCAGATTACTGGCAAACGTGTTGGACCGATAGCCCATTTCACGGGCTGTCGACGTGATAATGTCTTTGGTGTCCAGCTTAATGGCGGGGTGGTCATTAAGTGCCCGACTGACTGTTGCCGGCGAATAGTTCAACCGTTTCGCGATATCATAAATAGTAACTTCTTTCTCCATTGTTTGCGCGTTACGCCTCCCGTTTTAGACAAATTACAAAAGCTTTCGTTGTCGGTAGCTTTTACTACTATTTAATGAAATCGCTTGCATAGATCGTACCGATATAGCCAAGCTTATTTTAACCTGAAATTTATTTTTTGAGTAAATATATGAGAATTATGTATAAAGTAGGCAAGAAATTGCAGTTTACTTAGGGTAAACCCTAGCTCTTTCTCTGGAAAAATGGATTTGACCGAGATAAAATGAAATTATACAGACCAAAAATTATGCAATCGGTTGTTAATTTGATTTTTTCATAAAATATTTGCACTTGATCTGTAACAAGCTCACTCCTTGCCTACTTATTCTGCCTACTTCGCTTTTATACACTTTATCTCTTCACACAGGATGAGAACATCTTTATACGGAAACAGGACTAAACAGCGGATGGCTATGCTCCCGCTGCTATGGGTCAGACACTTGTTCATTACAGGGCTACTTGGCTTCGGTACTCTGCTGATGAGCCAGGCTCAGTCAACAGCACCGGTGCGTGGTCAGGTGATCGACGAAAATGGGAGTGCATTGCCCGGCGTATCGGTTGTTCTGAAAGGAACACAGATCGGTAATGTAACGGATCCCAGCGGGCGCTATTCGGTCAACGTACCTGCCAGCGGCGGAACGCTGGTTTTCTCATTTATTGGTTATACGTCGCAGGAAGTGCCTACCAATGGCCGCTCAACGGTGGATGTGACCATGGCTGCCGACATCAAGTCACTGAACGAGGTAGTGGTGGTAGGGTATGGTACCCAACGCAAAAGCGACATAACCGGCGCTGTAGCTTCCGTCAGTGAAGCGACCTTGAAGGAGGTACCTGCGCCCAACCTGGTGAATCAGCTGAAAGGCCGGGCGGCCGGGGTCACTATTGTCAGCAACGGGTCAACGCCGGGTTCGCAGGGCCAGATCAGGATCAGGGGGAACCGCACGCTGACAACCAGCCAAAGCGGAGCCGACGCGCTGGATGGTCCGCTGGTGGTAGTGGATGGCATACCCTATAGCGGGCTGAATGACCTTAACCCCGATGATATTGCCAACATCGAAATCCTGAAAGACGCCTCGGCTACCGCCATTTACGGGTCGCGGGGTGCCGGTGGGGTACTGCTGGTGACCACCAAGCGCGGCAAAACCGGGAAGCCCGTCATCAGCTATGATGGGTATCAGAGCGTTACGTCGATCATGGGCAAGTACCCTGTATTCAACGGGGCCGAATACGCCCAGTTTAAAACGGATGCGGCCACCTACAACCGCTCCTCAGCAGGCACTACGTCTTACCCGCTGACGCAGCCGGAGAAAGACGCACTGGCCGCTGGCGTATCTACC
Source organism: Fibrella arboris (assembly GCF_041321095.1). Taxonomy (NCBI): domain Bacteria; kingdom Pseudomonadati; phylum Bacteroidota; class Cytophagia; order Cytophagales; family Spirosomataceae; genus Fibrella; species Fibrella arboris. The sequence goes on along the minus strand of NZ_JBGGWE010000001.1, from coordinate 36,760 downwards.
GATTGGCAGGACCTGATCTACCAGAAAGGCTTCACCACCAACCATCAGCTCGGGCTACAGGGCGGTACCGAAACGACACAGTATGGTATGAACGCAGGCTATTTCCGGGAACAGGGTATTATTCCTAACCAGGACTTCAGCCGGTATAACATTCGGGCAACCATCGATCAGCGGATAGGTAATCGGGTAAAAGTCGGGCTCAACACCCTGAACACGTTGACCTATACGAATACGCCCGGTGGGGGCGGCGTTCCATCAGGCCTGGTGCGGCTAACTCCCTTAGCTTCACCGTATAATGCAGACGGCACCCTGAATCTGACGCCAGCCATTGGCTCTATCGATGCCGCTACGATCAGCCCGCTGACGTTGCTTACGAAAAGTAGCTCTATACTGGCTCGCTCGCGTAACCTTCGGACTTTCAACAGCCTTTATGCCGAGGTAAACATTATCGATGGACTTCGGTACCGGTTCAATGCGGGGTTAAACTACAGCCAGAATTCGGGCAATGGGTATAGCGGTCCGTTGACGTACGTGAATACGGCTACGGTGCAGTCGTCATCCAACGCCAATATCAGCAATACGGAGACCTGGAACTACGATCTACAGCACCTGCTGTATTACGACAAAACGGTTGGCAAGCACAAAATTGGCTTCACAGGCTTGTTTGAAGTGGTGAAAGATCACTCGGTGGGCAGTAATTTCAGCGTAACGGGCGTACCTGCCGATTACATTGCCAATGCCAACTTCGGGCTGGCCAGTGGCACACCAGTGGCCGATCCGACCCAGCAGTTCTTCTCAGAACAGGGGTTGATCTCCTACATGGGTCGGGTAAACTATAGCTATGCTGACAAGTACCTGCTTACGCTGACGATGCGTCGGGACGGTTCGTCGACGCTGTCGCCAGGTAACCAGTATTTCAACTACCCGGCGGTGGGCCTGGGCTGGAACATTGCCGAAGAGAATTTCGTGAAAGGTGTTCCGGCTATTAATACGCTGAAGCTAAGAGGTGGTTTCGGTATTTCGGGTAACCGAAACGTAAGCCCCTACGCCACCTTGGGCGCTTTATCGGCAGGGTATTACAATTTTGGTCTGGGTACCGCCGGTCAGCAACTGGCCTATACCGTCACCAGTTTGCCCGCTACCAATTTGGGCTGGCAATCGACCGCACAGGTAGACATTGGACTTGATTTCGGCTTGTTCAACAACCGCATCACGGGTAGCGTCGATTATTACAACCAGCAAACGAAAGACATTCTGCTGTCTGTACCGCTGCCGGCTAGTAACGGGGCCGGTTCTACGCTGAAAAACCTGGGCAAAACGGAAGGGAAAGGCATGGAAGTGTCGTTGACTGTTGATGCGATTCGGAAACAAAAAGGCTTTAACTGGAGCATCGATGCGGTTTTCTTCTTTAACCGGGAAAAAATTACGCAACTCACCACTCCCACCGAGCAATCTAATATTGGCGCAGGCTGGTTTGTGGGCCAACCCTTGAGCGTTATCTACGACTACCGGAAAATCGGTATCTGGCAAACGGCCGATAAAGAAAACGGTACGCTGGCCAAGCAGACGTCGCCGGTTCAATATCCGGGTCAAATCCGGATTGAAGACCTGAATGGCGATGGGAAGATAGACCCGAGCGACCGGCAGATTCTGGGCAATTTCCAGCCTAAATGGGAGGGTGGTATCACCAACCGATTCAGCTATAAAGGCTTTGACCTGTCTATTGTTACGTTTGCCCGGATGGGGATGAAGGTGGTCGTGCCTTACCTCACCGGCAACGCGGGTGGTGCGGGCGGTTTCCCTTTCTTCAACCAGGGCCGCGTAAACCAGGTGAAAGTGGATTACTGGACGGAAACGAACCCGACCAACGCCTTCCCGGCACCGGATGCCAACAATTCGGTAGCCAACTATGCCTCAACGCTGGGGTATTACGACGGCTCGTTCGTCAAGATCAGGAGCATCAACTTCGGCTACAACGTACCCAGCCAGTTAGCCCGGAAAATCGGGATGAACTCGGCCCGGGTTTATATCAACGCGACCAATCCGCTGATCCTGTATTCGCCGCTGGTGAGCGCCAAGCTGGCCATCGACCCGGAAGGAAACGGGTACGCTGGTACGCCAGGGTCTAACGGAGGAACGGTAACGGCACAAGGGGCCAGCGACTCGGGAGCCGCCGCCCGTCAGATTGTCGTAAACATGAATAACCCGCCTGTGCGGCAGTTCACGTTTGGCGTAAATCTTAAATTCTAATTGTCAACACGCTCATGAGAACGATAAAAGTTGGGTTAATCATTGGTCTGATCGCCTTGTCTGGCACAGGCTGTAAAGACATATTAGAGGAGCATCCGCAATCGCAGGTTGTTCCTACGTATTTCAATAGCCCGTCGGGTGTCCTGGGCGGTATCGCCGGCGTATACAACGACATCCGGTCGGATTGGGGTACTGAGGGGTTCACCGTGGAGATGCAGGCGGGAACCGATGAATTTATCCAGGGGGCGAGTTCCGGCGGCGGTGTTGCTTACACGTATAATGGCCTGAACGGTAGTAATTTCGGGGCTGCCTGGAACGTAGCGTTTCAGGATATCAATACCCTGAATGGCGTATTGCAGTATGGCCAAACGGTCGATTTGCCCGATGCTACCCGGAAACAGTATCTGGCGCAAGCCAAGTTTCTGCGCGGCTTCTGGTACTTCTACCTGGTACAGACCTTCGGCGATGTGCCGCTGCACACGACCTTTATCACGGTGCCTTCGCAGGCCGATTCGCGCCAGCCGGTAGCACAGGTGTATGAGCAGATCATCAAGGACCTGACCGAAGCGGCTGCCGATCTGCCCAACCAGCCTACGGCTCCGTTTCTGGGTAAAGCGGCCACTAAGGCTACCGCCCAACTGCTATTGGCCAAGGCGTACCTGACTCGTGGCTGGTTGAACAATACCGCCGCTGATTTTGCGCAGGCGGCCGCTATTTGTGATGCCATCATTGCCAATAAAGCATCATACGGACTCGATTTATGGCAGGATTACGGCGATGCGTTTGTGCCCGCCAACGATTACGGTAAAGAAACGATGTTTGTCAGCGACCACGTGGCCGACCCCAAATATGGGTATTATACGGTGGGTGGTGCTGCTGCCGGTGGGGCAGCCCAAAACCTGACACCCTGGTTTACGCAATGGAACTACCCGACGAACAGCACGATCAATGCGTTTAAAACAGCGGCCGGAACTCTGTCATTTGCCGGTCCATCGAGCATGATCCGCGATTCGTTCTACGGTCGGCCGTTCATCCGGATGCGCCCCAACAGCGATAAGGTAAAAACCGGCGACAATGCAGGCAAGAACTACTTCCTGGATCAGGCATTCGTAAAACGCGATGTTGATTCACGGTTTGTCAATTCGTTCTTCACTGCCTATATCGCCAATACGTCTGCTACCAACACGCCTACGGCCGCCAACAACAGCCGGGGAATTGGCTACACAACCGTAGCGGGCCAGGATACCGCCGTTTGGTTCCCCGATGTCGAGGTGGCTGGTGCGCCCCAGTTTGTCGGTACGCGGCCCTTCAAAGGGATTGTGGTACCGCCCAGCCTGTGGAACAACGCGATCTATCCCGGCCTGAAAAAGTTTATGGACCCCAGCCGGGGGGCCAACTTCAATGACCCATCGACCCGCCCGGTTGTGCTATACCGTTTCTCCGACGTTTACATGACGGGAGCCGAAGCGTACCTGAAGGCAGGCGATGCCACCAAAGCAGCAGCGATGATCAATGTGGTGCGTCAGCGGGCGGCGTTCCGCAAAACAAACACGGCGGCTCAGAATGCTGCCGCTGTAGCCGCCATGACCATTACGCCCGCCGATGTGACTGTGGACTTTATCCTGGATGAGCGTAGCCGTGAGTTCTTCGGCGAATGGCAACGGTGGCTTGATCTGGTACGTACCCGCTCACTGGTTCGGCGCGTAAAAGCCTGGAATGCAGAAGCGGCTCCGTATGTACAGGAGTTCAATATGCTGCGACCAATCCCTCAATCGCAAATTGATCGGGTGGTCGATGGGCCTAAGTTCCCGCAAAACCCTGGCTATTAATCAAGGTTACACACGTGAAACGAACGACGCCTCTGTCTTTGGGGCGTCGTTCGCTTTGCTGGGTAACTCACCGGACTTTACCGGAGCTGCATCGCCTTTCTGATCAGGTCAAAAGATGGCCGATGGGGAAAAGTCGCTGTCGCTCAGGCAAGTGCGGTGGGTCTGTGCCGTTTCGTGACATAGGCTACTACGAAGCAGCACTACGACGAGACCGATAGGCTGGTCGCCATGGGTCGCAGCCGGGCATTGGAAGCATTCCAGTAGGCCGCTGCCCCCGCCACCGAACTGTTCATCAGCGAACATAACCCGGAGCAGCGCAAAACCAGGCTGAGCGTGCAGGCTACGATAGTTCAGGCAGTGATATACAAATACGTACCGGCGGCTCAATGGGCTGGTTGTTTCGATCTGCGGTGTCATGATACCGACAGCTGAATCGTGATCAATCAAAAAAATGCTTACCCGCTCCTGTTCAACGCCGGTTGTACCAGGAGATCGGTTCATGCAGCGATGACGCAGAGGCATGAAGGGCCTCAGAGAAACGGTCATTCATTGTCATTGAGTAGTCATTCTCGCGGCACAGTGGATGACAACAAATGATAGCAGCGTGTACTGGCAGCGAGGCCTGATGACCGTGTGGTGGTGTTGATATGCAATCGGTTGAAAATGGGTAGAATTGCGGAGCGAAATCCTTGTGTTCGAGCTTACTACAACTCCTAAACCAATCTCTATTTTCCATGAAGCTGACAGTCGTCATAGCCGTACTACTGTGCCTGCTTGGCCAGGCAGCAGTGTCAGTAGGCCAGCAGATTTCCCGCGAGGAGATGCTTTTTCTAACCCCTGAGTGGAAGGGCGAACGGTTTGCCGATGGGCGTCCGAAAGTGCCCGATGCATTGCTCAAACGCATGCGGCTCGTCACGCATGAAGAAGCCTGGGCGGTGATGAAAGGCGAGAATTACAAATACCAATATGCCGAAGGCTGGCAAACGATCAACCCAGACAGCGTACTGGTGGGCCGCGCCGTTACGGCCTGTTTTATGCCCGGTCGCCCCGACATACACAAGGTGATCGACCAGAAAGGCCACGACAAGGATGGGCGCGTGAAAGGGCAGAACTCTTGGCCAATTGATCTGCTCGTGAAAGGCGACGTTTACGTGGTGGACCAGTACGGGATGCACGAGGATGGCCCCACCATCGGCGATAACCTGGGTAATTCGATCTACGCCAAAACCGGCAACGGAATCATCTACGAAGGCGCCGTCCGCGATGTGGCCGGGTTAAAAGAGATTGGCGGATTTACGTCGTATTTCCGGAGCTATCACCCGTCGCACCATAACCCGCCCGGTGATCTGAACACCGTGCTGATCGGGATCAACAAGCCAACGCGTATTGGTAAAGTGCTGGTTATGCCCGGTGATATTGTGCTGGGTCGCGACGGGGCGGTTTCGTTCATTCCGCCCCACCTGGCCGAGAAAGTCGTGAAAACGTCGGAGATCGTCCGGCTGCGGGATATGTTCGGCCACCTGCGGTTACGGGAGCAGAAATACACGCCCGGCCAGATCGACACCCGCTGGTCGGATGAGATCGAGAAGGACTTTTCGAAGTGGCTCAACGACCACGTCAGCGAACTGCCCGTGCCCAAAGAGCAGATTCAGGACTACCTGAAAACACGTACCTGGTAATTCGACTCACCTAAACCTGCTACGATCATGACCACGTCCCGTCGCTCCTTCCTGACTAAAAGTGCCATCGCCAGTGCGTTGGCCGCTACCTCACTCTCAACCTTCGGCGAAGGCCTGGAAACGGCCGTTCACCGCGCCCCCCTGTCTTCGGCCCCGTCTGACCTGAAAATCACGGATATCAAGTGCGGCTACACCCGCAACGGGCATAGCCTGTTCGTGAAAGTCCACACCAACCAGGGCATCTGGGGCTGTGGCGAGGCCGTCGACGCGTCGGTGGGTACGTATCACCTCGTGAAACTGATGGCCGAACGCATCAAGGGTAAAAGCCCGCTGAACGTGAACCGGTTGTTTGAAGATGTGCGTAAATCGGGTTTTTTCGAGGGTGCGCAGGCTGGCATCTACATCTCCGTGCTGTCGGCCATTGAAACGGCGTTGTGGGATCTGACCGGCAAAGCGCTCGGCCTGCCGGTGTATCAGCTATTGGGTGGCAAATACCGCGATAAAGTGCGGGTGTACTGCGACACGGGTGCCTACCGCGAGACCGACACCAGCCCGGATGCGTTTGGCAAGAGCGCCAAAAAAGCGGTCGATATGGGGTTCAATGCTGTGAAATACGACATCGACGAGCGGAATGATCCGAACAAATACGACGCCTACAACTGGACCGCCAGCCAGGGTGAGCTGGAGCGGATGTACAACCAGATTGCCGGTGTTCGGAAAGCCGTTGGTCCGAAGGTCGACATTTGCGTGGATATGCACGGCCGCTACGATATGACCACTGGTCGACGCGTGGCGAAGATGATGGAGCCGCTGAACCTGCTGTTCCTGGAAGAACCCATTCCCGCCGAAAATGCCGAAGCCTACAAGCAGATTCGCGAAGCCTCGAACACGCCAATCTGCGCGGGCGAAAACCATTACCTGGCCCACGGATTCCGGAAGCTGCTTGAGATTGGGGCCGTCGACATCATTATGCCCGACTTGCAGAAGGCGGGCGGCCTGGGCGAAGGTCAGCGTATTGCCAACCTGGCCAACCTGTATTACGTACCGTTTGCGCCGCACATGGTAGCCTCGTACCTGGGCGCAATGGCCTCAAGCCACGTGTGCGCGTCGGTGCCCAACTTCCTAATCCTGGAGTGGCAGATCTATTTCCACGAAGAGCCCATGTTCAAGGAGATCGTCACCTTCGATGGGCCAATGGTAGAAAAAGGGTTCATTCCCTTGTCGAATAAACCTGGTATCGGCGTAGAAATTAACGAAGAAGGGATGCGGAAATACGCCCCGAAAGGCGTGCCGTTTTTTGTGTGAAGCTTTCGCGAAGCCGCACAGCGCGAAAGCAACCGTAAGTTTTAACGATTACCCATGAGAGTAAGGCTGTTTGTTGGTTTGTTGGCCTGTGTACTATCCGTGCCAATCCTTGCCGCCGGGTCGGAACCTGGGCTGGCTGATACCACCGTTGCGCTGCCGCATCTGCAAAAACGGGGTACGTTCACCCGGCTGATCGTGAAGGGAAAACCATTTCTGATGGTGGGCGGCGAGCTGGGTAATTCGAGTGCGTCGGATAGGGCGTACATGAAACCGGTCTGGCCGAAGCTCGCGCAAATGCACGTCAACACGGTGCTGCTCCCGATTTACTGGGAACTGCTGGAGCCGCAGGAAGGACAGTTCTCGTTTGGGCTGATCGATTCGCTGATTGCCGATGCCCGCCAGCATAACATGAAGCTGGTGCTGCTGTGGTTTGGCGCCTGGAAAAACAGCATGTCGTGCTACGTACCTGAGTGGGTGAAAACAGACACGAAACGTTTCCCCCGCGTGCAGAACAAGACGGGTAGAGGACAGGAAATTCTCACGCCGTTTGCCCCGGAAAACCTGGAAGCCGACCGGAAAGCGTTCGTGGCCCTGATGCGGCATATACGGGCTATCGATGAGCGCGACCAGACGGTCATCATGGTTCAGGTGGAAAACGAGATCGGTATGCTGCCCGACGCCCGCGACTATTCGCCCGCCGCGAACACGGCCTTTCAGCAGGCGGTGCCCAAGCCGCTGATCACGTACCTGGAGGCGCACAAAGCATCGCTGGCCCCGGCTTTGCAGACTGCCTGGCAAGCCAATGGATCAAAGACGGCGGGTAATTGGGAAGCCCTTTTCGGCAAGAGCCTGGCCACCGACGAGCTGTTTATTGCCTGGTATTTCGCGCAGTATGCTAACCGGATCGCCGAAGCCGGGAAAGCCCAATACCCACTGCCAATGTTTGTCAATGCGGCCCTGAATCGGCCCAACGTAAAACCCGGCGATTACCCCAGTGGTGGCCCGCTACCCCACACCATCGACGTCTGGAAAGCCGGTGCGCCTGCCCTCGATTTCCTGTCGCCCGATTTTTATAATCCCGATTTTAAGCTTTGGAACGACCAGTATACCCGCGCCGATAACCCGTTGTTCATTCCCGAAATCAAGTTCGATGCCACCGTGGCGGCCAAAGCGTTTTATGCCGTTGGCCATTACGGAGCCCTGGGTTTTTCGCCGTTCTCTATCGAATCGACGGATAAACCGGCCGAGCAGCCCATTGCCCGCAGCTATGACCTGCTGACCCAGTTAAGTCCGCTTGTGCTGGCGCAGCAGGAGTCAAAAACGATGAACGGCATGCTGTTCGACAGGAAAACGGCCACTGATACCATTCGGATGGGTGGCTACACGTTTATCTGTAAGCATGACTATACGCTGGGCTGGTCGCCGAAAGCAAAAGACGAGGAATGGCCCATGACGGGTGCGCTCATTATCCAGACCGCCTCCAACGAATTTACCGTAGCCGGAACGGGCGTGGTCATCACGTTTTTATCCGACGACCCGGCCGCACCCGTTGCCGGTATTGCCCGGATCGATGAAGGAAAATACGTCAACGGGCAATGGGTAGCCGGTCGACGGATGAACGGTGATCAGGATCATCAGGGACGACACCTGCGCATTCCTGTCGACGAGTTTAGTATCCAGAAACTCAAGTTATACCGGTATAAATAACTCAACTATGCTACTCATCACTCGTCTTCTGCTGCTTGCGGCAGGTCTGGCCATTCTTACCCCGGCGGTCGCTATCGACCCTGATGCTTATGTGTCGGGTCAGAAAGGGACAGGGCGTTTTGCGCTCGTTGCGGCGGGGAAAGCTACGTCACTCGTTGCCAGTAGCGCTGATTTTGCGGGTGTAACGCGGGCGCTGAAAAACCTTCAGGCTGACATTAAAAAAGTTACCGGCATTGAGCCGACAGTGCTGACGGAAACGACCCAGGGAGAAAAAGAAATCGTGCTGGTAGGTACGTTGGGGAAAAGCCCCCTGATCGACCAGTTGGTGAAGGCCAGAAAGCTGAACGTGGCCGACCTTTCCGGGAAGTGGGAAACCTTCGTGACGCAGACCGTGGACAAGCCATTTCCCGGAGTTGAGCGGGCGCTGGTCATTGCCGGTAGCGACAAACGCGGCACTATTTTCGGTATTTATGATCTGTCAGCGCAAATCGGCGTGTCGCCCTGGAACTGGTGGGCCGACGTACCTGTACAACCGCAGTCGGCACTGTATGTATTGCCCGGTCGGCATACGCAGGGAACGCCCGCCGTGAAGTACCGGGGTATTTTCATCAATGATGAAGCGCCCGCGCTCTCGGGCTGGACGAAGGCGAAATTTGGCGGGGTCAACCACGCTTTCTACGAGCACGTCTTCGAGCTGATTCTTCGCATGAAAGGCAATTACCTCTGGCCGGCCATGTGGGGCAACGCCTTTTACGATGATGACTCCCTGAACCCGAAACTGGCCGACGAATACGGCGTGGTGATCGGCACAACGCACCACGAGCCCATGATGCGGGCCCACGACGAGTGGCGACGCTACAACAAAGGGCAAGCCTGGAATTACCAGAAAAACGACGCGGCCCTCCGTGACTTCTGGCGGACGGGTGTTCAGCGGATGGGCAGCTACGAAAGCATTGTCAGCGTGGGCATGCGGGGGGATGGCGATGCGCCGATGAGCCGCGAAAGCAATACCGCGCTGCTGGAGCAAATTGTGGCCGATCAGCGCAAAATCCTGACCGAAGTGACGGGGAAAGACGCCGCCGCCACGCCCCAGCTTTGGGCGTTGTACAAAGAGGTGCAGGACTATTACGACAAAGGCATGCGCGTGCCCGACGATGTGACGCTGCTGCTCTGCGACGATAACTGGGGCAACCTGCGTAAGCTTCCCGCTATTGGCGCACCGAAGCGGACGGGCGGCTACGGTATCTACTACCACTTCGATTATGTGGGTGGACCACGTAACTATAAATGGTTGAATACCAACCCGATTGCCCGTACCTGGGAGCAGATGCACCTGGCCTATGAACACGGCGTTGACCGCATCTGGATCGTGAATGTGGGCGATATCAAACCGATGGAATTTCCTATCGAGTTCTTCCTCGATTACGCCTGGAACCCGGCCAAGTGGCCCGCTGCGAAACTTGATGAATACACCCGGCTTTGGGCCGAAAAACAGTTCGGCCCTAAACATGCCGCCGCCATTGCTGATGTACTGGCGAAATACACGAAATACAACGCCCGCCGGAAACCTGAACTGCTAGCCCCCACAACCTACAGCCTGACCAACTACCACGAGGCCGAAACCGTGGTGGCCGACTATAACAAGCTGCTGGCCGAAGCGGAACAGATTGGCAAGCAACTGCCCGCCGCCTATCAGGATGCCTATTTCCAACTGGTGTTGCATCCGGTGAAAGCCTGCGCCACGCTGAACGATCTGTATGTGGCCGCCGGGCAGAACCAGTGGTACGCCAAACAGGGCCGCGCTGCCACCAACGACCGCGCCGACCGCGTGAAACAACTGTTCGACAAAGACGCGCAGATTTCCCGTTTCTACAATGACACGCTGGCAGGGGGCAAATGGAGCCACATGATGGACCAGACCCACATCGGCTACACCTACTGGCAGCAACCCGAGAAGAACAAAATGCCGGACGTGAAAACCATCGACCTGCCCGCCAACGCGGACATGGGCGTGGCCATCGAAGGATCCGAAGGGTGGTGGCCGGGCGCTGCCATGGCAGATGAAGCGAGCGCAGGTACGTCGGGGGCAGCCGTTTTACCCACGTTCGATCCGTATAACCGGCAGACCTACTACATCGATGTGTTTAACCGGGGGCAGGCTCCGTTTACATACACGGCGCAGGCTGACGTTCCCTGGTTGAAAATTAGCGTGCCAACCGGAACCGTTACCAAAGAAACCCGCCTGCTGGTGAGCGTCGACTGGAAGAACGTACCCATCGGCCAGCAACGTACCCAGCTTACGATCAGCGGATCAGATGGTAAACGCGTAGTGGTGCAGGCAACGGTCAATAACCCGGCCTCACCGAAACCAGCCGAGGTGAAAGGATTTGTCGAGAGCAACGGATACATTTCTATCGAAGCCGAACACCCCAGCCGGGTGGTTGAAACGGCCTCGGTGAAATGGCAACTGATTCCCGATATTGGCCGCACCGCTGCCGGCATGACCATTGCGCCGGTCACAACGCCCAGTGTCGAGACCCCTTCCGGCACGTCGCCCCGGCTCGAGTACGCTGTGTATCTGGCCGACAGCGGCACCGTGCAGGTGCAGACGTACCTGTCGCCCTCGCTCAATTTCAACGACAACAAAGGCCTCCGCTACGCCATTTCGTTCGACGATGAAATGCCGCAGGTGATCAACATTCACGCGAACGAGACCGACAAACGGTGGGAAAAATCGGTGGCCGACAACATTCGTATCGTGCTGTCGCAGCATAAACTGGCAAAAGCTGGGGTACATACCCTGAAAATCTGGCTGGTCGATCCGGCGGTGGTGATTCAGAAACTGGTCATCAGCCGGGGTGTGGTCAAACCCAGTTACCTCGGCCCACCCGAAAGTTTTCACAGGTAGATCTTTCTTCTAAACGAACTCATCATCCGGTTAAACGAACCGTCTAAATCCAATGAAACACCTACTTATCAGTAGCCTGCTGTTGACGTTACCCGGTTCGCTGTTCGCTCAATTTGGCCCGCGAACGCCTGAGCAGGATAGCCTTATGGCCCGTCAGCAGCGCAAAACGCAGGCCGACCATCAGGCCATGATGGCGCAGCTTAACATCACCCAGTTGCGGCCGGGTCCGTCGGGCAACCCGAAAGCACCCAACGCCGCCAACGCCGACGAAAGCAAGGCCAGTCCGTATACGTCGCTGCCCGATCCATTGGTGCTGAAAAACGGCAAGAAAGTGAAGTCGGCGAAAGAGTGGTGGCAGAAGCGACGCCCCGAAATCGTGGAAGATTTCGATCGGGAAGTCTATGGCCGAATGCCCGCCAACGTACCTGGCGTGCGTTGGGAAGTGGTGAGCACCAAAGATACCGTGGATGGCAGTTACCCGATTAAGCTGAAAAAGCTGATTGGCCACGTCGACAACGCAACGTACCCAGCCATCCACGTCGATATCGACCTGACGTTGGCTACGCCAGCCGCCGCCACCGGACCGGTGCCCGTTATGATGGAGTTCATCTTCAAGTTTCCGGCCGGTTTCAGACTGCCACAGCCGCCCACCTCGTCTACCGCGCCGGTGCCATTAACCTGGCAGCAACAGTTGCTGGCAAAAGGCTGGGGCTATGCGCTGCTGGTGCCAACCAGTTACCAGGCCGATAACGGCGCGGGCCTCACCGAAGGCATTATCGGGCTGGTCAACAAAGGCCAACGCCGCAAGCCCGACGACTGGGGTGCCTTGCGGGCCTGGGCATGGGGAGCCAGCCGTGCCCTGGATTATTTCGAGACAGATAAAGCCGTAGATGCCAAACAGGTAGGTATCGAAGGCCTGTCGCGTTACGGCAAATCGGCGGTCGTGGCCATGGCCTACGAACCTCGCTTCGCCATCGGGTTCATTGGCTCGTCGGGCGAAGGGGGCGTGAAGCTGCATCGTCGGCTCTATGGAGAGCAGGTCGAGAACGTAGCCAGTTCGGGCGAATATCATTGGATGGCCGGCAACTTCATTAAATATGCCGGACCACTTACGCCGAACGACCTGCCCGTTGACTCACATGAATTGGTTGCCCTTTGTGCGCCCCGTCCGGTGTTCATCAGCTCGGGTTCGCCCGACGTGGAAGGCCGCTGGCTCGATGCAAAAGGCATGTTTCTGGGCGGTGTATACGCGGGTCCGGTCTATGAGCTGCTTGGCAAAAAGGGCCTGGGGACAACGGAGTACCCGGCTCAGGAAGTGGCCGTAGACAGTGGCGAGATCGCCTACCGGCAACACAGCGGCGGGCACACCACCGTGCCCAACTGGCCCGCCTTTCTGCAATACGCCGATCGATATATGAAAGTGACGGTGAAGTGAATCACTCCGTTGTCGCTCGCTTGTAGCGAGTGACGACTATCTGTAGGGCCTCTGGCCCGGCTGCTGGTTTAGTGTGGAAACATTTATTGAGTCAATTCGCAAGGAACCACCGGGCCAGAGGCCCTACAGGTAGTCGTCACTCGCTACAAGCGAGCGACAACGGAGTCGCGGAGCTTTAGCCCCCTTCAGGGGGTAGGGGGTAAAGCCGTGGATAAATCAAATTAATTTTAACTGATTTCTAAGAATGAAAAGATACCACTGGCTATTCATCCTCTTGCTGACCACCACGTTTAGCTACGCACAAACGTCACCACCCGGCGATGATGGCTACCGGCTTTGGCTGAAATACGACCTGATCACCAACGTACCCAGGCGGCAGGCCTATGCCCAGTCGGCGCAATTTATTGTCATGCCCGGCAACTCGCCTATCCTGAAATCGGCGGCTGATGAGTTGCAGATGGGGTTGACGGGCCTATTGGGCAAGGCCGTGCCAGTAGTGGCTAGTGCGGCCGGTCGGAAAGGCGGGATTGTGCTCGCGGTATCGTCGGGCGCGGGTGGATCGGCTGTGAACAACGAGGGCTACCAAATTACCATCAACACCGGAAACATCACGATCTCAGGCAAAACCGATGCGGGGGTGCTGTACGGGGCTTTTGCCCTGCTCCGGCAGCTACAAACGGGCCAGCCCATCGAGCGACTGTCACTAACGAGCAGCCCCAGGGTGCAATACCGGATGCTGAATCATTGGGACAACGTTGATGGCACGGTTGAACGGGGATATGCCGGTCAGTCGCTCTGGAAATGGTATGAACTGCCCGAACGCATCGACCCGCGCTACCGCGACTATGCCCGCGCCAACGCATCCATCGGTATCAACGGCATGACGGTCAACAACGTGAATGCCAGTGCCCGCTTCCTGTCGGTCGACTACATTCAGAAAGTGGCGGCGCTGGCCAGTGTGTTTCGTCCGTATGGCATTCGGACGTATATCTCGGTATACTGGGCCGCCCCTAAAACGCTGGGTGGCCTTAAATCAGCCGATCCGCTCGACCCGCAGGTACGTGCCTGGTGGGCCGCCAAAGTGAAAGAACTGTATCAGGCCATTCCCGATTTCGGTGGCTTGCTGGTGAAAGCCAATTCGGAAGGTGAACCCGGCCCGCAGGATTATGGACGTACCCACGCCGACGGCGCCAACATGCTGGCCGAAGCCATGAAACCCTACGATGGTGTGATCATCTGGCGGGCGTTCGTTTACAAGGCAGATCCCAACGGCGACCGCTTCAAAGCCGCTCATGAAGAGTTTACGCCCCTCGATGGCACTTTCGACAAAAAGGTGATTGTGCAAGTGAAGAACGGCCCCATCGACTTCCAGCCCCGCGAACCGTTCTCGCCGCTGTTCGGCAATATGCCGAAAACACCGCTGGGCATGGAATTTCAGATCACGCAGGAATACCTCGGCTTTGCCACGCATATGGTCTACGAAGCGCCCTTGTTCAAGGAATGTCTGGACGCGGACACCTACGCGAACGGTAAAGGCTCAACCGTGGCGAAGGTCATCGACGGAAGCGTACACAGCTATGCACGCACGTTGATGGCGGGCGTAGCCAATGCCGGTTCAGCCCGCAACTGGACCGGCCACCCGATGGCGCAAGCCAACTGGTACGCCTTTGGGCGGCTGGCGTGGGACCATACCCTGTCGTCGGAGGCCATTGCCAGTGAATGGGTAGCCATGACACTCACGCCTGAGCCGCAGGCGGTGAAACGCATCACGAACCTGATGCTGAAATCGCGGGATATTTACGTCGATTACAACACGCCCATTGGCCTGTCGCGCCCCTGGACGGGTGTGCATTTTGCGCCCGAACCCTGGCAGAACCGCAGCCCCCGCCCCGACTGGACGGCCGTTTATTACCACAAAGCCGATTCGCTTGGCCTGGGCTTCAACCGGACCGTAACGGGTAGCAATGCGCTGGCGCAATACCGCCCGGAGGTGCGGGCGCAGTGGGAAAACCCCGAAACCTGTCCGCTCCCGTACCTGCTTTGGTTTCACCATGTGGCCTGGAACAAAAAACTGACGTCGGGCCGTACGCTCTGGGCTGAGCTCTGCACCCGATTCTATACCGGGGCTGATTCTGTCCGCTGGATGCAAGGGGAATGGGCAGCCGTAAAACCGGCCATAAATCCCGACCTTCACGCCGACGTGTCGGCCCGGTTGGCCACGCAACAACGCGAAGCCATCTGGTGGCGCGATGCCTGGGTGTTGTATCTTCAATCGTTCGCTAAGCAACCCGTACCTGCGCCTTTCAAACAGCCGGATCGCACGCTCGACGACGTAAAACAATCCGTGAACCTCTATCTGTTACGCTAATGAATTCAGTGAATGCAATTCAGGACAATGTCCTTCCAGACGGCCAGCCTACGCTTTCCAGCATCTTTTCGCTCGAAGGAAAATTAGCCCTGATCACCGGCGGCGGTAGCGGCATCGGTTTCGACATTGCCCGGTGCATGGTGCTGGCCGGTGCCGATGTGGTCATCACCGGCCGGCGCGAACAACCCCTGCGTGATGCCGTTGACACGCTGGGCGAAAAAGGGCATTACATGGTGAACGACGTGACTGAACGCGAGTCGCTGGAAGAGCTGGTGGCCACCATCGAAGCCACCTACGGCCCCATCGATATCCTGGTCAACAACGCGGGCGTCAACATGAAAAAACCGGCTTTAGACGTTACCGACGAAGATTTCGATCGAATCGTACACACGAACCTCAACTCGGTCTTTACGCTGACACGTACCTGCGCCAGGCGGATGCTGGAACGGGGAAATGGCTCGATCATCATGATCTCGTCGATGGCCGCCTATTACGGCATCGACCGGGTGGTGGCCTACGCAGCGTCGAAATCGGCCGTTGAGGGCATGGTGAAAGTGCTGGCGTCTGAGTTTTCGGGGAAAGGTGTTCGCGTGAATGCCATTGCGCCGGGCTTCATCGAAACGGCCATGAGCAAAACCGCGATGGGCGGCGACCCCGACCGCTTTGCCCGCGCCATGCGCCGTACCCCGATGGGTAAATTCGGCCAACCCGCCGACATTGGCTGGGCCGCCGTTTTTCTGGCCTCCGAAGCGGCTGGGTACGTTACCGGTGTCTCGCTCCCCGTCGACGGCGGCAACTCAATTGGGTTTTAACGAAGACTTCGTCGTTATCAGGTGGTCATTAATGGGCAGTAAGTGGTCATTACACTACGCTGTTTTTATAGCCAATTGTTGTTTTCCAATACATAACAACAAATAACCGGTATGCTGGAGCGGGCGCAGCGTAAAAACGCCAAGTGACGCGCAGCAAACTGGCATTTACACATGAGGACCATCAAGAAAATTCACCAGGCAGAATACCGGCCCATCGCCGATCTGATCACATACTCGCCGTTGCCATCGCGGCAGTTGCAGCAGATCGACCCGTTCCTGTTTCTGAACCACCACGGTTATCAGGAATATAGACCGAACAACCATGGCCTGCCGTTTGGGCCGCACCCGCACCGGGGCATGGAAACCGTCACGTTCATTGTCGAGGGCGACATCATGCACAAGGATTCGCACGGCTACAAAAGCGTGATCAGCGCGGGTGGTGTGCAGTGGATGACCGCCGGGCGCGGCCTGATTCACGCCGAAACCTCGTCTGATACGTTCAAACAGGAGGGAGGACCGCTGGAGATCCTGCAATTGTGGGTGAACCTGCCCGCCCGTCTGAAAATGACAGAACCTGCCTATTCGGGCTTGCAAAAAGAGGCTATTCCGGCCATTGCAGTCAACGATAACGTGACGGTCAACCTTGTGTCGGGCACCTGGGATGGGCAGAAAGGTGCGTTCGGGACCCTGTCTGATGTGTTTCTGAGCACCGTCGCTATCAAAGCAGGCGGCACCGTGTCATTGCCGGTGGCAACGGAGCGAAATTGTCTGTTCTATGTTATTCGGGGCGGCGTTACTGTCAACGGGCAGACGGTGAAGCACCGCGAACTGGCTGAGTTCAACCACGATGGTGATACGCTTGATGTTACGGCTACCACTGATTCGCTGTTACTGGTTGGTCATGCCGTGCCGTTCAACGAACCCGTCGTAGCGCGTGGCCCTTTCGTGATGAATACCGACCAACAAATCATGGAAGCGTATCAGGATTACCAGGCCGGTACATTCGGCGTCTGGAGTGAATGAGGCAAAACAGATTTCAACACAGAGGAACAGAGAAAACAGAGAACACAGAGTTTTACTTTATCAGTCATCAATTTTCTATTTGACATAAAACTCTGTGTTCTCTGTTTTCTCTGTTCCTCTGTGTTAAACCCTTTTTAACCCACCTCAAAAAACAAGTAAAACAAAACCCTTATGCAACGTACCCAAACCTTATTCCTAACTGCAGCCCTGATGGGTTGCACGGTTGCTTCTTTCGGTCAGTCGGTTGGCAAAAAACCAATTTCGCAACCGCTGGTATCGAACATTTATACGGCTGACCCGTCGGCTCATGTGTTCAACGGGAAGATCTACATCTACCCTTCGCACGATATTGACGCGGCGATCAAAGAGGATGACGAAGGCGGCCATTTCGCCATGAGGGATTATCACATTCTGTCGATGGACAAAATTGGCGGGAAAGTGACCGACAATGGCGTAGCGCTCGATATCAAAGACATTCCCTGGGCCGGTCGGCAGCTTTGGGCACCCGATGCCACCTACAAGAACGGCACCTACTACCTGTATTTCCCGGTCAAAGACAAGCAGGACGTGTTCCGCATTGGTGTGGCCACGAGCAAGAAACCAACGGGCCCCTTCAAGCCGGAACCAGCGCCCATCAAAGGCAGCTATAGCATCGATCCCACCGTTTTTCAGGATACCGACGGCAAAGCGTACCTGTATTTCGGCGGCATCTGGGGCGGTCAGCTCCAGCGGTGGACCGGCAACAAATATGACGCGAAAGGCGCGTTGAAAAAGCCGGATGAACTCGCCTACCAACCCCGCGTAGCTCGCTTAACCGCCGACATGAACGAGTTTGCCGAGCCCGTAAAAGAGCTGCAACTCGTTGACGCCAACGGAAAGCCGTTCCACGAAAAAGATAATGACAAACGTTTTTTCGAGGCCGCCTGGATACACAAGTACAACGGCAAATACTATTTCTCGTACTCGACCGGCGACACCCATAACATCTGCTACGCCATTGGCGATAACCCATACGGTCCGTTCAAGTATCAGGGCGTAGTGCTGAAACCTGTTCAGGGCTGGACCAACCACCACTCCATCGTGCAGATTGGCGCGAAGTGGTACCTGTTCTACCACGACGTGCAGCTATCGGGCAAAACGCACCTCCGCAACGTGAAAGTGACCGAGCTGACCTACAACCCCGACGGCACGATCAAAACCATCGAGGCGTATAAGTAAAATCTAGTACGTTGGCTTCGTGCCAGCGCGAAGCCAACGTACCCAACTCCAACCCAACATATGAAAAACAATGCCACTTTTCGATGCCTTGCGCTTTTATTGATCGGGTCAATAGGCATTGCCTCTGCCCAGTCGCAGAAGGGATTGAAAGATTACTACGCCAACTACTTCCCGATTGGCGTGGCCGTAAATCCGCGTATGGTGCAGCCGGGGCCCAATGCTGATCTGATCAAGGCACAATTCAGTAGCCTGACGCCCGAAAATGCCATGAAAATGGGGCCGATCCACCCGGAAGAAAAACGATACTTCTGGAAAGACGCTGATGCCATTGTCGACTTTGCCCAGCAAAACAAAATGCTGGTACGGGGGCACACCTTATGCTGGCACAACCAGACGCCACGCTGGTTCTTCACCGATTCGACCGGCAAACAGGTAACCCGCGAGGTGTTGCTGGCCCGCATGAAACAGCATATCACCGACGTGGTGGGCCGCTATAAAGGCAAAATCTACGCCTGGGACGTGGTGAATGAAGCCGTACCCGACACCAGTAATGCCATCTACCGCAAGTCGAAATTCTACGAGATCATCGGTGAAGACTACATCGAGAAAGCCTTTGAATATGCCCATGCCGCTGACCCTTCGGCGCAACTGTTCTACAACGATTACAACACGGAAAGCGCCTCGAAACGGGATAAGATCTATCAGTTATTGAAGAAGCTGAAAGACAAAGGCGTACCCATCAACGGGGTTGGGTTGCAAGGCCACTGGTCGATCTACGAACCCACGAAGCAGGAAATGGAAGAGTCGATCAACCGCTTCGCCAGCCTGGGCCTGAAGGTGCAGATCACCGAAATGGATATGTCGGTGTACCCAAAAGAGCACGAACGCCGCGAACGTCGCGATACGGATCGCAGCGAGTTTACAGCGGCGATGAACGACAAGCAGGCGGCTCAATACAAGATGCTGTTCGACCTGTTCAGGAAGCACAAAAAGCAGCTCACCGGCGTCACGTTCTGGAACCTCTCCGACAAATATTCGTGGCTCGACAACTTCCCCGTGCCCAACCGCAAAGATTTTCCGCTGCTCTTCGACCAGAACTACCAACCCAAAAAGGCGTTTACTGAAATAGTGACGTTCTAAGCAGCGACCTGCACGGTCGTTCAACAAATGACAGACCGGGCCTTAGCGTACCAGAAATGGGCGCTAGTGTCCGGTCTGTCATTTATGGTAGCTGATAGGTTAACGGGTTTTGTGAGCGACCCAAAGCCATAACGTACCCAACTGAGTTATAGGAGAAAACAAAGCGAATGAAGAACACGATTCTGGTAGCCGGTGCCACAGGCGATTTGGGCGGACGCCTTGTGAAGGCCTTACTGGCAAAAAGCGCAAACGTCCGGGCTATTGTTCGGGCGAGCAGTGACCCCGACAAAGTGAAAACGCTGGAGCAGGCTGGTGTAACCGTCTACAAGGTAAACATGAACAATGCAACCGACTTGGCGGCGGCTTGTCAGGGCGCTGACTGTGTTGTATCGGCCTTGTCCGGCTTTCGCGATACGATTGTCGATACCCAAAAAATAGTGCTGGACGCGGCCATCGCGGCGGGCGTACCCCGCTTTATCCCTTCTGATTATTCGCTGGATTTTACCCGCTTTTCAGACGGCGAAAACCGAAATCTGGACCTGCGTCGGGAGTTTCATACGTACCTGGCCAAAGCGCCAATTAGTACGACAACCATCTTCAACGGCGCTTTTGCCGAATTGATTACCGGGGCGATGCCGCTCATTCTGTTCAAACCCAAACTGGTGCTCTATTGGGGGGATGCCAACCACCGAATGGGTTTCACCACGATGGATAACACCGCCGAATTCACCGCCAATGCGGCCCTCGACCCAACTACGCCCCGCTATCTTTACATCGCTGGCGATCAAATCAGTCCCCGGCACCTGAAAGACGTGGCAAGTAGCGTAACCGGTAAGCCATTCCGGCTTTTCTGGGCAGGCAGTCCGTTTGTGTTGAGTGGTCTGATCAAGGTTGCCAAAGCGGTGGCGCCTGGCGAAGGTGAACTGTACCCCGCCTGGCAGGGGATGCAGTACATGCGCAACATGGTAGACAAGCGGGCAAGGCTCGATGGCCTCGACAACGATCGCTACCCATCTATCCGTTGGACAACGATCCGGGATGTGCTGACAGCGCATGAGCAGGCTGAACAGAAATAATCGTTCTGACCATGACCTATATTCTGGAAACAGAGCGCCTGGCCCTTCGGCAACTGACACTGAGCGACGCGCCATTTATCATCGAGCTCGTCAATAGTCCTGGCTGGCTAAAAAACATTGGCGACAGACACATCCATGCGAAAGAGCAGGCAGAATCGTATCTGCTGAACGGCCCGCTGGCAAGTTATGAAGCCTATGGCTTTGGCCTGTACCTGGTTGAACTAAAGGCCGGTCAGACACCGGTTGGAATGTGCGGTTTTCTGAAGAGAACCTACCTCGACCATCCAGACATTGGCTTTGCTTTTTTGCCCGCTTTCATGGGTAAAGGCTATGCCTTCGAGGCTGCTTCAGGGTTGATGAGCTTTGCCAGCACGACACTAAACCTACCGGTTGTGGCTGCCATTGTGCTACCCACGAACAGCCCGTCGAAGAAGCTGCTGGAGAAACTGGGCATGACGTTTAAAGGGCTACTGATTTCGCCCGATACGCAGGAAGAACTGTTGCTTTTTTGTAACGAGTAAGGTCAACCGGGCGTGTACCGCTACAGTGTGTTGAGCAGCACGGCATTCCCTTTACCCCGGCTTATTAGATCTGTTCATCCATCTCAAAGCGAAAAACATAAACAAGCTGGTAAAGACCACTTTAACAAGAATCCGGTGAAGTGGTAACTCCTGATCTGTAACGAACCGGTAAATCAGGAACATGATTACGGCGTAGAGCAGAGCGAGGTAAACTGAACTTCTCATAGTGAATGCAGAAACAGCCTATAGGATAGCGTTGAGCGTCAATACGCCAAGTAAACCAACCACACCAACGATCGTTTCCATGACCGTCCAGGTACGTAGGGTATCGTTGATGCTGAGGTTGAAATACTCTTTGAACAACCAGAAACCAGCGTCGTTGATGTGCGACAGCATCAGGCTACCTGCGCCAATCGCCAGCACCATCAGTTCGGGGTGAACGCCCGTCTGACTCTGCAATAGGGGAAGCATAATACCCGCTGTGGTTAGCCCCGCAATGGTGGCCGAGCCTACGCAGACGCGGATGAGCGCCGCCATGACCCAGCCCAGCACCAGTGGCGGCATATTCAGTCCGGCGAGTTGCTGACCGATGTAGACGCTCGTGCCGGAGTCGTTGAAAATCTGTTTTAGTGACCCCGCCCCGGCAATGACCAGCAGGATAGGCGATGCCGCTTTAATGGCCTCTTCCAGGTGTTTCATGGCCTTTTTCATCGATACGTTTCGGCGAAGCATCAGCGTATACACGGCCACCAGTACCGACACGAGCATACCCATATACGGCTCGCCGAGCAGCGTCAGCACTTTCCCGCCCAGCGTCTGGTCAAGGCCCTGCGTTTTCAGGTAACCGCGCAGGGGACCAAACACGGTGAGCATGATCACAGGCAGCAAGGCGACAAAAAAACTGATGCCAATGCCCGGCAGGTCTGTATTTGGGACATCGGTGGCATCAAACACTTCGCGGTCAGGTTTTGGGTTGAAGCGGCCCAGCGTTTTGCCAAAAATTGGGCCAGCCAGCACAATGGCGGGGATAGCTACCAGGATCCCGTAGAACAAGGTCTTGCCCAGATCGGCCCCTAACTGCCCTACCAGTGCGGCAGGTGATGGGTGCGGCGGCAGATAGCCATGTGCTACCGACAGGGCCGACAGCATAGGAATGGCCACGGTCAGCATGGGGAGGCGGGTAGAGGCGGCAATGGTAAAAATCAGCGGCACCACAATGATGAACCCGGCATTATAGAATAGCGGAATGCCGATGATGAAGCCCGCCAGCGCCATACCCCAGCGAATGTTCTTTACGCCAAACAGATCGACCAGCACGTTGGTGATGCGCCGGGCGGCGCCACTTTCGGCCACCACCCGCCCCAGCATAGCGCCGAAACCGATGATCAGTACCAGATCGCCAAGGGTATTGCCAATACCGGTCTGAATGGATTTGCCCACCGCCGGAACAGCCATACCGGCCGCAAGGCCGATGCCGATGGAGACAAGGATGAAAGCAATGAAGGTATCGAGGTGGAAATAAGCAATGAGGAGTATCAGCGCCAGAATGCCAGCGACGGTCAGCAGAAGAGGCATAAAAAGAGGAATGGTTTAGGCAATCGTACTAGGAAGCGTACCCGGCGGCTCATTTACCCAATGCAGCAGCCACCTCACCCCCAAGCCACTCCTAAAAACCAGGAGCGGCGTTGGGGGTGAGGTGGCTCAGCAACGCTGCTATTTCCTCGTTGAGCGGCTTATCGAGGTTAAAAGGTACCACACGGAGACGCAGACTCGCATCGTAGCCGAAGAGCTGAAGGGGTTCCCGGAACTGCGCATGGGCCGGGTAGATCAGGACCAGTTCGGTGGCCTCGTACTTTTTGCCGTAGGCATATAGCTGGTATAAGTCGGCCTGTTCGATCCCATAATGGCCTGTATGGTCCGTTGCATCCAGGGTTTTCCACTTCGTATCGAGCACGATCGTACGGTCATTCAGGCGCAGCAGCAGATCGGGGCGCAGCTTAAAACGCGGCGTGCCGTTATGATCGTCGATCAGCCAGGCCGACGATTGCTGGATCTCGACATCGACCCCCGCCCGGCGGAAACCGGCGGCTACGTATTGCTCAAACACACGATCCATCGGAAACAGCAGGCAATGCGAAACGGTTGGCCCGGCGCATAGACCCGGTCCCTGGCCGCGCAGCAACCAGGCGGCCCAGCGCAGGGCAGGCTCGTATGTCTTTAACAGGCGGGAGGTGGTCTGGGTACGTTGCAGATCGACGGTCAGATTCGCTGGTTCCGACACGTCGGCAAGGGTGGTGAGCAACTGCCGACAGCGGGTCTGGCCGGTCGTTGTCTGGGTACGCGCCGCCGCCAGTTGTAATGCCTTTTTCAGTACCCTGTTCACCGCGATGTCGGGCGTATGGTCGTCGTATGAGACAGCCAACCGGTCGGGGCGGGAGTAAGGCTGACGGAGCTGATCGGTCACTCGCAGTTTTCCGCGTAGGGTAGGCAGCGTGTCATCATGCGTAACGTAGTCACGGGCCAGGCCGCGCCCAAGGGCCTGGGCTGTTTCGCGCAGAAAAGCGTCGATGAATACCTCCCAAAGGGGCAGTTTCTGTGCGCCGAACTGCCCCGAATCGAGGTGACGAAAAGCCAGTTCGGGCAGGTGCCGGAGCAACGTTGGCAAATGCCCCGCTCGCGGACGAACCTCTAGTGCTACGCCGTTCGCCAGCGTCAGCAAACCCACGTAGTTGCGCCAGAGCATCCGTTCGCGGCCCCGGTAGAGGGTATAGGTCAAGAGCGCATCGGCGGTGGTACTGTCTGTACGGGTGGCGAGTTGCTTCACCGCATCGAAATCAGCGTCGGGCAGCAACAGATCGTCGGGGGTTGAGGTCTGATCAGGAAAGTCACTGGCCCGGTGTAGCGTACCGCGTTCAGACAGGGTGTAGGTACGTTGCATTGAAGCAAGTTACGCAAAAAGGTACGGTTGAGGTGCCGACCAACGCTCGACTCAGGCGAATTAGCCGGTTGATAGAGGATAAATTCTACCCGGATAAGCTTTGTTGCTTTGAGACCAATACGTTATGAAAAACTGTATGGGCGGCGTTGTGCATTCACTGCCTTGCTTGTTTTAATCAGCAGCCGACCCGGAGCTGGGTGAGCCATCCATCCAGACCGATGACTCGCTACAGGTCCGCTTTGTCGAAGACGGACCTTCTCTAGCGCACTTTCCCGCCGTCGGCTTTTTCGGGCATTTCGGTGCGGAACGTCATCACGTACTGCCCGTTGGCCAGCAGGGTAAGGCGATCTTTCCCGATGCGGAACAAACTAGCTTGCCCCAGCGCCGTCAAGTATTCTTCTTCGAAGGGGTTAGCACATTTTTTCGACGTCGTCGTGCGTACAACGAACTGTACATGATCGCCGTCGGCCTGTATATCACCCTTGAGCTTGTTGCAACCTGTTGTGCCTTCCAGCGCGTTGTCGCTCAGGCTAATGGTGATTTGCGGTAGCTCGTGGCTGGGAAACTGACCCGCCCGAACGCGTTGCCCATGAATGGTTTCGAGGGTCCAGGTGCCGTTGAGACGATCGCTGCCTTTAATAAAAGCACCATGCCCAACGTACCTGCGACCGCCTGTTTCCACACGTACCGTGTAAGCGTAGGTACGTCCCGTCAGGTTGTCGCGCGTGACCACGGGCTCTATGTATACCTTAACCCCCCCCGCCCGGCTGGCATAGGTTTTTTTACTCGTCGACGCTATCAATGCACCCGCTTCGTTACGTACCGACCGTGGCCCTACGTCGAGCAGCACGCCAGTGCTATTGGCGCCAATGGGCTTGGGTTTGGGCATACTGGCAACCAGTGTAGTGCCACTCGAGGGCTTGAACGTGATTTGCTTGGAAAAGTCAATATCCATCGACCAGTCGGCGGGGGCGGTGCCTGCCGCAACGAAGTCGATACCGGCCTGGCGCTTGTTGCGCCATATCTCTGATTCGGGTAAGGCGGCCACTTTGGGGCGAGTGCTGGCCGTAGATACGGGTTGACCAGCCCGTTGACAACTTGTAAAGGAAAGAGCCCACGCGCTTAGCAGGCCTGCTAATACTACTTGTTTCATACGCATTCCCTACAACGCTTATAGAGTGAGTGGTAGTATACGTAAAACCGGGAGGCGGGCGCCATTGTTGGCAACTACTTAACAAACACATGATTTTCAGCTCAACCTTTTCGGTTGGTTTCGGTGTTGTGGAGTGAGCCGCTTCACAGCATAAGCTGGAACAACGCGGCCTGGCGCATGAAAATTGGTATAGTCTGTTACCCCACCTTTGGGGGAAGTGGCGTAGTAGCCACTGAGTTAGGCAAGGCACTTGCCAAGAATGGCCATCAGGTGCATTTTATCACGTACCAGCAGCCGCCTCGTCTCGATTTTTTTAACGAGAACGTCTTTTATCACGAGGTCAATATCCCATCGTATCCGCTGTTCCAGTATGCTCCCTACGAGTCGGCGCTAACGAGTGCGATGGTTAATGTGGTGCTGAACGAAAAAGTGGATCTGCTCCACGTACACTACGCTATACCACACGCCTCCGCAGCGTACATGGCCAAAATGGTGCTGAAATCGCGGGGCCGGCACACGCCGGTTGTGACAACGCTGCACGGAACAGACGTCACGCTCGTGGGTAAAGACGCCTCGTATGAACCCGTGGTTACGTTCAGTATCAATGAGTCAGATGGGGTGACGGCGGTGTCGGAAAATCTGAAGCAGGAAACATTCGAGCATTTCGATATTAAACGCGAGATCGAGGTTATCCCGAACTTCATCGACCTGTCGCGGTTTCAGCGGCAACAGAAAGACCACTTCAAAATGGCGATTTGTCCGAACGGTGAAAAACTGATCGTGCATACGTCGAACTTCCGGCGTGTGAAACGGATCGACGATGCCGTGATGACGTTTTATCATGTTCGACAAACCATGCCCGTGAAGCTGCTGCTGGTAGGCGATGGCCCTGAACGTGCCCGTATCCAACAGCTTTGTCGCGAACTGGAGATCATGGATGATGTTCGTTTCCTGGGGAAACTCGATGCCGTTGAGGAGGTACTGTCGGTGGCCGATCTGTTTCTGATGCCGTCTGAAAACGAAAGCTTCGGACTGGCGGCGCTGGAAGCAATGGCCTGCGAAGTGCCCGTTATTTCAACGAACGTAGGCGGCCTGCCCGAACTGAACATACAGGGCGTGACGGGCTTTCTGAGCAACCTCGGCGACGTACCCAGCATGGTCAAAAATGCCCTCTACGTGCTCAACGACGATCATTTGCCTCAGTTCAAGGCCAATGCGCTCGACCGCGCCAAACAATTTGAGATCTCGAAGATTCTTCCCCTGTACGAAGCGCACTACGAGCGGGTACTACAGCTAATTAACAATGGGCAATTAGCCATGAACAACGTGTAATAAACAGAGACGCTGCTTATAAGGCGTGCTGGTTGCTAAGCGAGGTTCTTCTACATTGTCCATCATTCGTTGAGTACTGTTACTGGCTATTTGATAACTGACCTATGAATCCAAACATACCTATCTCAGACCGGAAACGCGTAGTGATCGTGGGAGCAGGTTTTGGGGGACTAACCCTGGCTCGGCATCTGGCACGCCGCAGTGAATTTCAGGTGGTGCTTATCAACAAATACAACTACCACGAATTTCAGCCGCTCTATTACCAGGTTGCCACGGCGGGGCTGGAGGCCAATTCCATTCTGTTTCCGCTACGGGCCGCCCTGGGCGATAAAGCCAATGTGCACATCCGGGTGACGTCTATGAATGGTATACGCCCGGCCGATAAAGCCATTGATACGGATATCGGGGCCATTACCTACGATTATCTGGTGCTGGCTATGGGGGCCGATACCAACTTCTTCGGTCAGCAGATGTTCATTGATCTGGCCTTGCCCATGAAATCGGTGCAGGAAGCGATTGCCCTGCGCAATCGCCTGCTCCAGAATTTTGAAGAAGCCCTCAGCGTAGAAACCGACGACGAACTAACCGGACTAATGGACGTGGTAGTTGTAGGCGGTGGGCCAACCGGCGTGGAGCTCTGCGGGACCCTCGCCGAACTGCGCAAGACCGTACTGCCCCGTGATTATCCCGAGCTTGATTTTAAGGGCATGGACATTCACCTCATCGAATCGGGGGGAGAACTGCTGGGCCCCATGTCGGTAGAAGCGCAGAAACATGCCCTCGACTATCTACAGGAATTGGGTGTACACGTTCGGCTGAAAACCCGCGTGAAAGACTTCGACGGTCGAACCGTATCGATGAATGACGGCACCACGCTACGCACCAATAACCTGATCTGGGCGGCGGGTGTGCGGGCCAACACACCCGCTGGACTACCCGCCGAAACCGTTGGTCGCGCCGGCCGACTGATCGTCAATCGGTTTAACCAGGTACAGGGTTTCACGGATATATTCGCGGTAGGTGATCTGGCATTGATGGCCGAAGGGGATAAATGGCCGGATGGACATCCACAGGTAGCGCAGCCGGCTATTCAGCAGGGGCGGCTTCTATCGAAGAATCTGACGCTGCTGACCCGGGGTGGGCAACCTGTTCCATTTACGTATAAAGAACTGGGTTCAATGGCGACGATCGGCCGTGGCTTAGCGGTGGTTGATCTGCCATTCCTTAAATTCAGCGGATTCTTTGCCTGGCTTACCTGGCTGTTTGTGCACCTGATGGCTATTCTGGGCGTAAAAAATCGGTTACTGATTTTCATCAACTGGATGTGGAATTACCTAACATATAATCAGTCACTGAGGTTAATAATAAAACCTAAGTTATCAAAAGCACCATTGGATGTTCCGAAGGAACGATTAAACGATTCGGTGGAAGTAGCCAAAACACCAGCTATTTAGTCAATTTGGTTGACCGTTTGGAACATTGAAAAACCAAAATCGGTTATTTTTGCCGTACTACTAGGACTCACATTATGCAACTCGAAGAATACAAAGCCATTCATAGCCGCCCAAAAAATAACGGCACGAAGAAACTATTCGACAACCCTATTCTAGAGTATTTGTCGCGTACACACATCTCGGTTCCGATTACCATGTGGCTGACTCTGTCGGCTTTCTTAGGCTGGTACGCCTTTACATACACAGCCATGAGCACAGGGCAGATTGCGGGTCTCTTTGCTACCGGTTTATTCGTGTTTACCATCTTTGAATACGTACTGCATCGCTACCTGTACCACCTGGCACCCACTACGCCGCAACGGGCTAAGATTCAGTACACCTTCCACGGCGTTCACCACGAATATCCGAAAGACAAGACTCGTTTGGCTATGCCGCCAGCGCTGGCCATTTTTGTGGCAGGTGCATTCTTCAGCTTGTTTTTCCTGCTGATGGGCGAAGCCGCCTATGCTTTCTTCCCTGGGTTCATGGTGGGGTATACGGGCTATCTGTCGGTACACTTTATCGTACACGCCTATCCGCCACCGAAAAATTTCTTTAAACAGCTCTGGATCAACCACAGCGTTCACCACTACAAAAATCCCGAAAGTAACTACGGCGTCTCATCGCCGATGTGGGATTACATCTTCAACTCCTTCCAGAAGTAGTATACTGATTTTTACAGGTACGCGGACTGAAGGGAGCCAACCTGATGAACGCAGATTTTTAGATGTAAGCGGCGCTGATCCGTTCTAGTCTAGAAAGCTGCGTTCATCAGGTTGACTCCCTTCAGTCCGCGTGCTATTAGGTTCCTACTATATCCTCGATGTCAATTTCGGTGGCGCAACGGAAATGACCCAGTGGGCAGGCTTTGCGGCCGTGCAGATTGCAGGGGCGGCACTCGATCAGGTCGCGGATCTCGGCAACACGAGAGTTATCGGCAAGCGGGCCAAAACCGAATCCCGGCACTGTTGAACAAAAAACAGCTGTGGTGGGGGCGTTCATGGCCGAACAAAGGTGCAACGGCGCCGAGTCATTGACATAGTTCATGCGGGCGCCCTGCATCAGAGCCGCTGACTCGAGCAGCGATAATTTCCCCGCCAGATTGATTACCCGGTCCCGGTCCGTTTCGATCCGAATGTATTCGCAGGCTCCCGTATCCCCTGGTGCGCCGAGCAGATAAACCCGCCAATGAGCTGGCAGTTGCTCGATGACCTTTACCCAGCCGTTTGCCGGAAACTGTTTGGTGAACCAAACGGAGGTGGGGGCAATACACACGTAAGGCTCCGTTTGCCAGTGCGCTACGGCCGAATAGTCGGCGGGCGACGGATATAATTTAGGCCTGGATTGACTATACCCGGCAATAGCCAGAGGCTTGAGCAGGTCATTATTTCGCTGAACCTCGTGCCGATGCTGCCCAATTACGTGCGGGATTTGGTGCGTGAACCAGGCTGAGAACGGATTCTTGTCGAAGCCTACGGTCATCTTAGCACCCGAAAGAGCGGTTAGCAGGCCCGTGGCACCAAAGCGTTGCAGGTTAAGAACAGCCCGGTATGGCGTGGCGCGGATTTGATGGAGCAACTGCCATAAACTACGGTATTTCTCCGTCCTTTTTTCCCAGATAAGTAACTGATTGATAAAGGGATGGCCTTTAAATAGTGCTTCGTTACCCCGTCTGATCAGCAAGTCGATTTGGGCATCGGGCCAGGCCCGGTGCAGGTCTTCAAGAAGAGCCGTCGCCAGAATGGCGTCGCCAATAAAAGCTGTCTGAATGATTAGGAACCGGGCTGGCATGGATGGGGTTAATTAACGGCACAAAGTTGTGTCTTTTTTGCTGATTTTGCCTTTTGGAAGACTATCACCTGCATACCCTGCCCAACGGCATCCGAATTGCCCATAAGCAGGTTCCCCATACACAGATTGCCCACGTAGGCCTGATGCTCGACATCGGGAGCCGCGACGAACTGCCCCATCAGCAGGGAATCGCTCACTTCTGGGAACACATGGCCTTCAAAGGCACAACTCGCCGACAGGCGCATCATATCATCAACCGTCTTGAAAATGTTGGTGGTGAACTCAACGCGTATACTACGAAAGAAAAGATCTGTTTTCATGCGTCGGTACTGGGGGTTCATGCCGAGAAAGCCATTGAGCTTTTAGCCGATATTGCCTTTCATTCCACATTTCCTGAAAAGCAGATCGAGCGCGAGCGGGGTGTCATCCTGGAAGAAATGTCGATGTACTACGACTCGCCGGAAGATGCGATCCAGGATGATTTCGATCAATTAGTGTTCCCTAATCACTCGCTCGGATATAATATTCTCGGAACTGCCGATACAGTACGCTCCTTCACGAAAGAGTCACTAGAGACGTTTATTAACGAAAATCTGGACACGAACCGTATCGTATTTTCGTCGGTCAGCAACATGCCGTTCGGGAAAGTGGTGAAAATGGTCGAAAAATACCTGCGCGACGTACCTGAGAAACACGCCAACCGGAAACGGCAAGCGCCGACCCACTATGCCCCTACGCACGAGCGAATGCCCCGGCCCATTACGCAGGCACAGGTAGCCATTGGCCGACCTGCCTATAGCCTCAACGACCCCCGGCGGTTACCGTTCTTTATGCTCGTGAACCTGCTGGGCGGCCCCGGTATGAACTCGCGGCTGAACATGAACCTGCGTGAACGCTACGGACTGGTGTACTCGATCGACGCTGGCTATACGCCCTACCTCGATACAGGGTATCTCGGCATTTACTTTGGTACCGACCCCAAACAGATTGACCGTAGCCTGGCGCTAACCTACCGCGAGTTTAAAAATCTGCGCGAAAACGTGCTGACGACCACCCAACTGCACAACACGAAAGAGCAATTGATGGGCCAGCTGGCCATGTCGGAAGAGGGAAATAACAGCTTTATGCTAATGATGGCCAAGAGCCTGCTCGACATTAACCGGGTGGAGCCGCTAACCGATATTTTCAAAGATATTCAGGCCATTACCGCTCATCAATTGCAGGATGTGGCCGTTGACATGCTGAACGAGCAGCAATTCAGTACCTTGTTTTTTACACCGGAAAAATAAATGAGTTTACTGTTTACAGTTTGCTGTTTACCGTTGCGTTGCTAATCAACAAGGCCAATAACAAGCGAAGCAACTGAAAACGGTAAACGGCAACCTGTAAACTCCTTTTTCATGACCCTTCGCAATGCACAGGACACCGTCGATGAATGGATAAAAACGGTAGGTGTTCGCTATTTCGGCGAATTGACAAATATGGCCATACTGACCGAAGAGGTTGGCGAACTGGCCCGGATTATAGCTCGCCGCTACGGAGAACAATCGGAAAAGGAATCGGATAAAAACCGGGACCTCGGCGACGAAATGGCCGACGTGCTGTGGGTGCTGATCTGTCTGGCCAACCAAACCGGCATTGACCTGACCGAAGCCTTTGCCAAAAACCTCGAAAAGAAAAACACCCGTGATGCCACCCGGCATCTGGATAACGAGAAGCTGAAATAGTTTGCTGTTTTCTGTCTGCAGTTTACGGTTGCGCTGCGATCGAAACATATCGGAGGGTAGCAAAGCAACCGTAAACTGCAGACAGAAAACAGCAAACTCTATTCATAGTTCAGGTACGTTACCTGTGGGCAGATGTGGCAGGCGGCGGCACCTTCCTGCATAAACCACCGGCACGATGGCCGTATGCCACAACTGGGTAAAATAGCTTCCTGGGTAGCCTGAAGGCGTTGCAGCGCCCCCGCTACGACGCTGCAACCACCCGCCCCCCACTTGGTGCACCCTTTC
This sequence comes from Fibrella arboris, assembly GCF_041321095.1. Classification (NCBI taxonomy): domain Bacteria; kingdom Pseudomonadati; phylum Bacteroidota; class Cytophagia; order Cytophagales; family Spirosomataceae; genus Fibrella; species Fibrella arboris. The sequence continues at coordinate 4,770 of NZ_JBGGWE010000001.1, read as the reverse complement.
TCGACGCATTTGTTCACGAATCGAAACCGTTCTTCGGCAGGACCCGCTGCGGTGGCGGCTTCCACAAAACCGGACGTAACGGGAAGCGGCTCTGCCAACAGACTAATGCCACCGTCCGGCCGCACAACGCCCAGTAACTGCGATCCCTCGCGCAACGGAGCCGACGGGCATAGCGGCCGTGAATCGGTCGGTAGAGGCCCGTTTTGTGGCCGCGGGCTCATCCGCCGAACTGCTGATGGCCTACCTGTTCAATGCCCGCCCCCAACACTTGTCTGTTGTCGAGCGCTTTCTGGAAAACGGTCCCGAAATCGTGGCGATTAAGCAGACGTGACCAGTCGCCGCCGTCGATGCGGATGACCTTGCCGAACAGGCCATTACTACCCGTAGCCGCGGCGGCATTGTTTGTTTTTCCGGTCAGATTTACTTCGCCCAATTTGCGCATCAGCGTATTGTTTAGCGCCAGGCTAATCTCTTCCCGAACGTCGTCGGGTAATTCAAGGCCCTTCACGTCGAGCGTGAAGGTGGCAGCTTTCATATCCATGTTGCTTGTGGTTTAGGATACGGTCCCTACTCGGTTAAAGGATTTTCGGATGCTCCTCGTCAGCAGCACATTGCCAACAGCACAAACGTACCGGCTTGGGTAGCCCTTTTTTAGCGTAAAAAAACGCCTTCTTGTGAAAGGCGTTTTCAGGTAGTTCAGGAAAGGGAGGTGCGTACTTGTACGGTAAAGACCTTCTCTAGACTGGTTTTTTTCGATTCCAGTAGAAATAGAATGGAATGCCCGTTGCCATCAGGCCCAAGCCAACGAGGGCTTCTTCGGGGCGATTGATGAGGGTGTTAATGACCAGATACGCGCAGAACGCAATGAACAAGGCGGGCACTACGGGATAGCCGATCACGCGGTAGGGCCGTTCGGCATTGGGCATACGACGGCGCAGCACAAAGACGCCCACCGTAGTGGCTCCGTAGAAAATGAAGGCCGCGAAAATCAGCATGTCGGTCAGGGTGTCGAAAGAGCCTGACAGGACCATCAGGGTTGTCCAGGCGGCTTGCAGCACCAGCGAGCGTGACGGCGTCTGGAATGTGGGGTGCATGTAATCGATGCGGCTAAAGAATTGTCCGTCTTTCGACATGGCGTAGAAGAGACGTGAGGCCATCAGAATAGTGATGCTACAACAGTTGAAGGTCGTCACCAGCAGCAGGCATGAGATGATCAGCGAGCCTGCTTTACCGCCCATCAGACCCGCTACCGACACGGCCGCAATACTGTTTGGACTCAGTTTCAGCGCAGCCAGATCATGTACCGGCATCACGTATAGGTAAACCAGGTTCATAAGCAGGTATAAGCCCATGATCGACAACGTACCTATCGTGAGGGCCCAGGGCAAATTCCTCGATGGTTTTTCGATTTCGCCACCGATGTAGCCGACGGTATTCCAGCCTTCGTAGGGCCAGAAGGCGCTCAGGCAGGCCAGCGCCATGGCGCTGATCAACGATTTGCCGGTCAGGCCCGTATCAACCGGCTGTAGATTCACCACACTGCCGACACTCGAGAACAAGCCGAAAACAATAAAGCCCAGCATGACGGCAATCATGATGGCGGTCAGGAACCGGCTGATCGCTTCGCCGGTTTTCAGGCCCCGGATGTTGAAGGCAGTTTGCCCCCACACCAGCACAATGGCCAGGATTTTTACGCTCAGGTTATCGAAAGGATGCAACCCCAGCAGATTGACGTCGGCCCACGACGTAGGGGTGACCGGCAGGGCAATCAACGAATTGACCGACTGGGCGAATACGTAGGCAATAGAGGCAATGGAGGCCGTACGAATAACGGCAAAGTTGGTCCAGCCAAAAAGAAACGCGAAAAACCGATTGTAAATAACCCGGAAATAAACGTACTCTCCGCCTTCGCTCGCCAGCATACTCGCCACTTCAGCGTTGCTCAACGTACCCGCGAGACTCACCAAACCGGCAATGAGCCAGGCGGCCAGCACCAGCGTTGGCGACCCCAATTCGGCCGACATCGGCACCACTTTCTTGAACACCCCCGTACCAACAACGGAGCTAATGACAAAGATGATGGCCGACAGTAACCCTATTTTAGGGCGAACTAATGTGGTGGCCGCCGGTTCGGGCGCAGGGGATGAAGAGGTCGTCATGGGTTAAAGATAATCGTAGCGGCGCATACTTGCGTCTCCTCGGGCGTCAGCAATCTTTTAGAGCAACACAAATTGCTGACCCACCTTAGACGCAAGTATGCGCCGCTGCGAATCGCTTAATTCACCGCATGCAGCACCGTATCTTTCAGGTCGTCGAACGTGCTTTTAGCTTTACTGGTCAGGTCATCTTTCAACGAACCAGCTTTATCAGCCACTGACTCTTTTAAGGAACTGGCCTTACCCGTTACCGTATCTTTCAGGTGGCTGGCTTTATTGGTCAGGTTGTTTTTTAGTTTGTTGCCTTTATACCGATACTTGGCTTCGTCGTATTCCTGCTCAATCGCGTTGTGGCTTTTCCAGGCCGACAGGACCACCAGGCCGGCAATAGCCAGCGCAGCAATCCCCAGACTCATGGCAATGCTGTGCGACTCTTCTTCTTCGGCTTCGTTTTTATCTTTCATATCCCGGCGCGACGAACTGGTCACGGCCGAGTCGGGCAGGAGGTGAGCCATGGCGACAGAGGCTTTGTTGGCCACACCATGCACTACTTTGTCTTTACCGCTCATCAGCGCATCGTACCCTGTTTTAGCCACATCGGCAGCGGGCGTTTCGCGGGCTTTTTCCTGGGCTTTGGTGTTGGAGGCACCGGCTTTATTGAAGAAATCGGTATCGGTAGCGCCGGGCATCAGCACCGTTAATGTTACGTTGGTGTCTTTGATCTCATTGCGGAGCGCTTCTGAGAACGAGTAAATAAACGACTTGGTGGCGCCGTAGACAGCCATCAACGGGTTTGGGATAACCGAGGCTACCGACCCCAGCATCAGGATCTTACCCTCATTGCGATCCACCATGTCTTTCAGGAACAACTTGGTCAGTTTCACCAGCGCAATCACGTTGATATGAATGATGTCGACCTCTTTTTGCAGATCGGTTTCGGTGGCAAACATGCCATACTCACCCATGCCGGCGTTGTTTACCAGCACATCGACCTGGAGGCCCTGCTGCTTCACTTCATCATAAACTTCCTGGCCGGCCTGATCACTGGCCAGGTCTTTAACGATGAGCGTGGTTTTGATACCAAACTGATGGTCGTAGCTCTGTGCCAGTTGCTGAAGGTCATCGTTGCTGCGAGCGACGAGGATAAGGTTGTAGCCGTCTTTGGCGAAAAGGTTGGCGAGTTCGCGGCCGATGCCGCTGGTGGCACCCGTCACAAGGGCCGTTTTACCGTTCTGTGTTTCCATTGTTGAGGTTTATTTGATACTCAACTAAAACAACAGACTATAGAGAAAAGGGTTTTCAATTATCCATTGATAAGGTAGCTCCTGATCGTCGCGGCGGTTTCGGCCAGTTCTTCCTGGCTGGGTTTTATTTTATGGTTAAAATCCATGTCGGCCAGTGAGTTCATCGGAATCAGATGAACGTGGGCGTGAGGCACTTCCAAACCAATAACAGCCACGCCGATTCGCTTACAGGGCACCGCTTTTTCGATGGCAGGCGCTACTTTTTTTGCAAAGGCCATCAGGCCCGCATACAGGTCATCCTCAAGGTTGAAAATATAGTCTACTTCCTGTTTGGGGATCACCAGCGTATGCCCCAGGGTAGTAGGCATTACGTCGAGGAAAGCCAGGAATTGGTCTGTTTCGGCAATTTTATGCGCGGGGATTTCCCCGGCAACAATGCGTGAGAAGATGGAGGCCATTGGGCGGTCGTTTGCGTTTTTGACCACAAAGATGGGAGAACAATTCCCGATTTTTTTGTCAGAATATGACTGATTCGGTAAGCAACTCCGTTTCGCGAATTGTTCATTGTGTATTCAACTGTAGTTTTGCTATTCTCTTTAACGAACAGACTATGCGACTTCACCGCGAAGGCAATACCATTATGTTTACCACAGCGCTGGTATTGCTGGGCCTTAATTTATCTGCCTATTACTTCCTATTCCGGCAAAACGCCACGGCCATGTGGCTACTGGGCATCGTGAGCCTGGTGCTCTTCTTGCTGGTCGTGCAGTTCTTCCGCATTCCGAAACGGGCACACACGCTGGACGAAAAATTGGTAGTGGCGCCCGCTGATGGTACCGTAGTGGTTATCGAAGAAACGGTAGAGAACGAATATTTTAAGGATAAGCGGAAGCAGGTGTCCATCTTCATGTCTCCGCTGAATGTGCACGTCAACCGCAATCCACTGTCGGGCCTGGTGAGCTACTTCCGATACTATCCCGGCAAATACCTGGTGGCCTGGCACCCGAAGTCGAGCACCGATAATGAACGGACAACGGTGGTGATCAAACAGGAAAGCGGCGTTGAAGTGCTCATGCGGCAGATTGCCGGTGCACTGGCCCGCCGCATTGTCTGGTATGTCAATGAAGGTGATTCGGTGAAACAGACCGAAGAAATGGGCTTTATCAAGTTCGGCTCGCGGGTTGACCTGTTTCTGCCATTGGATGCCAAAATCAACGTGACCATGGGCCAGAAAACGAAAGGCGGCGTTACGGTTGTGGCCGAGTTGACCTAGGTACGTTCCATCTCCCGGGTAAAGGATAAAACCCAGAGCGGTCCGCCGTTTCGGGGTAGCGTGTACAGAGAAAAATAGCTCTGTGCACGCTACCCCG